>NZ_JACHBI010000001.1:540239-1247645 GCF_014200235.1 Martinezella paranaensis | reverse complement strand
ACGATGCCGGCACCTTCATGGCCGAGGATCGCCGGAAACAGGCCTTCCGGATCGGCGCCTGAGAGCGTGAAATCGTCGGTATGGCAGATGCCGGTCGCCTTGACCTCGACCAGCACTTCGCCGGCCCTTGGGCCTTCGAGCTGAACGGTCATGACTTCCAGCGGTTTACCGGCGGCAACGGCTACGGCGGCGCGTACGTCCATTGTTTCCTCCCTCCTAAATTAATGATTTGATTAGCGCGACATTGGCATGGTCGCGCCGGATGGCTCAAGCGAAAAATCAGGTGTTTCGTAGCGAATACGGATTAGGCGAATTCCATGATCACGGCGTCGACCGCAAGGCTCTCGCCCGGCTTCGCATTGATCTTGCCGACGACCAAGTCGCGCTCGGCGCGCAGGACGTTCTCCATCTTCATCGCCTCGACAATCGCCAGCGTTTCGCCGGCCTTGACCTCCTGGCCTTGCGCAACGGCAATAGCGACGACGAGGCCAGGCATGGGGCAAAGCAGGAGCTTCGACGTATCCGGCGGCAGTTTGACCGGCATCAGTTTGTCGAGTTCCGCCTGGCGCGGCGTAAAGACCTTGGCGCGGATCGAAAGTCCCTGCCAGTCGATGCGCAGCCCGTTGAGGAAAGGACGGATTTGCGCCGTCACTTTCCGACCACCGACCGTTCCGGCCCAGACGGCATCGCCCGGACGCCAATCGGTCGCGACCGCCAAAGTCCCGCCGTTGATCTGCATATCCATCTCGAATGGGATGGTCACGAGCCCATCCTGCAGCGTCACCGGAACATAATCCGCGCCGAGCTTGACCACCCACTGTTCGCGCAGCGGCCCCGCCGCCGGCCGCAGCCTGTCGGCATAACGTTCGCGGCGGTTGGCATCGATAAGGCCACAAGAGAGTGCGACGGCGGCAAGTATTGCGGATTCGCTTTTCTCCGGCATCATCGGCGCGAAACCGTCCGGATATTCCTCGGCGATAAAGCCCGTGGAAAGGCGGCCCTCGCGCCAGCGCGGATGTTTCATCAGTGCAGACAGGAACGGCACGTTATGTTCGATGCCATCAACGACGAAACCGTCCAGTGCTTCGCCCATAGCCTCGACAGCTTCAAGCCGCGTCGGCGCCCAGGTGCAGAGTTTGGCGATCATCGGGTCATAATACATGGAGATTTCAGCGCCTTCGAAGACGCCGGTATCGTTGCGGATGATGGTATTGCCGCTCTTGCCCTCGCGCGGCGGACGATAGCGCGTCAGCCGGCCGATCGAGGGCAGGAAATTTCGATAGGGGTCTTCGGCATAGAGGCGGCTTTCGATCGCCCAGCCGTTCAGCTTGATATCGTCCTGGGCAAAAGGCAGTTCTTCGCAGGCGGCGACGCGGATCATCTGTTCGACAAGATCGATGCCGGTGACAAGCTCCGTAACCGGATGCTCGACCTGCAAGCGGGTATTCATCTCAAGGAAATAGAAATTGCGGTCGCGGTCGACGATGAACTCGACCGTCCCGGCGCTCTGGTAATCGACCGCCTTGGCGAGTGCGACGGACTGTTCGCCCATGGCTCTGCGTGTGGCCTCGTCGAGGAAAGGCGAGGGCGCCTCTTCGGCAACCTTCTGATTCCGGCGCTGGATCGAGCATTCACGCTCGCCGAGATAGACGACATTGCCGTGGCCATCCGCCAGCACCTGGATTTCGATGTGCCGCGGATCGACCACGAATTTCTCGATGAAGACGCGATCGTCGCCGAAGGAGCTTTTCGCCTCCGAGCGTGCGCGCGCGAAACCGTCGCGCACTTCGTCGTCACTCCAGGCGATGCGCATGCCTTTGCCGCCACCGCCGGCCGAAGCCTTGATCATCACGGGATAACCGATCTCGGCGGCGATCTTTTCGGCATGGTCGGCATCGTCGATAACGCCGAGATAGCCGGGCACGGTGGAAACCTTGGCGGCATTGGCGAATTTCTTCGATTCGATCTTATCGCCCATGGCTCTGATCGCCTTCGGCTTCGGACCGATGAAGATGATGCCCTGTTTCTCCAGCGCCTCGCAAAAGGAGGCGCGCTCGGAGAGGAACCCATAGCCTGGGTGCACAGCTTCGGCGCCGGTCTCCTCGCAGGCGGCGATGATCTTTTCGGCAACGAGATAGCTTTCGGCCGCGGGGGCGGCACCGATATGCACGGCCTCGTCGGCCATTTCGACATGCAGGGCGTCACGATCGCCGTCGGAATAGACTGCCACCGTCAGGATCCCCATCCGACGCGCCGTCTTGATGACGCGACAGGCGATCTCGCCCCGGTTGGCGATCAGGATTTTCTTGAACATGGAAACTCCGCCCAATGCATAGCCCTATCAGCGTTTTAGCCATAAATCGCGCCGGCGGTCCATGCGGAAGATGGGCGTATTCAGGCCGATTTCATCGATCGCGACTGAACACGCTCGCGCCAGATGATGAAGAGGCCCGATCCAACGATGATCAGGATGCCGATCCATTTGGAAATATTCGGAAAGTCCCCGAATAACGCATAGCCCAAAATGGTTGCCGAGATGATCTCGAAATATTGAAAGGGCGCCAGCAGCGATAGCGGTGCCAGCCGAAAGGCGCGGACGATCAGCATGTGCGCATAGCCGGAGATCGTGCCGAGAATCAGCAGCAATGCGAGGCCGAGCCAGGAAGCGGGCAGGGACGGCGTGAAATCGGCAACGCCAGCCGATGCCCCTATCCAAAGCGCGCCTGCCATGAAGATCGTGCCGCCGATTCCGGCCATCGTCTGCATGGTCAACGGCGAATCCGCCTCGCCAACGGCACGGTTCATGAAGAGATAAAGCGCGTAGAGAAAGGCGCAGGCGACCGGCAGCAGGGCCTTCCAGCCGAAAATCTCGAAGCTTGGCTGAATGACGATCATCGCACCGCCGAAGCCGACCACGATTGCCAGCCAGCGCCGCCAGCCGACCTTATCGCCAAGAAACAGTGCCGAAAGGGCTGTGAGGATGAAGGGTTCGACGAAATAGATCGCGAAGACATCGGCAAGCGGCATGTATTTCACCGCCACGAAGAACAGCAGGCTTGCCGCGCCGTGCAGCGCGCCGCGCAACAGGTTCATCCAGGGTCGCTTGGCCGAAAGCGCGGCCCATCCGAAGACGGCGAAGAGCGGCGGCAGGGTGCAGACGAGCTGGAAGAAGAAACGATAGAAGGTCACCTGTCCCGGCGACATCGCCTCGAAGGTTGCCATGTATTTGGCGATTGCGTCCATCACCGGCAGCACGATCATGGCACTGGCCATGATGGCCATACCTTGCAGCGGATTCTGTTGGGCGGGGACGGCTGATATTTGGGACATGACGGGCCATCAAACACAGGAACCTCGTCCGATCAAGATGTGGTATCAAGCTCCGTTGCCATTTCATCACACCATTGGGCGCAAAACGCCGGACTTTCCCAATTCGGCCATATCGCGGTGGCGGCATGACGCCCCTAGACCTATGTCTGGTAAGTAAATCCGCTAGAAAAAGCGGGCGCGCCGTCAAAAACTTACCGGCGTGACCAAAACAAGGATCGCACCGATGTTGAAGACGGAACAAGAGACGACCGTTTTTTCGGATGAAGGCGACGATACTCTGGGCGGGCGCCTTTCCATGGCCCGCGACGCCGCTGGCATCAGCCTCGAATCGCTGGCAAGCCAATTGGGCGTGAGGCAGGAGACGATGATCGCCTGGGAATCGGACCGCTCGGAACCGCAACCATCCGTTCTGGTCAAAATGGCCGCCATGTTCGGCGTTTCGCCGAGCTGGCTGATGACCGGAACCGGCGATGGACCGGGAGAGGATAGCGACCAACGCGCCCTGGAAGCCGTAAAAATCGAACTTTCGCGCCTGCGCTCCGCACATCAGGAAATCGGCCTGCTCATCGAGACGACGACCCGGCAGATCGAAAGGCTCGACCATCAAATCCGGCTACGCAATGTCAGCAAGGACGTCGCGCACTAAGCCTCATTAAGGCTCTCATTGGCGGTGTCGCCGAATATCTGCTCGAAAGCTTCGCGCAGGCGGATATCGACATCCGCCATCATCACCGGCAAGCCGAGGTCGACGAGGCTGGTGACCCCATAAGCAGAAATTCCGCAGGGCACGATGCCCGAGAAATGGCTGAGATCGGGATCGACGTTCAGCGATAGGCCGTGAAACGTCACCCATTTGCGTACACGGATGCCCAGGGCGGCGATCTTGTCTTCAGACATGGTGCCATCCGGCAGCAGCGGTTTCTCCGGACGGCGCACCCAGACGCCGACACGATCCTCACGCCGCTCGCCGCGGACATTCATCGAATCAAGGGTCCTGATGATGACTTCTTCCAACGCTGCGACGAAGGCGCGGATATCCTGGCGCCGGCGCTTCAGATCCAGCATGACATAGGCGACGCGCTGGCCGGGGCCGTGATAGGTATATTCGCCGCCGCGCCCGGTCGCGAAGACCGGAAAACGATCGGGCTCGATGAGATCGGCCGCATTGGCGCTGGTGCCCGCAGTATATAGAGACGGATGCTCGACCAGCCAGACAAGCTCCGGCGCCAGACCTTCGCCGATCGCTGCCACTTCCTTCTCCATGGTCGCCACCGCTTCGTCATAGGGCACGAGTCCATCGGCGATACGCCAGCGCACGGGCGGCGAGCCGGCGAGCGGAAGCATTTGGTGTTGGAGATCGGTGCGTAGCATCAGCCAGTCCTTTGCGCCTGTTCGGCAGACAGCTCTCTTGGAAATTTGGCGCGCCGATAGGTTATCCACATATGGAGCCATTTGGATAAGAATTCAAACATCTACGAGACCGATGCCGTGAATCCAAAGGCGCGCTCATGGGCGCTGTGTGGGAATGTTAAAAAATCTGACATATCGCTCTTGTGCCCCCCGAATGCTTTTGCTACATGCAGCCGCGCCGGAGCAATCCGGCCCTACCACGATGCGGTCGTGGCGGAATTGGTAGACGCGCAGCGTTGAGGTCGCTGTGGGGCAACCCGTGGAAGTTCGAGTCTTCTCGACCGCACCAAGAAAACCCGCTTCGGCGGGTTTTTTGCTTTCTGGCGTTCGGTGTCCCGCGTTAGAACAATGCTTGGGACACATTGACCCTCTCGATTGCTCCAAGTGCAAGTTTTCAGCGTTCCGGATTTGATTCGACGTGCCGAATTCGTCTTCTGCCGCTGCTTCAGTGTCCTACATTCCCTGTGGAGCACGTTCGGCTCCAGGGCGGGCCTGATTCTATCCGCACAACAAATGCGGACGAGTCACAAAAGTGCCAAGGCAACCCCTGTGCCACCTATAGCAGGCGGTGCAGCGCACGCCTTGGGAAGCGGTCCTTGGGCTTGCGCCGCGTCTAATACTGTAGCCAAGCGATTTGCCGTCAGCAAAATCAACCTTCATTTCGGCTTCGGGATACGTGCCAGTGCGTACCCACTTAACGGTCGCTTTTGCCGAGCCGATTTCATTGCCGGAGCAGAAGACGGGGAAGACCGCTTGGTCGTGCTGAAACCTTGAAGATTTCCCGGTGCACCAGACTTTGCCGGAATCGACCGCAAAAACTTGCCCCTCTCTTGTCGGTAGGGTGGCCCGGAAGCGATGCGCGGCACTCGCACGGGCAGATGAATCCTGTCTATAGGACGTGTCATCTCCCGTGGCGGCCTGGGACGTTGCGCTGAATGCCAAGAGCACCATAAAAAACAAAAGAGACAGGTTTTTTCGCACCGGTGTTACTGCCCAGACCAATTGGAACCTTTTGACAAAAACATTCTCTCGAATCCTCACAGAGTACGGACGCGATAATGGATCAGAGCATATAAGAGAGCATCTCGTAAGCGTCGTCGAGTGCAGCTTCCTGCGTTCGAAATTTTCTGCTGGGCCGGCTTCTGTCCTCGTTCAAATGAATGACATAGATCCAACGGCCAAATCGCACTTCTTTTGTTTCGATTTTGTATTCAAAAGGAATTTCAATAGGCGGCATTCGTATTCCATCTCTAAGCTTGCAATAAGAAAGATGGTTACTATTCGGTTAATGTAGCCGCAATCGAAACCTCCGAAATTGGTTGATGGACGAGGTTAACGGCGGTGCGGCAGATGGTGTTTCGTCTCGCCGATCATTTGGGCATCTCCTGCCGGCGATCGGCGCCGCCGCGTCCTTTGAGAGTTGCACATCAGAGGATGATACCATCTTCGATAGATATTTCCGTACAGTTACCGTTCATGTTCTTCCCCATATGGTGTCGTTGCTCGCCCACGACTCGTGCGTCAATTGACAATCGAAAGGGCGGGATGATTAATAGTTTCGACATTCGTCATAGAGCGGAGGATTTGCCAATGACCAGTCGTGCCATCCTGTTGATGTCTTTTGCGTCTCTTGCAGTTGTGGGCTCGATGGCCCTCTCATCACCGGCTTCTGCGCTGACCATGAAAGAGTGCAGCACCAAGTATCAGGCCGCCAAGCAAGCCGGCACCCTGAACGGCCAGACGTGGAATGATTTCCGTGCTTCGCAGTGCGCTGCTGACGCAAGTGCTGCCACCACGGCACCGACGACCACTGCGCCGGCAAAGACCACCACCACCGCCAAGACGACGGCGGCTGCCAAGCCTGCTACCGATGAGCCGGATGCCGCCAACCCGCCGGCCAAGGAGCCGCCGAAGGCAACGACTGCAGCGCCGGCTGGCGTAACCTTCCCGAAGGCTGTCGATCCGAAGTATGCAAGCGAAACGCCCGGCAAGGGCCGCTTCCACACCTGCGTCGACGCCTACAACGACAACAAGGCCAAGAACACGCTTAACGGCCTGAAGTGGATCCAGAAGGGCGGCGGCTATTACAGCCTCTGCAACACCAAGCTCAAGGGCTAATCTGCCGCTTCATGCAGACAATCCGGCGGGCGCCTCAAGGGCGCCCGCATTTTTATGTGCGGACATTGATACGCAGACACATTTGCATGGGGACGGGGGATCAGGCCTTCGCTTTTTCCCATTTCTTCACCAGCCGGTCGCGCTTCAATTTCGAAAGCCGCTGCAGCCAGAACAGACCGTCGAGCTGGTCGACTTCATGCTGGATGCAGATGGCAAGAAAGCCTTCGGCTTCGGCCTCGTGAGTGTGACCGTCGATATCCTGATAGCGAAAGCGGATCGCTTTCGGCCTGACGATCTCGTCCGTAAGGCCGGGCATGGAGACGCTGCCCTCCATGTGCCGCATCGTCTCCTCGGAAAACCAGATAATCTCCGGATTGATATAGGTGCAAGCCCCGTCCTCGCGGCTGAGTTCGATCACGGTGACGCGCTGAAGCACGCCGATATGGGCGGCGGTGATTCCGACGCCGGGGGCGGCGCGCATGGTATCCAGGAGATCGGCGGCGAGCCCGTGCAAGCCGTCGTCGAAGACGGTGACAGGAGCGCAGGCTGTTTTCAACAAGGGGTCGGGGAAGCGGATAATGGGACGGACTGACACGGCACTCTCTGTTAACGGGACGACATGTTCGCGGCCTAAGGATAGGGGCAAGACGCCGCGGGCGCCACCGTCTTACAGACGCGATACAAATTGTTAGCTTTCCCGCCTATCCAATTGTTGACAATCAGCTTTTTGCCGTCATTCTCCTTGAACAGAAGCAAGAAGGGAGGCGGCAAATGACGACGACCGACGAAGACGAACGCACTCGCAACGCCTCCACGAAAACCAATCCAGACATCTACGACGAGGACGGTGTTGTCCGCTCCGATTTCCTGACCGAGGTCAACGACGCCATCGAGCGAGGCGACACTCCGTTCCTGCAACAAAATGTCGTCCGGCTGCACGAATCGGAGCTCGGCGACCTCTTGGAATCGCTGCCTGCCGATCAACGTTTGGCCCTGGTGCAATTGCTCGGCGACGACTTCGATATGACGGCGCTGACGCAAGTGGACGACGCGATCCGTATGGAGATCGTCGACCAGTTGCCGAACGACCAGATCGCCGCCGGCATCGGCGAGCTCGATTCGGACGATGCCGTCTACATTCTCGAAGACCTGGACCAGGAAGACCGTGACGAGATCCTCTCGCAACTGCCGTTCACCGAGCGCGTGCGGCTGCGGCGCGCCCTCGATTATCCCGAGAGTTCAGCCGGCCGCCGCATGCAGACGGAATTCGTCGCCGTGCCGCCGTTCTGGACGGTCGGCCAGACGATCGACTACATGCGCGAAGAGGAGGGGCTTCCGGAAGCCTTCACCCAGATCTTCGTCATCGATCCGACTTTCAAGCTGCTCGGCAGCGTCGATCTCGACCGCATCTTGCGGGCCAAGCGGCAGACGAAGGTCGAGAGCATCATGCGCGAGACCTCGCATCCGATTCCGGCCGTGATGGACCAGGAAGAGGCCGCGCAGGTCTTCGAACAATATGACCTGCTGTCTGCCGCTGTCGTCGACGAAAACGACCGCCTCGTCGGTGTATTGACCATCGACGACGTGGTCGACGTCATCCATGAAGAGGCGGACGAAGACATCAAGCGCCTGGGCGGCGTCGGCGACGAAGAGCTGTCCGACAATATCACCTCTACGGTGCGCTCACGCTTTGTCTGGCTGGCGGTCAATCTGATCACGGCGATACTTGCATCCAGCATTATCGATGTCTTCGACGGTGCTATCGAGAAAATGGTTGCGCTTGCCGTGCTGATGCCGATCGTCGCCTCGATGGGCGGCAATGCCGGCACACAGACGATGACGGTTACCGTGCGCGCGCTCGCAACCGGCGACCTCGACATCTACAATGCCTTCCGCGTCATCCGGAGAGAGGCGGGCGTCGGCTTTCTCAACGGCATCCTCTTCGCGATCATCATGGGTGCGATCGCTACCTTCTGGTTCCATGATTTCCAGCTCGGCATCGTCATCGGCGCGGCAATGATCATCAATCTCGTCGCGGCCGCCCTTGGCGGTATCCTGCTGCCCTTGGTGCTGCACCGATTCGGCGCTGACCCAGCCATTGCCTCGTCGGCATTCGTCACTACGGTCACGGATTGTACGGGATATTTTTCGTTCCTGGGTCTGGCAACCTGGTGGTTTTCCATTCACTTAGGCCGCTAGGCCTTTGAATTCAAGGCATCTTTGAAGATCGAAAGTCCGTCGCCGCCGGGCTGAAATTGACTATTACGTAAAAGTCAATATTATAGGCCCTGGACCAGAGAGGCGGACTATTGTTGGACAGGTTTTATAGCATAACGGAGCTGACGCGGGAATTCGGCGTTTCCACCCGCACATTGCGTTTCTACGAGGATGAAGGTCTTATCCATCCCGAGCGCAGGGGCCGCACGCGCCTTTTCCGGCCAGCCGACCGCCGTCTGATCCAGGAAATCCTGCGCGGCCGCCGCATCGGCTTCACCATCGCCGAAATCCGCGAGATCATTCAGGTCTATAAGGAGCCGCCAGGCGAGATCGGCCAGTTGAAGCTCCTGATGAAGCGCGTCGACGAAAAGCGCGAGGAACTGCGCCAGAAGCGCAAGGATATCGAAGACACGCTGACCGAACTCGACAATGTCGAAGAAGCCTGCCTCGGCCGCCTGGCTGAGATTGGTGTGGGGACCTGATTACTACCGTCAAAGCATAAGGCACATCATCGCCGCCACAATTCTAACGAGAATGCTTTGTAGATAACCGAGCATTCACAGAAGGTTATGGCGTATGGCGGCAAGGTTTAGCTTCGTCTTCGCGATGGGCATCGCGCTCGTTCCGTTCAATGTCGGGAATACTCAAGCGGCCGATAACGACAATGCCGATATCCCGGTTGCCTACGCCCTTTTGCTGGACGGCAAGGATGCGATCTATGGCCAACTCGATTGCCAAATTCATGTTCGCTGCCTGCTTATCGACAATCAGGACACTCACGTTCAGCTAAGCGTTACCATCGATTCGAATCGATATTTGGCGGGCGACATCAGCGTCCGGTGCGGTGACCTCGGCTGCTCTTTTCGGGCTTGGAAAACATCGACCCGGCTGGAAGGGGTTTCTGATGGGAAAAAAGGTCGTGAATTCGATCTTTATGCCGGTGAAAATGATTCAGTCGCGATGGATCTCGTGCAACGTACGAGAACAAAGATCGGTCGGATTTTACTCCTCGCTGAATACCGATAAGCAGCGACTGCGGGCACCTCCCGCTTTCAGATCCAGCGCCGCGTACGCTTGCAATAGAACTCAAATTCGCAGCCGAAGCGGGAGAGCAGGTGCATTTCCTCGCAGCGGATGACCAGCGGTGTGGTCAGCGCCGCCGCTACGGCGGCCATGGCGACGAACCAGAGATTGCCGATCATCAGGCCGAGGCCTGCCGTCAGCAGGCTGTAGCCAAGATAGGTGGGGTTGCGGGTGAAGCGGAACGGGCCCTTGGTCACCAGATGCGCCGTGCAGCGCTGCGTCAACACGGTCGTGCGGCTTTCGAACAGCGTCTTCACTGCCCAAACATTCAAGGTGACCGCAGCAATCGTCAAAAGGGCGCCCATGCCCCAAGCGATGACAGCCCCAAGATAGGGCAGCCGCACGGGATAATCTTCATTCAAGTAAAGCGCTGCTATAACTGTAAGACTATAAATTAAAGGCGGCCATGGAAAACTCAGCGACTTGGAACGATAGGCATTCATAGAATAACCCTGTCATTGCGCTTGCTCCGAGCACTGTAACGCGATTCGGTTTATTCGTTCATCGCTATCTGCTTTGATTGCCCCGGATTCCAGGGGCGAAAAGAGGTTTTGCGCCTGTAATTTATCAAGCGTGCATTGGCAGAAGCTGCGGCACATGGTTTCGCTGCCGGATCGCACGCAAGAGGCCTGGCATTGCCTGAGATAGGTAAGCGTGGGATCAGGGGCCGGCGCGGGCGCGACCAGCGACAGAAGGTAAACGAGACCGAAGAGCACCGGCTGGTGGACAAGGTAGAAAGCCAGGCTGTGGCGGCCGATGCGGGCGATCAGGTTGCGGCCAGGGCCGAGCTTCGCCAATGACCGCAGCCATCCCAAGGATAGGGCCAGTTGGGCGATACCGAGCCCAAAGAGGAATGGCGTCAGCCAGGGGAAGACCGGTACGTAGTCGTTCGAGCGCGGCAGGTTATCCGACAAGCCGAGCCAGTAGAGCCAGGGCTGGTCGAACACAGCGGAATGCAGCGAAAGCGGAGCAATGACATTGTCGACGATAATGCCGGCGCCAAGCAGCACTGCTATCAGCAGCGTTGCGAAAGCCGGCAGGCGCAGGAAGAGCAGGCCGATAATGCTGGCGGCGGCGATGCTGTGAAGGATGCCGAAGAATATCCATTCGTCGCGCATGCCGATGAAGGTGACGACGGAGATCGCTACCGCAGCGGCGACGATCATGCCGAGGCGCTTGAAATAGGGGCGCCAGCGAATTTCAGGCGTGTTGGCAAGCACAAGGCTGAAGCCGGCCAGAAACAAGAAAGTGCTCGCAATGGCGCGGGCGTAAATTTTCAGCCAGCCGGTCTCCGCCGTGCCCGGTTCGAGATAGCCGAAAAACTCGAAATCCCAGGTGCAATGATAGCTCGCCATCGCCAGAAGCGCGATGCCGCGGGCCGTATCCAGAATGCCGATGCGGGGCATCTTCTGCGGCGCATCGATGCTCTCGGCGATAACGGCCATTGGCAGGTCCTTCCAGGCATGAATTTAAATCTTGACCGCCGACTTGATAGCGCCGGCGTGGCGATGTCATGGCACATCGATATCCATGATGGCCAGACGCGCATCGGAAAAAAACTGCCGGCGGATCAGGACGATGATGATGAAGACTGTCGTGACGATGAAGACATAGGGACTGAGGAACCAGCCGAGGTAGCCGATCGACAGGAAGATCGCTCTCAGACCCGCATTGAAGTTGCGCGCGGCGATGACATTCATGCGGATCACCCGCTCGGCGGCGCGTTCGGCCCGCACCGGATCGAGTTCGGCATCTGCCAGCATCGGCAAGGAGCCGAAGAGGATGGTGCAATAGTTGAACAGGCGATAGGCCCAGCCGAATTTGAAGAAGGCATAGCCGAACAGACAGGCAAGTCCCGCCACCTTGATTTCGAATGCCGTGCGGCCGCCGTTGATGATAAAAGGAAGGTCGGAGAAGAAGGCGTTGACCTTGTCCGTGGCGCCGAGCAAGGCGAAGCAGCTACCAATGGCGAAGATCGACGTGGAGGCGAAGAAACCGGTGCCGTTCTGCAGGCCGGAGAGAATCTGCGTGTCGATCATCTTAAGGTCGCGGCGCAGCGAGTTGTAGATCCATTCGCGCCGGCGCTCATTCATTGCCAGCGTCAGGCTGGTGCGGTTGAAGAAGCGGGCGCTACTGATGATCCAGTTGTGCGCGGCCCAGAGAAGAACGAAGAGGGCGAGAGCGACATAGTCGGCGGTCGTCATGAAAGCAGATTCTCCAAGTCTATTTGCCGGCGACTGTAGCGTACGGCCATTCGGGCGCAATGGCCTTATGTTTGCGCAGCATCGTGCCTACATGTAATGTCGCAGGCATGAAATCCGATGTCGGTCGATCGCTATGCGGGGTTGTTCCGATGGCGTAGCTTCGCCGTTTGCTGATTTGCCGAGGAGGCACCACAGGTCCATGTTTCTTTCAGTTTTCGATGTTTTCAAGATCGGCGTGGGGCCTTCCAGTTCGCACACGATGGGTCCGATGTCGGCCGCCAATCGTTTCCTCGACCTCGTGCTGTCAAGCGAATGGCCGCGTCCGTCCTCGAACGTGCATGTCGCTTCGATCAAGGTCAGCCTGCACGGCTCGCTCGCCCATACCGGCATAGGGCACGGTACGGGCAGGGCGGTGATTCTCGGTTTGATGGGTGAGCGGCCCGATTCGGTGGACCCCGACCGGATGGATGCCATCATCGACGAGGTGGAACGCAGCGGGCGCATCACGCCGCCGGGCCATCCGGCCTATCAATTCCAACCGAAAACCGACCTGATCTTCGACAAGAAGGTGCCGCTGCCGGGCCATGCCAACGGCATGAGCTTTTCCGCCTTCGACAAGGATGAACGCCTGCTCGTCAAGCGCATCTATTATTCCGTCGGCGGCGGCTTCGTCGTCACCGACACCGAACTCGAACAGATGCGCGCCGACAAGAAGAAGGCTTCCTCCGGCGAGCGAATTCCGTTCCCCTTTTCCACCGCCAAGCAGATGCTCGAAATGGCCGAGCGCTCCGGTCTCTCGATCGCGCAGATGAAGCGCGCCAATGAAGAGACGCGCATGAGCAGCGAAGAGCTCGACGCCGGGCTCGACCGCATCTGGGCGGCGATGAATAGCTGTATCGATCGGGGCTTGAAGGTCGAGGGCATCATGCCGGGCGGCCTGAAGGTGCGCCGCCGGGCGCGCGCCATCCATGACAAGCTGCAGGAAGAATGGCGCAGCAACCGCATCAATCCGCTGCTCGCCAATGATTGGCTGAGCGTCTACGCCATGGCCGTCAACGAGGAGAATGCCGCGGGCGGGCGCGTGGTCACAGCGCCGACCAATGGTGCTGCCGGGGTCATTCCCGCGACGATCCGCTACTACCAGCATTTCCATGAGGATTGGGATCAGGACGGCATCCGCAATTACCTACTGACCGCTGCCGCCGTCGGCGGCATCATCAAGCACAATGCCTCGATTTCCGGCGCCGAAGTGGGCTGTCAGGGCGAGGTGGGCTCGGCGGCCGCGATGGCGGCTGCGGGGCTTGCCGCCGTCATGGGCGCAACGCCCGAGCAGATCGAAAACGCTGCAGAGATTGCGCTGGAACACCATCTCGGCATGACCTGCGACCCCGTCGCCGGCCTCGTGCAGGTGCCCTGCATCGAGCGTAACGCGCTCGGCGCCGTCAAGGCGGTGACGGCCGCATCGCTCGCCATCAAAGGCGACGGCCAGCATTTCGTGCCGCTTGACGCTTGCATCGAAACCATGCGCCAGACCGGCCACGACATGAGCGAGAAATACAAGGAAACCTCCACGGGCGGCCTCGCGGTGAATGTCGTCGAGTGTTGAGTGTGGACGCTTGATGCTAAAAGCTTGACGCTGCCCGCCAAAAGGATTTCAACGGGCGGCATGGCTTTGCATCTCATCAAATTATGCGTGGGCGCAGACTCGCTTGAGGATCTGCGCGAATGGGTATCGGAACGGGCGATGAGCGCCATCGCCGCCGGTCTGGAGCCGCATACCACCCATACGACCCGGATGGTGCCCAAGCGGATGGAAGAGCTGCTGGATGGCGGCTCGTTTTATTGGGTGATCAAGGGGCAGGTGCAGGCGCGACAGAAACTGCTTGGCATTGAAACCTTCACCGATGCTGACGGCATCCAGCGTTGCCGGCTCATTCTCGATCCAAGTGTTGTCGAGACTGCCGGCCAGCCGCGCCGTGCCTTCCAAGGCTGGCGATACCTGCCGCAAGAGGATGTGCCGCGCGATCTCGACAGCCTTGGCGGCGTCGCCGAACTGCCTGCCGATCTCAGGCGTGAACTCTCGGAACTGGGATTATTGTAGGGCGACTGCGTAGAGCGGTTCAAATCAAGGAATGCAGAACCGCTCTGTCTCTTCTGCGATGCCGGATGGAAAGCCGCTTCGCAGGCTTTCCGGTATTGCTCAGCGCAACCGCATCAACACCGGGGCTTGGCCGTTCGGCGCAGTAATATGCAGGTGGATGTGGGCTTCCGGCTGAGAATAGCGCCAAGCGCGAGCTCCGTGGCAGAGCAGGATGCCGATGAGGTCTTTCGTTTTGTTGCGCGAACGCGAGCGGTTGAGGCCGAGATCGGCCAACCGCATGGCTGCCTCATGCAGCGGATGAAGAGCAAAGCTCTTCGATTTTATCTTTCCCCCGCCATCGAGCGAGAAACCCGGAAAGTTCTCGTTCATCGCCATTTTCATATCCCCGCAACACATTACAAACTCAGGGCCGGCCCCATAGTCATCCGTGGCCGGAAGAACCGGATGTCCCAACGGGCCATCCGGTAGATTTCTGAACGATGGGGCACGAAAAACCGTGTCACATCCTTATTCCAAGCTCGCCCAGCACTTCACGCCGGCCTTCTTGAGAGCCTTGCAGGCGTTAACCGCCGCATTCTGGTCCTCGAAGCCGCCGAAACGGGCGCGGTAGCCGCCATCAAAGGCAAGCGCATAGGGCTTGGCCGAGTGCAAAGCCTTGCCGCCCTTGCTCTTGGCGGTATCGAGCAGATCGTTGGCTCCGTCCTTGCTGGAGGAAACGCCGATCTGGACGACCCAGCCGGTCGGGCCGGTCTCAGCCTTGCTCGCCTTGGCAACCTTCTCAGGCTTTTCAGCCTTCTCCGTCTTCTCAACCTTTTGGGTCTTGATGATCTTGGTATCCGATTTGGACGTGGATGCTGTCGTGACGGTGTCGACTTCATCCGCATCGTCCTGATCCGGAACCGTCGATGCCGGCTGGATGGAAGCAACTTCATCGGATGCGGCGCGTTGCTTCTGCTTAGTCGCAAGCAGCGGATTGCTCGACTTCGGCGTTATCGCCGCGAAAGCCGCAGCGCTCGACGGCTGCTGGTCGTCGTCAGCCTCGGCGGTCTCGTCTTTGCTCATCTTGGCGCTGCCGGCAGCCGCCATGCGGGCGCTCGCAGCCTGGACGTTCGGCGCATCCGCTGCCGTCTGGGCTACGACGTTCGAGGCGATATGCTTCGCGGATGCCTGCGGCAGATAGGTGGCGATCAGCTTGCGCATCTGGTTGTCGCGCGCGGGCGTCGAAGCGCCGCCAAGCACGACACCGACGATCGAGCGGCCGTCAACCTTCACCGAAGTGGCGAGATTGTATCCAGCAGCACGGGTGTAACCCGTCTTGATGCCGTCGACGCCGCGGACCGAGCCGAGCAGATGGTTATGCCCCGGGATCACTCTGCTGCCGAGACGAAAGCTCGTCTCGGAGAAGAAGCCGTAATATTGCGGGAAGTGCTCACGCAGGGCGACGCCAAGACGGGCCTGATCGCGCGCCGTCGTCATCTGCGCGGTATTCGGCAGGCCGTTCGGGTTGCGATAGGTCGTGCGCGTCATTCCGAGCGCACGAGCCTTGTTGTTCATCATGCGGGCGAAATTGTCTTCCGAACCGCCAAGCATTTCGCCGAGCGCCATCGCCGCATCGTTGGCGGACTTGGTGACGATGCCGAGAATCGCCTCCCGAACGGTCACGGACCGGCCAGTACCGATACCAAGCTTGGTCGGGGCCTGCGAGGCAGCGTTTTTCGAGAAGACGACAGGAGTATCGAGCGTGATCCGACCGGCCTCAAGCGCCTCGAAAGTCAGATAGACCGTCATCATCTTGGTCAGCGAGGCGGGATAGTGAAGCGTATCCGCATTTTCGCTGTAGAGGACATTGCCTGTGTTCGCATCAATGACGATGCCCGCGTATTTCGGGCCTCCGGCTGCGTCAGACACATCAACGGTAACCGTTACCGTCGCAGTCGTGATCACAAAACCGAACAGCGCCCTCGCCAAAAACTTGCCGGCGTTTGAAGAGGATGCGGAAAAAATTGATCTGGACACTACTTCACTCTCTGCTTGCATTTACGTTCTCGATTATCCGGCCGCCGCCTCCATGAACGCCCGTTGGGGTTCGAGAGTAGAGGCTTAGCGTTACCAATCGGTTTATGATGAACAGTTGGTTTCAGGTTTCCGCATAATTTTAGTCATCACTTACGGAGATTCTGTTGCGCCGGTTGTATCGACAAGGCGCGTCTTCACGAAATTCTGGACAGCGGCATCCATCGCCTGCCAGTCGCCAAGCTGATGACTGGAAAAGCGATAGAGCACGCTGAGATCCTTGCCCACCTTGATATCCCGCTGGCAGTCACCGCTGGTCGCCTGATCGGGCGAGGAGGGCAAGATGCAGCGCACGACATAATCCGGTTCGCCGGCGCGCGGCGCGGTCAGAAGCACTTCGCCATTGTAGCCGGCGTCAGCGCGCAGGCGATGCGCCGTCAGCCCATGCGGACCGGCAAAGGCGTCGCCTTCCATCAGATGCGAATAGATCGGCTCCAGCCGGCCGGACATGTCGCGCGACATCGTGCTCTGGCTGAGTTGGAGGAAAACCAGCGACGAGGCCTGGGAAATATCGTCAAAGCGCAGGCGGTCGGCATCGCTATAGCCCTGCATCTGCGGCCAGGTGAGATAGAGATCAACGCGCTCCGCGACACCGCTCACACGTTCGCTCGGAAAGCGGATGGTATTGGCGCCAAGACGCAGCGTATCCTCGCCGATCGTCGCCGTGATCGGCTTGGTATCGGCAGTGTGGCCGGCCAGTGAGATCTTTTCGCCGAGCCAGCGACCGCCAATGGTGATGGCAACGGTGAGAGCGGCAAGTACGGCAACGCCCGCGGTCAGACGGTAAATGAGGCCGCTCGATATCAGCGGCTGTTCGTCGATCGTGTAGGCGGACGACAGAGGAGGGGTCATGCTCTTGCCTTCGGTTCCATCCGCCTTGGAAACGATCGTCGATGACGCGTCCGCCGCGGCTCAAGACCCCTGATGAGTCTCGCTGTGGAATGATTGCCGCCATGGTGGTTAACGAGCCATTAAAAATGCGTCGGCTCACATATTTATCGGCACAAATACCTCTCCGAAAATCGGGGCGGAATTCGGGGCCGGTGGGCAGCGTGCGCGTTTTCCACTGCTATGACCTTGCGCACACCTTAGAAACGAAAAGAGCCGTCCCCGGGACAGCGGGAACGGCTCTAAGGCGCCGGTCGGGACAGAAATGCGGGGACGGACCGGGCCTTGACTGGGACCGCCGGTGCTAGGCCACCGGCGATCGCGTGGTGGACACGAATTACTTCAAGCTGCCGACTGCGACGGCGCGGCCATCCTGTATCTTGACCCAGCGGGCAGGATCGTCAGCGGACTGACGTTTCAGGAAGGTGTATTCGGTGTCCGACCAAAGCTTTACCTTGTTGCGCATGTTATCGAGAACGAAGTCGCCGCGATCGGTGCGCACCGTCAGCACGGCATGGCCTTCGCCGTTCGGCTGCAGCACGACCGTCATCAGCAGATCGGAGACAGAGAAGCCGGCATCGATCAGTTCCTTTCGCTTCAGCAGCGCGAAATCCTCGCAGTCGCCGGCGGTGGTCGGGATCGCCCACTTTTCCTCGACGCCATAGAGATCCATATCGGTCATCGGCTTGATCGTCGTGTTGACCGTGTAGTTGATCTTCAGGATGGCCTTCCAGCGATCTTCGGTCAGAATAGCGGGACCGGCATCGCCACCGGCATAAGCGCATTCCTTCGGGTTTTCCTTGCAGAACTCATAATGACCAATCGGGGGTGCAGCATCGCCAGTGATCGTCATATTGGCCGGCGTCGCATGGGCGAAGCCGAGACAGCCGAAGGTGAAAAGAGCCATGGCGGCATAGCCGCGAAAAAGGAATTGAAAGCTCATGTCCGTGTCCCTGTTTATTGGGAACAGAATGACATGCAGGCTTTTATCCGACGCAAAATTGCGTAGTCAAATTAAGGACTTAGTTGATTCAAATGCGGATCAAATTGTCATAAAATGAGAGCAAAACTTGAATCGAACTTTCGGAGAATTCGATTAAAATTCGAATGTTTTTCCGAGCGAGCTGCCGCGTTGGGATTCCCCATATTTATTTGTTTTCAAATGATTTTCTTGCCTGCGGCAGAAATCCGCGAAGCACACCATTTGCCGGCAGTGGCGTGAAAACGGAGCAGTCGCTTCATCTCAGCACATCGCCGAAACCTCGCTAGTGCCGGAATTTTCCTCGAACTGTGCCATTTTGGGAAAATGTCAGCCAAAAAATATTTGAATTTTTTTCTGCCGTCAGCCGATGACGCGAAATTCGTCCGTTGCTTCGACAATGGCTGCCGCCATCTCCGACGTCGACGGAGAATGGGCGGAATTGGGAACCACGACCAGTCTCGCCGCGGGCCATGCCCGCGATAGTTCCCAAGCGGTGACGATAGGCGCCTCGAGATCGAGCCGGCCCTGGATCATCACACAGGGAATACGGCTGAGCCGGTGGATATCCCTTAATATCTGTTGGTCTTCCAACCAACCGCGATGATGGAAGTAATGCGTAATGATGCGCGCTCTTGCGGTGAAATATCGGGGATCGGACCAGCGACCGGGTAAAGTCGCCCTGATATCGACGAGGATCGAAGCAGATTCCCAGTCGTGCCAGTCTTTGGCGGCTTTGGCATGGATGGCTGGATCCGGATTACGAAGCAAATGATAGTATGCGGCAACCAGATCGCCATCACGCTCGCTCTCCGGCACGCCAGCACGGAAGCGTGCCCATTCCTCCGGAAAGAAACGGGCAAGTCCGCTATAGAGCCAATCGACCTCGGATTGCCGTGTCATGGTGACGCCAACAACAACGAGGGCTGCGACGCATTGCGGATGCGTCTCGGCATAGACCAGCGCCAAGGTGCAGCCCCAGGAATTGCCGTAGACCAACCAGCGCTCGATGCCGAAAAAGCACCGAAGCTGCTCGATGTCGCCAACCGTGTGCCATGTGGTGTTGGCGGAAAGATCGGCCTCCGGCTCGGACGCATGCGGCAGGCTTCCGCCGCAACCGCGCTGGTCGAACTGGATTATGCGATAATGTTCTGGATCGAAAAAAAGGCGGGCGCTGGCGGAACTGCCGGAGCCCGGACCGCCATGCAGGACAACGACGGGAACACCGTTCGGATTGCCTGATTGCGTCCAGCAAATGCGTTGCGCATCGCCGACGTTGAGTATGCCCTGATCGTACGGCTCAATTTCAGGATAAAGCGTCTTCATCGGCCGTCACACAGGCTGAGGGGTGAAAATCATAATAGGGTTGCGACGGCCTAATTGACCCTCGCTGTCAAACTTGGCTCCGGCGAGCCAACATATCAGCTTCTGTTATCTCGACCAGGCATTGGCTGATACTGATAGTTGCTCGGGAAAGCTCCGTTGAGGTGAGGTCAGTTTCGATGAGAAGTACCAGCCAGTCGCTTACCTGAAGCCAACAACATTCCGTCTGTTATTTGGCCTGTGAATAACACATTTATGATGGATTATTTCGCCGCGTTCCAAGGCGATTTCGCAGAAAGCTTCATAGTATCGACCGAAGTCGACTTGCTCCGAAATATTTGGAACAGCGAAGAGTTGGATCAAGAACTCTCGTTCTCGTAACGGTATGACATCAATCGCCATCGCGTGTCTGCCTCTATAACGCCAAGGAGACCGAGCGCAATGTCAGACCAACTTCACGAACTCTTTTCGCGCTGCTGTCATTACGATGGGGATCTGATGCCAGAGCTTAAGACGACGGCCTAGAGGAATTCGCGCAAGGTCTCGCGAGATTGCAGCGAGAGGAATTCGATCGCGACGCCTTCCATGAAGTGGCGCACGATGCGGCCGCGCATGTTGCCGAGGCGGACTGGCGTTCCGATCGGCGGGCGTGCCTCGATGTCGACGGCAGCGCCCGAAAGCGACAGGTCCATGATGCGGCAGACATAGCGGGTGTCGTCTTCCAGCGTCAATTCGCTGAGCGTGTTGCGCGGTGTAAGACGGTCGTGGCGGCGATCTTCCGGCAGACCGAGCTCATGCTTGTTGGCCAGCCAAGTGAGCTGAGCGGCGAGTTTCTCGCGCTTGCGGTCGGTTGCGTTGATCGACATGCTAAAGCCGCGGGCGTCGACGGCAACGACATTACCCTCGACCCGGCCGAGATGGTCGATATAGGCCACGACACGCTCATTGGTGCGCGGACGGCCCAGGCAGGTGACGTACATGTCGCCGGGCGACATATCCGTGACCAGGCATTCGAATTCTTCGTAGTTGGCCAGCATCAACCGGCCCTGCATGTTGATCGGAACCCGCTGAAAGGTCCGCTGATCCATGCGAGACGAATTTCCTGCCAATTGGTTTGGCCGTGTCGTCTGGGCTGGCTGGAATGAATGCATGAAAGGGCTTCTTCAACCAATTATGTTTCGTGCAATCACTAGCCGAAACTTCTTAAGGTAATGTTGTCTTCTCTGAGGGATAGCTCAGAGAAGACGATTGAATCTGTATCGCGATGGGTCAACCTTTCCGTGATCGTGGCCAGCCGCCTTCGGATTCAGCGCGCGGCGCATCAATTCACCGAGCCCTACGCCGTCATGGCGGGAGACCAAATCGGCAGGCTCCGGATAATACATTGGCAATTCGACGCGGCGGGCAGGGCGCTCATACAGCAGGCTGCTGCGGTCGAGCGCTAGGAATTCCAGACGCTCGCTGCCGAGCCAAGACGCTGGCGCGACGGGCGTCAGGCAGCCGAGCAGCCGGTCGCAGACATCGCCGGCCGAACGCACCGGCATCAGCACCATTTCAAAGGCGATGTTGCGACCGCTGATGCTATAACCGGTCGCATTGATCAAGGCGGGAACCACATGTGCCATCACGCCGGCGGCAATGCGCACGGGATCATCAGGCTGACTGCCGGCCCACAATGTAGCAAAGCTCTCGCCGCGAAGCTCACGCCCCATGAAGCTGCAGATCGCCGTTCCGGCCAGCCGAAAGCGTGGCGCCTCATTCGGCACCGACTCCAGAATGAAGAGCTGAGGCAGGATGTGGCGGACTGCCGAAGGCTGTATCAAATTGCGCAGGGGTGCATCCGCATTGCAGCGAAGTTGTTCCCAGTAGGTAAATATCTCTGTGCTGGTTTTCTGCCGCATGACGAGTCCGTGTCCCATTTCAGTTCAAAAGCCGGAGCATTCATTGCCCTTGCAGGATGCCATGCTTATTCCATGCCAAGGTCGGGCCATTAAGGTTAACAGAGGGTTTCGTTTGCCTTGAACGGCCATGAGTGGGAGAAATAGACCATCACTTCACGAGGGTGACCTTCAGCACAAACTATCTCGGGCGTGGGACATACCATTGCGGCACATCCCAGCGAGGAGCGCCCGAGCAAGCCGTCCAACAGGGTTGGGCGGCTTTTTTTTTGATATTCGCTGCTGTATGTCTCGAGTCCCTTCTCAAGATGTCAGAGCAAGTCATGGATGATGCAGAGCCGCCGCGCCACGAGCCCGAGGAAAATCGGCCGCCGGGGCGAGTTCCTGCCTTCAATCTGCCGCCCGTCATCGTTGCAAGCCTCGGCTTGCTCCTCGTTGTCTTCGCTATTCAAAATCTGCCCTGGTGGTCGGACGATACGCTGAATTGGCTGTATTTCACCTTCAGCTTCATTCCCGCGCGTTACGCCTTTCCGCTGTCGCAACAGGGGCTGGAATGGCTGTGGACGCCGGTTACCTATTCGCTCCTGCACGGCAGCATCGAACATATCGTCTTCAACGGACTGTGGCTGATGGTCTTTGCCGCGCCCGTTGCGCGCCGCATCGGCGTTGCACGCTATGTGATCTTCTGGATTCTTTCGGCCGCCGCATCCGCATTCCTGCATGCCGTCATCTATTGGGGCGACCAAAGCTTGCTGATCGGTGCATCGGGCGTCGTTTCAGGGTTGATGGGAGCGGCCTGCCGTTTTGCCTTTCCCGCCATGGACGGCCGCCGTGTCGGCATTCGGCAGGCACATCTCAATCCGCGTCTATCGATTGCAGCCTCGATGCGCAGCCGCACGGTCGTCGCCTATATCGTGATGTGGATCGCCGGCAATGCGCTCGTCGCTTTCGGCATAACCATCGTCGGCGACAGTGCCCAGCCGGTCGCCTGGGATGCGCATATCGGTGGCTTCCTTTTCGGCTTCCTGCTGTTTGCCCTGTTCGACCGGCGCGCGCCTGTCGAGCTCGAAGACTCGGCTGCATAGGCGAAATGAAGCTGTTGCTTTCTGACCCCCACTAGCGCACCATTCATGCTCATCGGCCGCGAAGGGAGGAGACCGGCGCGGTCGATGAAAGCAGCATCGGCCCGAGTCCTGAGGCGATTCGGAACAAATCCGAGGCTCAATTGTTCACTTTGCTTTCGAGATGGGAGGATCGAATGTCAGTCTCCGTTAAAGCCATACTTGATGCCAAAGGTCGCAATGTTACCACCGCCGGAGGGAATACGACCCTTGCGGAAGCCGCCAAAATTCTGAGTGAAAACCGCATCGGCGCAATTGTCGTGGTCGGGATGGCGGGCAAGATTTCCGGCATTTTCACCGAGCGTGATGTCGTCAACGCAGTCGCCAAGCACGGCCCGGAGAGCCTCAACCAGCCGATCGCTTCGCTGATGACGGCAAAGGTGCACCGCTGCAAGGAAGACACCACCACCGATGAACTGATGGAACTGATGACGCACCGCCGCTTCCGCCATGTTCCGGTCGAAGAAAAAGGCAAGCTTACAGGCATCATCTCGATCGGCGACGTCGTCAAATGGCGCATCCGCGAAATCGAACTCGAGACAGAGCAAATCAAGGCTTATATCGCAGGGTAAGGGTGAAGAACGGTTCGTAGCAACCAGAGCAATCGTCTGAAGAGGGCGATTGCCGCCACGAACGCCTTGAGCCAAAGGCGCCAAGCCGGTGCTCGCCAAAGACGAAATCAGCTCCAAATCCGAATGATTAACGTCCTATCGGGCGAAGGCTTCCTGCATGCGCCTGATTTCGACAAGCCGGACGGAGGTCTCTTCATAGCCGCGCTCGATCGCTTCGCCGGCACGATGAAACTCTGAGAGACCTATGTCGCTGAGGCGCGGGTGCAGCGCCAGGTCTGGCGGATCGCCGGCGAGACGTGCGCGGGAAATCCGATCCTGGATGATGTTGAAAGCCTGTACCATGACACCGGTCATGCCGAGCTTTGTATAGGGCGCTTCATCACGACGCTGCTGCTCGCCATTCAATGGACCGGCATTGTGCTTGACGACGGCCGAACGACCGAAAAGGTCGTAATGCAGGTTGACGGCGACCACGAGTGGCTGTTCGTAGGCACGGCAGACGGAAACAGGCACCGGATTGACCAGCGCGCCGTCGACCAGCGTGCGGCTATTGGTGCGCACCGGCTCGAAAATGCCGGGCAGGGCATAGGATGCCCGCAGCGCCGTGATCAGTGAGCCATTGGTGATCCAGACCTCGTGGCCGGTATTCAGTTCAGAAGCGACCGCGACGAAGGGGCGGTCCAGATCCTCGATGGTGAAGCCTTCAAGGTGTTCCTGCATGCGCTTGGTGAGCCGCATGCCGCCGAAAAGACCGCTGCCGCCAATAGTGAGATCGAGAAGGCTGGCGATGCGACGCATGGTCAGCGAGCGGGCAAAAGCCTCCAGCTCGTCAAGTTTGCCAGCGAGATAACAGCCGCCGACCAGAGCTCCGATGGAGGTGCCGGCGATCATGCCGACTTCGATTCCAGCCTCTGTCAGGGCGCGCAGCACGCCGATATGCGCCCAGCCACGAGCAGCGCCACCGCCGAGCGCCAGCGCGATCTTCACTTTTTTTGGGGGAGCGGGGACAGCGGGCGGTGCAGGTATGTTCTGTGAGGTGGTCGGACCTGTACCGGCAGGAACCTGCCCGGCGCTCTGACGAATCAACCCCCAGTTCAACATGGAATCCTCCGAGGCATAAACCTGCCTCTTGCTAAAATACTGTCCCTTTTTTGTTTCCAAATCGTATATTTGGCTGTTGCTTATTAGCCGGCGGGCGGTGCTTACTGCCCATAGACCTCGCCGGGATCGAAATGCAGGTGATCGTCGACGACGTTCAGCACCGGCTTTCCATCCTCCAGCTCGACAGTGCGATAGAAGCAGGAACGCCGTCCAGTATGGCACGTTGCATCGTGACCGGCGACCTCAACTTTCAGCCAGATAGCATCCTGATCACAATCGGTACGCATCTCCTTCACCGTCTGCAGATTTCCGGAAGTTTCACCCTTTTTCCAGATTTTTCCGCGCGAACGGCTGAAGTAGTGCGCCGTTTTTGTCTTTATGGTCAGTGCCAATGCCTCGGCATTCATATGCGCGACCATTAGCAGTTCACCGTCATGGGCATCGGTGACGATCGCGGTGATCAGGCCGCGATCATCGAAACGGGGGGTGAAATCGCCTGCATCCTCAAGTTCGGATTTGTCTGCGGAAGGCTCGTTGAATACCAAGTTCATTTCCGGCTCTTTCTTTGAAGCCTAATCAGCGGCTCCGGACCATCGTCATGAAGCGGACCTGCTCGGCCGGATCGGCCTTGAAGGCACCGGTGAAGGTCGTCGTCAACGTCGACGAGCCGTGCTTCTGCACGCCACGCATCGCCATGCACATATGCTCCGCATCGAGCATGACGGCGACGCCGCGCGGACGCAGGGAGTCGTCGATTGCGTTTGCGATCTGGGCGGTCATGGCCTCCTGCGTCTGCAGGCGGCGGCCGAAAATTTCAACGACGCGGGCGATCTTGGACAGACCAAGGACGCGGCCGTTCGGCAGGTAGGCGACATGCGCCTTGCCGATGATCGGCACGACGTGGTGTTCGCAATGAGAGAAAAACGGAATGTCGCGCACGAGAACCATGTCATCATAGCCGGAAACCTCCTCGAAGGTGCGGCCGAGCACGTCCTCGGGGTTCAAATCGTAGCCGGAGAAGAGTTCGCGATACGCCTTGGCGACACGGGTCGGCGTATCGAGCAGCCCTTCGCGCTGCGGATCGTCACCTGCCCAGCGAAGCAGAACGCGGACTGCGTCCTCGGCTTCCTTTTGGGACGGACGGTCCAATACCGGATTGGATTCAACTGCTTGCGGAAAGTTCTTTACAATGGCGTCCATTACCTGTGGTCTCCTGATCCGCATCGCGGATCTTATTTTGTCGGACTCGCCACTGGTATCCTCCCGAACCTGGAGAATTATGCACCTTTGGCGGGCTCCGGGGCGTTCTGGCTGGCGGACAAGCCTGCCGTCCTGCACGGTTTCCCATCAAACTTACAGAAGACCATTGCATTTTGATGGTCTTCGAACGACATACATATAGTATGGCATTGTCCCTGTGAAAGTGTCCTAACGAGACACGCTGTGTTTTTTGTTATGAAACAAAGAACGGGCGCGTCGGAGCAAAGCGATAATGGACGACATCTACAACAGCAAGATTCTGGAATTTGCCGGCAATATCGAACGCATCGGCAGCCTTTCCGACGCCGATGCAAGCGCTCAGGCCCATTCCAGACTATGCGGCTCTCGCGTCAAAATCTGGCTGAAAATGGACGGCGACGTCGTGACCGATTTTGCCCACGACGTCAAGGCCTGCGCACTCGGACAGGCCTCTTCCTCGATCATGGCCCGCCATGTCGTCGGCGCCACCGCCAGCGAGTTGCGCCAGGCGCGCGAAGACATGCTGGCGATGCTGAAGGCGGACGGCGAGGGGCCGACAGGGCGCTTCGAAGACATGCGCTATCTGCGACCGGTCAGGGACTACAAGGCCCGGCATGCGTCGACGATGCTGACATTCGATGCCGTGGTGGATGCGGTCGGTCAGATCGAGGCGGCGCGCGAACCCGCCAGGGCCATAGCGAGCGAAGCCGTTTGATCAAGGCTGCCGGCGATGTGCCATCTCTGCTCCATGCAAGATGAGGAAGATGAGGGAGGAGCGGCCGCGGGCTCCAAAAGGATAAGGCGCGACAAAGCACCGCCCCACGGCAATAGCAAGCCACGCCAATCCCGCAATTATTCCGGCCCCTTCCGCAAGACACCCGATCGGCTCCTTGGCATGGGTCTCATCCGTTTCTATCAACTGACGCTTTCCGGCTTCATTGGCAATTCCTGCCGCCATATCCCGACCTGCTCGGAATACGGTTATGAATCGATTGCCCGGCATGGCCTGTGGGCCGGCGGCTGGATGACGCTGTTCCGCGTGGCGCGCTGCGGTCCCGGAGGCACAAGCGGGCTCGATCCCGTGCCGGAAACGCTGGAAAACCGCTATCATTGGTGGACCCCGTGGCGCTATTTCCGCCTTGGCCAAAAGGCCGCCTGACGGCATGGCGGTCTACATCGCGCTTCTGCACAGTATCGTCCTTGGCGGCGGTCGGCGCGTCGTCATGAGCGATTTGCGGGCCATGGCGGAGAGCATTGGATTTTCAGACGTCAAGACGCTGGTCGCGACCGGCAATCTCGTTTTCGAGGCTGACGCGCAACCAATTGCGGAGATCGAGGCACGGCTCGAAGCAGGCTTCGCGAAGAGTTTTGGCAAGGCTGTCGATATCATTGCTCGCGATGCCGAGACTTGGCGCAGGCTTGCCGCCGGCAATCCGTTCAGCGACGGCAAGGGTAGTGAGGTCGTCGTCCGCGTCATGCGAAAACCGCTGGAGCCGTCGGTGATAGCAGCCCTCGGCAAACACAGGAACGACCCGGAACGCCTGGCGGTGGTTGATGGCGACCTATGGATCGATTTCGGCGGCAAGGCGAGCGAGACCCGTCTCCTCTCGGCGCTGACCACCAAACGCCTTGGCGTCGGCACGTTGCGAAACTGGAACACGGTGCGCGGATTGGTCGAGATGATCGGCGAGTAAAGCCGCTTCTCCTTTACTAAATCGCCGAATATCGCTATCAGGCGACCGCGTTCAATCAAGATCGATTGACCGCATCTTTCAAAACCACCCGCATTCGTTGGCGGGACTGGACAAGGAGAATTTCGATGTCCCAATCCGTTTCCCTGACATTTCCCGATGGTTCCGTGCGCAGCTACGATGCTGGCGCAACCGGCAGAGATGTCGCCGAATCCATTTCCAAGTCGCTTGCCAAGAAGGCCGTCGCCGTTGCGATCGACGGCACCGTGCGCGACCTTTCCGATCCGGTGACCGAAGGCAAGATCGAGATCATCACCCGCAATGACGACCGCGCGCTGGAACTGATCCGGCATGACGCGGCGCACGTCATGGCAGAAGCGGTGCAGGAACTGTGGCCCGGCACGCAGGTGACGATCGGCCCGGTCATCGAAAACGGCTTCTACTACGACTTTGCCAAGAACGAACCCTTCACGCCCGACGACCTGCCGGTCATCGAAAAGAAGATGCGCGAGATCATCCAGCGCAATGCGTCGTTCACAAAGCAGATCTGGTCGCGCGAGAAGGCAAAGGAAGTCTTTGCCGCCAAGGGTGAGCGCTACAAGGTCGAGCTCGTCGATGCCATTCCGGAAGGGCAGGACCTGAAGATCTATTATCAGGGCGATTGGTTCGACCTTTGCCGTGGGCCGCACATGGCTTCCACCGGCCAGATCGGTTCGGCTTTCAAGCTGATGAAGGTGGCGGGCGCCTATTGGCGCGGTGACAGCAACAATCCGATGCTGACCCGCATCTATGGCACGGCATTCTCCGAACAGGCCGATCTCGACAACTACCTGCACATCCTCGCCGAAGCCGAAAAACGCGATCACCGCCGTCTCGGCCGCGAAATGGACCTGTTCCACTTCCAGGAAGAAGGCCCCGGCGTCGTCTTCTGGCACGGCAAGGGCTGGCGGATGTTCCAGACGCTGGTGTCCTATATGCGCCGGCGATTGCAGGGCGACTATCAGGAAGTCAACGCGCCGCAGGTGCTCGACAAGTCGCTTTGGGAAACCTCCGGTCACTGGGGCTGGTATCGCGACAACATGTTCAAGGTCACCGTCGCCGGCGACGAGACCGATGACGATCGCGTCTTCGCGCTGAAGCCGATGAACTGCCCCGGCCACATCCAGATCTTCAAGCATGGCTTGAAGTCCTACCGCGAACTGCCGATCCGGCTTGCGGAATTCGGCGCAGTGCATCGCTACGAGCCTTCGGGTGCGTTGCACGGGCTGATGCGCGTGCGCGGCTTCACGCAGGACGACGCGCATATCTTCTGCACCGACGAGCAGATGGCCGCCGAATGCCTGAAGATCAACGATTTGATCCTTTCGGTCTATGAGGACTTCGGCTTCAAGGAGATCGTCGTGAAGCTCTCGACACGCCCGGACAAGCGCGTCGGTTCCGACGACCTCTGGGACCGTGCCGAAAGCGTGATGATGGACGTGCTGAAGACCATCGAGGCTCAGTCCGAAGGACGCATCAAAACCGGCATTCTGCCGGGCGAGGGCGCGTTCTACGGGCCGAAGTTCGAATATACGCTCAAGGACGCCATCGGCCGTGAATGGCAGTGCGGCACGACCCAGGTCGACTTCAACCTGCCGGAACGCTTCGGCGCGTTCTATATCGACCAGCATTCCGAAAAGACGCAGCCGGTGATGATCCATCGCGCCATCTGCGGCTCGATGGAACGCTTCCTCGGTATCTTGATCGAGAATTTCGCCGGCCATATGCCCCTCTGGGTGTCGCCGCTGCAGGTGGTGGTGGCAACCATCACCTCGGAAGCCGACGAATATGGCAACGAGGTTGCGGAAGCGCTGCGCGAAGCCGGGCTCGATGTCGAGACCGATTTCCGCAATGAGAAGATCAACTACAAGATCCGCGAGCATTCGGTGACCAAGGTCCCGGTCATTATCGTCTGCGGCAAGAAGGAAGCCGAGGAGCGCTCGGTCAACATCCGCCGCCTCGGCAGCCAGGCGCAGACGGCAATATCGCTCGACGAGGCCATCGCTTCGCTTTCACTCGAAGCCACGCCGCCGGATATCCTGCGCAAGCGTGAAGCCAAGCGGTCCAAAGCCGCTTGATATCAAATGTCGTCTGGCGGCATCTTCACAGAGCCGTCAGACAACTGACATGAAACTTTAATATAGACAATGATTCAGAGGGCTGCGCGCCCTGCCGGACATGCAGCCCTGTAGAATTTAAGGAGCGGGGCAGCCCGTCGCGGATTTGGATTTCAAAGAATTATCCTACGCCAATGAACGGGATACGCGCATTAAGCGCTGGTTCATCCGCTCCATCGAAGGCCTGTCGGGGCGCGATCGCTATGCCCGGCTTTACGACATCTGGCGCAGCGATATCGTCGGCAAGAGCGAACGCGTCTTCGGCAAGATGCTCGATCTCATCGATGTGAGCCTGGTTGCCAAGGGCGAATGGCCGCCACAGGAAATTCCCGATGCGCCGATCGTCATCGTCGCCAACCACCCCTTCGGTATCGGCGACGGCATCGCGATCCTGGCGCTTGCCGAGCAGCTCGGCAGACCCTTCAAGGTGCTGATCCATAACGAATTGCTGAAAGTGCCTGAGATGGCCGATTATTCGCTGCCGGTTTCCTTCGAGGAAACCAAGGAGGCGATGGCGATCAACATGAAGACGCGCCACGAGGCGGTTCGCCTGCTCAAGGAAGGCACGACGATCATCGTTTTTCCGGCCGGCGGGGTTGCAACGGCGAAGAAGGGCTTCGGCCGTGCCGAGGACCTGCCGTGGAAAATTTTCCCGGCGAAGCTCATTCAAGCGGCGCGCGCCAGCGTCATTCCCGTTTATTTCGAGGGGCAGAACGGCCGGCTGTTTCATCTCGCCAGCCGTGTGTCGCTGACGCTGCGTCTTTCCCTGCTGATCCGCGAATTCCGCCGTCTTTCCGGCAGCACCATCACCGCCCATGTCGGTAGGCTGATGACGTGGGAGGCGCTCAGCGAAGGCAACGATCGCAAGGATCTGTTGTCGAAGCTCTACAGCGCGGTGTTTTCCATGGCGCCTCCTAAGCGAGCGCTGCGAAAAAGGGCCGTATAACGGAGGCCGCCGATCCAAATTCGCAGCCTGTCTCGGCCTCAGTCCATACTCTCGCCATCGTCGCCGCCAGACGACGGCGCCAATTGCTCGTAGGTCGGCAAGGGGCGCTGCTGGCCTGAGGCGGCCGGCTGGGTCTGCGGGGCCTGGTTTTGCTGCACCTGTGCCGGCGGAATGGGGATCTGCTGTGCAGGCTGCTGATCGTTGGCGTCCTGCGGCTGCTGTTCCTTCATCAGCACTTCGACATCGGTATTCTTGCCGGCTCCGACGGTGAAGTCGCGCTGATAGATCTTGTCCTTATTGCGGGCAATGGCCGTATATTGGCCTTCCGCGAGCACCATGGTGGGGAAAGCACTAAGGCTTTCGCCGACGATATCGCCGGCAGAGGTGAGGATCGACCAAGCCGTATCGGCAATCGCCTCGCCGCCCTTGTCCGATACCAGTTTGAAAGTAATCTTCGCCGCCTTGTGCTGGATCGTCGCTTCGGTGACCTTGCCGGCTTCCACCTGGATATCGGCGCGGATGACGGCGTTGACGGCACCATATTCGGAGACGATGTGATAGGTGCCGGCGCTGAGGCCAACCAGCGTGTTCGGCTTGACGTTGGACATGACGAGACCGCGCTCGCCGTCTTCCTTCGCATCGTTGGAATAGATCGAAAAACTCAGCTCATCCGGCGGGATGCGCACGTCAGAGCCGGAGACAGCGTTCAGCACCATACCGCCGGCGTCGAGCACCATGATCTGCTTTTGCAGCACGCCGCTTTCCGGCACGGTCAACTTCTTGGTGACACCGGCGCGGCCAAAGGAGACGTTGACGAAATAATCGCCGGGAAGGAGATGGAAGGATGCCGAGCCGCCTTTCGAGCTTGCGACCAGCGGCAGCTTGCCGTCGGCGCCGGCAAAGGGGCTGAAGACATACCAGGAGAGACCCTGCAATTGCGGGCCGCTGTCAGAGGCAAGCTTGGCCTCGAGCGAAACATCGTGCAGCGATTGACCGGACGAGTTTTCGCCGCCTGGCGCGACAAAGGCATTGAGCTTCGGCATCTTCACGCTGCCGTCGAGCTGCTTGAATTCCTGGAAGGCATTTTCCGCCGAAGCAGCGGTGCTCAGGCTCGCGAGCATTGCGAACGCCGTGCCCAATCGGCGAGCGGATGAAATGCCTGACATGAATTCCCAACCGATTGACTTCCGGTAAAACACAGGCCACTTCAAGACCAACGGAGTGGCAAATTCAAGACCCACTTCCTCCCGCGCGTGAAAATGAAAGCAATCATTCGATGAAAACCGATATCAAGCTGGTCGATTATCTGGCGGTCCGCCGATCCATTCCCGCTTTTCAGATGATGGAACCCGGCCCGGACAAAGCCGAAATCGAAGATATTCTGCGGCTCGCTTCGCGCGTGCCGGATCACGGCAAGCTCGCCCCCTGGCGCTTCATCGTCTATCGCGGCGAGGAGCGCGCGCGGATCGGCGAGGAGCTGTTGAAGCTCGCGCTGGAAGCCAAGCCGGACCTTTCCGAAGAGATGATCCAGGTCGAGCGCACGCGCTTCACCCGTGCGCCCGTCGTCATCGCCGTTGTCAGCAAGGCGGGACCGCATTTCAAAATTCCGGAATGGGAACAATTGATGTCAGCGGGCGCGCTTTGCCTCAATCTGCTGATTTCCGCCAACGCGCACGGCTGGGTTTCGAACTGGCTGACCGAGTGGTTCGCCTATGACGAGCGCGCCTATCCGCTGCTCGGCGTGCAGCCAGGCGAAAAGGTAGCTGGCTTCATTCATATCGGTTCGTCCACCTTCCCATCCACCGAACGCCCGCGCCCGGAACTGACGGAGACCGTAACCTGGGTCGGCGGCGAGGGAGCGTGATGTTCTACACGACGGACACCAATCGGCATGGTCTGGCGCATGACCCCTTCAAGGCCATCGTCGCGCCACGGCCGATCGGCTGGATTGGCAGCAAGGGCAGGGACGGTTCGCTGAACCTGTCCCCCTATTCCTTTTTCAATGCGGTCAGCGACCGGCCGAAGCTGGTGATGTTCTCTTCTGCCGGCAGAAAGGACAGCGTGCGCAATGTCGAGGAAACGGGCGTTTTCACCGCCAACCTCGTCAGCCGTCATATCGTGGAGAAGATGAATCATTCGTCGATCGCCGTCGCCTACGGCGTCAATGAATTCGAACTGGCTGGACTGACTGCAAAACCTGGCGAGTTGGTCGATGCGCCTTACGTCGGCGAGGCCTTTGCTGTCCTCGAATGCCGGGTGACCGAGATCATGCAGCCCAAGGGCCTCGATGGCGAGCCATCCGAAAATATCATGGTCTTTGGCCAGGTCATCGGCATCCATATCGATGAGGCGATCATTCGCAACGGTCGGCTCGACATGGCGCTCGCGCGGCCTGTCGCCCGCATGGGCTACATGGACTACAGCGAAGGCAGCGATGTCTTCGTGCTGCTGCGGCCAAAAGCGCCGTAACATCAGCGCCTTTCGGTCTCGTATTAGTGGTTAATAAACAAGGTAAACGGCCCGTAAACCTTTCATCGCTAACGTGTCCGATATGAGTTCGCGGGTCGGGAATCGTCCCGCCGATATCGGGGCGTTATGTGATCATAGAAGCATTTCTTCGCTGGGCTGAGACCGCCAAGGCAGAGAGTAGGGCGAGGGCGGCCAATGCACTTGGGCGAGCCTATCTGCAATCGGAGATGCCGCGAGAAGAGCGCGCCGCCGCCGAGATGGCGATGACCTATCTACTCGATGATCCGTCGCCGCGCGTGCGTCTGTCGCTTGCAGAGGCCGTGGCACGCTCCCCGAACGCGCCGCGCAACATCATCCTGTCGCTGGCGGAGGATCAGCCGGAGATCGCAGGGCAGGTCATTCTTTTCTCACCGGTGTTTACCGATGCCGATCTTGTCGACCTTGCGCTGCGCTGCAGCAATGTGACGCGCGTCCTGATCGCCTCGCGCGGCCGGGTGTCGCGGTCGGTTTCGGCAGCACTCGCCGAAATCGGCGGCGAGACCGAAGTCCTTTGCCTGCTGGAAAACGACGGCGCCTCGCTGTCGCGCGCCTCGCTGAAGCGGATCGCCGAACGCCTTGGCGATCAGGCCGACATACGCGGTCTGCTTCTTGATCGTGACGCGCTGCCATCCGACGTCCGCCACCTGCTGATGCGGCATGTGAGCGAGGCACTGACCGGCTCAAGCCTCATTCAGGCTACGATCGGCGCTGGCAGGCTTCAGCATATTACCCGCGAGGCCAGCGAGGCAGCGACGGTCTCCATCGCCGGCACGGTACAGCATGAGGACATTCCCGATCTGGTCGAGCACCTGCGGCAGTCCGGCTGGTTGACACCGGCTTTCCTGATGCATGCGCTTTGCTCGGGCAAGGTGGACTTCTTCGCCGGCGCGATCACCAACCTTTCGGCCTGTGACGAGCGCCGCGTGCGCTCCATCCTTTCCACCGGCCGCGTCTATGCCGTCCGTGCGCTTTATGAATCTGCCGGCCTGTCGCGCGATATCAGCATCGTCTTTGTCGAGGCGACATTGATCTGGCGCGAGGCGTCGCGCGCCAATGGCGGCACCATGCTAGAAAATGTTTCGGCGCGGCTGATGCATAAATTCCGACTTGCAGACCAGTCCCCTGTCGCGGCGGTGCAATTGCTCGATATGGTGGAGAAGCTCGCCAACGCCGAACGGCGGCAGACGGCGCGGACATTCGCGGCGCTGGCGGCTCTTGCCGCAGCGTGATAGTCATCGGCTATTGCAGCTTTGGGAATGTGTCTTGTCACTGACGATTACTGTTGAATCACCGCGCCAGGATGGCGTTATCCGTCTCCTCGACATGTCCAGTGCCTACGCACAATCGCTTTATCCGCCAGAGAGCAATCATATGCTCGATCTGGACGCTCTGGAGAGCCCCGACGTGACCTTCTGGGTCGCACGGCTCGATGGCGATATGGTCGGCTGCTGCGCTCTGGTGGAGGCGGGGGATGGCACCGCAGAGATCAAGCGCATGTTTGTCGATCCGCTTGCCAGGGGACGCAGGGTCGCACAGATGCTGATGAAAGCAGCGGAAGAGAAAGCGACAGAAAGAAAGCTGACGGCGCTACGGCTCGAAACCGGCATATACCAGCCGGAGGCAATCGGCCTCTACCGCAAGTTCGGCTACATCGAGATCGGACCATTCGGCAGCTACGAGCCCGATCCACTTAGCCTGTTCATGGAGAAGACGCTTCCGCAGGCTTAAGAGGCCTGTCAGCCGTCGGAACCGTCCCTGACACGCAATTGCAGTTCCGGCTCCTGAGCGTGTTGTTCCTCGGTCAGTTCCGCCTCGCGGATCCATTCACGCCAGATGGCCACGATAATGGCCATGAGTACCGGACCGATGAACAGGCCAAGGAATCCCATGGTCTTGACGCCGCCGAGAAGGCCGAAAAAGGTCGGCAGGAAGGGCAGCTTGATCGGACCACCGACGAGCTTCGGCCGAAGCGTCTTGTCGACGATGAAGAGTTCGACCGTCCCCCAGATAAACAGCCCGGCGCCGGCCCAAGGGGAGCCGCTGGCGAGCAGATAAATGGATACGAGCGACATGGAGAGCGGCGCACCACCAGGCACGAGCGCCATGACACCGGTCAGAACGCCAAGGGTGACTGCCGATGGCGCGCCCGCGATCCAATAGGCGACGCCCAACACCACACCTTCGCCAATGGCGATCAACGTCATGCCCATGACGGTGGAGCTGATCGTCGCCGGCACGACGCGGGAGATGCGCTCCCAGCGGTTCGGCAAGATACGTTCGCCCAAAAGATCGACCTGGCGGACGAAACTGGCCCCGTCGCGGTAGATGAAGAACAGGGCGATCAGCATGAACAGCAAAGTCAGCACGACATGGAACGCGCCGCCGCCGGCAGCAAGCACCGCCCGGTAGATATTGCCGATATGTGCGCCGCTGACGAGTTGCGCCAATTCGCCGATGGAACCGGGGCTGCCGATATATTGCGTCCACTGATCGCCGAGCCAGGAGCCGACGATCGGCAGCGCGAGTATCCATTGCGGCGGCGGGGCACCATCGCGATTGACATGCACCGCCCAGGTAAACCATTCGCGGACTTCACCGACCATATAGATGGCCGAAAGCACGATCGGCAGCACGAGGAAGGTGACGATAAAGGCGATGGCGATGGTTGCCGCAAGCGTCGTATTGCCGTTGGTTCGGCGCACGAGATCGCTATAAAGCGGCCAGGTGGCAAAGCCGATCACAGCCGCGGCCAACACCGGAACGAGAAAACCGTAGAAGAAATAGATGCCGGCCGCCGCAATCAGGATCAGCAGCCAACGCGCCGCAGAAATCGACGGAATAAGAGCCATGCGCGCGGGCGCGCTTGGGCCCAGCCAACGCGGCTCCCTCGGCTTATGACGTTCGAATACACCCACCGGACTTGCTTCACTCTTTTTATTAGATCAACCGGTTATGGGGTATGATCTAGGCTGTTTCAAGGGCCACCACTTGAAAGCCTATATAATCCGTTGCCGTGACAGCCGAACGACTACCGATGCGAGAGTAGACGGCCGACTATTGCGGCCGACGGATGACCTTGAAGGCAAAGAATTGCGTCTTCTGCGTCGGATTGAAATTGTTGTCGGCAACGAAGATCAGCACATCCGTACCGTCTTTCGCCTTGCCGAGGCTGACACCTTCGATGTTGTCAGGGGCAAGGCCGAGCGCCCGCAGGTCCATCACCTGGACCTTGCGCACAGGCACGATGCGCTGGTCGGTCTTGGCCAAAGATGGGATGTTCGAGACATCGGTCGCGCCTTCGAGATCGAACATGTTGATGACGACGGAATTGCCGACATCCTGCGCATAGCCGCGCTCGATCGACAGCGCATGCCGGTCGTCCAGCGCCACGATTTCCGACATGCCGAAATCATTCCAGCCGCCGGGTTTGGAGGCGGCCTGCGGGATCGGCGCGACCGGATAGACATACTGCGCCTTCTGTTCGCCCGTGACCGCATCGTAGCGGATGAAACGGGCAAGCGCGCCATTGGTCAGCGTCGTCATCGGTCCGTCTTGATAGAGCGCGGATTCCATGCCGACCAGAAGATCGCTACCGGCGAGGAAGCTCAGACCCTCGAAAGCAAGGTTGTCGCGGATGCCGGTGCTCTTGTCCGCGGTCGGTGCGAAACCTGCCGGCAGCGGCAGTTCGCGCACGAAGCTGCCATCGCGATTGGCAACCCGCACGAAAGGCGGCAGCAGTGCCTTGCCGTCGCCTTCGCTGCTCCAATAGATGCCGTCCTTGCCGACGCGGATCGACTCGGAATCAACCGTGCGAAAAGCGAAAGGTTGGCCGTTCTTGTCCTTCAGTGTCACATGATCGAGAACGGTCACGCCCTTCAGGCCAACGGCACTGACATCGATGTCAAGATCGTAGAAGCGGGCAGGCGCCTTTTCGGAGCGGTCATCGCTGATGGAGATATAGTGGCCGGTCGAAGGATCGAAATCGATGCCGGAGAGACCACCGACTTCGACGCCGCTTTCCATGAAGCCCGTCGGAATATCGTATTCGCCGAGATAGGAGAGGCTGATACCCGCCTTGCAGTCGCCGAAGGGGCAAGGAACGTCGATGACCGTGCCGATATCGGCAGCGCGGGCACCAGCGGAACCGAGAAGAAAGGCAGCAGCGGCAGTCGTCAAAAAGGGCTTCAACATGGCGATATCGTCACATCCGGTTTACGAGTTGGCGGGTTCGCAGAGATGCCGCATCTATGCATCCGCCCGTGACGCTTTCGTTACGGATATCGGTCAGTTCGATAAAAATATCGCGAGGTCGTTTTTGCCGCGGCGGGGACGCGGCTGCTAAATATCCAAATTCTCCGCAAACGCTGCGCGTTCCTGGATAAAGCGGAAACGGGCATCTGCCTTGGTGCCCATGAGATTGTCGACGGCCTCACGGGTGCCCTCGAAATCCACCTCGTCGATCTCGACGCGCAACAGGGTGCGCTTCGCCGGATCCATCGTCGTTTCCTTGAGCTGGGCGGGAAGCATTTCGCCAAGACCTTTGAAACGGCTGATCTCGATCTTGCCTTTGCCCTTGAACTCGCTCTCCATCAGCTCCAGCCGATGGGCGTCATCGCGGGCATAGATGGATTTCGACCCCTGCGTGATCTTGTAGAGCGGCGGCACCGCCAGGAAAAGGTGGCCGCCACGGATCAGCTCAGGCATTTCTTGATAGAAGAACGTGATCAGCAGCGAGGCGATATGGGCGCCATCGACGTCGGCATCGGTCATGACGACGACGCGCTGATAGCGCAGGTCTTCTTCGCGATATTTCGAACGCGTGCCACAGCCGAGCGCCTGGACGAGATCGGTGATCTGCTGGTTGGCGGATAGCTTTTCGCGACCGGCGCTGGCGACGTTGAGAATCTTACCACGCAGGGGCAGGATCGCTTGGTTGGTACGATTGCGCGCCTGCTTGGCGGAGCCACCTGCCGAATCACCTTCGACGAGGAAGAGTTCGGCGCCTTCGGCGGTGTTCTGCGAACAATCGGCGAGCTTGCCCGGCAGGCGCAGCTTGCGCACCGCCGTCTTGCGGTTGACTTCCTTCTCCTTACGGCGGCGCAGGCGCTCTTCGGAACGCTCGATCACCCATTCAAGCAGCTTCTCGGCCTCGGCCGGATTGTCGGTCAGGTAGTGATCGAAGGGGTCGCGCAACGCATTTTCAACGATACGCTGCGCCTCGACGGTTGCGAGCCTGTCCTTGGTCTGGCCGACGAATTCCGGTTCGCGGATGAAGATGGAAAGCATGCCGACGCCGGAGATCATCACGTCGTCGGTGGTGATGCCGGCGGCGCGCTTGTTCTGCGTCATCTCGGCATAGTTTTTCAGCCCCTTGGTCAGCGCGATGCGCAGGCCGGCCTCGTGCGTGCCGCCTTCGGGGGTGGGGATGGTATTGCAATAGGAGTGGATCTGCGGGTCCCCGCCATACCAGGTGATCGCCCATTCCAGCGAACCATGGCCGCTTGCCTTCTCCGACTTGCCGGCGAAAATCTCGCGAGTGACGGTGAACTCGTTGCCCATCGTCGCCTTGAGGTAATCCTTCAGGCCGCCGGGGAAATGGAAAACCGCTTTTTCCGGAACATCGGAGGCTCCGTGCACCAATTCCGGATCGCAGCTCCAGCGGATTTCGACGCCGCCGAAGAGATAGGCCTTGGAGCGTGCCATGCGGAAGACACGAGCAGGATCGAATTTGGCATGCTCGCCGAAGATCTGCGGATCGGGATGGAAACGGACGCGGGTACCGCGACGGTTATGGACATCGCCGAGCTCTTCCAGGCCGCCTTGCGGCAGGCCGCGCGAAAAGCGCTGGCGATAGAGCTTGCGATTGCGCGCCACCTCGACTTCGAGATCATCGGACAGGGCATTGACGACCGAGACGCCGACGCCATGCAGGCCGCCCGAGGTTTCATAGGCCTTGCCGTCGAACTTACCGCCAGCATGCAGCTTGGTCATGATGACTTCGAGCGTCGACTTACCCGGTACCTGCGGATGATTTTCGACCGGAATGCCGCGGCCGTTATCGGTGACGGTCAGATAGCCCCGCTGGTCGAGATGCACTTCGATGAAATCGGCATGACCGGCGACGGCCTCGTCCATGGAATTGTCGATGACTTCGGCGAAGAGATGATGCAACGCCTTCTCGTCGGTGCCACCGATATACATGCCGGGGCGCATGCGCACCGGCTCCAGTCCTTCGAGAACGCGGATCGAATTCGCCCCATATTCATCAGCATTCGAGGTTGTCGGTGCTGCGCGTGGGGCAGGGACGGCCACAGGCTTTTCAGCCTTGACGACCGGCTTGTCCTCCGCTTCCGGTTTCGGCGAAAGGGGCAGTGCGGAGAAGAGATCGTTGCTGTTATCCATGGGGCTGTTCAGATTTGTCCTTGAAGGGGTCATACCCCAAAATCACCGCAATTGCCGTCAGTTTCGCGAATCACCGTGATTCTGCCAGAAACGATGCCCGAGCGCGATGGCACCCCGATAACGGGGCAAATTCGGAAAAAAGATTTGCGTTGCCGGGCGGCGAATGGCAAGCCCGTGGGCCTATCGAGGGAAGTGTCCGCATGCGAATGTCCACAGCTCATTTGTCGATTTTAGCCGCAATTGCGGCGTTTTTGCCGTTGGCAACCGCGTCGGGTGCCGCTGCGGAAGCGCTGAAGCCCTTCAAGGATGACCTGTTTTCCAATCAGACGGTCCTCGAAAGCCATGACAACGGTGCTTTTCAGACGATCGACTATCAGGAAATGCGCGACATCAACGGCCGCGACGAGGTGCCGGAACGGCGTGTCAAGCCGGCTTACGTCGCAACCGGCGTGCGCTGGAAAGCGCAGCAAGACGAGACCTTGCCGCTCGGCAACCGCAAGCTCGATGTCACCCGCATCGGCCCGGCATCCAAGCAGGCCTTCACGGTGATCTTCATCCACGGCCGTGGCGGCGACCGCAGGCTGGGGTCCAACGACTTTACGTTCGGCGGTAATTTCAACCGGCTGAAGAACCTCGCCTACAACAATGGCGGCACGTACTACGCGCCGAGCGTGAAGAGCTTCGATAGCGACGGCGTCGCCGACATCGCGGCCCTGATCCGCTATTCCTACGAGCAATCCGGCGGCCGGCCCGTCATCCTCACCTGCGCTTCGATGGGCAGCTTCATCTGCTGGGGCATCACGCGCGACGCCGAAAGCGTCCAGCGCCTGAAGGGGATGGCGATTTTGAGCGGGGTCACCGATCAGGATTTCGTCAAGAGCGCCTTCTACAAGGCGAAATTGCCGATCTGGTTCACCCATGGCAGCAAGGACCCGGTCTACGCCGCCACTGACCAGGAAGCCCTGTTTGAAAAACTCTACAAGACGCATTACCCGACGCGATTCACGCTGTTTGCCACCGGCAACCATGGCACGCCGGTGCGGATGACCGATTGGCGAAAGGTGCTGAATTGGATCATCGATCCACAGCCGTCATAATTCTTTTCGGAAAAATTTCGGCTTATTTTCAAAAGAGTGATCTTTTTAAATGGTTTGAATTCGTTCCGACTGCTTTCAATAACTTTTCTTTCCGTCCCAGTTTTGTTAGTGCGGCAGAGAGGTGAGAGGAAACGCGGAATGACAGATAAAATTCGACCGCTCCTGGCGGGAAACTGGAAGATGAATGGCACCCGGGCCAGCCTGGACCAGATCAAGGCAATCGCCGAGGGTGTGAAGGCGCCGTTATCCGAGAAGATCGACACGCTCATCTGCCCGCCGGCAACCTTGCTTTATGTCGCAACGGCACTCTGCGACGACAGTCCGCTGGCGATCGGTGCGCAGGACTGCCATCAACTGGTCAGCGGCGCGCATACCGGTGACATCTCCGCTGCGATGATCGCCGATTGCTTCGGCACCCATGTGATCGTCGGCCATTCCGAGCGTCGCAGGAATCACGCCGAAGGCGACGCGCTGGTGCGCGCCAAGGCGGAAGCAGGACTTGCGGCTGAACTTACCACCATCATCTGCATCGGCGAGACTGCCGACGAGCGCGATCAAGGCCAGACGCTGGATGTGCTCAAGCGCCAGCTTGCCGCTTCGACACCCGACGGCGCAGTCTCGGAAACGACCGTCATCGCCTATGAACCCGTCTGGGCGATCGGCACGGGCAAGGTTCCCACTTCCGCCGATGTCGAGGAAGCGCATGCTTTCATCCGCAAGGAGCTGGTAGCGCGCTTCGGCGGCGACGGCGAGAAATTCCGTCTCCTCTACGGCGGCTCGGTCAGTGGCGCGAATGCGGCAGATCTGCTGGCGGTCGCCAATGTCAACGGTGTGCTGGTCGGCGGGCAAAGCTTGAAAGCCGTCGACTTCCTCGCCATCTATGGCGCATTCGAACGGCAGTTCGCCTGAAGGTTTCACTTGCCGGAATTCCAGTCTTAAAAGGACTTGGAATAGGCGAGAGCCTCATGTAAAGAGCCGCGAGCTTTTCTTTTTGATGCCCGCGCCCGTGGGCAGGACTGGACCTATGCAAACCGTACTGCTTGTCATCTATCTCATGGTTGTCATCGCCCTCATCGGCGTGGTGCTGATTCAGCGCTCGGAGGGCGGTGGCCTGGGCATTGGCGGCGGATCGGGCTTCATGTCCGCGCGCGGCACGGCCAATGCGCTGACCCGCACCACGGCGATCCTCGCGGCACTGTTCTTTGTACTGGCGCTGGGGATGAATATTTACTCGCGGTTCGAGGGACGTCCGACCGACATTCTCAACCGTATTCCGAGCACCGCGGGCCAGGGTAACGGCATTCTCGATTCGCTCGGCGGCCAGAAGGGCGCAGCACCGGCAGCCGGCCAATCCCAGCCGGCCAACAATAACGGCGTTCCGAACAGCGGCGCGGTTGCTCCGCAGTCTCAGACGACGACTCAACCGGCTGCGACGACAACTGAGCAGGCCCCGGCCGCTACGGCGACCCAGCCCGCAACCACGACCACGACGCAGCCTGCTCCGACCACCGGTCAGCAGACGGCGCCCGCGACGACCACAACGCCAGCCCAGAGTGGCAACGGCGTTCCGACCGGCCAGTAAGCCCGGTCATCGACTATCATCCTCCGGCAGATCTTCGGATCTGCCGGTTTTGTTTTGTCAACATTCCGCGTTCTGTGTCCAAAATTCCGGAAACGAATTTTAGGGCTGGCGGAATCATTTGTTAAAAGGTATCCGGTGACTCCCATGGCGCGATATGTATTCATCACTGGCGGCGTGGTTTCTTCCCTCGGAAAAGGAATTGCGGCCGCGGCTCTCGGAGCGTTGTTGCAGGCCCGTGGTTATCGGGTCCGCCTGCGCAAACTCGACCCTTATCTGAACGTGGACCCGGGCACGATGAGCCCGACCCAGCACGGCGAGGTCTTCGTGACCGACGACGGTGCGGAGACCGACCTCGATCTCGGCCACTACGAACGCTTTACCGGTCGTTCGGCCACCAAGACCGACAACATCACCACCGGTCGCATCTACAAGAACATCATCGACAAGGAACGTCGCGGCGACTATCTCGGCGCCACCGTTCAGGTCATTCCGCATGTCACCAACGAGATCAAGGATTTCGTGACCGAAGGCAATGACGACTATGATTTCGTCATCTGCGAGATCGGTGGCACAGTCGGCGACATCGAAGCCATGCCCTTCATGGAAGCGATCCGCCAGCTCGGCAACGACCTGCCGCGCGGCACGGCGATCTATGTTCACCTGACGCTGATGCCTTACATCCCGGCTGCCGGCGAGCTGAAGACCAAGCCGACGCAGCATTCCGTGAAGGAACTGCAGGCGCTCGGCATTCATCCCGATATCCTGCTGGTGCGCGCCGACCGGGAAATCCCCGAGGCCGAGCGTCGCAAGCTTTCGCTGTTCTGCAACGTCCGTCCTTCGGCCGTCATCCAGGCGCTCGACGTCGCCAACATCTACGATGTGCCGATGGCCTACCATAAGGAAGGCCTCGACAACGAAGTGCTGGCCGCTTTCGGCATCGAGCCGGCGCCGAAGCCGCGGCTCGAACAGTGGGAAGAGGTCTGCAACCGCATCCGCACGCCGGAAGGCGAGGTAACGATCGCCATCGTCGGCAAATATACCGGCCTCAAGGATGCCTATAAGTCGCTGATCGAAGCGCTGCATCACGGCGGCATCGCCAATCGCGTCAAGGTCAAGCTTGAATGGATCGAGTCGGAAGTCTTCGAAAAGGAAGATCCGGCGCCGTATCTCGAAAAGGTCCACGGCATTCTCGTGCCCGGCGGCTTTGGCGAACGTGGCTCCGAGGGCAAGATCCATGCGGCCCGCTTCGCCCGCGAGCGCAAGGTGCCGTATTTCGGCATCTGCTTCGGCATGCAGATGGCTGTCATCGAGGCGGCCCGCAATCTAGCCGGCGTCGATCATGCGTCCTCCACCGAATTCGGTCCGACCCAGGAACCGGTCGTCGGCTTGATGACGGAGTGGCTGAAGGGCAACGAACTGCAGAAGCGCACGGCATCCGGCGATCTCGGCGGCACGATGCGTCTCGGTGCCTATAAGGCGGCACTGAAGAAGGGCACGAAGATTTCCGAAATCTACGGCTCGACCGACATTTCCGAGCGCCATCGCCACCGCTACGAAGTCAACATCGACTACAAGGAGCGGCTGGAAGATTGCGGTCTCGTCTTCTCCGGCATGTCGCCGGACGGCGTGCTGCCGGAAACGATCGAATACCCCGATCACCCCTGGTTCATCGGCGTTCAGTATCACCCGGAACTGAAGTCCCGACCGCTCGAACCGCACCCGCTGTTTTCGAGCTTCATCGAGGCGGCGACGGAGCAAAGCCGACTGGTTTGATAATGATGGAAGGCCGATCCATGTCTTTTGCGGATCGGCCCCCTTTCCCAAATTTTGTGTCAATTATTGGCATTATGTGCTACACGCTCCCTTCAGTTAGAGACCGACGGAGTGCGATATGGCATCGGAAAATAGCATTCACGTGCGGGTAAGCGGCCAGTTGCAGGCCCACATTCAACGGCAAATCGGCGAGAACGGTCTCTATGAAAATGCCAGCGAATATATTCGGGCACTTATTCGCCGCGATCTGGAAACACGCGCCGAAGCCTGGGAATGGCTGCGGGACGAGCTGGAGCCCGCCCTGCGGGCCGATGAAAGCGAATTTGTCGCTGTCTCCGCCGAAGACGTAATCCGCCGCAACCAATCGCGTTAGCATGAACGGATATTTGTTCTATTCTCGGGCGGATGCAGCTCAAAACCGCATCTGGATCGATACCGCTGAGCGATGGGGCGAGCCTCAAGCAAATAAATATATCCTAGGGCTTCATGCCCACTTGGAGCAGCTTTCCAAAGCAAAAGCTCTTTGGCGCAGGCTACCAAAAAATTTGGTCGCGCCTGCCGATTCCGAGACATCGATATTTTTAAGCCGGTACGAGCGGCATTACATATTTTTCCGAGAGCTGCCGAGCGGCAAGATCGGCGTGATGAGCATCCTGCACGAAAGAATGGATTTGCCGGTCAGGCTGAAGGAAGATCTGACCAGCATTATCGCCAGGCCTCGCTAGCCCGCTGGTTTTCCGCACTGCAAAAAGCCCCGCCGCTACGTCATTTGACTGTCGCGTGGTCCCCATTTCCGTGGCACTTTGCCGGTCAGCATAGTGGGAACAAACGTATGATGCTCAATCCATTTGACGATCGGATGGAACGGTCGAAAACCAAAATTGCCGTCACCTATATTGTTCTGGTTGCGTTCAATGTCGCTAGCTGGGCTTGGGCATGGGCCGCCTTTGCCGATAGGCCGTCGCTGTTGGGTACCGCATTTCTCGCCTATATGTTCGGCTTGAGACACGCCTTTGACGCAGACCACATTGCGGCGATCGACAATGTGGTGCGCAAGCTGATGCAGGAGGGAAAACAGCCCTATGCCGTCGGCTTTTTCTTCTCGTTGGGGCATTCGACGATTGTGGTGCTTGCGTCTGTTGTCATTGCCGCGACGGCGGCTGCGATGCAGAGCAAGCTCGATTCCTTCCATGATATCGGTAGCGTTATCGGCACGGCAGTCTCGGCCGCGTTCCTGCTTCTCATCGGCATCGCCAACCTGTTCGTGTTGAAGGGCGTGTGGTCGGCCTTCGATCGCGCACGAAGGGGTGAGAGGATTGTTGAGGAAGACCTCGATGCGTTGCTGACCGGCGGCGGTTTGCTGGCGCGCGTGTTCCGCCCGATGTTCAAGGTGGTGAGGCGGTCCTGGCACATGTATCCCATCGGCTTTCTCTTCGGTCTCGGCTTCGATACGGCGACCGAGATCGGCCTGCTCGGCATTTCCGCAGCGCAGGCGGCACAGGGCATGTCCTTCTGGACGATTCTCGTCTTCCCGGCACTCTTCACCGCCGGCATGTCGCTGATGGACACGAGCGACAGCATATTGATGACCGGCGCCTATGGCTGGGCTTTCGTCAAGCCGATGCGCAAGCTCTGGTACAATCTGACAATCACCGCGGCTTCGGTTGTCGTTGCCGTCTTCATCGGCAGCATAGAGGCGCTGGGGTTGATCTCCGACAAGCTCGGCCTCGAAGGCGGCGTCTGGAGCTTCATCAGCGACCTCAACGACAATCTCGCCAACTTCGGCTTCGCTGTCGTCGGCATCTTCCTGTTGAGCTGGCTGATTTCGACCATCCTCTACAAAGCCAAGGGCTACGACAACTTGCAGATTAACCGCTCCTGACGCATCATCACTTCCTACGGATTTATATTGCTGCGGCTGGAATTTAGGGGCCAGCCGCCACACGTATATTTCATGGGGGGCACAATCATGACCCAGACAAACCGTTTTCTCGGCGCAGCCGGAGTCGTCGTTCTGTGCGTGATCGGGACCGGTTCGGCCACCGCACAAACCGCCAGTTGTTCGCTGCGACCGGCGGTCAGTGCTGAACGCCAGACGCTGAATTGCGAGCCGGGCCTCAGCATCACCATCGAGCGCGGGGCGAGCTACCGGTTTGCCGACCGCAATCGCGACGGCCAGGTGGATGCTATCGTGCTCAACAGCAAGGCGGCGCTGGTCGATGTCGACAGCAGCCGCATCAAGGGCGGGTTCGAAGTGGTGACGCCGCAGGCGATCGCTGCGGTGCGCGGCACACGATGGGCAGTCGACGCGGCGCGTGGCAAGACATCCGTGCTGGTGCTGCGCGGCCGCGTCGCCGTGAATAAGGTTTCAACCGGACAAGGCGTTACGCTAGGGCGCGGGCAGGGGGTCGATGTCGATCACAGCCGCGGCCCCTTGCATGTTACGAGTTGGGGGCAACCACGCATAAACGCGCTGATGGGCCGCCTCGGCCAGTGAGATCCTGATTCCCATGCGCAGACCACCGCTGCAGACGTTGATTGCGCTCGTCTTGACCGCCGTCTGGGGTGCGGGTCTCGGCATCGCCCATCTGCGGGGCGACATTCCTTTTATCGATGGTGCCGAGGCGACGCTGACCAATCTCAGGAATGTGCTCGGTGGCAGCCGGCAGCCGCCCGATGTCGTTACGATCGTCGCCATCGATGATGAGGCGTCGCGGCAAGCCGGCCACTACCCGCTGCCCCGTGCCACGCTTGCGAAAGTCATCGATGCCATCGCCGTGCTGAAGCCGAAAGCGATCGGGCTCGACATGCTTTTGGTCGATCCCGGCGCGGAGGCTGACGATGCAGCGCTGGCGCAATCACTGAGACAGACCAACGCCGTGCTCGCCGTCGCTGGTATCTTTCCCGAAAGTCGCCAGCGCGTTGCCGACGAAAGCAAGGAGCCGCTTGCGCGCGTGCCCAGCGCCCTGCAATTCCTGGAGCCGCAGCCGCGGTTTGCGCAGGCGGCGACCTATGGCGTCGTCAACGTCCAGACCGACAAGACCGGGACGCCGCGTTTCGTGCCCATGCTGTTTCGCAGCGGCGAGCGGATCGAACCGTCCTTCTCGTTGCGCGTCGTTTCCGCCGCGACCGGGGAGCCTGCGACCGTCATTTCCGATCGCATCAAGCTCGGCGACCGTCAGGTGCATACCGACACCGGCTATCTGATGCCGCTCTCCTTCTACGGTCCTCGTGGTACGATCCGCACCATCGGCGCCAGCGCGGCCCTGACCGGGCAATTGCCGGAGGATGCGATTAGGGACCACATCGTCGTCATCGGCGCGACCGTCACCGGCGGCGGCGACGTCTTCCCGACGCCCTTCGATCCGGTCCTGCCGGGCGTCGAGGTCATTTCCACATCGATCACGCATCTGATCGCCGGGGACGGATTGGTCCGTGACCACAATGCGCGCCTCATTGATCTCGGCTTCGCCATAGGCCTGCCCGTCGTTCTTGTCGGACTGCTGGCCTGGCGGCGCAACACCATCGGCCTGATCATGGCGCTCTGCGTCGTCCTTGCCTGGCTGGCGGTCAACATCAGCGCCTTCAAACACGGCATCTGGCTGAGTGCCGCCGTGCCGATCGCAGCCGCGATGCCGCCGGCGCTGCTGTTCGGCGCTGCGCAGCTCTGGCTCGGCCGCAAACAGGCCCGGCATTTCGCGCAGCAGAGCGAGCTTCTGCAGCGTATTCAAGCGCCTGGCCTTGCCGAACATCTTGCCCGCGATCCCGGCTTCCTGGCGGAGCCGGTGCGCCAGGAGGCGGCCGTGGTCTTCATCGATCTCAACGGCTTCACGGGTCTCAGCGAGGCGATCGGCCCAACGGCGGTGCGCGAACTGCTGAACGGTTTCTACGATCTCGTTGACGAGGAAGTGACGGCCTGCGGCGGTGCCATCACCAGCTTCATGGGCGATGGCGCCATGATCTTGTTCGGCTTGCCGCAGCCGAAGGGGGACGATCCTGCCAATGCGGCAAGCTGCTGCATTCGCCTGGCTGACAGAATGAGAGGCTGGTTTGGAACGCTGCCGGAGGCCATGACATCTCGCATCGGCTTCAAGATCGGCGCACATTTCGGCACGATCGTTGCTTCCAGGCTCGGCGCTCACGGCCGCCAGCAGATCACGGCGACCGGCGACACCGTCAATGTCGCCAGCCGCCTGATGGAGGTAGCTGCCCGCAACCATGTCGAGATCGCATTCAGCAACGATCTGCTGCAGTCGGCCGGACGCGATAGCGCGCCCTATACGGAAGGCAAGCTCGATGGTCCGATCGACGCAAGCCTGCGCGGCCGTGCCGGCTCCCTGACCGTCTGGCTATGGCGCAGCCGAACATGATCCCGAAAAGTGCGGCGCTCTAACACAGAGCTTCGTCTTCGCTGGATACTCTTTCCTCTGCCGAGGCATGCCCAACGTTGAACCTCTCGAACATTTTCTGGAATCGCGGCGAGTCACGCAGCGAATCCAGATCGGAATCATTGCTGAACCAGAGCACCTGATAGGCAGAACTCATGGGCAGCAATCTCTCTAGCAGGTCCAGCGCCGCATCGCGATCACCGAGCACGGCATAGGCGCAGGCAACATTGTATTGAGCGCAGATGTCGTCCGGATCAATCGTGAGGGCACGCACCGCCCATTCCCTGGCGCGCCCGGCCTCGCCAAGGTGGGCAAGGGCGATGGCGCCGCGGTGGGCGGGGCCTGAGTTTTCCGGGTTGAGGTCCAGCGCCCGTTCCGCACGCTCGATGCCTATCCTTGCCCAGTATTCCAGCTCTTTCGTCTTTCCGAGCGAGCGAAAGGCGCTGATGAGATGCACGGGGGACAGGTAGTCGTCGGTACGGATGGTCGCCGCGCGCTCGAAATAGCGCACGGCTTCCTCGAACCGGCCATGCATGAACAGGAAGCGGCCATAATGGAAATTCGCCTCGTACAGGTTCGGCTGCAGCGCCATCGCCCGTGCGAAGGCCGCCGTCGCCTCCTCGTTCAGGCCGCTCTGATGCAAGGCCAGGCCATGCGAAGCGTAGGCCTCAGCCAAATCCGGATCGAGTTCCAGTGCCTTGGCGCTCATCGCCATGATGCTTTCCAGCGGATATTCGCGCGGGCTCCAGTCCCGCAACGCCGAGTCGCAATCCGCGATGCCGGCATAGGCGCGGGCGTAATCCGGGTCCAGCTCGACGGCCTTCAGGAACATGCGCCGCGCCAGAAGCAGGTAAGACCGGGTCCAGGCATGCGAAAACTGCCGGCCCCGGAGATAGTAGGTATAGGCTTCGATATTGGCGGTCGGCTCGCTCTCGATCGCCTTCTTCTCCTCCGGCTGCAGCTTGATCTTCAGTTGATCGACGATCGCATGGGTAATCTCGTCCTGGATCGTGAAAATATCGGTCAGATCGCGATCGAAACGACCGGCCCAGAGATGCGCGCCGTTGCGGGCGTCGATAAGCTGACCGGTGATGCGGACGCGCTGAGCCGCCTTACGGACGCTGCCCTGCAAAACAAAGTCCGCGCCGAGTTCCTGCGCGATCTGCTTCACCTTCACCGACTTGCCCTTGTAGGTGAAGACGGTGTTGCGGGCGACGACGTTGAGGCCCGAAATCTGCGAGAGATCGGTGATCAGATCCTCGGTAATTCCGTCGGAAAAATATTCCTGTTCCTGGTCGTCGCTCATGTTGACGAAGGGCAGGACCGCCACCAGCCGCTTGCGGCCATCCCGGGCCGGCAAGGCGACGACCGTTGAGGTCGTCGGTGCACTGAGAGAAACGGTATAGACGCGGACGCTGTGGGCAATGTTCTTCAGGGAATGCTCGCCGCGATCCTCGAAGGAAACGCCGAGACGCGAACCGACATGATCGCGCACCGAGCCGGAGACGGCGATGCCGCCCGGCTCGGCAATGGCTTCGAGACGAGCCGCCAGATTGACGCCTTCACCAAAAATGTCGCCATCCTCGACGATGACGTCACCGAGATTGATGCCGATACGCAGCTCGATGCGGCGGTCCTGCTGCGCGCTTTCGTTCCGCGTCAGCATATCGCGCTGGATTTCGGCAGCGCAGGCCACCGCATTCACGACGCTCGAAAATTCGACCAGCATGCCGTCGCCGGTGTGCTTGACGATGCGCCCCTTATGTTCGGCGATCCTTGGGTCCAGAACTTCGGCGCGATGCTTCCTGACCGCTGCCAGCGTGCCGGCCTCGTCCATTCCCATCAAGCGGCTGTAGCCCACGATGTCGACAGCCAGAATGGCAGTCAGTCGGCGCTCCAAGTGCCCCCCGAATTCATCCTGTGGTCTAAGGCTGCAGTTTACGCCGATATTGTCACAATGTCGTGCGTAGCGTTCCATATTGCACCATGGCAGTTGGAAAACATTTAGGGGGCGCAGATAGCACCGAATCAGGCCAAGAAGCGAGCGGTCTTTGTGGCTAGTCCCTTTGTGGTAAGGGCTATAATTCCACCATTTTCGCTAACTCAAACTACGCAAAAACCCACATATTTGGCGGCATATGCGTCATTTTTCGTTTTATCCGCGCCACAAGTGAATGATGAAAATCACAAGCAGGCAGGCAGGAAAAGACTGAGCGCGGACCACTGCGACAGGCTTCGATAGCCATGAAGGGCCGATCTTCATTTTGCAGTGAAGAGATAGGCGAATAGCTGCCATCAGAAAAACGAATATTGAATGGCCGATGTATTAGCGTTTATAATGCGGATATGGCTAGAAACTTCGATATCGCCCTCATCAGAACTTTTGCCGCAGTTGCCGATCACGGCAGCATGACGGTTGCCGCCAATATGCTGCACATGACGCAGAGCGCCGTAAGTCAGCAGATCAAGCGGCTGGAGGACATGCTAGGCTGTGCCCTCTTCGAACGGGAAAATCGCAGATTGCGGCTGACGGATGCGGGCGAACGACTGCTTGGCAACGCCCGCCGGCTGCTGATCCTCAACGACGATATCTGGGCCGATATGACGGAAACCACCGTCGAAGGCAGCGTGCGGCTCGGCGTCCCCCATGATCTCGTCGGGACGGTTTTGGCGCCCGTGCTCAGATCCTATGCCGAACGTCATCCGCAAGTCGAGATTTCGCTGGTCTGCGGCTCATCGCCGGAGCTGATGCAGGCACTCAATAACGGTGCAATCGATCTCGGTGTCATCGAGGAGCCGCTCGGCACCTCCAAAGGCGAATGCCTCAGCATCGACCGGCTGGTCTGGGTCGGCGCGAAAGCGGGTGCCGCTTACCGAAAGGATCCGCTGCCGATTTCGATGGTGGCCGATACCTGCGCTTTCCGGCCATCGGTTTTCGCGGCGCTGCGGGACGACGGGCGGCGCTGGCGCACCGTGTTTGAGAACGGCAATATCGAGGCGACGACGGCGACAGTGCGCACCGACCTTGCGATCACCGCCTGGCTTGCCTCTACTGTCCCTGCCGATCTCGATATTCTCGGCGCGGGCGACGGCCTGCCGGATCTGCCTATCTTTTCCGTCAGCCTTTATTTGTCCAAAAGCGAAGCGACGCCGCCCGCAACGGAACTTGCCCGCCATATCCGCGAGGGACTGATGCGGCCGCGACAGGTGGCAGCCGCTTGAGGAGCGATTCGGCCGGTTGGCCGCTTCTGTATCAGGCCGCTTTTGGCAAAGGCCCGACGTAACGTGACTGCGGGCGGATCAGGCGACCATCGAGCATCTGTTCACGCGCATGGGCAATCCAGCCTACTGTGCGGCCGATCGCAAAGACGCCGGTGAAGGCATTGCGCGGGAAGCCGAGGGCATCGAGCAGCAGGGCGGTATAATATTCGACATTGGTTTCCAGCGGGCGGTCGGGCTTGCGCTCCTTCAACAGCGCCAGAGCCGCGGCTTCGATCGCCTCGGCGAGCGCGATGCGGCCGGCATCGGCCTGACCGCTCGCAAAGATTGGCCGCAGCGCCGTCTTCAGAGCATCGGCACGGGGATCACGGACGCGGTAGATGCGGTGGCCGAAGCCCATCAGCCGCTCTCCATGGTCAAGCGCCTGCGACAGCCACGCACGCGCATTCTCCGGCTCGCCGACCGCATCCAGCATATCGAGTACCGGGCCGGGCGCGCCGCCATGCAGCGGTCCCTTGAGAGCGCTGATCGCAGCCAACACCGACGAGGTCAGGCCGGCATGGGTCGAGGCGATGACGCGAGAGGCGAAGGTGGAAGCATTCAACCCATGATCCGAGATCGTCACCAGATAGGCGTCGAGGCCGGCAGTCTGCTGCGGTGTGGGACGTTTGCCAGTGAGCATGCGCAGAATATCAGCGGATTGAGATAGGGAGGCATCTGGCTTGATCGGCTTTTCACCATTCTGAAGACGCAGCACGGCAGGCAGGAATACCGCCGGCGCAGCCATCAAACGGATGGCGGTGGCAAAATCATCGCCGTCTCCGATACGAGCCAGTAGCGCGCGCATGGCTTCCACCGGCGGCAGAGAAAGCAATACCGTGTCTGCCGCTTTGACATGTGCGAACAGTTCTGCACGCGCGGCGCCTAGTTGCGTTCGGATGCTTACGGCATCGGCATGTTGCTCGAACAAGCCGTCCAGCAGCAGCGCAGCGACATCCTCAAAGCGGCTGGTCGCGACCAGATCGTCCAGCGACACACCGCGGATGATCAGCCGGCCGGCGGCGCCATCGACGTCGGACAGCTTGGTTTCGGCAGCAATGATATCTTCGAGACCACTTTTCATCACTATTCTCCTTTGACTATCCGCTTAGATCAGTCCTATTTTCATTGACGTCAATCTTGATGCAATTGATCAATATGAGGAACCATGAGCTGGCTGACGACAGAGCAGGCTCTGACCCTGCTGGGCACCAAATCGCAGACGCTTTACGCCAATGTCAGCCGCGGCCGCATCCGTGCGAAACCCGATCCGGCCGATACGCGGCGAAGCCTTTATTTCGCCGATGACGTCAAGCGGCTGGCGGCACGCCACGCGGGGCGACGAAAAACCGAGCTCGTGGCAGCCGACGCCATTCAGTGGGGTGATCCCGTATTGCCTTCAGCATTGTCGACGATCTCGCATGGCCGGCTGTTTTACCGTGGGCAGGATGCGGCGAAGCTCGCTGAGCATGCGACGCTGGAAGAAGTCGCGCTGCTCCTATGGGACATGAAGCGGCCTTTGCGTTTGGGAGGGAAGGGCGCCCATAACCGGCTACCGACGCTCACGACCGCCTTTGCTGCTTTGGCCGAACGCGCCCCAACGGACCTGCCATCGCTTGGACGATCGTTGCCAGCGCTGCAAACCGAAGCGGAAAGCGTATTCGGTACGGTCGCCGATGCTCTGGCACCCGGCCCATCTCATTTGCCGCTGCACCAGCGCCTTGCTGAAGTGTGGAACCGGTCAGATGCCGGCGAACTCATCCGCTGTTCTCTCGTGCTTCTCGCCGACCACGAACTCAACGCTTCGACTTTCACGGCGCGGATCACCGCGTCCGCGGGTGCGACACTGTCGGCCGCGGTACTTTCGGGCCTGGCGACACTGACAGGGCCGCTGCATGGCGGCGCCTGGCAAAGTGTGCGTTCACTGATGGACCGGGCCGCTGCGATCGGCGCAGAAGAGGCGGTCCGAAGCTATCTCGCAGAAGGGCGGCCGCTAACGGCGATCGGTCACCGGCTCTACCCCGATGGCGATGCACGCGCTCAGGCACTGCTTGCCTGCTTTACGCTGCCGCCTTTGTTCGCAGAGGTTCGCAACGTGGCCGAAGAGCTGGTTGGAGAACGCGTCAACGTTGATTTTGCGCTGACGGCGATGGCATCGGCCTATCATCTGCCCCAGGACGCACCGCTGATCATCTTCGCGCTCTCCCGCACCGTCGGGTGGTTGGCACACGCCATGGAGCAATCCGTAAGCGGTCACCTCATCCGGCCACGCGCGCGTTACGTCGGTCCGCCGGTGGAGTGATCGGCGAGCGCCTGCGCCAGGAAAGTCGATCCGGGCAGGTACTCCACGGATAGGCTCAAGTCACCGGCAAGCGACAAACGGCCTCTATGTTGTGTCCATCGGGATCAAAGACAAAAGCGCCGTAGTAGTCGGGATGATAGTGAGATCGGATGCTTGGCCTTCCATTGTCCAACCCGCCTGCCGCCAATGCCGCTTCATAGAACTGATCGACGATGGCTCTGCTTTGAGCCGTGAAGGCAACGTGCACGCCAGTTTGGGATGCGTCCCGATGTCCTATCCAGAAAAAGGCCCTCGGCCTGATCCCATATCCCGCAAAAATTACGCCGTCGCCATATAAACGTTCGATACCAAGAGGAAGCAAGGCCGCGTCGTAGAAGGCCTTCGACCGTTCCACATCGCGAACTCCGATTGTAACATGATCCAGCATATCCACTCCTGACTCTCCGGTACGCTCCAATCGGGTCAACGCTGCCCAATGGCGCCGGTATTTTGACGCGACAGCTCAGCCCAGCCGATGGTCAGTTTGCGATTGGTGATCAGCCAGATCGTCGCGAGCGCGATCAGTCCCACGGCGATGTTGGCAGCGATAAAGAGGATCGGCGCAAGCTGTGCGACGGGACCAGCATCACCGCGCTCGATCAGGCGCAAGGGTGCGGTCGCAAGTGCTGTCGCGCCGAAGGTGAAGGCCCAATAGGCAGGGCTGAAAGCCTCCTTGCTGATCCACGGCAAGAGGCGCAGCATGATCAGAGCCTGCAGGACGCCATAGCCGATCATGGCGTGCACCAGCAGGTCGGGCGGCCCTTGCGTGACGCTGATATAGGCGACCGCGCCGACAGCCGGAGGCGCAAGCTGAATGCCGAGTGTCGGGCGCAGCGGCGGCGACAATGCCGGCGCCGTCAAAAGCCGATGCAGCAGCGCGGATTCGATCGCCAACCATGCGAAAAATCCGGCGCCGAAGAAGAGCTGACCCCATTCGGGAAAGCCGAGGGCTGATGCGACGATGGCAGTCACGAAACTTCCGGCCACGCTTGGCAGATAAAGCACGGCGGTCGTGGCGGCGACGTCACGCTCGCCCTGCCAGAGACCGCCGGTTCGCCAGACCGAAAAGGCAAGCGTATAGATGGCGCCGAGGATGAACAGGGTTTCAGCACCGACGCGGGAATAGGGCAACAAGCTACCCGCCACCAGCATGGTGGCGACCCCTACGAGGCCAATGAAACAGCATTGCACAGGATGGACCACTTCCTTCAATGCCTCTTCACGCGCCACCGCCCATTTCAGCACGTAAAGCACGATCAGTATTGCCCAGACAGCGACCGAGACGAAGACGATCGTCTCACCAATTGCCGCCGGCAATTGCCAGACACGCGTTGCGGCCCGCCAGGCATTGCCGAGACCGGAGAGGCCAAGCACTATGCCAAAGAATGCAGCCGGAACGAGCGGCAGTTTCAGGGGAGTGGCCATGGTGTCTCCTTTGACGACGGACGTTAAACGCCTTGGTAGACGAGCTGCGTGAGGAAAACCGGATCGATCGGGAACTTACCCCATTTCGCATCGAATTGCGCCTGTGCGTCTGACGAAAATGGGGTGTCGAATTTTGATAATTTCGTCGAAATAGCCGTTTCTGTTCAAGCCAGAGAGGCACGATCGCGCTAACAAGAAGGCAGGGGCAGCGATGGCATATCACAGATGCGTGAGCGCGGCGCTTTCAGCCCGATCCAGCGCGCCCGCATGGCTTGCTCGTCATTTGTTCATTGGCAAATATGGCGAAATGTCTTTATGGAGTTTTCAAACCGATTAAACCCCTCCTAGGAGACTACACATGCAAATCGGAATGATTGGCCTTGGCCGTATGGGCAGCAACATGGTGCAGCGTCTGATGAATGGCGGCCACAGCGCCGTCGTTTTCGATGCGCGTCCGGAAAGCATTTCGGCGCTTGAGCAGCTCGGCGCCACCGGCAGCACGTCGCTCGAAGATTTCGTATCAAAGCTCTCCCGCCCGCGCGCCGTCTGGCTGATGCTGCCGGCTGCGATCGTCGACAAGGAGCTGGCCAAGATCGTTCCGCTGCTCGAAGACGGCGATATCGTCATCGACGGCGGCAACTCCTATTATCATGACGACATCCGCCGTTCCGAAGAGCTGAAGCCGAAGGGCATTCACTATGTCGACGTCGGCACCAGCGGCGGCGTTTTCGGCCTGCAGCGCGGCTATTGCCTGATGATCGGCGGCGAAAAGGCGACTGTTCAGCACCTGTCGCCGATCTTCGCAACGCTCGCACCGGGCATCGGCGACGTCGCCCCGTCGAAGATGCGCTCCGAAGCTGCCTCGAGCGTCAGCACTGCCGAGCAGGGCTACCTGCATTGCGGCCCGTCCGGCGCCGGCCACTTTGTCAAGATGGTTCATAACGGCATCGAATACGGCCTGATGGCCGCTTACGCCGAAGGCTTCAACGTGCTGCGCCATGCCAATGTCGGCCTGCAGACCACCGAAGCCGACGCCGAAACCGCGCCGCTGTCGCATCCGCAATATTATCAATACAACCTCGACATCGCCGAGATCAGCGAAGTCTGGCGCCGCGGCAGCGTCATCACCTCCTGGCTGCTTGACCTCACGGCCGACGCGCTGCATGGCGACGCCGCGCTGTCGCAATATGCCGGCCGCGTATCGGATTCGGGCGAAGGTCGCTGGACGATTTCGGCTGCAATCGATGAAGGTGTTCCGACGCCGGTTCTCAGCGCCGCGCTTTATGGCCGTTTCGCCTCGCGCGGCAATGACGACTATGCCAACAAGGTGCTGTCGGCCATGCGCGCAGGCTTCGGCGGCCACCACGAGAAGCCGGCGAAGTAATTCGCTCTTTCGATTTGATAAAATTCATGCCGGGCGGCCCAAACTGCCCGGCATTTTCATATCCGGCTTAGCTTATCAGATCCGGGCGCAGCAACAGAACCGGGCAGGGCGACCCGGGAGCAAGCTCGGGCGTGCGCGCCGGGCGGATGATGAGGCAATCCGAGCGGGAAAAGACCTTCATCATCGAAGAATCCTGCTTGGAAAAAGGCTCGGCGAGCCAGCCGCCATCTGCTGATTTCGTCAGCGTTGCGCGAATATAATCCTGGCGCTGATCGTTGGCGGCGAGCTTCACCGCAGTCCGCGCCATGGCTTCACGCTTCACCGGCGGCAAGGAGGCGAGCTTGCGGATCAGCGGCTCGAGGAACAACAAACCGCAGACGAGACTGGAAACCGGATTGCCGGGCAATCCGAGGATATGGGTTTCGCCGAGACTGCCGACCATCAGCGGCTTACCGGGACGCATGGCGATACGCCAGAAATCAAGCTGCATGCCGGCGGCGAGCATAGTTGCCTGCACTAGGTCATGATCGCCAACCGAGGCGCCCCCGAGCGTGACGATGACATCGGCCTTCGCCACCTGCGCCCGGCCGATCGCCGCGGTGATTTCCGCCTGATCGTCCGGGACGATGCCGAGATCGAGCACATGGGCGCCGGCGCTGCGGGCAAGAGCCGCAATGCCGAATGTGTTGGATGCAATGATCTGCGAGGGACCGGGCTCACTGCCGGGCGTCACCAGCTCATCGCCGGTCGCGAGGATCGCCACCAGCGGGCGGCGGTAGACATCGAGTGCGGGGTGATTCATGGCGGCGGCAACCGTCAGCCGTGAGAAATCCATCACCGTGCCCGCCGGAAGCACCGCTTCGCCTTCGACAAAATCCTGGCCGCGCGGGCGGATGTGCTGCCCCTTGCGCAGAGGATAGGTCGTGCGAATGCGATCGTCCTCCAGCCGTTCAGCGTCTTCCTGCAGCAACACGGTATCGGCTCCGGCCGGAACCGGTGCACCGGTGAAGATGCGCACCGCTTCGCCCTTGCCAAGCGTACCCTCGAATGCATGGCCCGCGGCAGAAACACCAGTCACGGTCAACTCCGCTCCCGGTTCAGCAGCATCCTCGAAACGAAGCGCATAGCCATCCATGGCCGAGGCATCGAAAGGCGGCTGCGTGAGGCGTGCCATGAGGTCCTTGGACAGAACCCGGCCTTCGGCCATGTCGAGCGATACGCTTTCGATGCGATGGAGCGGCGTTGCGCTATTCAGCAGGCGCTCTTGGGCATCGGCGACGGGTAAAAGGCTCATGTATCAGGCCTCCGGATGACGGAAATCGCCGGATTTGCCGCCGGACTTTTCCAATAGCCTGATACCGCCGATTTCCATCGTCCGATCAGCGGCCTTGGCCATATCGTAGATCGTCAGGCAGGCAACGGAAACCGCCGTCAGCGCCTCCATCTCAACGCCCGTGCGGCCGGTGAGCTTTGCGGTGGCAGTCACGCGCAGGCCGGGCAGGGTAGCATCTTCGGCGATGTCGACCGTGACCTTGGTCAGCATCAGCGGATGGCAGAGCGGGATGAGATTGGCGGTCTGCTTGGCGGCCATGATGCCGGCGAGCCTCGCCGTGCCGATGACATCACCTTTCTTGGCATTGCCTTCACGGATCAGCGACAGCGTCTCGGGCTTCATTTTCACATGGCCTTCGGCGGTCGCGATGCGGGTCGTTTCGGCCTTGTCGCCGACATCGACCATATGAGCTTCGCCGGAGGCGCCGATATGGGTAAGAACGGCTTTGTCTGCGCTCATTTCACTCGGCCGCCAGAACGCCGGTTTCACCTGTGAGCAGCGCATGTGTTGCTGCCGCCACGTCGTCCTTGCGCATCAGGCTCTCGCCGACGAGGAAGGTGGTGATGCCTACGGTCTCGAGACGCTTGCAGTCGGCATGGGTGAAAATACCGCTTTCGCCGACCAGCAGCCGGCCTTCGGGAACCATGGTGGACAGGGTTTCGCTGACCGTCAGGCTGACCTCGAAGGTACGCAGATTGCGATTGTTGATGCCGACGAGTGGCGAGGACAGCTTCAATGCCCGCTCCATCTCCTCGGCGTCATGCACTTCAACCAGCACATCCATGCCAAGGCCGAAGGCCTCATCCTGGAGGCGCTCGGCGTCGCTGTCGGAAAGAGAGGCCATGATCAGGAGAATACAGTCGGCGCCCCAGGCACGAGCCTCGTGCACCTGATAGGTTTCGAACATGAAATCCTTGCGCAAGGCCGGCAGGGAGCAGGCGGCGCGGGCGGCGGTCAGGCATTCCGGTGCGCCCTGGAAGCTTGGGCTGTCCGTCAGCACGGAGAGACAGGCTGCCCCGCCCATCTCGTAGGCCTTGGCCAAGGCAGGCGGATCGAAATCGGGACGAATCAGCCCTTTGGACGGGCTCGCCTTCTTGATCTCGGCGATCAGACCGAAAGCGCCGGCGTCCCTTTTGGCGACGAGTGCCTTATGGAAGCCGCGCGGCGCGGACTGGCCGGCCTGCATCGCCTTGAGGTCGGCAAGCGAGACCTTGGCCTTGGCGGCGGCGATCTCCTCGCGCTTGTAGGCTTCGATCTTCTGGAGGATATCGGTCATGATGTCCTAATCCTATTCTTCGGCGTTGGAGACGGCGATCAGCTTTTCCAATGCAGCCGCGGTCGCGCCGCTATCGAGCGACTGAGCTGCGAGCTTCATGCCATCATGAAGCGTTTCCGCCTTGCCCGCAATCACTAGGGACGCCGCGGCATTAGCGAGCGAAATATCGCGATAGGCGTTCTTGGCACCGCTGAGCACGTCGCGGAGCGCTGCCGCATTGACGGTACCATCGCCACCCTTGAGGTCTTCGAGAGAGGCATGCGGCAGGCCAAAGTCCGCAGGGGTCAGCTCGAAGGTCCGGATCTTGCCGTTTTCAAGTGCTGCCACCGAGGTCGTACCGGTCGTGGTGATTTCGTCCAGACCGTTGCCGTGCACGACCCAGACGCTTTCCGCATTCAGATCCCTCAGCACCTCGGCGAGCGGCACGACCCATTGCGGCGCGAAGACGCCAAGCAGTTGCCGACGCGCGCCGGCCGGATTCGACAGCGGCCCCAGCAGATTGAAGATCGTGCGCGTGCCAAGCTCGACGCGCGAAGGGCCGACATGGCGCATCGAGGAATGATGCAGTTGCGCGAACATGAAGCCGATGCCGGCCTCGCGAATGCAACGGGCAATCACCTCGGGACCAATGTCGAGCTTAATGCCCAGCACGGATTGCGTATCGGCCGTCCCGGCCTTGGAACTTTGGGCGCGGTTGCCGTGCTTGGCGACCGGTACACCGGCGCCCGCCACGATGAAGGAAGCGAGCGTCGAGATATTGTAGGTGCCGACGCCATCACCGCCGGTGCCGACGATATCGATCGCATCCGCCGGTGCTTCCACCGGCAGCATCTTGGCGCGCATCGTCGTGACCGCGCCGACGATTTCGTCGACCGTCTCGCCGCGCACGCGCAGCGCCATCAGGAAAGCGCCAATCTGCGAGGGCGTGGCTTCGCCCGACATCAGGATATCGAATGCCTGACGGGCCTCGTCCCGTGTCAGCGCCTCGCGGTTGGCGACCTTGGCGAGGAAAGGTTTCAAATCAGCCATCGGCTATCGATCCTCCCGACCGGGCCTAGTGAGACATCGCCTGTTCGGCGAGGCTCTGGTTGACCGTGACGCTGTACTTGGACTGCAGGTCGCTGACGATCTGGTCGAGAATGTCGTCGCCGGCGGCGTTGGCAATCTGGGTCGCCTGCTGATCGGCATTGTCCAATGCATCCGTCGTCGGATTGTCGTTGACCTCGGTGACCTTCAGGAGGATCTGCGTCGTGTCGTCGGCGCCGACAGCATTGGCAGCCGTGTCGACCGGGCCAGAGAAAGCGGCAGCGACGCCACCGCGACCGAGAACGGGATCGTCCGTGGTGCGGGTCATGTTAGACTTGTTTTCGACCGCAATACCGAGCGGCGCGGCGATGTCGGCAAGCGACTTGCCCTTCTGCGCCTCCTGCTTCAGCTCGACCGCCTTGGCGGCGAGCGCGATCTTCTGCTGCTCGGCAGTCCAGTCGGCAACGGCTTTGTCATGCACCTCGGAAAGCGGGCGGTCGTGGTCAGGCGTGATGCTCAGCACGTCGTACCAGACATAGCCATCGTTGCCGACGGCCACAGGTGCAGCATTGCCGCCCTGGTCCGCCTTGAAGACTTCACCCAGCAATTGCTGCTTGGCCGGCAGGTCCTTGACCTCGTTGCCGGCTTGGTCGAGGCCGGTGGCGTCGATCGAATCGACGGTCACCATCTTCAGCTTCAGTTGCTGTGCGGCTTCCTGCAGCGACGCACCCGAACCGCGCAAGTCTTCGAACTTGTCGTGAGCGCTGGTGATTTCATCGGCGGCATTGTTGAGCGCAATCTGCTTGCGAATGTCTTCCTTGACTTCGTCGAAGCTCTTCGCCGTCTCCGCCTTGACATTGGTCACGCGCAAGATCACCGGGCCGAACGAACCATCGACGACGGGCGTGGTGCCGCCTTCCTTGGCAACGGCAAAGGCGGCCTGGGCGATCGTTTGATCCGGAACCTGATCCTTGGTGAAGGTGCCGAGCAGCACGTCGGCGGGCTTTTTGCCCTGATCGGTGACCAACTGATCAAATGTCGAGCCCGTCTTCAGCGCGTCGGCTGCAGCGTTGGCGAGGTCCTTGTTGGCGAAGGTGAGCTGCTCGATAGTGCGCGTTGCCGGCGTCGTGTAGCTGTCCTTGCGCTTCTCGAACTCGGCACGAACCGCATCGTCGGTCACGCTTGCGGGATCGGCGACATCATCGGCCTGCAGCTTTACGTAGGCGAACTTGCGGTATTCGGGCGCGCGGTACTTCGACTTGACGCCGTCAAACCATTTCGACAGCACATCCTCTGCCGGAGCCTTGATCGGGTCGATATTGGCGTTGGTCAAAAGCAGATAATCGATGCTGCGGTTTTCATCATGATATTGCTTGACGGCCTCGACCAGAACCTTCGGCGCGGTAAAGCCGTTGGAGACCGCCTCGACGATCTGACTGCGGATCGCAACCTTGCTGCGCTCCTTGATGTAGTCGTCGGGATTGATGCTGCTGTTGCGCAGCAGGCTCTCGAATTTCTGTCGGTCAAAGGCGCCATTCGGCGCCTTGAATGCCGGATCGTCGCCGATAAGCTGGGCGAGGCGATCCTGCGACAGACCGAGATTCATATCGCTGGCAAGCTGATCGAGCGAAGCGCCGGCAACAAGCTGCGCGACCGTCTGCTGTCCGATGCCAAATGCACGCGCCTGCTCCGGCGTGATCTGCATGCGCAATTGCTGGCTGATCGCCTGGATCTGGCGACGATAGGCGAGGCGGAATTCATTGGTACCGATCTGCTGATCGCCGACCGTTACGACGGTGTTGCTGCCGCCTCCGCTGATGAGCGAACGCTCGACCCCCCATATGCCGAAGGCCGCCGCCAGAATAAGCATCAAGCCCTTGGCAACCCAGGTCTGGGCGATTTTTCTCAACACATCGAACATCGGAAGGCAAACCTCGTCATGAATACCGTCTTCGCCCGCGGGCGAAGCAATCGGAGTTCCTTAGAACAATCCGAACCGGAATTGAAGAGCCACCAAGGAAATCACCCGGCTGGGTGCTGCGAACCCGGAACCTTTGCCAGGGATCGACGTTGAAAGCTGAGGGAAACAGAGGAGCCGACGATGGCCGAGACGAAAACCGCTTCCGCCCAATCTGCTGCAGCACAGGCCCAGGCTGAAACCGCTGTCGAAGACCTTAACCTGCAGATCGCCGCGCTTCGGGAGGATCTGGCGAAGCTCTCGCGCAGCATGGCCGCGGTCGGGCAGGGCGCAAAGTCGGTCGTCACCGAAGAGGCTCAGGAAATAACCGATCAACTGCGCGAAAGAGTTCGCCAGGAGCCGATCTTCATGGTCGCGGCAGCCGCAGGCATCGGTTATCTGATTGGCCTTCTTAGCCGCCGCTAGGTGGCTAGCCCGTATTCTAAAGCTCGTCGTGAAAAGTTGGGCTGGCGCGGATGAAGGCCCAAAGCGCCTTGCTGATCTCGACGATCTCCTTGATCGAGCTTTCCAGCCTTTCGATTTCGCGCAGATCCAGTTGCTCGACCTTGCCGTATTTGACGTGCCGGTCGTCTTCTACAAGACGCATGAGCTGCGTGCTCGAGATTTCGCCGTTTTCATCGAAGGAATAGATGCAGTGATTGTATTTGTTGCGCATCTTCGATTCCCGCTTCAAGCGACCCATCAACGCCAGGACTGCGTGGCTGTCTTCCGCAGGTGTCGAGGATAGCTTCGCCAGACGCTCGACCAGATCGATGCGCGCGCGCGTCGTGTTAAGCGTCAGGAAGACGATGATGGCCGCGTCCTTCTCCACCCTCAGCAGATGCGCGATGATGTAGATCAGCAGGCTTTCGGTATTGGTCCAGACATAGTTCAGGCGGCCGACGCGAAGCAGAATATCGGACATTGCAGGCATGGCGCGGTCCTATGCTCAACTCATCGAAAGGACAAACTCATTCACCGCTCTCTGAAGGCGCGCGACATGCTGTCGACCACCGGCTTGGAGAGATATTCGAAAAAGGTGCGTTCGGACGTCTGGATCAAAATATCCGCAGGCATACCGGGTACAGGCTTGAAGCCCGGAATGCGTTTGATCTCCTCGCTCGGGATCTGGACGCGAACAACATAGACATCGCGCTGCGTCGAACCGGAATTGTCCTCGATCGAGTCGGCGGAGACGTAGAACACCTTGCCGTTCAGAACCGGCGTCGTACGCCGGTTGAGCGACGACAGGCGGATAGAGGCGGATTCGCCTTCGCGCAATTGGTCGATCGAGGTGCGCAACACCTGTGCCTCGATGATCAGCGGCACGTTGTTCGGCAATATCTCCATGATCGGCTTGCCCGTCGTGATGACGCCGCCGGCGGTATGATAGTAGGAGCGGATGACCGTGCCGCTGACCGGCGAACGGATGACGGTGCGGTCGAGCACGCCCGCGGCCTCGCGCACCTGCTCGCGTACGCTGTCGAGATCGGATTCGGCCGTTTCCAATGCGTCGAGCGCTGCCTGCTTGTTGGCGTTGATGGCAATGATCGCCTCCTGGCGGTACTTGGCCACCTGGGCTTCGTTCTCGTTCAGCTCAGCGTCGATGCGTGCAAGGTCGCCCATGGCGTCGGCGACTGCGCGCTGCACGGCCAGAAGGTCGGAACGTCTGACGACGCCGATATTGGCAAGCTTTTCTTTCGATGCCTGTTCATCGGTCAGAAGCTTGAGCTGCGTCACGAAGGCATCCCGCTGACCCTGATATCCCTGGGTGCGATATTCGAGCGAGCGGATGTTCTTTTCGATAAGGTTGAGCTGTTCCTGCAGCTTGGATTGCTTGCTGTGGAAGACGACAACCTGGCTCTGGATGAGTGCGGTCACATCGGGATCGTCGGCCTCCGCCGTGACGATATCGGGAACCTTGAATTCTTCATTGCCCTGGGCTTCGGCTCTCAAGCGGGCGACCACCGTTTCCAGCCGTAGCCGCCTCAGCTTCAGCGCCCGATCATTGGCGAGCGCCGCCGTCGGATCAAGGGTGAGCAGGATATCCCCCTCCTGCACGACCTGTCCTTCGCTCACCATCAGCTCCTTGATGATGCCACCCTCGAGATGCTGAATGATCTTGTTATTGCCGGTCGCGACGAAGCTGCCTTGAGCAATGACGGCCGAGGCGATCGGCGCGGTCGCGGCCCAATAGCCGAAACCGCCGAAAGAGGCGAACAGGATCGCCAGACCCGAGACGCTGTAGAGCCTGATGGACCGCGGCACTTCGCTGTACCACTCGATTTGCCCGGTTTCGTTGTCCTCTTTCTTTTTGCCCTTGGTTCTCCCGAACATGGCGTTCACCCTTCGATCCTTGCCGCCGGCCGATTGCCGATCTCGTTATTAGGCTTATTGCTCAGCGTTCTCAGCACCTCGGTGCGCTCACCGAACAGCGCCACCGATCCGTCCTTCAGAACCAGGATCTTGTCGACGCATTGCAGCAGGGCAGGGCGCTGGGTGATCGTCACCGTGGTGATGCCCTGCTTCTTGGCGTGAATGAGCGCGCGGGCGAGGGCAGCCTCGCCGGCGGTGTCGAGATTGGAATTCGGCTCGTCGAGGACCACGAATTTCGGATTGCCGAAGAAGGCGCGGGCAAGCGCAATGCGCTGCTTCTGCCCGCCGGAAAGCGGCGCGCCATCGGCGGCAACCACCGTTTCATAGCCCTGCGGAAAAGTGGCGATCAGCTCGTGCACATCTGCAAGGACGGCCGCCTCGTAGATCAGCCGGTCGTCGACATCGTCACGCATGCGGCAGATATTGGCCTTGATGGTGCCCGGAAAGAGTTGCACGTCCTGGGGCAGGTAGCCGATGCTCTCGCCGAACTGGCGCTGGTCCCAGTTGCGCAGGTCCATCAGATCGAGCCGCACATTGCCCGAGGTCGGCAGGATCGAACCCACCAGCATCTTGCCGAGCGTCGTCTTGCCGGAACCGGAATTGCCGATGACGGCAAGCGATTCTCCCTTTTTCAACGAAAAGGAGATGCCGTTCAAAACGACCCGCTTCTGTGGCGGCGGAACGAAGAGGATGCGCTCCACATCGAGCCGTCCTTCTGGATTGGGCAGGCGCAGCCGCGGGAAATTCAGCGGCGAGTTCAACAATAACTGCTTGATGCGGCCGTAGGCGGCGCGGGAATGGTTGAACTGGTTCCAACCCTCGATCGCCCCTTCGACCGGCGCCAGGGCTCGGCCGGAGATGATCGAGGCTGCAATCACCATGCCGCCCGTCAACTGACCGGAAAGCGAGAGGTGCGCGCCCCAGCCAAGTAGGGTGACCTGCGTGATCAGGCGGCAAGCCTTGGTGAGGCCGGAAAAGACGATGTTGCGGTCCTGGGCGGCCACCTGCGATTTCAACGATCCTGCGGTCTCACGCCCCCACATTTTCACCGCTTCGGGGATCATCGCCAGGGCATTGATGATCTGCGAATTGCGCGCCATGGAATCGAGATGGAAATTGGCGCGGCTGACGAAGGCATTGGCTTCGGCAAACTGTTTCGCCGTCATCTTTTGATTGAGATAGGCAATGATGAACAGCACGGCACAGCACGTCATGACGATCACGCCAAGGTGCGGATGCACGAGATAGACGACGACGACAAAGAGCGGCATCAATGGTGCGTCGAGGAAGGCAAGCAGCGTACCCGAAGTCAAAAAGGACCGGAGTAGCTGGAGATCGGCAAGCGTTTGATAGTCACGGCCGTTGCCGTTCAGGGATGCGCGGGCGGCCGCGCTCAAGATCGGCGCGCCGAGCTGCACTTCCAACTCGACCGCCGTGCGCATCAGGATGAAGCGGCGCACGGAATCCATGATGACCTGCAGGAGAATGGCGCCGACGACGGCGATGGTCAGCATGACCAGCGTATCGATCGAGCGGCTGGTCAGAACACGGTCGGAAATCTGGAACAGATAGATCGGGATTGCCAGCACCAGAATGTTGATCGCCAAGGTGAAGATCATCACGATCAGCATGTTGCGCTGAACGACGGAAATGCCTTGGCGCAGGCTGGCGGCGAAGTTGATAGGCTGGGCGCTGCGTTTGTGAAAGATGCTGCCGTCATTGCCTCCTCCACCACCACCTTTGCCGCTTTCGCCATTGCCACCTTGACCGCCGCCGCCAAGCGACCGGCGCTCGTTCTCACGCACGGGGCCGGTATCGCTGTCGATCGTGCGAGCTAAAGGCCGAGCTTGGCTCACCTTCATCTCGGATTTTGGCATCTCGGGTTTTGGCATTTCCGCTTCCGGCGCCCGGAGTGCCGGTTCGATCACGGGCACCGGATCGACCTCCGGAGTGGGCGATACTACTCTCATTTCGATCTCGGTCGTCGATGTGGCGGACCCATCCTCAACCTTCGTCACAACGGAAAACGCCGCAGGCGGCGCGGGGACAGTCTCAGTCTCCGTGGCGGGCGCAGGCGTTGCATCCAGTATTTGCGGTTGGGAAGGTGAGGGAGATGCAACAGCAGCCTTGGGCTCGCGCCGCAACCGCTTCAGGCTATCCACGGCATCCTCTATGGCCGCCATATAGGAAGCGGTGTTGCGCTCAGCAGCGCGCTCATCCTCGCTGGATGGCAGCGACGTCAGGTGCAATGTTCGGCTTTCCATCATGCTGAGCTTGGAAAACTGGTTCATCAGATGCGCCCCCTACTGTCTCCGGCTACGTGACGGTTTGCATGACGTCGCCGACAGTGCCGTTGTGCCAGGATATGTCGTGGCCGAGATCGATGGTTTCATTCTGCGTGGGCTGTGAATCGTGATCGCCAAGGAAAGCGATCGCTTCATTGGCCAACGGTTGGCTCTGCTGCTGGTTCGCATTGGTGGTCTGCTCATGATCGACCAGCCCGCCCTGGATAAGGACGGTATCGGAATAGAGATTGCCGGCGACGTAGGTCGTATGACCGACGCTGTCGTAATCGGTGATACTGGCGATGTTGACCAAGGCATTGCTGCCGGTGTCGATCGATACGGTGGCGTTCTGGTTGTTCGCCACCACATCGCTCGCCACCTGATGCACGATGTCGGAATCGCCAACGACGTTGATCTGCTTGATAACGTTGACGTCGAAGAAGTTGCCGGTGATGTAGAGAACGTTCAGCGCTTCCTGACCGGCGAAATTCGAGTCATGGGCGAGGCCGTCCGGTATTTCGTTGGTGTGGTTCTGGATATTCTTGACCGTGTCGTTGACGAAATCGGGCATCGCAGTGAAGCGATCCGACAGGCCGACATTGCTGATGGAGGCGAGGTTCCAGAGCAGATTGCCGCCGGTCTGAACATGCTCGCCGCTTTGAGTGGTGGTCACCACGTCATTGTCGTAGAGCACCGAGATCTGGCTGATCGAATTGATGTCGAACGCGTGTCCGCCGACAATCATCAGATCGTACTGCATGCCGAGACCAAAATAGGAGGCGAGGTCGAGCAATGTATTGCCGCCGGTCAGCAGCGTCGTCTCGGCACCGGTGGTCGTCACCCGCATCGTGTCGTTGTCCGAGAGGAAATTATATTGTTCCGTCCAATGCAGGAACGAGACGTCGCCCTCGATGACGCTGACACGCCAGAAGCTCGGGAAAGCCGGATTGCCGTCGTCGGAATGTTCTGGTGTCGCGGCCGCCTGAAATTCGCTGTGCTGGAAAACGGCGATGTTCCTGCCGATCGTCAAGGCGCTTTGCGAAGACTGGTCGTCATTGCCTGAAAGGCAATCAACTTTATCATTGTCGCTGTAGATATAGCTCTGTGAAATCGCGTCGATGGAATGATAGTCGCCCATGACGGCCATGACGTGCGAAATGATATTCGTGTCGACGATGTTGACGAGGTTTGCGACGATATTGCCGCCGGCCTCGATGTTGAGGGAATTCGGACCCGGTCCTGTCTGATGAACAACCCCGTCCGTTCCTTCGGTGTCCGTTTTTGCCAGACCGCGATCCGGCATGGAGTCTTCGAGATATGGCGCGCTCGTGACCTGCACGCCGTTGACGAAGACGCCGTCAAGCTCATTGCCGGCAATCGCCAGATAGTGGCTGCCGTCGGGGTCTTGGATGTAGGTGCCGCCGCTTTCTTCGATGGTTTTGGCAAATGCGTGCAGATCATCGTTGAGCTTTATCATGCCCTCGTTGCTCTCTGGCCGCTGGAGAGAAGCAAAGGGTGAAAGTTCCTCGGCTTTCACGGTCGCCTGGCCCAGCCAGTCGTAGACGTCGGAGACATCGCGGATGATGTGGTGGGAAGAATTCGTCATGTCGAGCACGTCGTCGTCGCGCAAGACATTGGCCTGCACCACATGGGTGACCTCCGAACCAGGACCCACGTAGACGTCAAGTTTTCCAGGCAGAGTCGCAGGCTGGAATTCGATCTCGGAGGGGCGGTGAACGACGGAGACCTCCACCGGGGCCAGGCCTTCATGATCGTGCATGCGCTCGTGATAGGGATTGTCGTGCGGATGTATGTAGCCAGCACGGAAGTAATAGGGCGAGTCGATGTATTTCACCTCGGGCGCGTAGTCGACCACCGTCAACCCGGAACTAAAATCATCCTTTGCCAAGGTCGGGTCCGGCTGTTCCTCCGGTTTGTCCTCCGGCAATGTCGCATCGGTGTAGTTCAGCCGCAGACGCAGATCCTCGATCTGCGTGTCGAAGAGCCCAATAAAATGGGCGATGATCTCCGAAATTTTTTCCGCGTGCATGAATGGTCCCCCAATTTTCCGAAACGCCTGGCCTATCCGGGTCGATGCCGCCGCTGCCGACGGCTGTCATTTCAAGGAAATCCAGGTTCAAGCCACGACATGTGCACCGGCCTGTCCTCCGGCCGGTGCACATAACGCGTGGCTCTCGCTTCGAAATCAGGAGTCGCCGGAGGTCACGTGATGATCGCCGCCTACGGTGATATCGGCAGTATTGGTGAGCAGATTGGCGCCCTGGACCACTTCCTGATGGAAGCCCGAATTGGAGATGATGGCGGTAGAATCCGCTGTCGCCGTACCGGTCATGTCGTGGCCCACGCTCGGCACCCCGTTCCAATTGAACGTCGGGTCCAGATCGAGACCGTCGGCATGGGAATGGCCACCCTCGGCCGTTAGGTCGATGCTGGCACCCTGGTTTTGCATCTGCACATCATAGGCCTGATCCTGATCGGCGAGATTGTTGGCCTGAACCAGACTGAAGCCGGTATCATTGCCGCCGCCGCCCAGCGCATTGTTGAGCACGCCATCGATATTAAGATTGAAGGAGTAATCGTCTCCGAGATTGAAGGTCAGATCATGGCCGGCTACGCCGAGATTGCCAACATCATGGACATCCTTGATCGTTCCAAAATCGTAGTCCGAAGTGGAATGAGTGCTGGAGTCGCTGTAGGAGTAGTTGTCGCGGTTGTCACCGTTGTTGTTGGCTTCGGTGTGGACGTCGGTATCGGTCTTGGTAATGGCCTTGTAGTCATAATCGTAACTGTTGTCGCGATTATCACCGTTGTTGTTGGCCTCCGTATGGATGTCGGTGTCAGTCTTGGTGATTACCTTGTTGTCGTGGTTTTCATCATAGCTGTTATCGCGATTGTCGCCATTGTTGGTGTTGTCGCGATTGTCGCCGTTGTTCTTGACGTCGAGATCCGTATCGGTGGTATTGTTGCTGTTGTTGTTGTTGGCAACGCCAACAAGACCAGTCGAACCGTCATCCACTTCCGTGGAATTAACGGCGCTGGTCGCGAGGCCATCCGCCAGCGCGCCGACTTTCAGGTCGTCATCCGCGCTGACATTGGCAATATCAAAATCAGGAGACATCATACATTTCCTCCAAATGAGGAGGCCGTCTCGGGAAATCCCTCTCATCTAAACGGGACTTTCTCGCGGCGGCCCCAACTGTTAACGTTGCGGCAGGTGTACGCACTACATGTCTACCGACAAAACCGGCCTGTTGGTTCAGACCTGGCCTATTGGGATTTGCAGCTACGCCAAACAAAATGCGCAAATCCGCCCTGGCGCTTGGTTAGAGCGTCAACGCCTTCTGCTTTCTGTTGTCTCTAAGAAATCAGGGGAGGAGGAGGTTGTCCGGGACGCGAGACAAAGGACCGGAATGCCGTTTTTTCCCCAAGCTCCGCGGTTGGTGCGGAACGGTGGGACTTTGACCCAAAACAAGGCAAGCTCATAGATACCAATTCGGGCTAGCGCCCTGTTTCGGTTTCATAAATCGGATTTCGCCCGAGGAGCGCCAAGGATTTAAAGCGCTGTTGTCATTCGGTTTTTCAAGATTTTCTCGGCTACCCGTCGTCTCGTCGGCATCACGAATGCGTTATCGCCGTTGGTATAGTCTTAATCCGACCGGCTTAAACGACTAGAAATTGTCGCGCCACATCCAAGTAATATATTTCAAAAATCTAACTAAGTCGGCAGCCGTTGCAAAAATGGATCATGCCTATGAAATTTCAAATTGTAATAAAAAGTATATCGACGCTTACTATGCTTTGAGCCAGTCTTCAGTTCACCGAGTCGTTCTACCGATTTCGGTCGATTTAGGCCATTATCAGTCGACGGGTGACCTCCACCTTAGGTTAGCTGATTAAACAGAAACGCCCGAAAATGTGCAGAACTAAGCACAAGTACGGCACCCAATTTGGCCAAATTCCCACATTTGTGATAATTTTTAGAGCTTTCGCGGCAAAACTAACCCCTTTGGGCAATTTCCAACTACGATCGCATGGATTAATATAGTTTTATATTAATTAAGAAGACTGCATAAACAGTCCTATCAGGGCACCGTGCTCATAAAAAACATTCCGGCAAAAAGCGGGTTAACTAGACATGGCTGCGAGCTTTGGGGGATGCACAAATGTACATCGCAAGCGTAAGAACAGGGGATGCTGAAGACAACCACAATATCATAAACTTAAAAGAGACTATCGTCGTACTGGCGGATGCCGATCTCTTTTCTGAATGCCTGGTGCAAACTTTGGGCACCAGATTTGCAGCATACGACATCATCAGCATTACTGACCCGAAGGCGCTTCAGGGCAAAGCTCTGGAGGGCGTTAAACTGATCCTGCTATACCATCTTCAATCCGAGGACATGCAGGATACTTTACATACAATAAGGGCGAATTCGCCTGGAATATCAATCGGGCTGGTCGTCGAAACGATCGATCTGCACGATCCATACGTGGCCAGACTTGTCGAAGGACGGAATATACACGGCGTTCTGCCGCTCAATCTCCGCCTCGATGTGTTCATGGCAGCGATCGATCTGTTGATGAAAGGTGGCGAACACTTCCCCTCGGCGCTCCTGCGCCGGCTCTCTGGGGACACGCCGCATCTCAATCAGCCGCTCTATCAGGCACAGACGCGCTTTACCAACGGCCATAGACCCTACGAGGATGCTATCGCCATGCGCAGCGGCAGTCTACAGGCGCTGACCACACGCGAGGTCCAAATATTGGATCTCATTTGCAAGGGGACACAGAACAAGATCATAGCGGACCAGCTCAGCCTGTCCGAAAATACGGTCAAAGTTCACGTCCGCAACATCTACAAGAAAATGAATGTCCGCAATCGAACGGAGGCGGCCTCACGCTTCTTCAATTCGGACAACGGGCTGGATCGGGATCCGTCGCGTCGGTGGCGAAACTGATCCACAGATAGGAATTGAGAGGGGACGACCGTTCGCGACATCGTGGGCGGTCGTTTTCTTTGTTTGCAGGCCCCAAGCCGGAAATCCCATCGCGCCGAACAAGGCTCTGATCGAGGCCAATCAACTGGCGCCCCACCTCCCTGCCGTAGCGTTAATCCAGCCGCTTAGGTCCCTCCTGAAAGTGGACTACGCTTATGCGCGACGCGGCCAATAACTCACCTGTGAAATAGCTATTTAGTATAGTTTGCCTAATCATTCATCAGATTTCCGTTGACGTAGCGTAAAGTCGTTTTATCATCTGCTTATTCACCAAGTTAATATCCGATTCGATACTGGTAAAAATTGGCGATTCACACGAATTATTACTGCAAATAAATTTGCGTTACTATTCTCATTCAAAGTCTTTTAAGTACAGCATGCGGCCTACAGGCGCCGTTAGTTGACAAGGGGATGGAGGTGTAGTGCGTAGATTTGTTCCGACGGATGGCGATTTTTTCTCCTCAAAAAGATCGCCATCCACCCCCCTCCATCAAGCTGAAACGGTTCTTGTCAGCGGCGGAACGCCGCCACCCTCTCTTTCGCTCCGAAGGTGATGTCATGGGCAAGATCCCCGCTGCTATCGGTGTCCACGCCATGCGTCGGCCGTCCGTCAATCCAGGCGATATCGGTCCAGCGACTGAGCAGGTATTCGAAGGCAGGATGCGCTTTGCCAACCTGATCGGCATTACCGTCTGGACGGCGACCATGACCTTCTTCTGGCTGTGGTGGTTGCGCAGCGATCATGTGATCGGCTGGCCGTCCTATCTGCTGGTGACGCTGGCTCTTGCCTTGATCACCGGGCTGCCGGCCTATTTCATCGTCATCGTCCATGATGCGCGGCGTATGCCGCAGGCCGGGCCATTGCCTGCGGGGCGCATCGCCATGGTCGTGACCAGAGCATCATCCGAATCTCTTTCCCTCGTGCAGACGACGTTGCGGGCGATGCTCGATCAAACGGGCTGCGATTTCGATGTCTGGTTGGCGGAGGAAAAACCCAGCCTGGACATGATGAAATGGTGCATGGAACACGGCGTTTTCACCTCCACGACGCGCGAGAGTGCCGGGGCTGACGCTCGCGATACTTCGCTGCATTGCAAGCAAGGCAATCTCACGTCCTTCTACGACCACTTCGGCTATGAAAGATATGATTTCGTTGTGCAATTCGACGCCGGCGACGTGCCCGAGAGGACGTATCTCCGTGAGATGGTTCGGCCGTTCCGCGACCCCGGCATCGGCTATGTGTCGGCGCCGAGCATCTGTGACGCTGATGCGGCATCGAGCTGGGCGGCGAGGGGCATGCTCTTTGCCGAAGCCGGCGTTCAGGGTTTGGTGCAGTCCGGCTACAACAACGGCTGGGCGCCACTCTGCGTCGGCACGCATTACGCTGTACGCACAGCGGCGTTGAAAGAAATCGGTGGGCCGAGACAGGAACCGGCAGAAGGTCTTTCGACGACGCTGGCGATGAACGCCGGCGGCTGGCGCGGGATACATGCGCTGGATGCGATCGCCCACGGCAACGGTCCGGCGACTTTCACCGATCTGATGATGCAGGAATTTGACCGGTCACGCAGCCGGATGACGACCCTGCTGCGGCATGCGCCGGATTACATGCCGAAACTGTCCGGATGGTTGAAGTTCCAGTTCCTGTTCTCCGAGCTTTGCTATCCGCTGTTTTCCCTGGGCTTGGCTGTCCTCTTCATCCTGCCGATCGTGGCGCTTCTGACGGGCCATAGCTTTGTCGACGTTACCTATCCCGCTTTCCTGCTGCATTTCCTGCCGATCGTTGCCGCATTGATCGCGCTGGTCTTCATCTGGCGTGCGACGGGCACGTTCCGACCCGCCAATGCCAAGATCGCAAGCTGGGAGAGCGTGGCATTTCTTCTCCTGCGCTGGCCTTGGTCGCTCATTGGCTGCGCAGCCGCTATTCGCGACCGTCTTACACATTCCCGAGGCGATTTCCACGTTGCGCCGAAGAGGGTGGCAGCAGGGCAAGCGCTGCTGCTTCGCGTGTTGGCGCCCTATATCGTGCTCAGCCTCGGTTCCGCGCAGGCGATGGCCTTTGCTTTCGACCGGGAGACTGCCCAAGGCTTCTTTATCTTTGCCGCGATCAACGCCCTGGTCTATGCGGCGCTAATCGGGCTGATTGTCGCCCGACATGTAACGGAAAACACGCTTTCCCGTTAGGCGCACCTAACACCCGCGCCCCTGCGACTTCTTTGCGACACTCCCTGCGACATTTTTGACGATCTGCGCAACATCGGGCCTTGGCCCCTTGTATCGCATGGTCACTTACTATACGTAGCAAGCATTATAAGGTTGCTTATGAATAGCAGGCTTCTTATATCATGAATGCGACACCCACTCTCGGCTTTCTCCTGCATGACGTTGCCCGGCTTCTTCGCAAGCGGTTCGAGCAGCGCGCGAAGGATATGGGATTGACGCGTTCGCAGTGGCAAACGCTCGCCTATCTCTCGAACAATGAGGGGATCCATCAGGCGGGTCTTGCCGAGATGTTGGAAATCGAGCCGATCACCTTGGTGCGAATTCTCGACAAGTTGGGCGAGCGCGGCCTGGTCGAGCGCCGTCAGCATCCGAACGATCGCCGAAGCTGGCTGCTTTACCTGCGCGAGGAAGCGCGGCCGCTGCTCGACACCATGCGCAGCATGGGCGACCAAACCCGCAAGGAGGCCCTGGATGGGGTCTCTGCCGAAGATCATGAGCGCCTTTATCAGTTGCTCACCGTTATGAAATCGAACCTCGTCCAGGCCTGCCGCATGACGGTGGGCGACAAAGAGACAAATCATGGCTGATGCATCCTCTTCGCTTCGCGTACCCGCGAACGCAAATTCCGCTAACGAACAGACCGCAATCGGGCAGAACCAAGCCGCCGTCGCCGAGGCGCCGTCTTCCAATCCGGCGCCGGCGCCCGCTGCTGCCGGTGCCGCCGTTCCAGTTGCTCCCCCTGAGAAGCCGCGCAAGCGCCGCAGCCCGACACGGCCGATCCTCTTCGCGATGCTGCCGGTCGCCCTTGTCATCGGCGGCTATTACTACGTCACCGGCGGGCAGATCATGTCCACCGACAATGCCTATATTCAGGCCGATATGGTCGGTGTTTCGACCGATGTTTCCGGCACGGTGATTTCGGTCGACGTGCATGAAAACGAGACGGTGAAGAAGGGGCAGGTGCTCTTCCGCCTGAAGCCCGATTCCTTCCGTATTGCCTTGGACGGCGCTGAGGCGCAGCTCGGCACTGCCCGCAACCAGATCCTGAACCTGCAGGCGAGCTACAAGCAGTCGCTGGCGGAAATCGCCCAGGCGCAGGCCGACATTCCCTATTACCAGACCGAATATGACCGCCAGCAGAACCTGATCAACAGCTCGGTCGCCTCCAAGGCGGCCTATGACCAGGCCAAGCACAATCTCGATGCGGCCCAGCAAAAGGTCTCCGTCGCCCAGGCACAGGCGGCAACCACACTCGCGCAGCTCGGCGGCAATGCCGACCAGCCGGTGGAACAAAATCCGGTCTACCTGCAGGCCAAGGCGGCCGTCGACAATGCGCAGCGCGAGCTCGACGACACGGTCGTGCGCGCGCCATTCGACGGCATCACCGCCAATGTTCCGTCGCTTCAGGTCGGCGCCTATTTGACGGCTGCGCAGCAGGGCTTCTCGCTGGTTTCCACCACCCATATGTGGATCAACGCCAGCCCGAAAGAAACCGAGCTCACGCATGTCCGGCCCGGCCAGAAGGTCTCGATCTCGGTCGATGCCTATCCGGGCGTAACTTGGAAGGGCACCGTCGCCAGCATCTCGCCGGCCTCGGGCTCGAGCTTCTCGCTGCTGCCGGCGCAGAACACTACCGGCAACTGGGTCAAGGTCGTGCAGCGCATTCCGATGATCGTCAGCATTGACGATATGCAGGGCAAGCCGCCGTTGCGCGTCGGCATGAGCGTCGTCGCCGATGTGGATACCGGTCATGCCCGCGGCCTGCCGGACTTCGTTGCAAACCTGTTGGGTCAATCCCGCGGTCAGGACCATGAGTAACGCCGCGGCTTCACCCTCCGGCCCGATCGCCAATCGCGGCGCGATCACCGCCTGCGTCATCCTGGCGGTCATCATGCAGGCGCTGGACACCACTATCGCCAACGTTGCTCTGCCCCATATACAGGGTGACGTTTCGGCAAGCGCCGATCAGATCAACTGGGTTCTGACCTCCTATATCGTTGCCGCCGCCATCATGACGCCGCCATCCGGCTTCTTGTCGGCAAAGTTCGGGCGCAAGCGCGTGCTGCTGGTTGCGATCGCTGGCTTCGTCGTCGCCTCCGTTCTCTGCGGCCTGGCGCAATCGCTGAACCAGATCGTCGGCTTCCGCCTGCTGCAGGGCCTGTTCGGTGCGGCACTCGTGCCGCTGTCGCAGGGTATTCTCCTCGACATCTACAATGTCGAGGAGCGCGGCAAGGCCATGGCATTGTTCGGCGTCTCGGTCATGGTCGGCCCGGTGCTCGGGCCTGTTATCGGCGGCTGGCTGACGGACAATATGAGCTGGCGATGGGTGTTCTACATCAACGTGCCGATCGGCGCGCTCGCCTTTGCCGGCATCGTCATCTATGTGACGGAAACCAAGTTCGACGCGCTCGCCAAGCTCGATATATTCGGCTTCAGCATGCTGTCGGTCGCCATCGGCGCCCTGCAGCTTTTCCTGGATCGCGGCGAGCAGCTCGATTGGTTCTATTCAGGCGAAATCATCGTCGAGGCTCTGGTTTGCGCCGCGGCCTTCTATCTCTTCCTGGTGCACACGTTCACGGCGGAGCGGTCCTTCGTGAACCCGCGATTGTTCCTGGACCAGAATTTCGCCGTCAGCATGCTGTTCATCTTCATCGTCGGCGTCACCTATCTGGCATCGCTGGCGCTGATGACGCCCTATCTGCAGACATTGATGGGCTACCCAGTCGTGACAGCCGGCATCGTCATGGGGCCGCGCGGCCTCGGCACGATGCTGTGCATGTTCGTCGTCGGGCGGCTGATCGGCAAGGTGGATACGCGCTGGCTGCTGTTCTTCGGCCTCGCCCTGACCGCATGGGCGATGTACGACATGACCGGCTGGACGCCCGATGTCTCGCAATGGACGCTGATTTCGGTCGGCTTCGTCCAGGGCGCGGGCCTCGGCTTCCTCTTCGTGCCGCTCACGACGATCGCCTTTGCGACGCTGCCGGCTCATATGCGCGGCGAGGGGACCGGCCTCTACAATCTTTCGCGTAATATCGGCTCGAGCGTGGGCATCTCCGTCGTCTCGGCGCTGATCACCGAGAATACCCAGGTCAATCACGAATCGATCGCCGCCTATGTAACGCCGTTCAACCATGCTTTCGATGCGACGGTCGCTCAGGCCGTCAGCCCGGTCACGTTGGCAGGTCGCGCCGCGCTCGACGGCGTGATCACCACGCAGGCGACGATCATAGCCTATATGGACGATTTCAAATTGCTGATGCTGATGTCGATCTGCGCCATGCCGCTGCTTGTGCTGCTGCGCAAGCCCAAGGCGCCGCCGGCCGTCGACCACAGCATCGCGATGGAGTAACCGCGCAGTCTTTCCAGTTTCACTGCGCGGCAGCATGGGCCGCCGGGCACCACCCCGGCGGTCCTTTTTCTTTTTTAAGGAAAGCGGCGGCTAACGAAGCGCGAGCCGGCGGCGCCGAAGCGCCATAGCGGCTCGATGTTTTTCGTAATCCCGATCCGCTTGCCGGCCACCACCGGTATCGGTTCGGCCAAGGCGAATTCGAAGGGTGCCGCATCCAGCGCCAGCCCGTTCAGGCTGATATCCACGCCCAAGGCCTGCGTCAGCTTTCCCGGCCCGTTGCAGAGATCGACGAAGTCGGCAACACCGCGCCGCCGGACCATGTCCTCAATGCCGCTCTCCGGCTCCAACGCACGGATGAGTACGGCGCTGGCACCTGCGCAGACGAAATTCAGGCACCAGTGAATGCCGTATGACCGGTAGATATAGACACGCCCCGCCGGACCGAACATCGCCGCCGTGCGCGCCGTCGGCCCGCGAAAGCTATGGGATGCCTCGTCATCAGGCCGATAGGCCTCTGTCTCGACGATGCGACCGCCGGCGCCGGCAACGGTGAGACGAGTGCCGATCAGCTCGGACGCAATGATAGTTGCGTCGCGGGAAAAGAAGGCTGTGAGGGCAGGGCCAGTCAGAGGCTTGGGGCCGATTGATAGGGGCTGATCGCTGGGCGTCATAGGCGAGGGCGGCGTCCGTTGGTTATTCGATGCCGAGTCTTGTGTGCAAGGCTCTCACATCTCGGGAATTTTGTCGCGGAGATCATGGCCGGATGGGTTTCATCGCATCGATCTGTATCATTTCTTTATGCGGGTTCAGAAACGAAATGTTCTCTGATAGGGAAGGGGCGTGTGAGACTCGGACTGGAAGAAAATGGCTGCGCGGGATCGATATTCAAGAAAGCTCGAATGCTCTCGTTGTGGCAATAACGGCTTTGCCGAGGTCTCGGAGGATGACAATCCCCGCCGCGAGAACCCCGGTTTTCTCGTGGACGAAATGCCGTCGGGCTTTTCCGACGAACGCAAATCGAACGATCCGGCGAAATACATGATCCGCTGCCGCTGTGGCAGCGTCTTCCCGTTCAAGCAGAAATCTCACTATGCGCCCGGCGGCGAACCAAGGAGATAGCGGCACCATCTGCGTGAGCGAATTCGTTGGACGCAGAGTTCTTCTGCTTGAGCGTCAACACCTTAGACGCGCCAACGCGTGCAGGGAAAATGCTGGCGACGGGCCAAAAATTGCTCAGTAGTGGAAAGAAACTCACTTCATCAAGCCTGCCGGTTTCCGTTACGCCATATGGAAAATGTGCGGAATTTGAGCTGGTACTCCACCAATTTACTTTTCCTATCGTTGAGGCATTATCTATGTTCACAACTTTGGGGGAGTAGTCGTGATGGGCATCTTCACATCTGATAATATTGCCTCATTGTCAGGCATAGTCATCGTAGCGATCACGCTTATTTTGATCTTTCAAGGTAGAGAAGTTTCTTCCGGCCACGCTATGGTGCTGGCTGCGGGCGCTGCGCTGATGCTTCTTCCATCAGTCTCCAATTTTGAATGGTCTAATGGTGGCCTCAAATATACCCGGCGCGATGAGACTGCTGATCTTGCTAGTCAAGTTAAAAAATTGGCTGAGGACAACATACAAGCTAATGAAACGATAAAGCAGACCACGGAAGCCTTAAAAGTTGCAAATGAGCGACTTAATAGGCTGGAAGCGGGTGGTCAGACGTCGCAAAATCCAGCCCCCCAAGACGGGGGAGCTAAGCCACCAGTAAAATTCGACTGGGGAAAATACAGCCAACCTACATTTTTTGAAGATCTCCTTAAGAAAAGTGATCAGAGCGTTCAGTTGAGCAACCAAAATCGCGATGCGCTCACGACGTTCCAAAAGCAGTTCAATGCAAAATAATAAATGTGTATGGCTGTCAAAGCCCCAGCCAAACTAGGCATCTGAAACCGGCCCAACCGGATAAGTAAGATGCCTCGTGATCCACGATTGATAGATTGGGCTTTTGGCGGAAGAGGTGGGATTCGAACCCACGGTACGGTTTCCCGCACGCCGGTTTTCAAGACCGGTTCCTTAAACCACTCGGACACTCTTCCATCAGTTTGATATTAAAGGATTTTATTCTTCTAATATCAAGTGCTGCCGCCGTGATTGATTACGCGCGTCGCAGCTACTTCAGTTTCCGATTTGCGCTTATAGCGACTTGCAACGCCGCGTCAACTTGTTCGGCTGCATCAGCCTGCATTCCCGGCAAAACATGCGAACAGAGAATCCAAGGTGTCATGATGAGGACAGCCGACGACCGTCAAAAAACACCTGACCATGTCACAATCAGCCCCCTACCTTGTCATGTCCTTCGCAACACCATTTTCGAAGGAGAAAACAATGATCCGCCAGCGTATCGCAATCGTCTATCATAGCGGCTACGGGCATACGGGCCGTCAGGCCGAAGCCGTGACGGCGGGTGTTGAGCAGGTCGAGGGGATGGAGGCCCTTCTGCTGAGTGTGGACAAGGTGGAGCGCCACTGGGATGATCTCAATGCGGCGCAGGCGATCATCTTTGGGTCGCCGACCTATATGGGCTCAGTCTCCGCGTCGTTCAAAGCTTTCCAGGAGGCAACATCGCATGCCGTTCTCGCCAGCGGCTATCTGTGGAAGGACAAGATCGCGGCTGGCTTCACCACCTCCGGGTCACGATCCGGTGACAAGCTTTCGACGTTGATTCAGATGATGATCTTTGCGGCGCAGCACGGAATGCATTGGGTCGGCCTCGATCTTCCGCCGGCGAACTGCTCCTCAACCGGCTCCGAAGAGGACATGAACCGTCTCGGTTTCTGGCTCGGTGCGGCGGCACAGGCGAACACGGATGAAGGCCCGGAGACCGCGCCGCCAGCATCCGATCTCGCGACTGCGCGCTATCTTGGGCGGCGTGTGGCGTTGTGACGACGCTGCAGTTCGTTCGTGGCCGCCAAGCCGCCCCGCTCCAATACGCTCTTGCCGCCCATGACTGAGGCGCCTTCCGATCCGATCTTTTCCGAACAGCGCCCGCGCCTCGTCCGGCTTGCCTATAGGATGCTCGGATCCGTCGCGGACGCGGAGGATATCGTGCAGAATGCTTGGCTGCGCTGGCTTGGGACCGATCATGCCTCCGTTCGCGAACCGGCGGCATTCCTTCGGACCATCGTCACCAGGCTTTGTCTGAACGAGTTGAAATCCGCTCGCCGTCGCCGGGAGTCCTATGTGGGGTCCTGGCTGCCCGAACCGATCTTCGATCCGGAGGACGGCGATGCGGCCGATGACATAACCTTGCCCCTGATGCTAGCGCTGGAGCGTCTTTCACCTCTGGAGCGTGCCGCCTTTCTCCTGCATGACGTGTTCGGCATGGATTTCGACGACGTCTCCTCAGCAATCGGTCGCGAAGCTGCCACTTGCCGCAAGCTTGCAAGCCGGGCGAGGGCGCATGTCGCTGAGGCCCGGCCTCGTTTTGCCGTCGACAAGGAGCAGGGGCTCAAGCTTGCCACCGCCTTCTTCACTGCGTCGAGAACGGGAGACATGGCAGCCCTTCAAGCCTTGCTTTCCGAGGATGTCGTTGTCTATGCCGACGGTGGCGGCAAGGTGGCGACGTCGCGGCGGCCACACATCGGGCTCACAGCCGTCATGCTGCTTCATGAGCAGTTGGCACGAATTTTCCGGGCGCAACCCTCACAACTGATCCACTATACCGTCATCGATGGCTTACCAGGTTTCGTAACGGTGGAAGGCGGCAATGTCGTGCAGACGACCGCGCTGCACATAGAGCAGAAAAAGGTCGTTGCCATCTACTGCACGCGCAATCCGGACAAGCTGCGGCATGCTATCGGCGCGATGCCACACTGATAGTTGGCGATATCTATCACGACAAAATACTGATGCGTCTTGAGACAGGCGCCTGAAAGAACTGCCCCCAAATATGCCGAGTGCAATAGCAATCCGATCGCGTCTGTCGCGATCCGGGGAAGCCATCAGTGGACTGGAAATACACTCAGCGCCACTACTTCAGCTTAGCCAATTTTAGTCATTCATTAACCATAATCTTCAGAAATATCCGTTTCCGCTTAAATCCGATCGCAAATTCGACAACATGCAATCATGATTAAAGTACCGTTAGGTGATTGAGGCGTAGCAGGAAACCGGTTGAGGGATATGCCGGTGCATGCCTTGCCATAGTAATTTGATTAACGGCGTGGGACAGATGAAATTCGAGAATCGTGCGGTGACATACGCAACGGGTATGCGTTGGTTTGCTCTCTCTCTGATGTGCGCCACCGTTTCCGCCTGCGGAACCTCCCAGCAGGTTGCGACGAAGCGTCAGCACGGCAAAGAATATTTCTCTGAAAAAGAATACGGCGTTAAGGCGAGCCCGCGGGTTGCCTTCAACGGACCGATCCCGAAGGGCGGCGGCCGGTTCATGGTCGGCAATCCCTACCAGGTCAAGGGCCAGTGGTATTATCCCAAGGAAGACTATGCCTATAACAAGGTCGGTATCGCTTCCTGGTATGGCTCGGCCTTTCACGGACGCCTGACCGCAAACGGCGAGGTCTACGACCAGCAGGCGCTCACCGCCGCGCATCCGACCTTTCCGCTGCCGAGCTATGCGCGCGTCACCAACGTCGAAACCGGTTCCTCCATCATCGTGCGTGTGAACGATCGCGGGCCTTATCATCCTGGCCGCATCATCGATCTTTCCAATAAGACGGCGCAGATGCTCGACCTTCAACACAGCGGCACCGGCGACGTGCGCGTGCAATATGTCGGCCGCGCCCGCATGGACGGCCATGACGACCCCTATCTGATGGCCTCCTACATTCCGAAGGGCTCGCGCCTGCCGAGCATCAATCCCGGCGGCCAGATCGCAACGGGCGTGATGGTCGCTTCGAATGGCGGCATTACCGCCGATCAACTGCCTGATTCCGATAGTGTCCGCCGACCGAACCGCCAGCAGCGCAGCTTCAACACCGCGCCATCGCTCGCGCCGATCCTGCGGCAGTCGCCTTATTCCGCGACCGCCTTTGCCGGCTCGACGCCGACCTCCTACAACGGTAACAAGCGCAACAATCCGCCGCCGATGACCTGGAACGGCGGCGCCATGCCGTCGGTTGATCCCGTCGAGCCGACGATGGTCGTTCTGCCGCAGATCGGCCCCGTTCCCTATGAGCGTCCGGATTTCGCACCGGGCATGGCGAGCCTCGATGCGCCGTCGTCACTCGCTGCCTATCAGGACGCACCGGTCAAGACAGTCTATGTCGATCTCGCTTTCGATGCTGTCATGGTGCGCAATGACGGGCTGACGCAGGAATCGATCCTCTCCGCCTATCACCGTCAGCATCAAGCTCAAACGCAAGTCGAATGATCGGCGTCATTGCCTGAATCTTCACCCCTGGCTAATATGATTTTGGGGTCGATCGGATTGGGGAGCCGGCATGCTAAGACGCCTCTTTTTCGCGTTTTCCTTCTTCCTTATCGGAATTGAGTGCCTGCCAGCCGTCGCGCAACAGGCACCGGCGCCCGCTTTCGACACCAAGGCCGCACAGGCCTTCATGATCGAAGCCTCCACCGGCACGATCCTGCTCGCCAAGGATGAGAATCAACCGATTTCCCCGGCCTCGCTTGCCAAGCTGATGACCCTCGATGTTATCTTCGATGCTGTCGGGCGAGGGGAGATTTCGCTCGATACGGAATATCCCGTTTCCGAAAATGCCTGGCGCAAGGGTGGCGCACCGTCGCGCGCATCGACCATGTTCGCAGCGCTGAAATCGCGCGTGCGTGTCGGCGACCTGATCCAGGGTGTCGCCGTGCAGCAGGCCAATGACGGCTGCATGATCCTTGCCGAAGGCATTTCCGTGAATGAAACGGAATTCGCCCGGCGCATGACGGCGCATGCGCGCGAGATCGGCATGCCGAAAGCGGTCTTCACCAATTCCACCGGTCTTCCGGATCCTGACGATCCCAATGGCGGCAGCAAGGTCTCCGTACACGAACTGGTGACGCTGGCGCAGGACCTGCAGCAGAAACACGCCGATCTCTACAAATACCTCGGCCAGGCGGATTTTACCTGGAACAGGATCTACCAGCGCAACCGCAATCCGCTGCTCTTGCTGAATATCGGCGTCGACGGCCTCGGCACCGGCTTTACGGAGGGCGAGGGCTATTCGATCGTCGCTTCCATCCAGCGCGACGGCCGGCGGCTGTTCCTGGCGCTTGGCGGCCTGAAATCGGACAAGGAACGCACCGAGGAAACCCGCCGCGTGCTGGAATGGGGCCTCAGCAACTTCAAGAGCCAGCGCATCTTTGCCGATGGCGAGGTGATCGGCGATGCCAGCGTCTATGGTGGCGCGCAGTCGACGGTCGGCCTGCTCGCCAAGGTCCCGGTCGATGTCTATGTGCCGCTCAACAATCCCGACCGCCTGTCGGCCCGCATCGTCTATCGCTGGCCGCTGACGGCGCCCGTCGCAGCCGGCTACGAAGCGGGCACGCTTCGCGTCTTTTCCGGCGCGCGGCTGTTGCGCGAATTGCCGCTCTATACAAAAGATGCAGTCGCCCAGGGGACGCTCAGCAGCCGCGCCTTCGATGCCTTCATGGAGCTGACGGAATCGCTGCTGTTCTCCTGGCTTTGGGACACGCCGACGCCGACTTGATTGTTTCCCGTCCTGTGAAATCCCTTGTTTACAGCCTATATAGAATGTCAGGCTCGGATAGTTTGCGTGGTTTCGCCGGCGAACATCTTGGGTTAAACAGGGCACAGGTCACGCTACGGCAAAAATGCGGAAAACAAGTGCAGGACATGATCATTGGCTGATGCAACCGGATTGTTCGTGAGCTTTGAAGGCGGGGAAGGGGCAGGCAAATCGACCCAGATTCGCCGCCTGGCGGAACGGTTGCGCGGGCTCGGTCATGACGTGCTGGTGACGCGGGAACCGGGCGGCTCGCCGGGTGCGGAGGCGGTGCGGCATGTCCTGCTTTCGGGTGCAGCGGAAATGTTCGGCACGCGCATGGAGGCGATCCTGTTTGCCGCCGCGCGCAACGATCACGTCGAAGAGGTCATCCGCCCTGCGCTCGCGCGCGGTACGATCGTACTTTGCGATCGCTTCATGGATTCCTCGCGCGTCTATCAAGGCGTTACCGGCAATCTCGAACCTGATTTCATCGAGGCTCTGCAACGCGTCGCGGTCAACGGCGTGGTGCCGGACTGCACGCTGATCCTTGATATTCCCGCCAAGATCGGCCTGGAGCGTGCCCGCAAGCGTGCTTCGGCAAGCGCTGCACCGGATCGTTTCGAGAAAGAGGAAATGCAGACGCATGAGAAGCGCCGCGAGGCCTTTCTCGACATAGCAGCGCGCGACCCCGGCCGCTGTCACGTCATCGATGCGCAGCGCTCCGAAAATGACATTGCCGATGAAATTGCCAGCATCGTCGAAGAGCGGCTGACATCAGCAGACGGTATGCCAGCCGTCAGACCGGAAGTGGCGCAATGAGCGAAGAGCGGCCAGGCGTTCTCGACGGTGCGATTGCGCCGCAGGATAACACGCGTCTCTTCGGCCATGAGGAGGCCGAAGCCTTCCTGGCGCAATCCTATCGCTCGGGCAAGGGTCACCATGCCGTTCTGATCGAGGGATCGGAAGGCATCGGCAAGGCAACGCTCGCCTTTCGCTTTGCCAATCATGTCCTGTCTTACCCCGATCCTGCCACGGCGCCCGAGACGATCGGCGACCCAGACCCGGCTTCCGCTATCAGCCGGCAGATTTCCGGCGGAGCCTCGCACAACCTGCTGCATCTTGCCCGTCCGGTCGACGACAAGACCGGCAAGGTAAAGTCCGCGATCACCGTTGATGAGGTGCGCCGTGCCGGCAAGTTCTTTTCACAGACCTCCGGCACCGGCAATTGGCGCATCGTCATCATCGATCCGGCCGACGATCTCAATCGCAGCGCTGCCAATGCCATCTTGAAGATCCTCGAGGAGCCGCCGAAGCGGGCGCTGTTCCTGGTACTGTCGCATGCGCCGGGCAAGCTGCTGCCGACCATCCGCTCGCGCTGCCTACCGCTAAAACTGGCGCCGCTGAGCGACGATGCTTTGGGGAAGGCGCTGGCACATCTCGGTATTGGCTTGTCACCGGGGCAGGGCGCGGATTTGCTTGCTGCGGCCAAGGGGAGCGTCAGCGAAGCCCTGAAATTGCTGAACTATGGCGGCGGCGAGATCGTCGCGGCCTATGAGCAGGTCATCTCGACGGATGGTCCTGCGGCACGCCGGGCAATGCATCGCCTCGCCGACGCCCTTTCGGCGAAGGAAAGCGACACGATCTTCGGCTTCTTCGTGTCCCATATCGGCGACGACATCATGGCCCGGGCGAGGGCGGCTGCTCTGGAGGGACACCTCACCGTGGCCGAAAGACTTGCCCGGCTCTATGCCGATGTCACCGAGCGGCTTACCGTATCACAGGCTTATAACCTCGACCGCAAGCAAACGATCATCACTATTCTCGGCGATCTGAAGCAGCAGCTTTCCGCTTAAGGAAAGAGTAGTTTCCAGGCAACGATCATCAAGGTGACGGCTAGAACCATCCGGATCAGCCGCTCGTGCAGGCGCGGCGCCAGCAGGCTGCCTGCGACGATGCCGGGAATCGAGCCAAGCAGCAGTGCGAACAACATCGTCCAGTTGATCTCGCCGATGAACCAGTAGCCCATGCCGCCGATCAAGGTCAGCGGCACGGCGTGGACGATGTCCGAGCCGACGATCTCGCGCACATCGAGGTGCGGATAGAGCACCAGCAGCACGGTGACGCCGAGCGCGCCGGCGCCGACGGATGTCATGGTGACGAGCGTGCCGAGCATAAGACCAAGGACGAGCGTCAGCAGCGCGACGGTGCGGGGCGTCAGCGTCCCGCGCTCGCCCCGCCATTTCCGGATAGCGCTCAGCACCTGGCCGCGAAAGATCAGCATCAATGACGTCAGAAACAGGAGACAGCCCAGGGACACGGTGATCGCATGGGCAACCGCTGGGCTCTCGCGATTGACGCCAGCCATGATCCACAGCATCGCGAGCGCAGCGGGCACGCTTCCCGAGGCGAGCAAGCCCACTACTTTCCAGTTCACCCGCCCGTGAATGCCGTGAACCGCAGTGCCGGCGGTCTTGGTGATCGCGGCATAAAGAAGATCGGTTCCAACGGCAGTAGCCGGATGCACGCCGAACAACAGGACCAGCAACGGCGTCATCAACGACCCGCCGCCGACACCGGTGATGCCCACCAGCATGCCGACGAAGAAGCCGGAAAAAGAATAGAGGGGTTGGAACGACGCAGGAAAACTCAAAGCCACGGCCCTTTCAAGCCGTTGGACGGGCTGCTAAAAATGAAAATGGAATTCACGACGGCCCCTGTCCTGCTCTTTGGTTTTCTGAAGGGGTAAAGCCGAGGTGAGATCGAGTCAAGCGAGAGACGCCCACAAAGCAAGGAATGCTGCGTGCGCGAAACTTGATGTTTCGCTCCCGGCAAACATGCGCTAAAGCGAGCGAGAGCAAGAATAACAATGACGAAACCGTAAACCGGACCATTGCCTGATATGACCGAAAAGACCCCGTTCTACATCACCACCGCGATCGCTTACCCCAACGGCAAGCCGCATATCGGCCATGCCTACGAGCTGATTGCCACCGACGCCATGGCGCGTTTCCAGCGGCTGGACGGGCGTGATGTGTTTTTCCTGACCGGCACGGACGAACACGGCCAGAAGATGCAGCAGACGGCGCGCGCCGAAGGCCTGACGCCGCAGCAGCTAGCCGATCGCAATTCCGATGAATTCCAGGCGATGGGCAAGCTGCTGAACGCGTCCAACGACGACTTCATCCGCACCACACAGGCCCGCCACCACGAGACCTCGCAGAACATCTGGAACCTGATGGCCGACGCCGGCGACATCTACAAGGATTCCTATGCGGGCTGGTATTCGGTGCGGGACGAAGCCTATTACCAGGAAAACGAAACCGAGCTGCGCGCCGACGGCGTGCGCTATGGGCCTCAAGGCACGCCGGTCGAATGGGTGCAGGAGGAAAGCTATTTCTTCAAGCTCTCGGAATACCAGGACCGCTTGCTGAAGCACTACGAGGAGAACCCGGATTTCATCGGGCCGGCCGAACGCCGCAATGAGGTGATCTCTTTCGTCAAATCAGGCCTCAAAGACCTGTCGATCTCGCGTACGACGTTCGACTGGGGCATCAAGGTCCCGAACGACCCGGCTCACGTCATGTATGTCTGGGTCGATGCGCTGACGAACTACATCACGGCGACCGGCTATATCGAGGACCGGAACAATCCGCGGGCGAAATACTGGCCGGCCGATGTTCACATCATCGGCAAGGACATCATCAGATTCCACGCCGTCTACTGGCCGGCTTTCCTGATGTCAGCGAAGCTGCCGCTACCGAAGCGCGTCTATGCCCATGGCTTCCTGCTCAACAAGGGCGAGAAGATGTCGAAGTCGCTCGGCAATGTCGTCGATCCGGTCAATCTGGTGAACCATTTCGGCCTCGACCAGGTGCGCTATTTCTTCCTGCGCGAAGTTTCCTTCGGCCAGGACGGCAGCTACAGCGAAGAGGCGATCGGCACGCGCATCAACTCCGATCTCGCCAACGGTATCGGCAATCTCGCCAGCCGCTCGCTGTCGATGATCGTCAAGAATTGCGACGGCAAGATCCCGGAATGCGGAGAGCTGACCGACGAGGACAAGGCATTGCTGGCGCAGGCCGATGCACTGCTGGCGTCGACCCGCGAAGACATGGGCAAGCAGCTCATCCATCGCGCTCTGGCTTCGATCATCGCCGTCGTCTCCGAAAGCGACCGCTATTTCGCTGGCCAGGAGCCGTGGGCGCTGAAGAAGACCGATCCGGCCCGCATGGCGACCGTGCTCTACGTCACCGCCGATGTCGTGCGCCAGATCGGCATTCTCCTGCAGTCCTTCATGCCAGAGTCTTCGGCCAAGCTGCTGGATCTGATCGCCATTCCTGCCGATAAGCGCGATTTCGCCGCACTCGGCGAGGCCGGACGTCTTGTTGCCGGAACGCCGCTAGAAGCCCCGAAACCGGTCTTCCCGCGCTACGTCGCGCCGACTGCCGAATAAGGTTTTCCATGCTGATCGATACGCATTGCCATCTGGATTTTGCCGACTTCGAGGAGGAACGCGACGCGATCGTTGCGCGCGCCCATGAGGTTGGCGTCAAGCAGATGGTCACCATCTCGACCAAGGTCAGGAAGCTCGATGGATTGCTGGCACTCACCGAGCGCTATCCGTCGGTTTTCTGCTCGGTCGGCACGCATCCGAACAGCGCCGATCAGGAGCTGGATATCCAGACGGAAGATCTCGTGCGGCTGGCCAAGCAGCACGAGAAGATCATCGCGATTGGCGAGGCGGGGCTGGACTATTTCTACGACACCGTGAAACCGGAAGATCAGAAGACCGGCTTCCTGCGTCACATCGCGGCTGCGCGCGAAACGCAATTGCCGCTGGTCATTCACAGCCGCAGCGCCGACGAGGACATGGCCGCGATCCTGACCGACGAAACAGGGAAGGGGGCCTTCCCCTTCATCCTGCATTGTTTCTCCTCCGGCCCGGCCCTCGCCCGCACCGGCGTCGAGCTTGGCGGCTATATTTCCTTCTCCGGCATTCTCACCTTCCCGAAATCCGAGGAGTTGCGCGAGATCGCCAAGACGATCCCGCATGACCGGCTGCTGGTCGAGACCGATGCGCCGTATCTCGCGCCCAAACGCTGGCGCGGCAAGCGCAATGAGCCGTCCTATGTCGTCAATACAGCCGAGGTGCTGGCGGATACGATCGGCGTCAGCATGGACGAGATCGCTGCGGTCACCACCGAGAATGCGTTCCGCTGCTTCTCCCGGATGACGAGGGTCTGACGGCGTGACCCATCGGCGGCGCTTCACCATATTGGGCTGCTCGTCGTCGCCGGGCGTGCCGCGCATCACCGGCGATTGGGGCGCTTGCGATCCGAAGAATCCGAAAAACCGGCGTACGCGTGCTGCTTTCATGATTGAGCAGATCGCGCCGGATGGCGGCGTTACCACTGTCGTCATCGATACCGGGCCGGATTTTCGCGAGCAGATGATCCGTGCCGGCGTCGGCTCCATCGACGCAGTGCTCTATACGCACGCCCACGCTGACCATATCCACGGCCTGGACGACCTGCGCGGCTTCTTCCACAATTCTCATGAGCGCATTCCGATCTATGCCGATCAGCCGACCATGGACCGCATCAGTGAGGGTTTTGGCTATTGCCTGGAGACGCCGCCAGGCAGCAACTATCCGCCGATCGTGCGGCCGATCATCATTGAAAGCCTGGACAAAAGCTTCACGGTCGAAGGGCCGGGCGGCCCGATCACCTTCTGGCCGCACAAGCAGCAGCACGGCGACATCCACTCGCTTGGCTTTCGCATCGGCAACCTTGCTTATTGTAGCGATATCAGTGACTTCCCGGCGGAATCTGTCGAGAGAGTTCAAAACCTCGACGTCCTGATCATCGATGCGCTTCAATACCGGCCACACCCGAGCCATCTCTCGCTGGAGCAATCGCTTGCCTGGATCGAACGGCTGCAGCCACGGCACGCGATCCTGACGCATATGCACACACCGCTCGACTATGCGACCGTGCTTGCTGAAACACCCGACAATGTCGAGCCGGCCTACGATCAAATGCGGATCGAACTCGATGTGGAGGATGATGATCTATGAGCGAGGACAGCAAGAAGCTTTCAAGCCTGGAGCGCGTCGAACTGGCAGCTCGCGATCTCGGCCTCGACATCGTCATCAAACGCATGGAGCAATCGACCCGCACGGCGGAAGAAGCTGCCAATGCGGCCGGCTGCGCTGTTGGCCAGATCGTCAAATCGCTGGTCTTCGTCAATGCAGAGACTCACGGCCTGACGCTGCTTCTTGTTTCCGGCGCCCACAATGCCGATACAGCATATATCGCGACCACTTACGGACTGCGCCTGAAGCGCGCTGACATCGACCGGGTTCGCGACGAAACCGGCTTCGCCATCGGCGGCGTCGGACCGATCGGCCATCGTGTGAAACTACCGGTTTTTATCGACGAAAGCCTGTTGAGCTACGACCAAGTGTGGTGCGCAGCAGGACGGCCGGACAGCATCTTTGCTTGCGATCCAAAAACCTTGGCGGAGAAGACTGGAGCCCAGATTATCCGCGTAAAGGCGGTTTGAGGCGAGCTTAGCTTGCCTCCTTCACATGGATTTTAGTTCCATAATCTATCTTATGTGACTTTCAGATGTGGCGGGGTACATTCTATTTCCAAGTGCGACATGCCAATGATTTCAATGGCTTCACTTTAGCGATTTTGGCATGTCTTGATGTTATTCGCAGCCAACCCTCGCCGATCGCCGGACGTTCGTAGATTGATTGAGCAGCTACGGTAACGGCAGGTCGGAACTTCAGTCGCTTGGCAGACCGCTTATGCTTCCAAGGCCATAACGACAATCCAGGCCTGCCATTTGGCGCCGGGGATTTTCAGCAGCGGCATGTCGATCTGCTTGCCGACCGCCCGGATCGCGGCGCCGAGCGGGCTTCTGCGAAACGGAATGGAGGCAAGCGTAGCAAGCGCAAAGAATTCCAAATCGCAATTCGAGAAATGTTTGCGCACGATCTCGAAGTCGGATTTCAACAATGGGTGTTCGTCGACGGTGCGCGCCGTGGGCGTCCAATTGCGATAGAGATTGATCACAGGGTTATGGCCGAGTGGCTCAAAGAAGAAGGCCTTGCCGCCCGGGCGCAGCACGCGTCGGACTTCGCCAAGCGCTTTTTCCAGGACGAGATGGTGCAGGATACCGCTACCGAAGACGACGTCGAAACCCGCTGATGGCAGATTCATGTTCTCCGCATTGTCGACCTGGAACGTCACGTTGCTGATTCCACGGCGAACCGCCGCATTCGTGGCCTGCTGAACAGCGACATCCGAAATGTCGATACCGGTGATCCGCTTGGCGAAACGAGCGAGACCGATGCTGCTCATACCGTTTGAGCATCCGTATTCCAGTACTTCTCTTCCCGGGCAAGCGGCCCTGGCCAGCCGCCAATAGGCGTCCATAGCGGGCTGGGCGGCGAAATAGAACGAGTCCTGCTTGCGTTCTTCAACAGCACCAAAGCGTTCATTGTGAAAGTCGCGCTCACGCGTCAAACGCGCATCATGGGTCATCCCGGTTTCCTCCCAGCTTGACCTAATGCGTCCAGGTATTTCCAAGGTCCTTAAGGGGCATCAGACCAGTTGCAGCCAACGGTAGATGGATCCTTGGTATTTGGAGGATAACACAACTAGAACCAGATATCCCAGCCCGTTGTGCATTCATTGTACGGCGTTGATCCTATCGGGGCGCCATAAGCGCAGTGAAATGAAGGGGTTCCACAGTCAATATAAGACCGCACATTTGTACGAGGGAACCCGATCCCCTACCCTCCAAGATAGGCATTTCGAGCCTTTTTTCGCCCATTGATTGTCAACCGCCGCAAGAAATTCAGAGGATTTGCGGCGGCACGGCGCCATGCTTATCGAGCGGCGCGTGCGAGCCCGTGCGCCACAAGCCGGTCGATGGTTTCAGCGTAGCTGACGCCGCTCGCTGCCATGGCTTTGGAATACATGCTGATATCGGTAAATCCAGGGATCGTGTTCAGCTCGTTGATGAGAAACTGCATGTCCGCGGTCAGGAAGAAATCAACGCGCGCCATGCCATCGCAGCCAACGGCCCGAAAAGCCCTGCCAGCCATCTCACGGATCCGGCGCTCGAGCTCCTCCGGCAGCTCGGCCGGCACTTTCAAAGCCGCACCTTTCTCGTCGATATACTTTGCGTCGTAGCTGTAGAAACCGTGGCTTTCCGCCGGCACGATTTCGCCGGGACGCGAAACGAAGAGATTGCCTGCCGTATCCTCGAGCACACTGCACTCGATCTCGCGGCCGCGGATGAACTCCTCCGCAAGCAGCTTGCGGTCATGCTTGAAGCCTTCAACCAGCGCCGCTTCATACTCGCCGGCCGTCGTAACCTTGCTGACGCCAACAGAGGACCCCTGCCGCGCCGGTTTGATGAAGACGGGTAGCCCGAGGCTGCGTTCCAGATCAGCGAAGGAGGGCCGGCTGTCTTCTAGAATGGTGACGGAATGCGCTGTCGCCAGCCCCACCTCCTTCAGGAGCCGCTTGGCGATGTCCTTGTCCAGAGCTGCGGCAGAGCCGAGAATGCCGCAGCCCACCAGCGGCACACGGGCGACTTCCGCAAGTCCCTGGGCCGAACCATCCTCGCCATGCGGTCCATGCAGGACAGGAAACAGGATATCGATCTTCGGCATTTCGTAGGCGCTGTCGGCGGCCGGAAGCGCAATCATTCGTCCGCGTCCACCGGGCACAAGGCAAACCTCCGTCCCGCTCTCCGGCGTCGATAGTTTGCCGTCTTCGAAGGAGCTCAAGAGCCACTTGCCCTCGCGGGTGACGAAGATAGGCACGGCATCATATTTGGCGGGCTGCAGAGCACGCATGACATTCGTCCCAGACAGCACCGAGACTGCGTGCTCGGCGGAGCGCCCGCCGAAAAGCAAGGCGATGCGCAGTTTCGAGGATGCTGCGGCGTCTGTCATAAATGTTCTCCGGAATGGTTCGGGTTGCGAGAGGCGAAAGACGACCGCAATGCCGTGGCTGGCGAAAATGCGGTGGAAGTGGCAGGCCGCATCGTCATCACCGATGTTTCCGGCTGAAGTACGGCAAAATCCGCCCCTTGCCGTCCGTCGCGTGCCGGATCAAACGCCATTCCAGTCGTTGCCGAATATTCCGGTCACCCCGCCATGCCCGACGGACGTAGGGCTGGCGGGATCCCGAGTCATTGGCCGGCTACTTCAAGCTTTCTCGGCGCCGAAGCTCGGCCTCGGACGGGTCCTTAAGGGCAAAGGAACCGGTCTTGATATCGCCGGCCGGCTGATAAGTTGCCATGATGACGCCGCTCGGAAAGGATTGGGAGCGGATGAGTTTCAGCGCGGCCGGAACCGTTCCTTCGCCGAAAAGCTTTTTGCCCTTGCCGAGCAGCAGAGGGAAGATCAGCACGGTGTATTCATCGATCAATCCGTGGCGAAGCAAGGTCTGAATGAGATCGCTGCTCCCCTGGATCAGAAGATCCGGCCCCTCGCCTTTCTTAAGCTCGGTCAGCGCTGCCGGAACGTCAGTGCCGAGTGATCGACTGTTATTCCAGTCAAGTGCGGTGTCGCCGCGGGTCGCAACATATTTTGTGACCTTGTTGAACAACACGGCGATGGGATCGTCTTCGCCGGCATAGGGCCAATGTGCGGCAAAAATGTCGTAGGTCTTGCGGCCAAGCAGCAGATCGAACGGCTTGTCGAATATCTGATCCAAGGCCGCACCTGTTGCTTCGTCGAAATAGTGGAACGTCCAGCCGCCGAACTGGAATCCGCCGCCGGTTGGATCTTCTTCCGGAGCGCCCGGCGCCTGCATGACGCCGTCGAGGCTGACGAATGTGGCTGCGATGATCCTGCGCATGATGTTCTCCTTGGATTTGGGTTTGTCGATCCGAGGACGTTTCTCCTCGGGTGAAACCGACAGGAGCTTGGAATTTTGTCTGAAACTCTTCGTCGGCAATCCCTGCCGCGCTAGCCCCATGTCCGAGCGCAAATTCGCGGCGCCGCGGCATAGCCGAACACCCTCATCACCGAACACGCAATCTAACGCCCAGGTGGCACTTGTGACCAATTGACTCTTGAATGACGGGCTGGAATCGGCGACATTCGTCCTACCAATGTTCCCTTTGCGATCCGAACCCGATTTCGGGCCCGCCTCGTTCAAAAATGCCTGGATAAGAGCGTGAGCAGCGATTCATCAAGAAGCGCGGCGAAGCCATTGGCTTCGTTGGCGCATGTCAATGCGGCTGGTTGGGGTCGAGGTCTCTCCACCATCGTGCGGATCACGCATATGACGCTACGCCATCCCTGGCAAACCGGTCTGGCGATCGGCTCGACGTTCGTTGCGGCGACGCTTCAGCTCCTGATCCCACGCCTGCTCGGCCGTGCAGTAGACCAGACGCAAACGGTGATTGCCGGCGGCGCGGCCGGCCAGCTCGCGGAAAACGCGCTGGTGACCACCGCTTTGCTTCTGCTGGTCGTCAGCATCATGCGTGGCCTTTTCACGATGGTGCAGAACTATTACAGCGAATCTGTCGGGCACCATATGGGCTATGAGTTGCGGCTCGCTTGCTACGAAAAGATCCAGCAGCTCTCCTTCAGCTTCCACGACAAGGTGCATTCGGGCGATCTCATCACCGTCGGCCTTTTGGATCTCGAAGGCGTGCGCATGTATTTTTCGACGGCGCTGGTACGCATGATACTGCTCACCATGCTGATCGGCGTTGGCGCCTATATGCTGCTGTCGACGGATGTCCTGCTTGGGCTTCTGGCACTGAGCTTCGTGCCCTTCGTTGCCTGGCGCTCCTCCGTGACGCAGCTAAGATTGCGTGCGACCTGGCTCGACCTCCAGGAACGGCTTTCGGTGCTGACCCGCGTGATGGAAGAGAACCTTGGCGGCATTCGCGTCGTGCGCGCGTTCGCCGCACAGGCCCATGAACTGATGAAGTTCGACAGGGCGTCGCACAATGCGCTTACCCTCGCCCACAAACGCGTCGGCATCCGCGTCGCCAATACCAGCGCCATGAACTTTTCCTTTTTCGCAGCCATGGGCCTCATATTGTGGGTCGGCGGCAGCAAGGTGATTGCGGGCGAGATTAGCGTCGGTACCCTCGCCTCATTCCTGACCTTCATGACCATTCTGCAGATGCCGGTGCGCCAGCTCGGCCTGATGGTCAACGCATTTGCCCGCGCTTCGACCTGCGGGTCGCGGCTGTTCGCTCTGCTCGACCTCGACATCGCCATCAAGGATGCTCCGGACGCCAAGCCGCTTGTCGTCAAGGACGGCGTTCTGCGCTTCGAAAATGTCGGCTTCACCTATCCCGGCCCGGAAAAGCGCCCCGTCCTCAGGAATATCAGCTTCGAGGCGCGGCGCGGCGAGACGATCGGCATCGTCGGCCCACCCGGCAGCGGCAAATCCACCATTGCCCACCTGATTCCGCGCTTCTATGACGTCACATCCGGCCGCATCACTATCGATGGCCAGGACATCCGCAAGGCGACGCTGCAATCGCTGCGCCAGTCGGTTGCCGTCGTGCAGCAGGACTCCTTCCTGTTCACCACCAGCATCGAAAACAATATCGCCTATGGCGATCCCTGGGCGAAGGAACAGCGCATCGAGCGCGCCGCCGAATCCGCACAACTGCACAACTATATTCTCGGCCTGCCGGCCGGCTATACCACCGTCGTCGGCGAACGCGGCGTGTCGCTTTCCGGTGGCCAACGCCAGCGTTTGACGATCGCGCGTACGCTGATGCTGAAGCCGGCAGTGATGGTGTTCGACGATTCCACCGCGGCGATCGACGCGGCAACCGAGCAACGCATCCGCAGCGCCATGAAGCGTTTTGCCCGCGACCGGGTGACCCTCATTGTCGCCCATCGGCTGAGCTCGCTGATGCATGCCGACCAGATCCTGTTTATCGAAGACGGTGAGATTGTCGAGCGCGGAACCCATGAGCAGCTTTTGGCCGCCGGGGGACGGTACAAGGCGCTGTACGACCTGCAGGTTCGCCCGGACGACGACGACGCGAAAGTGTCTAGCGACAGGGTCGCCGAGGCGAAAAGGAAGGCCTGACAATGTCGGAAACCATGGAAACCGAGCGCAACGACGTGCGCGAGGACGGGCGGCGCCCTCCCCGCGCCGTGGTCGGCTCCCATCGCGTCGAGGAAGAGATTTTCGGCAAGGTCTTCGATGGCAAGATCATCCGCCGCATTTGGAGCTTCGTCGGCCCCTATCGCCGCCAGATCTACATCTCGGTCGGCGCCGTGCTTCTCTTCACCGGGTCGCAGATCATCATCCCGCTCGTTATCCGCTATGCGATCGACCATGGGATGGCGGCTGGCGCTGTCAATTATTCGGCACTTTGGCTGGCCTTGGCGATCTTCGCCGCAGCTATTCTCGTCAACTACGCTGCAAGCTACGTGCAGGAGACCTTTGTCGGCGAGGTAGCGGAAGAAGTGCTCTTCGATATCCGCCGGGCGATGTTCGCGCATATTCAGCGGATATCGCTCTCCTTCATGGACAAGACCGAGGTCGGGCGGCTGATGTCACGCCTGCAGGGCGACGTCAACTCCATGCAGGAATTCCTTGAAACATCAGTGCTTTCCGTCGGCGATATTGCCCTGCTCTTCGGCATCATCGTCGTCATGCTGTTGCTCGATTTCCGGCTTGGTCTGCTGACGCTGTCGGTCATGCCTATCCTCTTCGTTGTCCGTCTTTTCTGGCTGCCGAAGGCGCGTGTCGCTTTCATGAACGCGCACGAGACAAATTCCGTCACCAGCGGCGCATTGGCCGAGGCGATCCACGGCGTACGCGCCGTTCAAGGCATGCACCGGCAGAGCGTCAATTTCGGCCTCTTCGACGATAAGGCCTATACCAATCTCAAGGCGCATCTGACTGCGGCGAGATACGCACAGATCATGGTGCCGATCGTCGATACGCTGACGGGCATGGCCATGGCCATCGTCATCATCGTTGGCGGGTCGATGGTACTGAACCATCGGCTCGATGTCGGCGTCATGGTCGCCTTCCTGTTCTACATTCAGCGCTTCTTCGACCCTATCCGCTCGCTCACCATGCAATATTCCGTCATGCAGCGCGCCATGGCCTCCGGCCAGCGGCTGACGGATGTGCTTGACGTGCCGATCGACATCCAGGATGCGCCTGATGCCAAGGTGCTGTCGTCTGATATGGACGGCTCGGTCGAATTCCGCGATGTCGTCTTCGGCTATAATTCGAAGCATCCGGTGCTGAAGAATGTCAGCTTCAAGGTCAATCCCGGTGAGACCGTGGCGCTGATCGGGCCGACCGGCTCAGGCAAGTCAAGCTCCATGGCCCTGATCCATCGTTTCTACGACGTGCAGCAGGGACAGGTGCTCGTTGGCGGCCATGACGTGCGCTCCCTCACCCAGGATTCGCTTGGCCGACAGATCGCCATGGTGCTGCAAGAGCCATTCCTATTCACGGGCACCGTGCTGGAGAACATTCGCTACAACAAAGCCGAGGCGACGCGTGAGGAGATCATCGAGGCTGCAAAGGCAGTGGGCGCGCATGAGTTCATCATGCGGCTTGCCGACGGCTACGACACCGTTCTCGGCGAGCGTGGCGGTGGCCTGTCGCTCGGCCAGCGCCAGCTCGTCAGCTTTGCGCGCGCCCTCATCGCCGACGCGAAAATACTCGTGCTCGACGAAGCCACAGCGAATATCGACAGTTACACCGAAATGCTGATCCAGAAGGCGCTGGTGAAGCTGCTCGAGGGACGCACCGGCCTCGTCATTGCCCATCGCCTCGCCACCATCCGCGAGGCTGATCGGATCATCGTGCTGCAGAACGGCCAGTTGATCGAGAGCGGCAATCACAATCAGCTCATGGCCAACGGCAAGCTCTATTCGAAGCTCTATAATCTCAACTACGCCTCGTTCGACGATATTCCCGAAGAGGAAGTCGTGGCATCTGTGCCAGTGGAATCGCGTACCTAGCAATTCCTTTTAAAACCGAACACATGGAGATTTAAGAGTTGATCACATTTTTCAGACGCTATGCAAAAGCGTCGCTGTCGATACTGTGGAGAGTTTTTCAGATCGTACTCATTGGAGGAGTAATATTTAACGGCGCTCCAGATCAGATATTTCAACACTTCTTCGGACTTACGGAATTCGGCATAAAGCTCGAACCGGTCTTGCGAGCCACATATTTCGCACTGATCTTCCTCATGCTTGCCTTCTGGAGATCCCTTGCCAGAACAATATTGTTCGAGAAAAGCTCATTATTTGCGGATGAGGTGTGGCGCGAAATCTACTTGATGCTTTTTGCCTGGGCATTGGTGTTAGCAACGCTAGACGCATTCTTAGCTCTGTATGCGCCAACCGAGATTTGGCTCGGCATTGTCCGCTCAACACCGTTTCTCTTATTATTGATCTATATTTTTCTCATTTCCTTCAGATACCAAGGAAAACTCAAGCCCATTGCAGACGTTCACGCATCTCCGCAAGACGCGGAATTGGCAACATACGGTTCACCCATGGGCATTGGTGGCATTGCGCCTTCGGCAAAAAGCGGAGCCGACTTGCATGATTCAGGAGATGGCTGAGGAATGGAAAGTGGCGGACGCGGTTAGGTGGATTGCCAGAATAGAGCTTTTTTAGGTGCATTTCCGTCTGCCATCCTCGCAAATGCGAGGTCCATAATATGTTCTTTTACGTGGCCGGAATCTCGGCTTTGGGCCGGCTAGGCTATTTTCGGTATTTACGCTGTGCAGCGGGACACCGCGCCACTCGAGCCTAGTGACTTGCATGATGATAGTCACTCATGCTATTCGCCTCGGCCATGCAGAGAACAAGCTTCAGTGCCTTCAAATGTCCCGCCGCCCGTGCGCTTGAAAGCGTCGGCGATTGGTGGAGCATTTTGATCCTGCGCGATGCGCTGCAGGGGCTGACGCGGTTTGATGAATTCCAGAAGAATCTTGGCGTTGCGCCGAATATCCTCACGCGCCGGCTAAAACATCTGACGGATGAAGGTTTGTTCGAGCGCCGCCTCTACAGCGAGCGGCCGCCGCGCTACGAATATGTGCTGACAGAAAAGGGGCGCGACTTCTTTCCTGTTCTCATGGCGCTGTTTACCTGGGGCAACCGGCATTTGCCGCCCGGGGAAGTGGCAATGCGTCTGGCCGACCCGGCGACGGGCGAGGATCGCGATCCCCTTCTGATCGACCGCGTGACCGGACGCGCCTTTCATCCCGAAGACACGATTCTGGTGCCCGGACCGGCGGCCGATGAGGCTGTCCACGAACGGATAGCGCAGATGAAGGCTTGGTTCCTGGGCTTCGACGCCTGATAAAATAGGAGTACCCGACTATGGATCGAATCGTCGTAACGGGCATGGGCCTGGTTTCGCCACTGGGCGTCGGTGTCGACGCCGCCTGGAAGCGGCTGATCGAAGGACGCTCGGGTCTTAGGCTTCTGCCGGAGACAATGGTCGGCGATCTTGCCGCCAAGGTCGGTGGTGTCGTACCGACCCTGGAAGAGGATAGCGAAGCCGGCTTCGATGTCGATCGCTACGTGCCGGTGAAAGACCAGAAGAAGATGGATCGCTTCATCCTCTTCGCCATGGCGGCCGCCGAAGAAGCGATCAAACAAGCCGGTTGGCAGCCGACCAATCCCGAAGAGCTAGAACGCACTGCCACGGTCATCGCCTCCGGCATCGGCGGCTTTCCGGCGATCGCCGATGCTGTACGCACTGCCGAGACGCGCGGCGTGCGGCGGCTCTCGCCCTTCACCGTCCCCTCCTTCCTCGTCAATCTGGCGGCCGGCCAGGTCAGCATCCGCTATGGCTACAAGGGGCCGCTCGGCGCGCCGGTGACGGCCTGTGCGGCAAGCGTCCAGGCGATCGGCGATGCGGCGCGGCTCATCCGTGCCGGCGAAGCCGATGTGGCGATCTGCGGCGGTGCGGAGGCCTGCATCGACAAGGTCAGCCTCGGCGGCTTTGCGGCGGCGCGCGCACTCTCCACCGGCTTCAGCAACCGACCCGAAGAAGCCTCCCGTCCCTTCGACGTCGGCCGCGACGGTTTCGTCATGGGCGAAGGCGCCGGCATGCTGGTGATCGAGACGCTGGACCATGCTCTGGCGCGCGGCGCTGTCCCGCTTGCCGAACTCGTCGGCTACGGTACCGCCGCCGATGCCTATCATATGACAGCCGGCCCGGAAGATGGCGACGGTGCGCGCCGGGCGATGCTGGCGGCTCTTTCTCAAGCCCGCATTTCGCCCGGTGAGGTCCAGCATCTCAACGCGCATGCCACCTCCACACCGGTTGGCGACCGCGGCGAGATGGAGGCGATCAAGACGGTGTTCGGCCGCGATGGCGGCATCGCCGTCAGCGGCACGAAGGCGGCGACGGGCCATCTTCTGGGTGCGGCCGGCGGCCTGGAAGCGGTCTTCACCATCATGGCATTGCGCGATCAGATTGCGCCTCCAACTCGCAATCTGCAGGAGGCGGACGCGGCGGCTCAGGGCATCGATATTGTCGGCGCGACCGCGCGACCGATGGCAATGGAATATGCCATTTCCAACGGTTTCGGGTTCGGTGGCGTGAATGCCAGCGCTCTGTTCCGCCGCTGGCATTAGTCGGGCTTGGCTTCGGCGACCATCGGACCATAGGCGCTGATGCCGGCGCCCCTCAGTCGTCCCTTCTGCGAAGGCTCAAAGCGCGCTATGCTCTCCCGGATATTGCCGGAGATCGTCCATGCGCGCCTTATCTCTCGCAGCCGCCTTCTGCATCACCCTCGCCTTCGCGCCGGCCGCACGAGCGGAAGATCCGGTGCAGTCGGCCCAGACGCTGATTCAGCAACAGATCGAAGCTTTCCTGCGCGATGATGCGGCTTCGGCCTATTCCTTCGCTGCACCCGACATCCAGGCGCTCTTTCCGGATAAGGACACCTTCTTCGCAATGGTGAAGAGAAGCTATCAGCCGGTCTACCATCCCGGCAACTACGCCTTCGGCAAGAGCCGCGCCCTCGACAACGGCGCTGTCGTCTATCAGGAAGTGCTGATCACCGGCACGGACGGCAAGGACTGGACGGCGATCTATCAGATCACCCATCAGCCCGATGGCAGTTACAAGATAAACGGCGTGCAGATCCTGCCGAACACGACGAGCGAGGGAATTTGACCGGAGTTGCGTCTGCTAACATCGATCAAATCCCCATCACGCTTAGATGAGCTTTAGCCGCCCGCCTTGATGAAACTGACGGGCTGAACCGTCGCCCCATCAAACGCAGGCCGGGGTAAGGGAACGGCTACGCTAGACGTTGGCGTTGCGCTGATACTTGCAGTCGTCATCGGATCCGGCTTTGGGATCGGGATCTGGTCTGCAGTTGGCAACAAAATCGGAAATTGCGTTGTCGCGACCGTTTTCACAGGCACGTAGTTCATCGCAACTTCATAGGCCGGCAGCGGCGCCGGCGTTTCAAGTGCCCCGTCCTGCCCGCGTTTCTCATAGAAAGCGTTTCCGCCGGCCACGGCAACATAGTGCATGTTATTGTAAGGGAACTTCAGGCCCTCGGTATGGAAGAACATAGCATCCTTTACGTCCGGATGCCGTTGTCCGCCGAGAACCGCCGATGCCGCTTGGTCGAGCTCGGGTTCGGCCAGATCGCTGACCACCCTCGTCATGACTCCCGGCGCAAATTGCCTTTGTTGCGAGACTACGCCGCAGATTGACGGCGGATAAGCGCCCGAGGTCAACCTGTTCATCACGACCGTTCCTACTGCCAGGTATCCGGCATGGTCCGAGTGCTCCGACTCGAAATACATGGCCCGTTTCAAACAGTCGCGATCTTTTGCGGTGTAGTTGTAAGTTACCTTCGTCGGTCGAATGGACTTGGAAGAGTTGTTGCTGGCCGAGGGTGCTTTCGCCACCGTCGTACAGCCCGTGGCCGCCAATCCGACAAAAATTAGTCCGGAAAGACAGGTCCCCAATGCGCGTTGCGCCCTCAACGGCAGGTGCCTCCTATTTTATTAGTGAGCCCTTATCGATTAAGTGGGATGCTTTGTAGCCGAAGTTCTAAGGAATTTCAAACGTAAAGCATCAAAAAATGGCCAGCGAATCTTATCATCGGCGAACGATGTTTATTTCGATTCACTGTTTTTCCAAATGCTTTTATATTGCGGCATCATCATGGCCCGCTTGGGAAAGGTCGGCACATTTCCGCCGCACTTCCTCATTTAAAAATCGAGAATTACACCGTACCCTATTGGTATAATTTACTATTTTTTTAAACCTGCGAACGGAAGACATTAGCCGCATTTACGTTCAACGGCGAAAAATTTTTACACCGGCTCCAGATCGCCTCTCGCCCAATTCTCCTGGGTCTCGGCCATGAAATCGGCAAAGCGGCCTTCGGCGATCGCCTGGCGGATGCCCTGCATCAGCTCCTGGTAGTAGGAGAGATTGTGCCAGGAAAGCAACATGCCGCCCAGCGCCTCATTGGCGCGGACGAGATGGTGCAGGTAGGCGCGGGAATAGTCGCGCGAGGCCGGGCAGTTCGATTGATCATCGAGCGGGCGCATGTCCTCGGCGTGCCGGGCATTGCGGATATTCACCTTGCCGCGACGGGTGAAGGCCAGGCCGTGGCGACCGGAGCGGGTCGGCATCACGCAATCGAACATATCGATGCCGCGTGCGACGGATTTCAGAATATCGTCCGGGGTGCCGACGCCCATGAGATAACGCGGCTTCTCCTTCGGCAGTTCGGGAAGGGTGATCTCGAGCATGCGCAGCATGACTTCCTGCGGCTCACCGACGGCAAGGCCGCCGACCGCATAACCCTTGAGGTCCATGCCGCTCAGCGCCTGCGCGGAACGGACGCGAAGCTCCGGAACGTCACCGCCCTGCACGATACCGAACATGGCTTTGCCGGGCTGATTGCCGAAAGCCACCTTGCAGCGTTCCGCCCAGCGCAGCGACATTTCCATCGCGCGCTCGATTTCCTTGGGCGTCGCCGGCAGCGCCACGCATTCGTCGAGCTGCATCTGGATGTCGGAGCCAAGCAGGCCCTGGATCTCGATCGAACGCTCCGGCGACATATGATGCGTGCTGCCGTCGACATGCGATTTGAAGGTAACGCCCTTCTCATCAAGCTTGCGCAGGCCGGAGAGCGACATCACCTGGAAGCCGCCGGAGTCGGTTAGGATCGGGTGCTGCCAGCGGATCAGTTCGTGGAGGCCGCCGAGACGGGCGACGCGCTCTGCGGTCGGGCGGAGCATCAGGTGATAGGTATTGCCGAGGATGATGTCGGCACCGGTCTCGCGTACCTGATCGAGATACATGGCCTTGACGGTACCGACCGTACCGACCGGCATGAAGGCCGGCGTGCGGATCGCGCCGCGCGGCATGGAAACTTCGCCGAGACGGGCGCCGCCATCGGTCTTCTTCAACTGGAACTGAAAGCTCTCGCTCATTTCGTCTTAGTCTTTCCGGTAGAGCAGGCTGCCATCGCCATAGGAATAGAAGCGATAGCCTGTCTCAATAGCATGGGTGTAGGCCGCGCGCATGGTATCAAGGCCGGCAAAGGCCGATACCAGCATGAACAGCGTCGAACGCGGCAGATGGAAATTGGTCATCAAAAGATCGACCGCCTTGAATCGATAGCCGGGCGTGATGAAGATCCCGGTCGCGCCATGCCAGGGCTTGATCGTTCCATCGTCGCCAGCCGCACTTTCGATCAAGCGGAGCGAGGTCGTGCCGACGCAGACGATGCGCCCTCCCCGCGCCTTCACGGCATTCAGCTTCGTCGCCGTCGTCGCGTCGACATAGCCGATCTCGAAATGCATCTTGTGATCTTCGGTGTCGTCGGCCTTGACCGGCAGGAAGGTGCCGGCGCCGACATGCAGCGTCACGAAATGCCGCTCGACGCCCATGGCATCCAGCGCGACAAACAGCGACCGGGTGAAATGCAGCCCCGCGGTCGGGGCAGCGACGGCGCCCTCCTCGCGAGCGTAGATCGTCTGGTAGTCGGCGCGGTCGCGCTCATCCTCGGGGCGCTTGGCAGCGATATAGGGCGGCAGCGGAATATGGCCGACAGTGGCGATCGCCTCATCCAGCGCCGGACCGGAAAGGTCGAAGCGCAGCGTGATCTCTCCACCCTCGCCCTTCTCCTCCACCACAGCATCAAGTGCACCAAGGATGCAGACATTTTCGCCATGGCCGAACTGGATGCGATCGCCGATCTTGATACGCTTGCCCGGCTTGGCAAAGGCTTTCCAACGGTCGGGTGCCGCGCGCATATGCAGCGTCGCCGACACCTGCTGGCCGGGCGCGCCATCGCGATGACGAATGCCTTCCAACTGAGCCGGGATGACCTTTGTGTCATTGAAGACGACAGCGTCGCCCGGTCGTAGGAACGACGGCAGATCGCGGATCTGATAGTCGCGCAGAGTCGCTTCACCACCATTCGGATCGACGACGAGCAGGCGCGCGCTGTCGCGCGGCTCGGCGGGCCTCAGCGCAATGCGCTCATCCGGCAGGTCGAAATCGAAAAGGTCAACGCGCATTCAGGCAATCTCAGCAAAGCGAAACCCGCCCCCAACGCCGAAGCGCGAGAGGCGGGCTTCAGGAATAATCACGATCAGACGTCGGCGGCAACCCGTGCGGATACGATCGAATCCGGATCACGCACCGGCTCGCCGCGCTTGATCTGGTCGACGAATTCCATGCCGGAGATAACCTGACCCCAAACGGAGTACTGCTTGTTCAGCCACGGAGCATCGGCAAAGCAGATGAAGAACTGCGAGTTGGCCGAGTTCGGGTTCTGCGAACGGGCCATCGAGCAGGTGCCGCGAATGTGCGACGTGGCGGAAAATTCAGCCTTCAGGTCCGGCTTGGAGGAGCCGCCCATGCCGGCGCGACCGGGATTGAAGCTTTCGCTGCCCTGCTTGCCATACTGAACGTCGCCGGTCTGGGCCATGAAGCCGTCGATGACGCGGTGGAAAACGACGCCGTCATAAGCCTTCTCGCGGGCAAGTTCCTTGATGCGGGCGACATGCTCGGGCGCTACCTGCGGCAGCAACTGAATGACGACCTGACCCTTGGTGGTTTCCAGGATGAGGGTGTTTTCGGGATCCTTGATCTCAGCCATTTTCGTTTCCTCTTCTCTTCTCGAATCTTACTTCTTGCCGACCGTAACCTTGACCATGCGGTCGGGGTTGCTCACTTCGCCGTTCTGGCCTTCGCCGCGCTTGATCTTGTCGACCAGCTCCATGCCGGAAACGACCTTGCCGACGACCGTGTACTGGCCATTCAGGAAGTCGCCGTCACCGAACATGATGAAGAACTGCGAGTTGGCGGAATTCGGATCCTGGGCGCGGGCCATGCCGACCGTGCCGCGCTTGAACGGAACCTTGGAGAACTCAGCCGGAAGGTTGGGCATATCGGAGCCGCCGGTACCGGCCTTCTGGGGATTGTAGCCCTTCGACATGTTGCCGTACTGCACGTCGCCGGTCTGGGCCATGAAGCCGTCGATGACACGATGGAAGGCGACGTTGTCGTATGCACCCTTCTTCGCCAGCGCTTCGATCTGCGCGACATGCTTCGGAGCAACATCCGGCATCAACTGAATGACGACGGGACCATCCTTGAGCTGGATCGTCAGAAAATCGTCGGCCGCTGCCGAGAAGGCGCTGCCTGCGAAGGCGGCGAGGCTGAGAAAACCTGCCAATGCGAGATGAAAGAGTTTCATGGGTGCTCCGTTCGGAAGATGAATTTCGGCCAGTCTTTTATTGGACCGTATCTTTTAACTTGCCCATCAGGGCTTCAAGAACCGCTGCTGGCACGAAAGCGCTGACATCGCCGCCCATGGATGCGATCTGCCGCACCAATGTGGCGGTTATAGGCCGCGATGCCGTGCCGGCCGGCAGAAACAGGGTCTGAATATCGGGCGCCATCTGGCGGTTCATGCCCGCCATCTGCATTTCATAGTCGAGATCGGTGCCGTCGCGCAGGCCACGCACCAAGAGACTCGCGCCATGCTTGCGAGCCGCATCGACCACCAGATTGTCGAAGGCGACGACGGAAATATCGCCGACCTTCTGCGGCAGCGCCTCGGCGAGCGATCGGGTGATCAGTTCCGCCCGCTCCTCGAAGGAAAAAAGCGGTTTCTTGCCAGGATGAATGCCGATCGCGACGATAACCTTGGAGGCGACGTTCAGCGCCTGCACGAGGACATCCAGATGTCCATTGGTCATCGGATCGAAGGATCCAGGATAAAAGGCTGTCGTCATACCAAACCGGCCCATTGTTTCGACGCCTTTTGTCACGGATGGGCCGGTATCGCAAGTCATTTACAACCCCTTGGCTGCCTCTGAACAGCAGATGAATGCGGCGTTCAAGCCCGTTTCAGATCAACAATGCTTTATTCGCATCAACATCGAAACGGGCCGCTTTCATCGGCCCACCGCCTCCGGCTTAGGGAAGATCAGGCCATGTTGGTCCTCATTGTTGCAGTTGCCATTATCGGCTCTTTCGTCGTCGAATACCTCGTTCATCTTTTCGCGGACAACTACGAAATAGAATGGGCGCCCCAGGCCGACACCACCAATTCTGCACAAGAAATCGTCATTGCCATGCGTAAAACGCATCGCGAAATCGCGAATCTGAACGCCAGATGAACAAGGCATTCAAGGTCGCTTCAGACGGACGTTGGTAAACAGAGGCTCAACATCAGGCGGAACCAATCACCAGCCGCTGCGTTAAAGCCCGAACCTTAGATTTGCTCATTGCGGTAAGAAGGAAACAGAGTATGCCCGATAAGATCACCCTTATTAATGTTGTTTGGATGACCGTAATTTCGGGAATGCTTGCAGCGACAATCGCTCTCTATGATCAAAAGCCTGACCAGTCGAAGATCTACGGTCCCTTTGCTTCGGCTCGTCCCTTCGTTACCACCAGCCAGTATTAAGGGATCTGAACGCTAGTTCCACGAGAGGAAGGGAGCGATCATGTTCACGATATTAACGGTGCTTACGCTCTTCATCAGCAGCATGTTCGTTGTGTCCGTCGCGTCCACAATCTCAGCGCTCCATCGCGAAAGCGAAGAGAGCAAGAAGCTGAACAAGCACCATAAGGCGCTTTGAACGACAAAGTATTCCGATATCTCCCCATCCCGAGTGCGGCCCTCCAATCGCTCGGGGTAATTTGAACCGGACGCTCCCCCAGCGTCCGGTTTTTTGTGCCCATTACACCGCGAGCCTCTTACCGCTGCCGCAAGATGCTGGTTTGCGCGAAGACACGCGGCAATCGCGTCAAACGTGCTATGGCTATTCAGTTTTCATAGGGGATCGACGTGCGCATTGTTCTTACCGGCAGCTCAGGGCGGCTCGGCCGTGCGATCTTCAACGCTTTGGCGCCAAATCACGCGGTTGTAGCGGTCGATCGCTCACCGTTTTCGACAACGCATCTCGTCGGAGATTTTGCGGATGCGGTGCTGTTGCGCGAAGCGCTGACGGGCGCGGATGCGATCGTCCATTGCGCAGCCCTGCACGCGCCTCATGTCGGAACGATCTCCGATGACGAGTTCCATCGCGTCAATGTCGAAGGAACACGTCTGCTGGCTGAGGCATCCTTGGCAGCCGGCGTGAAGCGACTGGTCTTTACCAGCACGACGGCGCTTTACGGCCACACGGTTCTTCCGGGCCGCTGCACGTGGATCGACGAAGACACCGTGCCACAACCCAGAAGCATCTATCATCGCACGAAGCTGGAAGCCGAGCGGATATTGGAGGATATGGCCGGCCCGGATCTGCAAGTGCGGATTTTGCGCATGTCTCGCAGCTTTCCAGAACCGGCAAATGTAATGGCTGCCTATCGGCTGCATCGCGGCGTCGATATCCGAGATGTCGCGGATGCTCATGCTGCGGCACTGACGAACAACGGTGATCATTTTCAACGGCATATCATCTCCGCCGGCACGCCATTTATACCAGAGGATTGCGAGGCGCTCGCCGTCGATGCGGCCTCCATCATCAAATTGCGCGCGCCAAGGCTTGCCGCCGAATTCACGCGACGAAGCTGGCCTTTGCCGCAAAGCATCGATCGTGTTTACGCATCGAAATCTGCAGGCACCGCCCTCAGATGGCACTCGCGCTTCGGCTACGATGAGATTTTCGCACAGTTGGAGCGAGGAAGCCTGGAGGTTCTTCCTCCCTTTTCCCAAAGCAACAAGCAATCGGAATAGGAACTACCGCGATCATTCGGCAAGCTCTGCTTGGGCTATGCCCCAAAAACAATCGCATGAGCCTGTGGTGAGGCTCATGCGATTGAAAACATTCCATTGGTACTTACGAGCGCCTGTTAGGCTGCAAGCTTCCCTCGTTGGAACTCAGCGAAGGATTTACTCCTCGCTGCCGCCCTCGGCATCACCGTTCGAGACTTCCGCATCACCGTTCGGAACCTCGTCCTCGGCACCATTGTCACCCGTATCGTCCTCGCCATCCGGCTCGCTGATGCGCTCGACCGAAACGACCTTCTCATCCTTGGCGGTCGAGAAGATGGTGACACCCTTGGTCGCACGGCTGGCAATGCGGATGCCGTTGACAGGAACACGGATCAATTGGCCGCCATCCGAGACGAGCATGAGCTGATCGCCTTCCGCAACGGGGAAGGCGGCCACAAGCTCGCCGATCTCGCCGGTCTTCGACGTATCAGTGGCGCGGATACCCTTGCCGCCGCGGCCGGAAATGCGGAAATCGTACGAAGACGAGCGCTTGCCGAAGCCTTTTTCCGAGACCGTCAGCACGAATTGTTCCAGCGCCTTCAGCTCTTCATAGCGTTCATCGCTAAGCTGTCCCTCTTCGGTGACTTCTTCACCGACCAGCGCGATTTCCTCATCCTCGCCCGTGGTCGAGCGGCGATCGCTGGCAGCGCGCTTGAGATAGGCGGCACGCTCCCACGGCTCGGCGTCGACGTGATTGACGATGGTCATCGAGATGATGCTGTCGCCCGACGCCAGCGTAATGCCGCGAACGCCGATGGAATTGCGGCCAGCAAAGACGCGAACATCCGAAACCGGGAAGCGGATACACTGGCCGAGCGCCGTCGTCAGAAGCACGTCATCATGTTCGGTGCAGGTCTCGACGGAGAGGATTTCGTCGCCCTCCTCCTCCAGCTTCATGGCGATCTTGCCATTGCGGTTGACCTGAACGAAATCCGACAGCTTGTTGCGGCGCACTGTGCCGCGCGTCGTCGAGAACATGACGTCGAGATTGTCCCAGGTGCTCTCGTCTTCCGGCAGCGGCATGATCGTTGTGATGCGCTCGCCGGGCTCCAGCGGCAGCATGTTGATCAGCGCCTTGCCGCGCGACTGCGGCGTACCGATCGGCAGACGCCAGACCTTCTCCTTGTAGACGATGCCGTGCGACGAGAAGAATAGAACCGGCGTATGCGTATTCAAAACAAATAGCCGGGTAACAAAATCCTCGTCGCGCGTGGTCATTCCGGAGCGGCCTTTGCCGCCGCGGCGCTGGGCGCGATAGGTGGTCAGAGGCACGCGCTTGATGTAGCCGAGATGCGAAACCGTGACGACCATATCCTCGCGAGCAATCAGGTCTTCATCGTCCATCTCCAGGCCGCCGTCGACGATCTCGGTGCGGCGCGGCGTGCCGAATTCGTCGCGAACGGCAATAAGCTCTTCTTTTACAATGGCTTGGATGCGGACGCGCGACGACAGTATCTCGAGATAGTCCTTGATCTCGGCACCGATCTTATTCAATTCATCGCCGATTTCGTCGCGGCCGAGTGCCGTCAAGCGGGCAAGACGCAGTTCGAGAATTGCGCGCGCCTGCTCTTCGGAAAGATTGTAGGTGCCGTCGTCATTGATGCGGTGACGTGGGTCATCGATTAGCCGGATAAGGGATTCGACGTCTGCGGCCGGCCAGCGACGCGTCATCAGTTCTTCGCGGGCCGATTGCGGATCGGGCGCGTGGCGGATAACGCGGATGACTTCGTCGATATTGGCGACGGCGATGGCGAGACCGACCAAGACGTGCGCGCGTTCGCGCGCCTTACGCAGCAGATACTTGGTGCGGCGGCTGACCACGTCCTCGCGGAAGGAGACGAAAGCCCGCAGCATGTCGAGCAGGGTCAACTGCTCCGGCTTGCCGCCGTTCAACGCGACCACGTTGGCGCCGAAGGAGGTCTGCAGCGGCGTGTAGCGATAAAGCTGATTGAGGATGACGTCGGCATTGGCATCGCGCTTCAGCTCGATCACCACGCGATAGCCCTGACGGTCGGATTCGTCGCGCAGGTCGGAGATGCCTTCAATGCGCTTTTCGCGCACGAGTTCGGCCATCTTCTCGATCATCGTCGCCTTGTTCACCTGATAGGGAATTTCGGTGATGATGATCTGTTCGCGGTCACCGCGCATCGGCTCGATCGTCGCGACGCCGCGCATGACGATGGAGCCGCGTCCGGTTTCGTAGGCCGAACGGATCCCGGCACGGCCGAGAATCTTGGCACCGGTCGGAAAATCCGGACCCGGGATGATCTGCATGATGTCCGGCAGCTCGATCGCCGGATTGTCGATCAGCGCAATGCAGCCGTCGATCACTTCGGAGAGGTTATGCGGCGGGATATTGGTCGCCATGCCGACGGCGATGCCGCCGGAGCCGTTGACCAGCAAGTTCGGGAACTTTGCCGGCACCACGACAGGCTCGCTCAACGTGCCGTCATAGTTCTCGCGGAAATCGACGGTTTCCTTATCGAGGTCGTCGAGCAGCGAATGAGCCACCTTTTGCAGGCGGCATTCCGTATAACGTTCAGCCGCCGGCGGGTCGCCATCAACGGAGCCGAAATTGCCCTGACCATCGATCAGCGGCAGGCGAAGCGACCAAGGCTGCGCCATGCGGGCAAGCGCGTCGTAAATCGCCAGGTTGCCGTGCGGATGGTATTTACCCATCACGTCACCGGTGACGCGGGCGCATTTCACATATTTCTTGTTCCAGTCGATCCCGAGTTCCGACATGCCGTACAGAATGCGCCGATGGACGGGCTTGAGACCATCGCGAACATCGGGAAGCGCGCGGCTGACGATCACGCTCATCGCGTAATCGAGATACGACCGCTGCATTTCCTCCATAATGGAAATTGGCTCGATGCCTGGCGGGAGCTTCCCGCCACCGGGTGGTGTTTGCTCAGTCAAAACAGATCACGATCTCTTTTAGAATCACTGCGAAATTTATAGCCGAAAGGCCCTGCAAGCGCCAATTTTGACGGGTGCTTTTAAACAGGCTTTTGCCCTCTTAACCCGCTAAATCGCACATTTCCGTGGCAGAAGGTTTTGGTTACACCGCATTGCGCTTTGCGAAACGTCATTCCTCGCATATCAATGGGCTAATAACGAATAGAAACAAATGTCCCGGGGGTTATATGGCGAGCGCGGATACGCTGATCAATGCCTTCACAACGCTGCTCGTCACGGTCGACCCCCCAGGTCTTGCTCCACTCTTTATCGGCCTTACAGCCGGTATGAACCGGGCCCAGCGCCATCAGGTGGCGCTGCGCGGCTCGCTGATTGCTTTCTTCATCATGGCGGCCTTTGCCTTGTTCGGCGCGAGCGTGCTCGGCATTCTCGGCATTTCCATCGGCGCGTTCCGCATTGCCGGCGGCCTGCTGCTCTTCTGGATCGCTTTCGAGATGGTGTTCGAGAGACGGCAGGACAGAAAGGAAAAAGCGACGGAGGTCGCAATCACCAAGGATCATATCCAGAATATCGCGGTATTTCCCCTGGCTCTGCCGCTGATCGCCGGTCCCGGCGCCATTTCGGCAACCATCCTGCTGGCCGGTTCGCTTCAGACAATGTTCGACCGAGCCCAGTTGATCGTCGTTATCGCCGTCAATCTCGGGCTGGTCTACGGGGCTTTGGCGATCTCGGACCGGCTCGACCGCATGCTGGGATCAACCGGCCGCGCCATCCTGACGCGCCTGCTCGGCGTCATCCTCGCCGCGCTCGCCGCCCAATTCGTGGTGGACGGCGCGAAAGCGGCACTGAAGCTCACATAGACTGAAGCATACAAGCAAAGACCCGCCGGAAAAGCGGGCCTGTTCAACTCAATTGGCATGACCACCGAACAAGGCGGCGATCAAAACGGGATATCGTCGTCCAGATCGCGCGAGAAATTGCTGCCGCCGCTGCTTGCGGCGCCGCTACGGCCACCGCTAGCGCCACGACCGGAGGACTGCGACGAAGGCTGGCCATAGTCGTCACCGCCATAGTCGCCACCGTAACCAGCGCCAAAGTCACCGCCGCCTCGTCCACCGCGACCGCCTTCGACAGCGCCGCCGCCTTCGCCACGGCCATCCAGCATGGTCAGTGTCGAATTGAAGCCCTGCAACACGATTTCGGTCGAATAACGATCCTGGCCGTTCTGATCCTGCCACTTACGCGTCTGAAGCGCGCCCTCGATATAGACCTTGGCACCCTTCTTCAGATACTGCTCAGCAACCTTGCAGAGACCTTCATTGAAGATCACGACGCGGTGCCATTCCGTCTTTTCCCGGCGCTCGCCGGAATTGCGGTCGCGCCAGGTTTCCGACGTCGCGATATTGAGGTTGGCGATCGGACGGCCGTCCTGCGTACGGCGGATTTCCGGGTCCGCCCCGAGATTTCCAACCAGAATTACCTTGTTCACACTACCGGCCATGATTACCTACCCTGCTTGCCGCCCATCGACGGCTTCCCAAATTCTATCCAAGCACCTTAGACCATTGCCGCCATCAGGCGCTATTTATGCGGCACCATCTGCCGCGCTCATCCACAGACATTATATGACATGCGAAATCACATGTGGCCTTGACCCAAAGGCAAATTTGTTCTTTCTTTGTTCTAATTCACCTCTATGATCCTGTCAACCGAATCGAAAACCCGGCGCTGTCCTTCATTTCAGCCTCGACTCACGGGCGAGCATCACTAAATAAGGGCAGACACCAAGGGACCGCAGACGACGATGAGTGAACTGAAGACTATTTCCATACGTGGCGCACGCGAGCACAATCTCAAGGGGATCGATCTCGATCTTCCGCGCAACAAGCTGATCGTCATGACCGGCCTTTCCGGCTCGGGCAAATCCTCGCTCGCCTTCGACACGATCTATGCCGAAGGACAACGCCGCTATGTCGAGAGCCTGTCGGCCTATGCGCGGCAGTTCCTGGAGATGATGCAGAAGCCGGATGTCGACCAGATCGACGGCCTGTCGCCGGCGATTTCGATCGAGCAGAAGACCACGTCGCGCAACCCGCGCTCGACGGTCGGCACCGTTACCGAAATCTACGACTATATGCGTCTTCTGTTTGCCCGCGTCGGCGTGCCCTATTCACCGGCAACCGGCCTGCCGATCGAGAGCCAGACGGTGAGCCAAATGGTCGACCGCGTGCTCGCCTTCGGCGAAGGTACCAGGCTTTATATCCTGGCGCCGCTCGTGCGCGGCCGTAAGGGCGAATACAAGAAGGAACTGGCGGAGCTCATGAAAAAGGGCTTCCAGCGCGTCAAGGTCGACGGGCAGTTTTACGAGATTGCCGATGTCCCGGCGCTCGACAAGAAATACAAGCACGACATCGACGTTGTGGTCGACCGTATCGTCGTCAGACCCGATGTCTCGGCTCGCCTGGCGGACAGCTTCGAAACCTCGCTACGTCTCGCCGACGGCCTTGCCGTTGCAGAATTCGCTGATAAGCCGTTGCCGCCGGAAGAAACCGCGGCCGGCGGCTCCGCCAACAAGTCGCTGAACGAGACGCATGAACGCGTGCTGTTTTCGGAAAAATTCGCCTGCCCGGTTTCCGGCTTCACCATTCCGGAAATCGAGCCGCGGCTCTTCTCGTTCAACAATCCCTTCGGCGCCTGCCCTTCCTGCGACGGGCTTGGCTCACTGCAAAAGATCGACTCGGCCCTGATCGTACCGGAACCGGAGCGCACGCTGCGCGACGGCGCGATCGCGCCCTGGGCCAAATCGACCTCGCCCTATTACAATCAGACGCTGGAAGCGCTCGGCAAGCATTACGGCTTCAAGCTCGGCAGCCGCTGGAGCGACCTGTCCGACACGGCGCAGGACGTTATTCTGAATGGCACCGAGGATAAGATCGAGTTCCACTACGCCGACGGTGCCCGTTCCTATACGACGCACAAGAATTTCGAAGGCATCGTGCCGAACCTCGAGCGGCGCTGGAAGGAAACGGATTCCGCCTGGGCGCGCGAGGAGATCGAGCGTTTCATGTCGGCCGCGCCCTGCCCGGCTTGCAACGGCTATCGCCTGAAGCCGGAAGCGCTGGCGGTGAAGATCAACAAGCTGCATATCAGCCAGGTCGCGGAAATGTCGATCCGGGTCGCTCGCGACTGGTTCAATGTGCTGCCGGAAACGTTCACCGACAAGCAGAACGAGATCGCCGTGCGTATCCTCAAGGAGATCCGCGATCGACTGCGTTTCCTCAACGATGTCGGTCTCGAATATCTGAGCCTATCGCGCAATTCCGGCACGCTGTCCGGCGGCGAAAGCCAGCGTATTCGCCTGGCCTCGCAGATCGGCTCGGGCCTGACGGGCGTGCTCTATGTCCTCGACGAACCGTCGATCGGCCTGCATCAGCGCGACAATGCCCGGTTGCTGGAAACGCTGAAACATCTGCGTGACATCGGCAATACGGTGATCGTCGTCGAACACGACGAGGATGCGATCCTGACGGCGGATGATGTCGTCGATATCGGTCCCGCCGCTGGCGTACATGGCGGCCAGGTGGTGGCGCATGGCACGCCGCAGGACATCATGGCCAATCCGAAATCGCTGACCGGCAAATATCTCTCCGGCGAACTCGGCGTGCCCGTTCCCGACGAGCGCCGCAAGGCCAAGAAGGGCAAGGAGATCAAGGTTATCGGCGCGAGAGGCAACAACCTCAAGAACGTCACTGCCTCGATCCCGCTTGGCGTCTTCACCGCGGTCACCGGCGTTTCAGGCGGCGGCAAGTCCACCTTCCTGGTCGAGACGCTCTATAAGTCAGCCGCACGCCGCGTCATGGGCGCACGCGAAATCCCGGCCGACCACGATCGCATCGATGGCTTCGAACATATCGACAAGGTGATCGATATCGACCAGTCGCCGATCGGCCGCACGCCGCGATCGAACCCGGCGACCTATACCGGCGCCTTCACGCCGATCCGCGATTGGTTTGCCGGCCTGCCGGAGGCCAAAGCGCGCGGCTATCAGCCGGGCCGCTTCTCCTTCAACGTCAAGGGCGGCCGTTGCGAAGCCTGCCAGGGCGATGGCGTCATCAAGATCGAAATGCACTTCCTGCCCGACGTCTACGTTACCTGCGACGTCTGCCACGGCAAGCGCTATAACAGGGAGACCCTGGACGTCACCTTCAAGACCAAGTCGATCGCCGATGTGCTCGACATGACGGTCGAAGAAGGCGTCGATTTCTTTGCGGCTGTTCCTGCCGTGCGCGACAAACTGCAATCTCTGAAGGATGTCGGTCTCGGCTACATCAAGGTCGGTCAGCAGGCCAATACGCTTTCGGGCGGCGAAGCACAGCGCGTCAAGCTGGCCAAGGAGCTGTCGAAGCGATCGACCGGGCGCACGCTCTATATCCTCGACGAACCGACCACCGGCCTGCACTTCCACGACGTCGCCAAGCTGCTGGAAATGCTGCACGAACTGGTCAACCAGGGCAATTCGGTTGTTGTCATCGAGCATAATCTCGAGGTCATCAAGACGGCCGACTGGATCCTCGACTTCGGTCCCGAAGGCGGCGACGGCGGCGGCGAAATCGTCGCCGCGGGCACGCCGGAGACGATCGTCAAGGAGAAGCGATCCTATACCGGCCAGTTTCTGAAGGAACTGCTGGAGCGGCGGCCAATGAAGAAGGTAGCGGCGGCGGAGTAAGTTAGCCTCGCCGATCAATGGAGGAGAGAATGACCACTGCAGGCACGATCCGAACCGGTATCGGCGGCTGGACCTTTGAGCCCTGGCGCGGGACATTCTATCCCGACACGCTCAAGCAGAAGGACGAACTCAATTTTGCCAGCCGCAAGCTGAAGGTGATCGAGGTCAACGGCACCTATTACAGCACGCAGAAGCCGGAGGTTTTTGCCAAATGGGCTGCCGATGTTCCTGGTGGTTTCATCTTCTCACTCAAGGCGACACGTTTCGTCACCAACCGGCGGGTGCTTTCCGAGGCCGGTGAATCGATGCAGCGCTTTCTTGAATCCGGCATCAGCGAACTGGGCGATCATCTCGGGCCGCTTCTCTGGCAATTCGCGCCGACCAAGAAGTTCGATCCGGATGATTTCGAGGCGTTCCTTAAATTGCTGCCGGACAAGCAGGACGGCTTGGCGCTGAAGCATGTTGTCGAGGTCCGGCATGACTCGTTCAAAGTGCCGGAATTCATCGCTTTGCTCGCCAAATACAATGTCGCGCCGGTTTGCGCCGAGCATTTCGAATATCCGATGATCGCCGATGTGACCGCCGATTTCGTCTATGCCCGCCTACAGAAGGGATCCGACGACATCAAGACCTGTTATCCGCCGAAAGAATTGAAGGCCTGGGCGAAGCGGTTGGAAACCTGGGCGGAGGGCAAGATACCCGATGACCTGGCGCTGATCGATGGGGATCGCAAGGTCAAGGCTGAGCCGCGCGACGTCTTTGCCTTCATGATCCATGAAGGCAAGGTCAATGCTCCGCATGGCGCGATCGCGCTGCAGGAGGAAGTGGCTAAGTAATCGCTCTATCCCTTTGCTTTTACGCATTCCGGACGGAAAACCGCTTCGCACTTTTCCTGGAATTGCTCTTAGAAGGGAGCAACATGGGCGACGAGATCTTCGGCCGTCAGCCCTTTGCCTGCGCGCTGCCCGGCAAGGCCATGCAGCCAGACACCGGCCGCCGCCGCTTCAAACGCAGATGTGCCCTGCGCCAGGAGCCCGCCGATGATGCCGGCGAGCACGTCGCCGGAGCCGGCGGTGGCAAGCCATGGCGGCGCGTTGGCATTGATCAAAGCCCGGCCGTCGGGTGCGGCGATAACGCTGTCGGCACCTTTATAGATGATGGCGGCATGGGCGCGCGCTGCTGCCGCCCTCGCCTTCTCGACCTTGCTTAATGCGTCATCGGCAGCAAGATCGGGAAATAAGCGGGCGAATTCGCCCTCATGCGGCGTCAAGACCAGGCGTGTCGGGCCCTCCGAGAAAGCATCGAACAAGTGCTGCGGTTCATCGCGAAACGAAGTGATGCCATCGGCGTCGAGGACCAGATGGCGGTCACTCACAGCCAGCGCGAATTGCCGGGCCTTCTCGCCGGCGCCGAAACCGGGACCGAGGACGAAAGTCGAGAGGCGCTGGTCGGTGAGCCAGGCGCGCAAGGCGGCCTCGTCGTCGACTGCGCGCAGCATGATCGCCGTCAGCAGCCCGGCATTGACGGACAGCGCCTGTTCCGGCGAGGCGATGGTGACGAGCCCTGCCCCCGCCCTCAGCCCCGCCATGGCCGACATGCGGGCAGCACCCGTGGCGGTCGCACCGCCGGAAAAGACCACCAGATGACCGCGCTTGTATTTATGGGTGTCCGTGTCAGCCGGGGGCAGGTCCGCCTGCCATTGCACCGGCATGTTTTCTGCGATCAGGCCGTTCGCATGGGCGCGGACAATGCGCGCGGGAATGCCGATGTCGAAAACTTCCAGCGCGCCACAAAGGTCGCGACCTGGCATCAGCAGGTGACCGGGTTTGCGGGTCATGAAGGTGACCGTGCGAACGGCGCGAAAGGCAGCACCCAGCACCTGCCCACTGCGGCCGTCGAGACCCGAGGGCAAGTCGACGGCGATGACGGGAATGCGGGCCTCGGCAATTTCTGCGATGATCGCCGCCACCTCATCGGAGACGGGACGGGACAGGCCAGCGCCGAAAATGGCGTCGATGACGATGTCTCCCGGGCGCGGCGCATACCGCCCGAGCGCCTCTCCATCATCAGGACAATCCTTAAAGGCGCGGGCGGCATCTCCTTTCAATATTTTGGGATCGCCAAGGTGAAAGACCCGAACCTCCGCACCGGTTTGCCGTAGGGCGCGCGCCGCGACATAGCCGTCGCCGCCATTATTGCCGGGGCCGCAGAGCACGATAAATCGCAGGGCCTCCGGGAAATGCCGAAGGGCGCTCGCAGCCACCGCCTGGCCTGCCCTTTCCATAAGTCCGTAGGAGTCGATGCCAGAGGCGGCAGCCGCCTGATCGACAGCGGCCATATCCTCGGGCGAAAGAAGCAGATCGGCGAGCGGTGACATCATGATGGACGCCATTGAATGCGAAACCTGCCTGAAAAACAATCGCCATTCCGAGGCATCATTTGCCCACATATCGCGCATTTGCATAATAATTACGCAAACACATCCAAAATCCTCCCGAAGTACAATTGTGAGAAATACAGCACTTTTTTGCAAAATTTTGCTTATCTCGTGCATTTCGGTGCGAAATCGCTTCCATTTTTCCGAAAAATCCTCATCAATCCGGGGTCTCGGCATCAATTCGCCGGGATTTTTTACGGCAGGCCTCCGTAAACTGGCATGATACATGCATCAGGTTGGCCAAGCGGGGAATGGTCCTGCTGTAACGGGAGAAGCGGAGAGACATTTTCTCATGAAAAAGATCGAAGCGATCATTAAGCCTTTCAAGCTGGACGAAGTGAAGGAAGCCCTTCAGGAAGTCGGTCTGCAGGGCATCACTGTCACGGAAGCGAAGGGCTTCGGTCGTCAGAAAGGCCACACGGAGCTTTACCGTGGCGCCGAATACGTCGTCGACTTCCTGCCTAAGGTGAAGGTCGAAGTCGTATTGGCGGACGAAAATGCGGAAGCGGTGATCGACGCCATCCGCAAGGCTGCGCAAACCGGCCGGATCGGCGACGGAAAGATTTTCGTCTCCAATGTGGAAGAGGTCATTCGAATCCGCACCGGAGAAACAGGTATAGACGCCATCTAACCGGCCCGGCCGTCAACGCCGAGGCTCGTAATCGTCATCTAAGTCAAGGGAAGTAGTTTTAATGACGACCGCAAGCGAAATTCTCAAACAAATCAAGGATAACGACGTCAAGTTCGTTGACCTGCGGTTCACGGATCCCAAGGGCAAGCTGCAGCACGTCACGATGGACGTCGTCTGCGTCGACGAAGACATGTTCGCCGATGGCGTCATGTTCGACGGCTCCTCGATTGGGGGTTGGAAGGCCATCAACGAGTCCGACATGGTGCTGATGCCCGATACCGACACGGTTCACATGGATCCGTTCTTCGCGCAGTCCACCATGGTCATCCTCTGCGACATTCTCGATCCGGTCTCGGGCGAAGCCTACAACCGCGATCCGCGCGGCACCGCCAAGAAGGCCGAAGCCTACCTCAAGGCATCCGGCATCGGCGACACCGCTTTCTTCGGCCCGGAAGCCGAATTCTTCGTCTTCGACGACGTCAAGTACAAGGCCGATCCGTACAACACCGGCTTCAAGCTCGACTCCAGCGAATTGCCGTCCAACGACGATACCGACTATGAAACCGGCAACCTCGGCCACCGTCCGCGCGTCAAGGGCGGCTACTTCCCGGTTCCGCCGGTCGACAGCGCCCAGGACATGCGTTCGGAGATGCTGACGGTTCTCGCCGAGATGGGCGTCGTCGTCGAAAAGCATCACCACGAGGTCGCGGCTGCCCAGCATGAGCTCGGCATCAAGTTCGACACGCTCGTGCGCAACGCCGACAAGATGCAGATCTACAAGTACGTCGTTCATCAGGTCGCCAACGCCTATGGCAAGACGGCAACCTTCATGCCGAAGCCGATCTTCGGCGACAACGGCTCGGGCATGCACGTTCACCAGTCGATCTGGAAGAGCGGCAAGCCGACTTTCGCCGGCGACGAATATGCTGGTCTCTCCGAGAGCTGCCTCTTCTACATCGGCGGCATCATCAAGCATGCCAAGGCGATCAACGCCTTCACCAACCCGTCGACGAACTCCTACAAGCGTCTCGTCCCGGGCTATGAGGCTCCGGTTCTGCTCGCCTACTCGGCTCGCAACCGCTCGGCTTCCTGCCGTATCCCGTTCGGCTCCAACCCGAAGGCAAAGCGCGTCGAAGTTCGCTTCCCCGACCCGACCGCCAACCCTTATCTCGCCTTTGCCGCCATGCTGATGGCCGGCCTCGACGGCATCAAGAACAAGATCCATCCGGGCAAGGCCATGGACAAGGACCTGTACGATCTGCCGCCGAAGGAGCTGAAGAAGATCCCGACGGTCTGCGGCTCGTTGCGCGAAGCGCTCGAAAGCCTGGACAAGGACCGCAAGTTCCTGACCGCCGGCGGCGTCTTCGACGACGATCAGATCGATGCCTTCATCGAGCTAAAGATGCAGGAAGTCATGCGCTTTGAAATGACCCCGCATCCGGTTGAATACGATATGTACTACTCGGCATAAGAACCGAGGTGAAAGCCCCGGTCAGCCGGGGCTTTTGCTTGCTGGCAAGCGTAAGGCAGACGTATTTTCGGTCGCGGCTGCCTTACTGGACATTACAATTCGTGTATCGCGCAATCGAACAATGTAGGGCGAACAGCGTTGATCGAATGTGACGATTGCATGAAGGAAACGGGGCAAAATCCTTGATATCGGCGGTGGAATTCACCACATGATTGCTTGAAAGGAAGTCGCGCCATGAAAGAACGCTACGCAAAATTCAACATAGGCGACGTGGTTCGGCACCGGATGTTTCCCTTCCGCGGTGTCATCTTCGACGTCGATCCGGAATTCTCCAACACTGAAGAGTGGTGGAATTCCATCCCGGCAGAAGTGCGGCCCAGCAAGGACCAGCCCTTCTACCACCTTCTCGCCGAAAACGACGAGACGGAATATGTCGCATACGTGTCCGAGCAGAACCTGATCAGCGACGAAAGCGGTGTCCCGCTCCGTAACCCGCAGATTGCTCAGATCTTCGATAAAGCGCCCACAGGCGAGTTCAAGCCCAAGATGAGCTTCGCCCACTAAGCGTCAATTTCATGCAAGTTTTCGAAGGGAAGACGCTCCCAACGTCTTCCCTTTCGTTTTGAGCGGACACCGGCCAATTGCCGGCATCCAGTAACAGTTCGCGGCGATGACGATCGACGTCAGAAATTCCTCAGGGGCTTGCATTCGACTCACCTGTAGCTCCGCAAGCGGCAGTATGATGCGTCAAGCTTGAATACCTTCATCCGGCAAATGAAAAAACCGCTCGCAACAATCGGTTGCAAGCGGTTTTTGATTTTAGTCGGGAATCACTTCCCGGATCTGGCCAGGCGGGATCAGCCAATCGCCAACCCCTGCAAGCCCTGCGGCTTACTGCTGCTTTGCAGCCTTCTGGGCGTCTTCCAGCTTCTTGCGAGCTTCTTCGGCCTTCTTCTGCATGCTGTCCTGCAGGCTCTTCTGGCTTTCGGCCAGCTTCGAGTCGGAGATTGCCGCGCCGTCATAGGCAGCGCCGAAGCCTTCGAGCGAGATCTTGATCGGGTTCGGAGCGCGACGGAAGTTGATCGAGGTGAAGGTCACGTCGGTGCCCTTCTTCAAGGCTGCGATCATGGCGTCGGTCAGCGGCACTTCGGCCGTGCACTTGTCCGGCAGACATACGGCGTAATCGATCTTCTGGCCCTTGCCACCGTCGACCTGCATGGTGATGCCGGGAGCGATCAGACGTGCGGTCGGAACGGAAATCTGAAGGATCTTGCGGTTGACCTTGCCGTCGACCGAGATGAGGCCGACTGCAGTCACCAACTGGCCGTTGTTGGCCATGATCAGGTTCTGAACGATGCAGATGTCGGCGTCGTCCTGCTTGGTGCAGGTCTTGTACCAGCCGAGGCGCGGCTGAGCGGCGTTACCGCCACCATCAGCAGGAGCTGCATCCGAGGCATCTTGAGCGAAAGCAGCAGCCGGAAGCGCTGCACCGATCATGAGAGCCAGAGCAGAAAGTCCTGCCCGCATTTTGTTGTCAGTCTTGAACGTCATAGCGAAACCGCCTCCTGAAATCCGATGCGGGACGACAGCCTGCCGCCCCATGCCAATCGGGTCAAACCGCCGTCCACCTGTCGAAAGATTAAGGCAAATGCATGACCCGAGAAACCCGGCACCCCTGTTACATCGCACCGGCGCGGATATCCAGCTTTTCTTTGGTCTTTTCTGTCGAGACCTAAGAATTCCCGTAGGCGCGTGTTGGATTCGGCACTCTCATGATAAGGTTCCGCAGAATCATGCCCCTTACCGGAAAGGATGCCATGCAAGCGCTCCGGATCGCTATTTTCCTGTTCTTCTCAGCATTCTGCGGTGCCGCGCTCGCTCAGCCGCTCTATGGTATCGCTATGCATGGAGATCCCGCCCTACCGGCGGATTATACGCATTTTCCCTACGTCAATCCGAACGTAAAAAAGGGCGGCCATATCAACTATGGTGTCGTCGGCACATTCGACAATCTCAATCCCTTCATCCTGAAAAGCATGCGCACGACGGCGCGCGGCATGTGGGATCCGGATTACGGCAATCTCATCTACGAATCGCTGATGCAGCGCTCGCGTGACGAGCCCTTCACGCTTTACGGATTGCTGGCGAAGACGGTCGAATGGGACGACAGCCGCAGCTATATTCAGTTCAACCTCAATCCGAATGCCAAGTGGTCGGATGGGCAGCCGGTAACGCCCGAGGATGTGATCTTCACCCTCCAACTGCTGCACGATAAGGGTCGCGTGCCGCTTTCGTCCTGGCTGGAAACGATCGGCAAGATGGAGAAGGTCGGCGAGCATAGCGTCCTGATCCATTTCAACGAAAAGGCCAATCGCGAAACGCCACTGATCATCGCCTCGTCGCTGCCGATCCTGCCGAAACATGCGATCGACCCCGATAATTTCGACCGGACGACGCTCAGCATTCCGATCGGCTCTGGCCCCTATAGGGTCAAGAGCATCGATCCCGGCCAGCGCATCGTGTTTGAGCGCAATCCCGATTATTGGGGCAAGGACATTCCCGTGAAAGTCGGCGTCGACAATTACGACGAGATTTCAGTCAATTATTTCCTGCAGGAAACCACGCTGTTTGAAGCCTTCAAGAAAGGCGACATCGACATTTATCCCGACGGCAGCCCCGGCCATTGGCAGGTGGCCTATGATTTCCCGGCAGTGACCTCCGGCGCTGTCGTCAAAGACGTTTTTAAGCCGGAATTGCCGAGTGGCATGTTCGGTTTCGTCTTCAATACGCGCCGGCCGATCTTTGCCAACAAGAAGGTTCGCCAGGGCCTAGCACTTGCCTTTGATTTCGAATGGGTGAACCGGAGCCTCTCTTCGAACGCCTATACGCGCACGCAGAGCTATTGGCAGAACTCCGACCTCTCCTCGCTCGGCGTGCCCGCGGATGCACGCGAGCTTGCCATGCTAGGCCCGATCAAGGATCGCATCGATCCAGATGTACTTGATGGCACCTACAGGCTGCCCGTCAGCGACGGTTCTGGTCGCGACCGCGCCATTTTGCGCAAGGCCGTCGATCTGCTCAAGCAGGGCGGCTACACGATCAAAGGCGAAAAGATGGTCGATAGCACCGGGCGTCAACTCAGCTTCGAGATCATGACGCAGAATCCCGACCAGGAACGTATCGCAATCGCCTATCGCCGATCTTTAGCGCTGCTCGGCATCGCGGTGACCATCCGCACCGTCGATGATTCGCAATATCAGCGCCGGACGATAAGCTACGATTACGATATGATCTTGAAAGCCTACCCGTCATCGCTGTCGCCTGGCATCGAGCAGGTAGGGCGTTGGGGGTCTGTTGCCGCCAAAACCGAGGGCAGCCTCAATTTTGCGGGTGTCGCCGATCCTGACGTCGACATGTTGATGGATCATTTCCTTGCCGCCCGCTCCGCCGAAGATTTCCGGGATGCGGTGCGCTCCTTCGATCGTATCTTGATTTCCGGCTACTATGTCGTGCCGCTCTACCATATTGGTCAGCAATGGGTGGCGCGGCGCAGCCGTATCGCCCATCCCGATGTCCTGCCGCTCTATGGCTATCAGTTGCCCGTTTGGTGGGATGCATCGGTGCAATAAAGGCTTCCGCCGCCAATTGTTACCCGGTTCCTTTTCGGTAACTGGTTGAAGCCTCCGCCCTAAAGGCCTAGATGGCACCTTAAAGCCCCATAGATCGGAAGGATTGAGCCATGGAACGCATCACGATCGATATCGTCTCGGACGTCGTTTGTCCGTGGTGCTATCTCGGCAAGGCTCGGCTGGAGCTGGCAATCGCCGAGGTGCAGGACGAAGTGGGCGTCGACATCAACTGGCGGCCCTATCGCCTCAATCCCGACTATCCGCCCGAAGGCGTCGACCAGAAGACGGCGCTTGAGCAGAAGCTCGGCGGCGCCGAGCGCGTCGCGCAGGCGCACAAGATGCTGACCGATCTCGGCCGCGAAGTGGGCATCAAGTTCGATTTCGAAGCGATCAAGATCGGCCCGAACACGCTTGACGCCCATCGCCTCATCCAATGGGCAGGCACCGAGGACCGCGAGAAGCAGGAAAAGGTGGTCACCGCCCTGTTCAAGGCCAATTTCGAAGAAGGCCGCAATGTCGGCGATCATGCCGTGCTGCTGGACATCGCCGAAAAGGCCGGCCTCGACCGCTCCGTCATCGCCACCCTGCTCTCCTCCAACGCCGACCGCGATCTCATCGTCGGCGAAATCGACGCCGCCCAAAAGATCGGCGTCAACGGCGTGCCCTTCTTCATCTTCGACCAGCAATATGCGGTGAGCGGTGCTCAAACGCCTGACGTTCTGGTTGGGGCGCTGCGGGATATCGCCAAGCTAAAGGCGGAAGCGCGGGCTGGGATGAATTGAGCGTATTCCTATTTCCATCGTTAGGGAGCAAAGGTTGACGACCATTTTAGAGAGGTGGGAGACCGCTTTGTGCCAATTGTGGAGCCTTAATTTCTAGATTCGAGGCTTTCCCGTCGCATTCCAGTTTTCTCTCGTGGTCAGATAGATTGCAATCAGTGCGTAGTTTTCCTCGGAGGCACGAAAATTCGGCTTAAGGTAAGCGCAGCCTCCCGGAAAAAGATCTTCATCTTGTTAGGTATCGCGTCGCCAATTTCACCGCTCCAATATTATGGCCGTTAGCCAGATCTTATTGTAGGGGTGATAGATGTGAATACTAGCCCAGACTATTGCAGGGCTGCATATGCCGCAGAGGAGCGCTGGCGTGTCGGAGAACTTCAATTATATCTCCTTTGGCAACCGGGACTATCTAGACGGGGATGAAATTGACCTCACCATGAGCAGAGGTCGCATGTTCGAATATACCCCTACAGATATCGAGAAGCGGCTCGAGGGGGTTGGATCGACCGCCATAGACTTTCTTGAGAAGTTGCCGACATTCTTATGTAGCGAGATTTCAAAAGATTTGGGCTTCGTGTCGATGCTGATCAAGTACGGTCACATAGGACAGACGCAAGCAGACAGAAAAGAGGTTTCGACCCGTTTTAAGGTGGTGATCGATTTTGGAGAGGTAAAGTTTGATAGCGTAGAAGAGGCTAAAGAGCTCTTCGGGGCTGACGGATTTCAGCTCTACCGGACGCACTGGGCCGTTCGATCGGGTGATTTTCGAGACATTCTTAGGAAGATTGCGCAAGCTTATCCAGAGTTTCATGGCGCTATCGAACAACAGCTAACTCCCGATGAGACAACCGTCGTTGCCGAGCCTCCGGTGCGCGAGAAGAATATCATCGGTGTAGCAGATAGCGTTGAGATTTTCCTTGGCTTACTCCATGGATTGCCCGTTAATACCTCGATGGAAAACTTCTATCGTGGACATGAGGATGCGAGCTTTGAGTTGACGCCTTCGCTTCTCAGGAAATGGCCGGATGGAGCATGGAAATACATGCCGAACGAGGATCGGCTCTGTAAGGAATTACTCATAGCGCATTATGACGAATTCCAAGGCGATCAATATTGCTTTGACCGCCTGGTTCGTATGCAGCACTACGGGCTACCCACCCGCCTGTTGGATATCTCCGGCAATCCACTAATGGCGCTATTTTTTGCCTGTTATTGCAGGGAAGATCTTATGAACAGTGACGGAGAAGTCATCATATTCCGTATCGAGCGTGAGAAGATCAAATACTACGACTCTGATACTGTGAGTTGCTTATCCAATTTGTCCAATCTCACTAACAGCCAAAAGAGCGAAATTAATCTCGGTATGGAGTTGATCCAGTTTAACAATGAAGATGTCGCTCACAAGCTACTTCACCATATCAAATCGGAAAAAAGCTACTTTGAAGGTCGCATCCAGCCCGATGATCTCGGCTCCATCCTCTGTGTCAAAGCTAAGAGGACGAACAGTAGAATAAAATCTCAGTCCGGTGCATTCCTCCTATTTGGACATGAGGCGATATTGCCGGAAGTTGGCACCGACGGGATTGAAATCGCTCGAATAGGGATCACGAACAAGAAGCATATCCTCGCCCAACTCGACAGCATCAATATTAATGCAACAACGGTTTACCCGAGCATAGATCAAACTACAGTTCATCTCCGCGACCGATATTTGCAGCCGCAATCGACTTGAGTGCAGTCTGTATTGCGAGAGCTAGCTCACTCTTGGAGGTTTAAAATACACGTGGAGTGACAAGGTTGCCTATAGCATGAGCTCCCATAGCCAGACCCTTGACGGGGAATATTATTGACTTTTGTCCTCGGCCCAACACGCCAGTATCCGTATCGAATCGCGAGTTGCTGCTGATGGTATTTGCTACATACCATCGCACCCACTACTTCGCCAATTCCGCCAACTGCGTCATCACCACAGCCGCGCCCTGGAGCCGTTTTTCCGGTGATGGCAGGTCGCGGGTCAGGAAGACGCTCTGGTCGGGGCGTATCTTTGCCATGGTGCCTTGCTTGGCGATATAGCCGACGAGGTTGGCCGGGTTCGGGAATTCCTTGTTGCGGAACTGCACGACGACGCCCTTCGGGCCGGCGTCCAGCTTTTCGACATTGGCGATGCGGCAAAGCGACTTGATGTAGACGATCTTCAGGAGATGCTGCACCTCCAGCGGCATCGGGCCGAATCGATCGATCATTTCGGCACCGAAGCCGTCGATCTCCTTGATCTCGGTGATCTCGCCGAGGCGGCGATAGAGCGCCATGCGCAGATGCAGGTCCGGCACGTAATCGTCGGGGATCATGACAGGCGTGCCAACGGAAATCTGCGGCGACCAGCCGGTATCCTGGATCTCGTCGACGCCCTTGACCTCGGCGACAGCCTCTTCAAGCATTTGCTGGTAAAGCTCGAAGCCCACTTCCTTGATGTGACCGGACTGTTCTTCACCAAGCAGATTGCCGGCGCCGCGGATATCGAGATCGTGGCTTGCGAGCTGGAAGCCGGCGCCGAGCGTGTCGAGCGACTGCAGCACCTTCAGGCGGCGCTCCGCGGTCGTCGTCAGAACCTTGTTGACCGGCAAGGTGAAGAGGGCGAAGGCGCGCACTTTCGACCGACCGACGCGGCCGCGCAACTGATAGAGCTGCGCCAGGCCGAACATGTCGGCGCGGTGGACGATCAGCGTATTGGCCGTCGGCACGTCGAGACCGGATTCGACGATGGTAGTCGACAGCAGCACGTCATAACGGCCTTCATAGAAGGCGTTCATGATGTCTTCGAGCTCACCGGCCGGCATCTGACCATGCGCGACAGCCACTTTCAGCTCCGGCACATCCGACTGCAGGAAGGCGTGGATGTCGGCGAGATCGGCCAGGCGCGGGCAGACATAGAAGCTCTGGCCGCCGCGATAATGCTCGCGCATCAGCGTCTCGCGGATGACGAGCGAATCGAAGGGCGAGATGAAGGTGCGCACCGCCATGCGGTCGACCGGCGGGGTGGTGATCAGCGACAGTTCACGCACGCCGGTCATGGCGAGCTGCAGCGTGCGCGGAATCGGCGTTGCAGACAGCGTCAGCACATGCACGTCGCTCTTCAGCTCCTTCAGCCGCTCCTTGTGCTTGACGCCGAAGTGCTGCTCCTCGTCGATCACCAGTAGGCCGAGATTGGCGAACTGGATGCCGGAGCCAAGCAGCGCATGCGTGCCAACGACGATATCGGTCTTGCCATCGGCCACTTCCTTCTTGGTCAGCGCCAGATCCTTGGCGCCGACAAGGCGCGAGGCCTGCTGGACGCGGATCGGCAAGCCACGGAAGCGCTCCGAGAAGGTCTTGAAATGCTGGCGGGCAAGCAGCGTCGTCGGCACGACGACGGCGACCTGTACGCCATTCATGGCGGCCACGAAGGCGGCGCGCAGCGCCACTTCAGTCTTGCCGAAGCCGACGTCGCCGCAGACGAGGCGGTCCATCGGCCGGCCAGCGCCGAGATCGTCGCGCACCGCGTCGATGGCGTTCATCTGATCTTCGGTCTCGTCATAGGGGAAGCGGGCAGCAAACTCGTCGTAAAGCCCTTCCGGCGAGGTCAGCACCGGCGCATGCCGCGTCAGGCGCTCGGCCGCGACGCGGATCAACGCGCCGGCCATGTCCAGCAGGCGCTTCTTAAGCTTGGCCTTGCGCATCTGCCAGGCGCCGCCGCCCAGCTTGTCGAGCTGCGCCTCCGTGCCCTCGCCGCCGTAGCGCGACAGGAGATCGATATTTTCGACCGGCAGGAACAGTTTGGCATCGTCGGCATATTGCAGCTCGAGGCAGGCATGCGGCGCGCCGGCCGCCTCGATGGTCCGGAGGCCGACGAAACGGCCGATACCGTGTTCGGCATGGACGACGATGGAACCCTCGTCCAGACCAGCCACTTCGGAGATAAAATCGGCGGCGCGTTTGCGGCGTTTGGAGCGGCGCACCATGCGGTCGCCAAGAATGTCCTGCTCGCCGATGACGACGAGATCGCCGGCCTCGAAGCCTGCTTCCAGGCTCAGCACGGCGGCGGCCGCCTCGCCCTTCTCCAGCGATCCAATATCCTTGAAGGCTTCGATCGTCTTGACGCGGGCAAGCCCGTGTTCGGCCAGCACCTGTAAAAGGCGATCGAGCGAACCTTCCGTCCAGGCCGATATCAAGACCTTGCCGCCGGCGGCGCGGCGGTCGGCGATGTGCTTGACCACGGCATCGAAGACGTTGACGCGCTCGCTATCGGCACTCTCGGTGGAGGATCGTGCCCAGCGCGGCCCCTGACGGGCGTCGACACTGACGACGCGGCGCGCCTCGCCCTCATGTTCATTGAAGGGCGAGATGCGCATAGCATTGAAGGCATCGAGTGCCTTGGCGAAGGTATTGCCGTCAAGATAGAGCTGGCCGGGCGTTACCGGCTTGTAGGGCGTGCCCTGCGCCATCTGCCCCTTGGCCGCCTGCCCGGAATTCAGACGGGCATCGTAATAGTCGAAGACGAGCTTGGAACGCTCTTCGGCCGCTTCGCGCACCGTGTGATCGGTGACCAGCCGGAAGCCGCGGAGATAGTCGAAAACCGTCTCCAGCTTCTCATAGAACAGCGGCAGCCAGTGTTCCATGCCGGCATAGCGACGTCCCTCCGAGACAGCGACATAGAGGGCGTCGTCGCGCGTCGCCGCGCCGAAAGCTGAAAGATAGTTCTTGCGGAAACGGCTGATCGTATCCGGCGTCAGCGTCACTTCGCTCATCGGGTTGAGGTCGAGGGAGCGGATCTGGCCGGTGGTGCGCTGGCTGGCGGGATCGAAACTGCGGATGCTTTCCAGCGTGTCGCCGAAGAAATCGAGGCGCACCGGCTCTTCCGTACCCGGCACGAAAACATCGAGAATGCCGCCGCGCACGGCATATTCGCCGACTTCGCGCACCGTCGCGACACGATCGAAGCCGTTGCGCTCCAGACGGCCGGCGATGTCATCCATATGCACCTGATTGCCCGGCCGGGCAGAGAAGGCCAGGCTCTCGATCACATCCTGCGGCGCCACCTTCTGCAGCATGGCATTGACCGTCACCAGGACGATCGCGGCATGCGGCTTGTGATGGTGGGCGATCAGACCGGAGAGCGCTGCCAGGCGGCGGGCCGAGGTGTCGGAACTCGGCGAAACGCGGTCATAGGGAAGGCAGTCCCAGGCGGGCAGCGTCAGGACCGGAATATCGGGCGCGATGAAACCGAGCATCTGTTCGACGTCGGCCATGTGCTGGCCATCGGACATGACATAGGCAACCGGTTGGCCTGTTTTCGCCAGCTCGGCCAGCAGAAAAGGCTCCAGGCCGGCGGGAACATGGCCAATCGTCAGCGGCTCGCTTGCCGCGATCAGTTTCTTCGCGTCGAAACCAGGGATCATCTGGTTATCCCAAGCTTTTCGGCGACCTGCTCGAAATCGGGCTGGTAGGCGGCAAGGCGTATGAATAACGGCGTCCGCAGATGCTCCGGCACCGGCTGCGTTCCGAGTATCCATTTGACGAGATCGTTGTCTTCCTCGGCCATGATGCGCTCGAGTTCATCGAGTTCGGCCTCGGCAAGCCGGGGCAATTCGTTGTCGGCGAACTGACCGAAAACAAGATCCATCTCGCGGATACCGCGGTGCCAACAGCGAAAGAGAATGCGCCGGCGGCGGGGATCGAGATCGGCACTGCTGAGAGTCAGCCCAGTCATCAAAAACACCTTTATGTTGATGGGTCTCTATAAAACCAGCCTTGAAAGGTGGGAACCGGTTTTTCGGAAAAAAGCATGCCGAGCGCAATTTTCCGGGGAGTATGTGCCTCCTAGAAGCTCGCATGACCCTCAGGCCTTGCCAAGCCACCCTCCCCGTCGCATTTTGCCGGCCATGCGACCCGCCATCCTCGATCCGCTGTTTACCTCCGTCTCTTCGCTGCCCGGCGTCGGGCCGAAGATTGCCGAACTGCTGGTGAAGCTGCTCGATCGGGAAAGCATCGACGACTGCCGGGTCATCGACCTGCTCTTTCATGCGCCGCATTCCATCATCGACCGGCGTGAGCAGCCGGGCATTGCGCGGGCGCCGCAGGGCGCGATCGTCACCATCACCGGCCGCGTCGACCGCCACCAGCCGCCGCCGAATGCGCGCAGCAACGTGCCCTACCGCGTCTTCCTGCATGACGAAACCGGCGAACTCGGTCTGGTATTCTTCCGCGGCAAGGCGCAATGGCTGGAAAAGCAACTGCCGATCGATGAAGTAGTGACCGTCAGCGGCAAGGTCGACTGGTTCAACGGCCGGCCGTCGATGGTGCATCCGGACTACATCATGCGCGAAAGCGAGGCGGAGAACCTGCCGTTGGTCGAGCCGGTCTATCCCCTTACCGCCGGGCTCTCGCCGAAATTCCTGCGCAAGACCATCGAAGCGGCCACAACGCGCATACCGGAACTGCCGGAATGGGACGATGCGGCGCTCACACAGAAGCAAGGCTTTCCCTCGATTTCAGACGGCTTCCACATGCTGCATGCGCCGCGGGATGCTGCCGATATCGATCCGCAGGCGCCAGCCCGCCGCAGGCTTGCCTATGACGAATTCCTGGCTGGGCAGTTGTCGCTGTCGCTTGTGCGCCAGCGTCTGCGCAAGGTTGCCGGCCAGCCCGTGCGTCCTACGGGAACAATCAGCCGGAACATATTGGAATCCCTTCCCTTCTCCATGACGAACAGTCAGAAGGAAGCCGTGGCCGATATTCTCAAGGACATGGCGGGCACGGAGCGCATGCTCCGGCTGCTGCAGGGCGATGTCGGCGCCGGCAAGACGCTGGTGGCATTGATGGCGATTGCCGCGGTCATCGAAAGCGGCGGCCAGGCGGTGTTGATGGCGCCGACCGAAATCCTGGCGCGACAACATCATGCGACGATCTCGAAATTTGCCGCCAGTGCCAATCTTACCGTCGAAGTGCTGACGGGCCGTACCAAAGGCCGCGAGCGCGACGCCATCCTGGAACGCATCGCGTCCGGCGAAGCGCAGATCGTCATCGGCACGCACGCGCTGTTTCAGGATAGCGTGAGCTACGCCAATCTCATGCTGGCCGTCGTCGACGAGCAGCACCGTTTCGGCGTGCACCAGCGCTTGCGGCTGACGGCGAAGGGCATCTCGCCGCATATGCTGGTCATGACCGCCACGCCGATCCCACGCACACTGGTACTTGCCGCCTTCGGCGATATGGACGTTTCCAAGCTCACCGAGAAGCCCGCCGGCCGCAAGCCGATCCAGACGATCACCATTCCGACCGAGCGAACCGGCGATATCGTTGCACGGTTGAAGAGCGCTTTGTCCGAAGGCAAAAAAGCCTATTGGATATGCCCACTTGTCGAGGAAACCGAAGAATCTGATTTAATGTCGGTCGAAGAACGGCATGCGAGCTTGACCAAGGCGCTGGGGCCTGGGATCGGGCTCATTCACGGCCGCATGAGCGGACCGGAAAAAGATGCCGTGATGATGGCGTTCAAGAATGGAGATATCCGCCTGCTGGTCGCCACAACGGTGGTCGAGGTCGGCGTCGATGTGCCGGACGCGACGATCATGGTGATCGAGCATGCCGAGCGTTTCGGTCTGGCGCAGTTGCACCAGTTGCGCGGGCGCGTCGGACGTGGCGACGAGGCGTCCACCTGCATCCTGCTCTATAAGGGCCCGTTGGGTGAAACTGGTCATGCCCGGCTGTCGATCATGCGCGACACCGAGGACGGTTTCCGCATTGCCGAGGAGGATCTGAAGCTGCGTGGTGAGGGCGAGTTGCTCGGCACGCGCCAGTCCGGAACGCCCGGCTTCCGCATCGCCAGCCTCGAGGCCCATGCCGATCTCCTGGAAATCGCCCGCAAGGACGCCGCCTATCTGATCGAGCGCGATCCGGAGCTGACGGGTGAGCGTGGCATGGCTGTGCGTACCCTGCTCTATCTCTTCCGCCGCGACGAGGCGATCCGTTTTCTGAGAGCGGGATAGGTGGATGGACGCGGCAATCGCGTCCATCCAAATCATAGGCCGTTACTTGGCCGAAAGGCCGGGGATCGTGACCTGGAACACCTGGAACATGGTGTCGACATCAGCTCCACCATCGCCCTTATAGGCCGCGCCAACCTGGAAACCGTCCTGGGTCAGGAAGTCGTTGTCGTTGGCGACGAACAGGAAGTAATCGTCCGGCAGTTTCGGATCCATGACGCTCAGGAGCGACATGGCTTCCCACTTTTCGGAGAGATTGTTGCGATCGTTCGGCGCACCATTGTGGAGGCCGAAGCGAGCGAGATCGGCGCTGTCGTTGATGTCGATGAACTGGCTCACAGCCGCCGGCTTCACCGAGGGATCGACGACACCCTTGGGAGCGACCGGCTTATCGGCATCGAATGCCGTGCCGTGAATATCGGTTGCGGCTGAGACATCGACAATGTCGATGCTGCGATAGAGCGACTTATCGCCCTTCACGCCGTAGCCGTTGTTGCTGTCGCGGGCCAGCATGAGGAAGGTCTGCGGCGAGAGAGCCACGATTTCGCTCTGGGCGGCGACGGCCGTCTTGCCCTTGGCGTCGGTGAAGACCGGCAGCGGCACGACATATTCATGCACCAGCTTCAAATGGGCCAGATCGGTGGCATCGTAGACCAAAGTGCGGGTGTTCTGGCGCGTCGAGCTGGAATCGCCGCCATCCTGGCGGGTTGCGGACTGCAGCACGGCAATCAGGAACTTGCCGTCCGGCGTCAGGGACATGCCTTCTAGGCCCTGATTGTTCTGGCGGCCGCTGGTCGGATCCTTCGGGTCCGGAGCGGATTCGCCAGGACCGGGATTGTTGGAGGCGAAGTTGACGGCACCATTGCGCATCGGCAGCAGCGCAGTCGGCGGCGGGGTTGCGGCCATCATGCGGCCATCGGCGGCGAAGCGATAGATATAGGGGCCATACTCATCGCTGATGAACATGGTGCCATCGGGCAGTCGGGCGACGGCTTCGGTATCGAGCGAAATCTTGCCGTTCGGCGCTTGAGGCAGCAGCGGCATGCCATCAGCCGGCTGACGGGTGCCGTTAGCCGGATCGAGACCGGTCGTGTCGGCGCCCTTGTTGTCGGTCAGCAGCACGGTGTCGGCGAGCTTGGCATCGACGCCAGACTGTTCCTTGCCGACCGGCGGTGTTGCGCCCGGAGCAACCGGCGTCAACTGGACATCGATGGTGTTGAGACGCGGGCGATAGTCGGTCGTGCCGACAGCATTGTAGCCGCGGTCGGGCAATAGCCACAGCGAACCTTTGTAGGAACCATCGGCATTGCGCACCCAGCTCTTGGTGTCGATGGACATACCCGAACCGGAGCCGAAGGTCTCGCCGAACTTGTCGCGCAGATTGGCCGGGATACGGCCAACGGCGACGCGGCCCTTGTTGACCAACATGACGCCGCCGACGGCGACGGAGCTATCGGCGAGGGCAGCGATCGGCGCGGAGAAAACAAAAGTGGCGAGCGCTGCGGAGAGCAGCGGCAATGTCATTGAACGCACGTTTTTCAAGGCAATATCCTCCTGATGAAAAAGCCCTTTTTGCTGGAACGGCATTCACCTTCAGACACGGCCAAAGCCGTGTCGAACGATGCATCCGGTTCTAGTGATCCGGACTTCGACAATGAGGTGCGCCCCGATTGCCTTTCCGGCAGACGGTCTAAGACGGCAACATGATAAGGACATGACAACTCGCCCCAAACGCGTGGGCGAGAGAGGAAGAGATCAGAAAAAGCGTAGTTCTAAGACAGCGTTTTTACGGGGACAGGCGCCGGCGGCGGCAGTTCCTTGCCGATCAGCTTTTCCCGATATTCCGGCGAAACCAGGCCGCCGGAGATCAGCAGTTTGGCGCCATCTTCCGGGCTCATGTCGAGGATCGTGATTTTTTCACGCGGCACGAAAACCAGGAAGCCGGCTGTCGGGACGGGCGTCGGCGGCAGGAAAACGGCCACCATGTCATGCCCCATGGCGTTGAACCTCGAAGCGATCTCACCTTTGGCGTCGGTCGAGATGAACACCATCGACCAGAGGCCGGGGCTCGGATATTCGATGAGGCCGACCTTCTTGAAAGACGTGCCCTGCTCCTTCAGCACGCTTTCGAAAATCTGCTTCACGCTCTTGTAGATGGTTCGCACCAGCGGCACGCGCTGCACGATCGATTCGCCGAAGCGGACGATGCTCTGACCGATCAGGTTTTTGGCGAGGAAACCGACGATCGTGATGAAGATCATAGCGATCACTAGGCCAGTGCCGGGAACGGCGAAATTCAGATAGCTCTCGGGATCGTAGCGCGCCGGAATATAGGGCCTGACCCAGCTATCTGCCCAGTGGACCACCGACCAGGTGAGCCAGAGCGTAATGGCGATTGGCGCGCAGATAATCAGGCCCGCCAGGAAATTGTTTCTGATCCGCGTTGCCACAGACACTTTGATGGGTCTATCCGTCATTCGCCGTTCGAAAACTCCGTTCCGTCGCCACCGCTAACCGGCAAATTCCCCCACCATCTCCTATGTGAAACGTGCCAGAAATCGGCACGTAGCACAACCCGCCAGTCACGTCATCGGCGGGATCAGAGCCCCGTTCACGACGACGTTATTTTAGGAAAACAGCGGGGAATGCAGCCTATTCCACCGTCACCGACTTGGCCAGATTACGCGGCTGATCGACGTCCGTGCCCATGAAGACAGCGGTGTGATAGGCGAGCAATTGGATCGGCAGCGAGAAGATCATCGGCGCGATGATTTCATCGACAATAGGCAGGGTAATCGTCGCCATGGTCGGCAGGGTAGAAGCCGCTGCCCCCGCCTCGTCGGTGATGAAGATGATGCGGCCGCCGCGCGCCGCTACTTCCTGCATATTGGAGACGGTCTTATCGAAGAAGCGGTCGTAGGGAGCGATGACGATAACAGGCATGTTCTCGTCGATCAGCGCGATCGGACCGTGCTTCAACTCACCGGCGGCATAGCCTTCGGCGTGGATGTAGGAGATTTCCTTGAGCTTCAGCGCACCTTCCATGGCCAGCGGGAAGCTGGTGCCACGGCCGAGATAAAGCACATCCTTGAATTTGGAGATCTCGCGGGCAAGGCTTTCCATCTGCGGCTGGATGATATTCAGCACCCGGGCCATGATGCGCGGCATCTCGACGAGATGGCCCACCATCGCCTGTTCATCCTCGGCGCTGACCGTACCACGCGCTTTGCCGGCGCCGATTGCCAGAGACGCCAGGACTGCAAGTTGGCAGGTGAAGGCCTTGGTCGAGGCAACGCCGATTTCGGGGCCGGCCATGATCGGGAAGACGGCATCGGATTCGCGCGCGATGGTCGATTCCTTGACATTGACGACGGCACCAATCTTCAGGCCATTGTCCCTGCAGTAGCGCAGCGACGCCAGCGTATCGGCCGTTTCGCCGGACTGCGAGATGAACAGCGCGGCTTGCGATGGCAAGAGCGGCATCTCGCGATAGCGGAATTCGGAGGCGACATCGATCTCGACCGGCAGACGGGCATAGCGCTCGAACCAATATTTGCCGATCAGGCCGGCGAGATAGGCCGTGCCGCAGGCTGAGATCGCGAGGCTGGATACGGCGTTGAAATCGATCGACGACGCATTCGGGTGCACCCGATGGCTGCCAAAATCGACATAATGGCTGAGCGCGTGAGAGATCACCTCCGGCTGCTCGTAAATTTCCTTTTCCATGAAGTGGCGATGATTGCCCTTGTCGACAACATAGGCGGTCGCCTGCGATATCTGCCGAACGCGGTTGACCTCCCGGCCGCTGAAGTCGACGACCGTGGCGCCAGCGCGGGTGATGATCGCGCAGTCGCCATCGACCAGATAGGTGATCTCGTTGGTAAAGGGCGCCAGCGCGATGGCGTCGGAGCCAAGGAACATCTCGCCATTGCCGAAACCGATGGCGAGCGGCGGGCCGGAACGGGCCGCCATCAGCGTGTCGGGATCGTTCTGGAACATGACGACCAGTGCATATGCACCAGTGACGCGGTTCAGCATCTTCAGCATGGCTGCGCGCGGATCGAGGCCCTGGCGGAGATATTTCGCCAGGAGATGCGCAACGACTTCCGTATCGGTCTGGGTGGCGAAAATCCTGCCCTCGGCCTTCAATTCTTCGCGCAGCTCGGAGAAGTTCTCGATGATGCCATTGTGGACGACGGCGACGCCTTCGACAAAATGCGGATGGGCGTTGGTTTCGTTGGGAACGCCATGCGTCGCCCAACGGGTGTGAGCAATGCCAGTTGCGCCGGGCAGCGGCTCGACGTCCAGCCGCTTTTCGAGATTGAAGAGTTTTCCTTCGGCGCGGCGACGATCCATGACGCCGTTATGAATGGTGGCAACGCCAGCCGAATCATAGCCGCGATATTCGAGACGCCGCAAGGCATCCACCAATCGCTCCGCCACAGGCTTCGTTCCGACGATCCCGACAATGCCGCACATGCAATTCTCCGTCTGCCCAAAATATTGGAGCAAGTCCTAATGATTCTAATCGTTTTCTCAATCGCCGCGATGGTCACTTTCGATTTCTGACCGTTACGCGACCCTACCGCGCCGAGGCATCCAAAGGATGCGTTGCGGACACAGCAGGACTTTAGAGTAGCGCACAATCCTTTCCTTAAATCGATTCCGATTTAAGGGCTCCTGCGCTGGACTTTAGGCTTAGTGGCTGCCCTTCTTCGCCGCCTTGATGGCTAAGGCCCGATCGCGGATGACCTTGGCACGGCCAGGTTTTACCTCCTGGCGAGCGCGTCCGAAGGCCAGCGCTTCCGCCGGGACATCCTCGGTGATGACACTGCCCGAGGCGACATAGGCGCTGTCGCCAATGCGCACGGGCGCCACCAGCGACGAGTTCGAACCGATGAAGCTGTTTGCGCCGATATGGGTCTCGTGTTTGTTGACGCCATCATAGTTGCAGGTAATCGTGCCAGCGCCGATATTGCTGCCGGCCCCGACGGTCGCGTCGCCGATATAGGTCAGATGGTTGACCTTCGCGCCCTCAGCTATCTTGCCGTTCTTCACCTCACAGAAATTGCCGACCTTTGCACCGTCGGCAAGATCCGCACCCGGACGCAGCCGCGCGAAGGGGCCAACCGTGGCGCCTGCGCTGACGTGGGCGCCTTCGATATGCGAGAAAGCGTGGATGACCGCACCGCCATCGATGACGGCGCCGGGACCGAAGACGACATTCGGCTCGATCAGCGCGTCCTGGCCGATCACCGTGTCATAGGCAAGAAACACTGTTTCCGGCGCGATCATGGTGACGCCCGAAAGCATCAGCTCGTGACGCCGCCGCTCCTGCCAGAGGCGTTCGATAAAGGCGAGCTCCGCACGGTTGTTACAGCCGGTCATCTCCACTTCGGGCGCGTCGACGGCGACTGCACGGCCGCCGAGGGAGCGGGCGATCTCGACAAGATCGGTCAGATAATATTCGTGCTTGGCATTGTCGTTACCGATGCGGTCGAGAAGGTCGAGCGCCTTGCGGCCGTTGATCGCCATCAGGCCGCTGTTGCACCAGGTGACCGCGAGCTCGGCATCGGTCGCATCCTTCGCTTCGCGGATGGCGATCAACTCACCATCCTTGACGAGCAGCCGGCCATAAGCATTCGGATTTTCCGTATGAAAGCCGATGACGACGATGTCATTGCCTTCGGCAAGCCCACGGCGCGCTGCGCGAAGCGGCGCGTCGGTGAGCAGCGGCACGTCGCCATAGGCCACCAGAATATCGTCATAGCCCTCAGCAATCGCCTCACGAGCGGCGAGCACAGCATGCCCGGTGCCGAGACGCTCCTTCTGCAGATAGGCTTCCACCTTGACGCCGCCGACGGAGGCTGCGGCGGTGACCTCTTCCGCATTACGGCCGACGACGAGCGCTGCAGCGGAAATATCTGTCTTTGCGATCGCTTCCATCACATGCGCGATCATCGGACGACCGGCAATCGGGTGCAGCACCTTGGACATCGACGACTTCATACGGGTGCTGTCGCCAGCGGCGAGGATGATGGCGAGGCAGGTGCGTTCCATTTCAAGCTCCGAAAGATGCGGTCCGACACGGCCCAAGAACAGGCTTCGTCTCCTCATAGCAACTAGTTGAGCGGTGAACTACGGCGAATTTAGAGGTAGGCGTCAAGCGTCTACGAGTGCCGCGAAGGTTTGCTGAACATGCCGGCGGCCGTCGAAAATAACGAATTCCATCGCCTTGTGCGCCGCCGGTCCGTCATGGGCGGCGATGGCCTCCACGATGGCCATATGCGAATCGGCTATGTTGCCGAAGCCGTTGCTGGCGGGCGGCGCGCTCATCCGGAACATGCCAACGAGGGCTGCTTCGATCAGGCCGCCGAGCGTGCGCATGAAGGGATTGTGGGACGCTTCCGTGATTGCCAGATGAAAATGAAGGTCGGCGACGGCAAGGCTGTCTGGCGTGTGCTCCGGCGCAGCCATGGCCATCGCGAGCCGCCGAAGCGCCTCGATTTCCTCAGCGCTGGCGCGCTCCGCGACGAGGCTGGCGGCAAACGGCTCGAATGCCAAGCGAATGTCATAGAGATGAAGGAGGAACTCTTCGTTGACACCGCTTTCGAAGTGCCAGGTCAGCACTGCGGTGTCGAACATGTTCCAATGGATCTTCTCGGTGACGCGGGTTCCGACGCGGGCGCGCGGAACGACCAAGCCTTTTGCGGCCAGGGTCTTCATGCTCTCGCGCAGAACCGTACGCGACACCTTGAACCGCTGCAGAAGCTCGCTGTCACCGGGGAGAATGCTGCCTATGGGAAAGGCTCCCGACACGATCGCTTTTCCGAGATCATCCACGACCTGCGCATGGCTGGTTCGTGACTTTCTTTCGGTTTTTCTTGATTCAAGCAATCTGCTGCGCAAGCACTCTGTCCTTCCCTCAGGCGTAACGACGATTGAAGCGGGAAAGCAGCAGAAGACCCTTCTGCATCAGAATAAATGCAAACAGCAGCAGCCCGATCAGTATCTTAGTCCACCAACTGGAAAGTGTTCCATCAAAGGTGATGTAAGTCTGAATCAAGCCCTGTATGAGAATTCCGATAAGCGTTCCCCCAACGAACCCTGCTCCCCCCGTCAGCAACGTTCCGCCGATGACCACCGCAGCAATGGCATCGAGTTCGACACCAACGGTAGCCAGCGAATATCCAGCCGACGTATAGAGAGAAAAAACGATTCCGGATAGACCGGCGAGAAAGCCGGACAGCGCATAGATCTGGATGGTCGTCCGGCCGACCGGAACACCCATCAACTGAGCCGTCTGCACCCCGCCGCCCAGCGCATAGACGTTGGCTCCGAAGCGGGTGCGATGCGCCAGCAGGATGCCGCCGGCAAAGACGATCAGCATGATACCGCCGATCAGCGTCAGACGACCGCCGCCCGGCAGCAGCAGATAGAGATCGCTGAGTTGCGTATAGAAATCATGCTCGATCGGGATGCTGTCGATCGACAGGACGAATGCGATGCCGCGCGCGAGAAACATGCCCGCCAGCGTGACGATGAAGGGCGGCATACTGAGATAGTGGATGATGGCACCCATGCCCGCGCCGAAGATCGTCGTGATCGCCAGAACAAGCGCGAAGGCGATCAAAGGATGGATCGAGGTATCCCGCAGAACGATCGCCAGGAAGACGCCGGTAAAGGCGATAACCGAACCGATCGACAGATCGATGCCGCCGGAAAGGATGACGAAGGTCATGCCGACTGCGGCAATTCCGAGAAAAGCGTTGTCCGTCAGCAGATTGCCGATAACGCGCGTCGACAGCATGGTCGGAAACTGCAGCACGCAGCCGGTATAGGCCAGCAGGAAAATGACGATCGTCACGAGCAGGGGAAGATATTTCGAATTCACTTTGCCTGCTCCTCATGGATCATCTGCGCCGCACCCCGCCGACGCCAGAAAAACGCCGAGACGGATTGGAGAGCTGGAGACTGGATGACCAGAATGATGATGACGATGACGGCCTTGATCACCAGATTGAATTCCGGCGGGAAGCCGGACAACAGAATGCCCGTATTGACCGACTGGATGATCATCGCTCCAACCAGCGAGCCGACAATGCTGAAACGACCGCCAAGAAGGGAATTGCCGCCGACGACAACGGCGAGGATCGCGTCCAGCTCAAGCCAGAGACCGGCGTTGTTCGCATCGGCGCCCTTGATATCGGCGGAAACGATGATGCCGGCGATTGAGGCGCAAAGGCCGCTCAGGGCATAGACGGCGATCAGCAGCACCGGCGTCTGGATGCCCGACAGCGTGCTGGCGCGACGGTTGATGCCGATCGCCTCAACAAGCATGCCGAGCGCCGTGCGCCTCACCAGAAGAATGACCGCCAATGCCACCAGCAGCCAGATGACGACAGGCATCGGCAGAGAGGCGAAAGACCCGCTCCCCAGGAAGATCAACCCATCGTCATTGAAGGTCATGATGACGCCTTCGGTGATCAATTGGGCTATCCCGCGGCCTGCGACCATCAGCACCAGCGTAGCGATGATCGGCTGAATGTCGAGAACCGCGACGAGGAACCCGTTCCAGAGCCCGCATGCAAGCCCGACGCCGATGGTCAGCAGCAGCGTGTAGGCGAGAGAATTCCCGGAGACGATGGCGGATGCCGCGACGGCACCGCAAATTGCGATCACCGCGCCGACCGAGAGATCGATGCCCTTGGTGGCGATGACGAGCGTCATGCCAATCGACAGAAGTGCTACCGGCGCACCGCGATTGAGAACATCGATGATGCTGCCGTACAATCTGCCATTCTGCATTTCCAGATGAAAGAACTGCGGGAACATAATGAAATTCAAAAGAAGAATGGCTGCCAACGCAATGAGTTGCGGAGCCAATCGAAATAACAGGGCCTTGATCTGGGAACTCATGCTTCTTCTCGCTTGCTCTCGCCCGTCGCTATGGAGTCGACGATATGGCTGGCAGTAATCTTGTCGCCCGTCAGTTCGGCAATATGCTCGCGGTCGCGCAGCACGATGACACGGGAACTATAGGCTACGAGCTCCTCCAGCTCGGACGAAATCACCACCAGCGACATTCCCTGCTGGCAAAGGTCTTCGATCAAGCGGATGATCTCGGCGTGCGCACCGACATCGATGCCGCGCGTCGGCTCGTCCAGTATCAGGAAGTTGGGATTGGTCGCCAGCCAGCGGGCCAGAATGGCCTTTTGCTGATTGCCGCCGGACAGCAGCCTTATCGGCTTTTCGCGGTCGGTGGTACGAATATCCAACGCCTTGATATAGCGATCAGCGAGCGCATTCTGCTCGCTGCGCGGCAATGGGCGTGCCCAGCCGCGGCGGGCCTGAAGCGCCATGACTATATTTTCGCGGATGGACAGATCGCCGATGATGCCGTCCGTCTTGCGGTCCTCCGGGCAAAAGCCGAAGCCGCTCTTGATCGCGGCACGCGGGCTCGAAAGAGCCACCGTCCGGTCCTCGATCTTTGCCTCGCCGCTGTCGGCGCGCTCGACACCAAAGAGCACCTCTGCGGTTTCCGTGCGTCCGGAGCCCAACAGACCGGCAATCCCAACCACTTCGCCGGCACGAACCTCGAGGTCGAAGGGTTTGATCTTGCCGCGCTTGCCGAAATTGGTGAAGCGGTACCTCACCGGCCCGCTTTCGCTGACCGCCTGCTTCGCAGTCGCTTCGGCGTGCGCAAGTTCGCGGCCAAGCATCATGGCGATCAGGGTTTGCCGCGAAAGGCCCTCAGCATCGCGCGTCCCCACAAGGCGGCCGTTGCGCAGCACGGTTATGCGGTCGCAGATCTGATAGACCTGTTCCAAAAAGTGCGTAATAAAAACAATGCCTAAACCGCGCTGCTTCAGATTTCGGATAATACCGAAAAGCATCTCGACCTCATGGGTGTCGAGGCTGGCCGTCGGCTCGTCGAGGATCAAAACCTTGCCGGAGAGATCGACGGCACGCGCGATCGCGATCACCTGCTGGATTGCCACGGAGAAACGGTCGAGCTGACGGCTGACATCGATGTCTATGCCGTATTGCGACAACAGGTCTTTCGCCATGCTGTTCATCACGCGGCTGCTGACCATGCCGAGGCGTTTCGGCTGACGGCCGAGAAACAGATTTTCCGCGACACTCAAATTCGCAAGGAGGTTCACCTCCTGATAAACCGTCCCGATGCCGAGCTTCTGCGCTGCGAGCGTATCATGCGGATCGATTTCGGCGCCATCGAGAACGAGGCTGCCTGCGTCGCGGCGATATGCGCCAGTCATGCACTTGATCAGCGTCGATTTCCCAGCACCATTTTCGCCGAGAAGCGCATGAACCTCACCCCGCCGCAATGTGAAATCGACATGATCCAGGGCGGTGGAACCGGGAAAATATTTGCAGAAGCCGGTAGCTGTCAGAAGACGCTCGACATCGTGAGCCATGGGCCAAGAATTTCCTTGAATTGAGCCGCTATGCAAAAGCGCGAAATACGCCGCTCGCTAGAGCGCCGTGCGTTCATCTTACTCCCATTCAGGTGATTTCACCCGAATTCGTGAAGTTTCAGCGCGCCCGCAGTTCCGCGTCGAAAAGCCCGCACCGGCCGTTTGCCGGCCGATGCGGTTTGCTTTCTTACATCAGTAACCCTGGCCCTTCTTTTCCTCGTAGACCTTCTGCGGGTCGTCAGACTGCGTGTACAGCTTGGACTCGGTCTGGATCCACTTCGGCGGCTCCTTCTTGGTCTTCAGGTAGGCGTCGAGAGCATCGAAGGCGGGGCCGGCCATGTTCGGCGTCAGTTCGACCGTCGCGTTTGCTTCGCCGGCAGCCATGGCCTTGAAGAGGTCCGGAACCGAATCGATGGATACGGTCAGGATATCCTTGCCCGGCTTCAGGCCGGCTTCCTTGATCGCCTGGATGGCGCCGACGGCCATGTCGTCGTTATGAGCGTAGAGCGCGCAGATATCCTTACCGCCGTTCTCAGCCTTCAGGAAGCTTTCCATGACTTCCTTGCCCTTGGCGCGGGTGAAGTCGCCCGTCTGGCTACGAACGATCTTCAGGTTGTCATGGCCCTTGATGGCTTCTTCGAAGCCCTTCTTGCGGGCAATCGCCGGCGAAGAACCGGTGGTGCCCTGGAGCTCGACGATGTTGCACTTCTTATCGCCGACGGTCTTCACAAGCCAGTCGCCGGCAACCTTGCCTTCGTGGATCTGGTCCGAGGTAACGGCGGTCAGATAGAGATCCTTCGGTGCGTTGATCGTGCGGTCAAGCAGGATGACCGGGATCTTGGCTTCCTTTGCTTCCTTCAGAACGGCGTCCCAGCCCGTTTCAACAACGGGAGCCAGCAGAATCGCATCGACACCCTGTGCGATGAAAGAGCGAATTGCCTTGATCTGGTTTTCCTGCTTCTGTTGCGCATCGGCGAATTTGAGATCGATCCCGCGCTTCTCAGCTTGCTGCTTGGTAACGGTCGTTTCCGCCGCACGCCAGCCAGATTCCGAGCCGATTTGCGAAAAGCCGACAACCAAATTCTTTGCCGACGCAGACGTAAACATGCAAGCAGCAAGAATCGTGGCACTCACCAGTGCAGTCTTCAATTTCATGATGTCCTCCCAATTGGCCGTCTCTTACGGCCAGTGGCAAAAAATCATATAGTAATACTTTTGTAAATCGACATTGTGTGATGCACTGCAACAAAAAAGGGCGCTCGGGGCGCCCTTTTTCAACCGTCTCAAATTTAGAGGCTTACTTTGCGGCAGGAAGCTTATCGTCGACGCCTTCGATGTAGAAATTCATGCCGAGCAGCGTAGCGTCATCGGCCTTTTCGCCAGCCTTCAGCCAAGGCGTTCCGTCCTGCTTGTTGATCGGGCCCGTGAAGGGAGCGAGTTCGCCGGACTTGATCTTGGCTTCAGTTTCCTGAGCCATCTTCTTCACGTCGTCAGGCATGTTGGTGTAGTCCGACATCTTCAAGATGCCGTCCTTCAGGCCGTCCCAGTTCTGTTCGGCCTTCCAGGTGCCGTCGAGCAGCGCATGGACGCGCTTGGAGTAGTAGTTACCCCAGGTGTCGACGACAGCGGTCAACTGCGCGTGCGGGCCGGAGGCGATCATGTCGGAGGCCTGACCGAAGGCATGGATGCCGCGTTCCTCGGCCACCTGCATCGGCGCGGTGGTGTCGGTATGCTGGGTCAGGATATCGACGCCCTGGTCGACCATCGCCTTGGCAGCATCGGCTTCCTTGCCTGGGTCGAACCAGGTGTTGACCCAGATGACCTTGAGCTTGAAGCTCGGATCGACCGAACGCGCGCCCTGCTCGAAGGAGTTGATGCCCATCACCACTTCCGGAATCGGGAAGGAAGCAATGTAGGCGGCACCGTGATTCTTCGACATCTTGGCGGCGATCTGCCCCAGGATGTAGCGGCCTTCATAGAAGCGCGAGTTGTAGGTGGCGAGATTCGGGCCGCTCTTGAAGCCGGTCGCATGCTCGAACTTCACCTTAGGGAACTTCGCGGCGACCTTGACGGTGGCATCCATGAAGCCGAACGACGTGGAAAAGATCAGCGAGCAGCCGGAACGAGCGAGGCGCTCGATGGCGCGTTCGGCGTCCGGGCCTTCCGGAACATTTTCGAGATAGGGCGTATCGATCTTGTTGCCGAACTCCTTCTGGACCTGCTGACGGCCGAGATCGTGCGCCTGCGAATAACCGCCATCCGTGTGCGAGCCGACATAGACAAAGCAGACCTTGGTCGGTGCCGCTTCGGCCGCGGCAGCGAAGCCGATAATGGCGGCGGCCGTGGTGGCGAGTGTGAGTGCTAGTTTCTTCATGGTTACCCCTGCTGGTTTGACATAACTTACGAAATCCGTCCGGTTGTTGTTCTTAGCGCTCCGGAACGAAGGCCTTGCCGAGCGACGCTGGCGTATTGATCAAGGTCGCGCGGCGATTTTGAGAGATGATGACGAGAACCACTATAGTCGACGCATAGGGCAGCATCGACAGGAATTGTGCGGGAATGCCAACCCCGAAGCCCTGCGCATGAAATTGCAGGATCGTCACCGCCCCGAAGAGATAGCCGCCGGCCATGACGCGCATTGGCCGCCACGACGCGAAGACAACGAGAGCCAGCGTCACCCAGCCCCGGCCGGCCGACATGTTCTCAACCCATTGCGGCGTGTAGACCAGCGACAATTGCGCGCCGGCGAGGCCTGCGCAGGCGCCGCCGAACATGACGGCCAGATAGCGCGTGCGGATGACATTGATGCCGAGGGCATGCGCCGAGCCATGACTGTCGCCGATGGCGCGTAGCTTCAGGCCGGTCCGGCTGCGGAAGAGGAACCAATTGACGCCGATCAGCAGCGCGATCGAGAGATAGAAAGTCAGGTCCTGCTTGAAGAGCACCGGCCCGATGAGCGGAATATCGGACAGGAACGGAAAGACGATTTCCCGCAACTGCACGCCGGGCACGCTGACATAACCTTCACCGATCATGCCGGAGAGACCGAGGCCGAGGATAGTGAGCGCCAGACCCGTCGCCACCTGATTGGTCACCAGCGTCAACGTCAGGAACCCGAACAGCAGCGAAAACAGCGCACCGCCGACAATGCCGGTGATGAGGCCCACATAGGGTGATCCGCTCATCTGCGCGCCGACGAAAGCGGCGACAGCACCCATGATCATCATGCCTTCGACGCCGAGATTGAGCACGCCGGAGCGTTCCACCACCAGTTCGCCGAGGCCGGCGATAACGAGCGGCGTCGAGGCGGTGATGATGGTCAGGAGAATCGCTTCAAAAACACTCATAGTCATGCCGCACCTCCCCGAACCCGCGACCAGACCAGCCGGATCTTATAATTGATCAGCGTATCGCAGGAGAGCACGAAGAAAAGCAACAGCCCCTGGAAGACGCTCGCCGCCTTGGCGGAGATGCCGGGTGACAATTGCGCCGCCTCGCCGCCAAGATAGGTAAGCGCCAGTACAAAGCCGGAGAGGATCGCGCCAAGCGGATTGAGACGCGCCAGGAAAGCAACGATGATGGCGGTAAAGCCGTAGCCAGGCGATATCGCCGGCTGCAGATGGCCGATCGAGCCCGAAACCTCGGAAATGCCGGCAAGACCTGCTAATGCACCGGAGAAGAGGAAGCCGAACCAGACCATTTTTCGCGAAGAGAATCCGGCGAAACGCCCTGCCCGTTCCGATTGGCCGAGAACGGTTATCTCGAAGCCCTTCAGCGTATATTTCATCATGAACCAGGCAAGGATCGCCGCGACGATGGCAAAGACGATACCCCAATGCGCCCGGCCGGAGTCCGCCCAGATCGCCGGCAGCACCCCCTCCGGCGGAAAATCGATGCTCTGCGGGAAATTATGGCCCTGTGGATCGCGCCATGGCCCGCGTGACAGCCAATCCAGGAAGAGCTGCGCGATATAAACGAGCATCAGGCTCGTCAGGATCTCGTTGGTATTGAAATGCGCCTTCAACAACGCCGGAATCGCGGCATAGAGCGCGCCGCCAATGGCACCTGCGATCAGCATCAGCGGCAGGACCATCGGTGAATGCCAATCGGTGTAGACGATCGGGATATACGAGCCGACGACCGCGCCGATGGTGAACTGGCCTTCGGCGCCGATGTTCCAGTTGTTGGAACGATAGCAGACACAAAGGCCGACGGCGATCATGATTAGTGGCCCGGCCTTGATGGCCAGTTCGTGCAGCGACCAGACTTCCAGCAGTGGCTCGACGAAGAAGGCGTCCAGCGCCTCCACGGGGTCCTTGCCGAGGACGGCGAACATGATGGTGCCGGCGATCAGCGCCAACGCGAGGGCAAGCAGCGGCGACAGGAAGCCGAACAGTTTCGAAGCCTGCGGGCGCCTTTCCAGTTCAATGCGCATGCATAGGCTCCGAATGCGTCTTTGATTCATGCAGGCCGCCCATCAGGAGGCCAATCTTTTCCCGCGTCAGCTCGCCCGCTGGATAGGCCTGCGACAGCCGCCCTTCGGAAATGACGGCGATGTCGGTGGCAACCTCGAATATTTCGTCGAGATCCTGGCTGATGACCAGCACGGCCGAGCCGTTGCGGGCAAGATCGACCAGTGCCTGACGAATATGGCTCGCGGCACCCGCATCGACACCCCAGGTCGGCTGATTGACGACCAGCACGGTCGGCTGTCGGTCAAGCTCTCGGCCAACGATGAACTTCTGGAGATTGCCGCCGGAGAGCGAGCCGGCAGTCGGGTCCTCGCCGCTCTTGCGCACGTCCATGGCTTCGGAAATGCGCTTGGTCGCCTGTTTGACCGCACCACGCCGAATCACTTTCAGGAAGCCGCCGCCAAGAAAAGCACGGCGGTCCGATTTGCTGCGGGCGAGCACCAGATTGTCCGATAGCTTCAGCCCCGAAACCGCCGCATGGCCATGACGTTCCTCCGGCACAAAGCCGGCACCTAACAGGCGGCGCGCGTTGATACCCTTGGTCCCGACCGCTTGGCCACGCACGAAGATCAAATTGTCCGATGGCACGGTGTGTTCACCGGAAACGATGTCGAACAGTTCGCCCTGCCCGTTTCCGGCAACGCCGGCGATCGCCAGAATCTCGCCGGCGCGTACCCGCAGCGAAACGTTCTTCAACGACATGGCAAAGGGCGTGCGGGCAGGCACCGAAAGACCGGCAATCTCGAGCTGGATGTCGCCCTTTTTACCAAGCCCTTCATGCTGCACGCTGGCAACATCGCTGCCGACCATCATACGAGCCAACGAGCCGGGCGTTTCCTGCCGTGGGTCGCAGGCACCGGTTACCTTGCCATGGCGCAGCACCGTGGCGCGGGAGCAGATGCGTTGCACCTCCTCCAGGCGGTGGCTGATATAGAGCACCGAACGGCCTTCGTCCCGGAGCCGGAAGAGCGTTTCGAACATACGATCGGCTTCCTGCGGGGTCAGCACGGAGGTCGGCTCGTCGAGGATGATCAGCTTCGGATTCTGCAGTAGCGCGCGGACGATTTCGATACGCTGGCGCTCGCCGACGGAAAGATCGGCCACATGCGCATGGGGATCGAGCGGCAGGCCATAGGCTCGCGATAGGCTGGCAGCCTCCTCGGCGATCTTGCCGATCGGGATGCTGTCATCAAGGGAAAGGGCAATATTTTCAGCGACCGTCAGCGCTTCGAACAACGAGAAATGCTGAAACACCATGCCGATGCCGAGCTTACGCGCTTCGCCAGGCGAACCAATGGAAACGGGTTGGCCTTGCCAGGCGATCTCGCCCTCGGTTGGCTCCAAAACGCCGAACAGCATCTTCACCAGAGTGGATTTGCCTGCGCCGTTCTCACCGAGCAAAGCGTGAATCTCGCCCGGTCGAATTTCCAGATCAATTCCATTACAGGCAGCAAAGCTACCGAACAGCTTCGTCAGCTTGCGAACCGACAATAACGCGCCGGTTGCCGGCACATCGAATGACGACACGTTCCCCTCATTTCCTTCCCACTGTCCTACCCTTTCGGATCTATGGGATCAGCAGCGTAGTTCCACTCGTTTTTCTTGTTTCCAGATCCGTGTGCGCGCGCCCCGCATCGCTCAACGGATAGGTCTGGTTGATATTGATACGCACTTTGCTGCCTTGCACAACAGCAAATAATGCTTTTGCGCTGGCTCTCATTTCCTCAGGGGTGGCGATATAGGCGAAAAGGCTTGGCCGCGTAGCAAAAAGCGAGCCCTTCTGATTAAGGATGGCAAGGTTAAAATTTTCAATCGGACCAGAGGATTGGCCGAAAGTCACCCACATGCCGCGCGGCTTCAGACAATCGAGGGAGTGCGGAAACGTATCACGGCCAACCGAGTCATAGACGACATCGACACCCTTGCCGCCGGTAATCTCGCGGACGCGGTCGACGAAGCTCTCGCTGCTGTAATCGATCACATGGTCATAGCCATGTTCCAGCGCCAGTTTCACCTTTTCAGGCGAGCCGGCGGTTCCGATCACCGTGGCGCCGAGCGCCTTTGCCCATTGTCCGGCAATCAATCCGACGCCACCGGCCGCAGCATGAAATAGCAGCACCGTTTCCGGACCGACCTTGAAGGTGCGGTTGAGAAGATATTCGGCCGTCATACCCTTCAGCATCATCGACGCCGCGGTCTCGAGCTCGATATCATCGGGTACCTTGACGATAAAACGCGTCTCGATATTGCGCTCGACGCTGTAGGCGCCATCGCTGCCGACATAGGCAACGCGATCGCCGACCGCGAAATCGCTGACACCCGGGCCTACGGCCGTTACCGTGCCGGCCGCTTCCTTGCCAAGCGGCAGCGGAAAATAGGGCGCCTTGTAAAGACCCGAACGGAAATAGACATCGATGAAATTCAATCCGATCGCAGCATGGCGGATCTGCACCTCGCCGGCGCCTGGCGGCGGCAGGTCGACCTCTTCCAGCTTCATGACCTCCGGACCGCCGTTTTCGTGAATGCGAATGGCGTGGGTCTTCTTCATGCTCATGTCTCGCAAATCCTACTGGCGTCCGAGGGACGGGAAAAACTGCAGCACGGCGCCGATGCAATAGAGATAGATGCCGGTAACGATAAACAAGATAACGGCCCATTCCGGCATGACGAAATGCATGAGCAATGAATACACTCCGAGCGCGGACCAAAGCAGGAATATGCCGAGATTGAGCGGCCGCAGCCGCTTGACCCGCACCGGATGCAGGAAATTGATCGGCAGGAATGTCAAAACAACCGAAACGCCGACCAGCACCATGGCAGTCACCGCGCTGGCGTCGATGACGAAGAGCGTAAAGACGATCATGTTCCAAACGACAGGGAATCCGGAGAAGAAATACTCCCCCGTCTTCATGCCCGTGTCGGCATAATAAATGGCACTGGATACGACGATCATGCCTGCGGCGACGAAGGACCAGGGCTCACCGATCATGCCCTTTTCGTAGAGCGCGAAGGCGGGCAGAAGCACATAGGTCACGTAGTCGATGATGTTATCCAGCGTGTCGCCGGACCAATTCGGTAAAACTTCCTTGACGCTGACCTTACGGGCGATCGGACCATCGATGCCATCGACAAGCAACGCCAGGCCGAGCCACCAGAACATATCGACAAAGCGATGTTCCGCCGCTGCAACAACGCCGAGAAAGGCAAGGAATGAGCCGGATGCCGTCAAGATATGTACGGAAAAGGCGCGGATTTCCGCGTAAGGCACCCGCTTGTAATTGAAGATTTTCATCCGCCCCGTTACTCGCCTGCTTATCTACCTGCCCCGGCAGGCGATTTTTCTTGCTAATATGCACCCTTTGCCCGGCGCTGCCAGCGCAAAAGCGTCCATGTACCATAGGCTAGCGCGAGTTCTTGTCATTTTCACCCGCTGCGATGTTTCATCCCATGGATTTCAACAGGCTAAGCGTCTATTTTCAGAAAGAAAGATAATTGAGGCATCGATATGAAGCAGGTTGAAGTGGCCGTCATCGGCGGCGGTCTGGCGGGCATGATCGCGGCGATCGCCTTGGCGCGCGGCGGACGAGCCGTTGCGCTCATAGCCCAGCCGCATAACAAGGCCGACCGGCGGACGACGGCGCTGATGGACCAATCGATTCGCTTCCTGGAGCGGTTGACGCTCTGGGACAGGATTGCGCCGTCCACCGCACCGCTGACCACGATGCAGATCATTGACGGCACCACACGGCTGCTGCGTGCGCCGACCGTCGCCTTCCGCGCCTCCGAAATCGGCCTCGACGCCTTCGGCTACAATATACCGAACGCCGCACTGCTCAGCGCTCTTAGCGAAGCCGCAAAGGCGGAAGGCAATATCACGCTTATCGAGACGGCGGCTTCTGAGGTGACTGTGCGCGACGATGGCGTCACCATCACTCTCGAAGACGGCGATATCGTTGAAACGGCTTTGGTCGTCGGTGCGGACGGGCGCAATTCGATGGTGCGGGAAACGGTGGGGATCAAGGTCAAGACGTGGTCTTATCCGCAATCGGCCATGGTGCTGAACTTTGCGCATTCGCTGCCGCATCAAAACATCTCTACCGAATTCCATACGGAAAGCGGGCCGTTCACCCAGGTCCCCCTGCCCGGCAATCGCTCGAGCCTCGTCTGGGTGCAAAAGCCGGCGGAAGCCGCCGCCAATGCTGAGAGATCGCTGGAAGACCTCGGGCGCCTCATCGAGGACCGTATGCAATCGATGCTCGGCAAGGTTACTGTCGAGGACAACGTCCAGGTCTGGCCGCTCTCCGGCATGACGGCCTATCGCTTCGGCAAAGGCCGCGCCGCGCTGATCGGCGAAGCCGCGCATGTTTTCCCGCCGATCGGCGCGCAAGGGCTGAACCTCAGCCTGCGCGATATCCTGACGCTCGTCGAAATTCTGGCGAGCCCCACAGGGCAGCCGATTTCAGCATCCGCCGGCGACAGTTTCGACCGCCGCCGCCGTGTCGATATCATCAGCCGGACGGCGAGCGTCGATCTGCTGAACCGTTCCCTGCTTTCGGATTTCCTGCCCGTCCAGATGTTGCGAGCAGCAGGGCTGCATGTCCTTTCAGCCATTCCGCCATTGCGCAACATCGTCATGCGCGAAGGCATCGAGCCAGGCGGCGGCTTGCGCGGTTTTCCGTCGATGCTACGGGAAAAGTTGCGCCGGTAAGGCACCGGACTTGATCAAATAAAGCACCAGCGAGACCGTCACCACCGAACAAGCGGTGGTGATCAGGATCGTCGCGGAGGCGCGCTCCTGCCAGACGCCATATTGCTGGCCGATGACGAAGACATTCGTCGCCGTTGGCAGAGCCGCGAGCAGCACCGCCGATTCGATCCAGATCGGATCGAAGCCGCCGACCGCCTGCAGCACGACATAGACGACCAACGGATGCAGAATGAGCTTGACCGGCACGATATAGCCGATCTCGGCCGGTATGCGTTTCAGCGGCCGCAGCGCCAATGTCACGCCCATGGCGAACAAGGCGCAGGGTGCGGCCGCCTGAGCGAGATAATCGACGAAGTGCTGGAAGGGAGCTGGCTGGCCGACCGAAAAGGCCGCGGCGGCAAAGCCGAGGGCCGTCGACAGGATGAAGGGATGCAGCAGCACCCTTCTCGCGATGTCGGCGGCAAGCCGCCATGGCGAACGTTTATCGCCGCCCTCGATTGCCATCAGCGCCGGCGCGACGATGAAATGCAGCGCATTTTCAAAGCAGACGATCAGCGCCACCGGTACGGCGGCCTTCTCGCCAAGCGCCAGCAACGCTAAGCCCGGCCCCATGTAGCCGATATTGCCGTAGGCACCGGCAAAGGCCTGGATCGTGCTATCGGCCAGCGAATTGCGACGCAGGAAGCATCCGACCAGGAACACCAGCAGAAAGATCAGATAGGTCGCGGCAATGTCGGTGGCGATGAAATCGACTCGCGTCAATTGTTCGATCGGCGTTTGCGAGACGAGCTTGAAGAAGAGGGCCGGCAACGCGGCGTAGATGATGAAGGTGTTGAGCCAGCCAAGCGCCTCAGCCGACTGTTTGGTGATGCGCGCGGCAATATAACCGACCAAGATCAAGCCGAAGAACGGCAGCAACAGACCGACAATGTCAGCCATCGGGCACATCCATTTTGGCGATTGGAGACAGGACGGGAGTTGCTTAGCCGATTTGCATCAGGATTGGAAAGGTTTGCTGAAACCAGATCGCCATGTCGCTGACATAGCCAAATATGAACGCCAGGCCGGTCAGCACGAGCAGCCCGCCCATAACCTTCTCAACCGTGCCAAGATGGCGGCGGAAGCGGACAAGAAAGCTCATGAAGGCGCCCGAAAAACCGGCGGCGATCCAGAAGGGGATGGCAAGGCCGAGCGAATAGATGGCGAGCAGCCCGGCGCCGGCGCCGATCGTCTCCCGCGAAGCCGCAACGCCGAGGATTGCCCCGAGCACCGGGCCGATGCAGGGCGTCCAGCCGAAGGCAAAGGCGAGGCCCATGATATAAGCACCCGTCAGCGTCGCCGGTTTGCCGCCCCCTTGGAAACGGGCCTCGCGAGCAAGAATGCCAAGCCGAAAAACGCCGAGGAAATTCAAGCCCATGACGACGATGATCAGGCCGCCTATTTTCGCCAGGATATCGAGATGCTGGCGTAGCAATATGCCGATCGAGGACGCACCGGCGCCAAGCGCAATGAACACGGTCGCAAAGCCGAGCGTGAAGAACAGCGCCGAAAACAGGACATTGCCACGAACGCTCGGCCCCGTCGCAATAGCCGCTCCACCACCGCGGAATTGCTCGACAGAAATGCCGGCCATATAGCAGAGATACGGTGGCACCAGCGGCAGGACGCAGGGCGAGAGAAACGAAAGCGCTCCGGCAAGCAAGGCGCTCAGAAGCGAGATATCGGCAAGCGACACGATAGACTCCGGCTATGTCATTCAGCCGTCTTACTAGCGTTGCCGGGGCCGGAACGCCAATCACCTTTTCGCGGGCGAAGCGGGCACAAGGCCGCACCCCTACCGAATAAAGATTGCTTCATATACTGCTAATATCCGAATTTACTCACAGCAACATTGACGTCATTTCTTCTAGCTCTCCAATGATTGCAAGGGAGCGTATCATGGCGGCTGTTGTTACAGAGCATTCCGAAACCTCCGTCGGCATGACGCCGGTGCACGATTCGTCGGCCACGGCCATGAGGCATAAAGAGGAAAGCGTTTTTCGCTTAAAGGCCGAGGGAAAGTCGATGGATTGCATCGCCCAAGAGGCAGGCGTCAGCCGATCGACCGTGACCAGAATCTTCCGCTATGTCGAACGAGCATCCGCCGGCTAGCAGACCGACAGGTGCGACGGCGCAGCAAATCGCTTGCCCGGTCGAGGCGGACACAGGTCGTTCTCATTCGGACATAGGGTAGACACGAAAACGGCTGAACAGGCCGGAGATAAAAGGCCCTGCCCTATAAACTGTCTGACTTTCCTGGATTTTTTGGTGAGAGCGATGGGATTCGAACCCATGACCTACTGATTAAAAGTCAGTTGCTCTACCGGCTGAGCTACGCTCTCCCTGTCCGCGGATGGTCACACCCCGGCTGGAAGTGCGCGGAACATATGCAGACGCCCTATTGCGGTCAACCCATAAAATCGCAGTTGCGGCGACGGACAATGCTTTTCCGCATGTCGACGTGGTGAAACCTGCCTGTCTCGATGCGCGACTTGGAAAGATCAGCGCATCAAGCAGTGGTTTCAAGCTGGAAAAAAGCAAGGATTGGTCGTTTTGATGATACGGAAGGGCATGATTCCTCAATTTAAGGATTATCTTATAGATTATTCTTGCCTTTTCGGGAGATTGCCGCAGACTTTTTGAGGGGCGACTACGCCTTTCTTATTCGAACGAATGACTCGGCGAGCGCCACGTCGGAATGTTACCACGGTTTTGATAGGATGTTTTTGAGCGAACACGGCATTATTGAATGCTAGTTGCCTGAATTCTTAAGATATCTGCCCGGTATCAGGTTTGGGCCGGCACTGGGGGTCGAGGGCGCCAATGAAGCAGAAATCCGAGCTCGATAAATGGTGCAAGGCACAGGAGCAATTTCTGCGTTTCCACCTGCATTGTCTGAAACAGGGCCGCATCCGCGTACATGTCGTGGAAAACAACCGGTTCATCGACACGACCGATGAAGTCGCCGAGGATTTGAGAAAACAGTTAGCCGATCTCAAAGCCTGTCTCGGCGCCCCGGAACAACGGTAACATTTTTCCCCAATAATCGCGCTTTGCCAGCCAGCGGCTCTGTTCGCAACCCAAACGCAATTGTTTGCGGGCCGAATCGCTTTTGGTGTATATCAACTTTTATCAGTAACTTGCCGATTCCTTGAGGAGGATATTTATGGAAGACGCACACGTCGGTTGGATCGCAGCGATCATTATTGGCGGCTTCGCCGGCTGGCTCGCCGAAAAGCTCATGGAAAGCAACATGGGCGTTATCATGAACATCATCCTCGGCATCGTCGGGGCAATTGTTGCTAGCTGGCTCCTTGGGGCCCTGCACATCGCATTGCCGTTCAACGCATGGCTCAACTATCTGATCACCGGCTTCATTGGTGCCTGCATCCTGATCTTCGTCGGTCGGTTGATCAGGCGATAGGCGCGCGCTGCGCGAGCAGAAAGCCGTCCGGACAGAGATGCTCAAAGGGAAGATGGGGATATCTCGTCTTCCCTTTTTTATTGTATTTATGTGACATTTTGCCTTTCACAACCCTTTTCAACCGCATCCGCAGCCCTAACTTTTGTTGGGTAGACGGAAGAGGAGGTTGGAAGCATGACCCAAAGCGCCAATCAGACGCCGGGCCGGAAAGTAATACGCGGTCGCCCCTACAGCATCGCCGAATTCGCACGAAAATATCGCCTCGACGACAAGGAAGCCAAGCGGCTGTTCGACAAGTTCGGACCGTCTTCGACGGAACTGGATTTGCTGATGGCTGCCAAGCGGAAGCCGCCGAGCCTATCCTCCGCAATCGGCTATTGACCCTATCTCACGGTCACGGGCTCCCCTCGCCCGGCCCTTGACCGTCCGATTCCACCAAATCAGAACTTTGACAGGTCCGGCAGGCGGGCTCGCAGCCGGCCGATCTCACCTGATATATCACCGTCGCTTGCCATCGCGACGACGCCATGGCAACTTGTGATATATCAATGGAATCGCCCGAGAATGCTGAATTCGCAAAGCCATCTTGCTTATCTCGCCCTTGAGCATCGGATCGTGACGTTGGCGCTGAAACCGGGTGCACTGGTCACGGAAAAGCAACTGATCGAATTGGCAGGCCATGGGCGCACGCCGGTGCGCGAGGCGATTCAGAAGCTGGCGTGGCAAGGGTTGATTCATGTAAGGCCGCGCGTCGGATTGCAGATCGCGGAGATTCGGCCGGGAGACCATATGCATGTGATGCAGGTCAGGCGCGAACTCGAACCGATCGCCGCATCGCTGGTCGCCAGCCATGCCACTGAGGAACAACGGGAACAGTTGCTTGAGTGCGCCCGGCTCATGAGTGATTGCGCCGCAACGCGCGATCTGCCTGGCTTCTTCGCTGCCGACAAGGCGTTCGATGAAATCCTTGAGGAGGCCTGTCCGAACGGCTTCATCACGGCCGCACTCGGACCCGTGCAGACGCATTCGCGCCGGCTCTGGTATTCGACCGCTACGCCCGATGGCATGGACCGGTCGATTGCGTTGCATGTCAGCGTCATCACGGCAATCCATCGGGGCGACAGCGATGATGCCCGCAAAGTGATGGCAACACTGATCGATTATCTCAGCGACAGATGAAAAAAGCGGCCTCGCTATCGAGACCGCCTTACCTATTCCGATATCCGAGAGCAGTTTCGCTTTTCACGAAAACGCGGAATTAGCCTATTTTGCAATCCCGGATGGAAAACTGCTTCGTATTTTTCGTTTAGCCGACGAAGGCGCGTTCGATGACGAATTCGGCCGGCTTGCTGTTGGCGCCTTCGTTGAGGCCTGCCTTCTCAAGCAGGTCCTTAGTGTCCTTCAGCATGGCCGAGGAACCGCAGATCATGCCGCGGTCGACCGCGGGATCCAACGTGGGAATGCCGAGATCGGTGAAGAGCTTGCCGTTTTCGATGAGATCGGTAATGCGGCCCTTGAAGGGAAACTCTTCGCGGGTGACGGTCGCATAGTGGCGCAGCTTGTCGCCGACGACTTCACTCAGGATTTCATCGTTGCTGATTTCCTCGACGAGGTCGAAGCCGTATTTCAGCTCTGCCACATCACGGGTTGTATGCGTGAGGATCACTTCCTCGAACTTCTCATAGGTCTCTGGATCGCGGATCAGGCTGGCGAAAGGCGCAATGCCGGTGCCGGTCGAGAACATATAGAGCCGCTTGCCCGGCGTCAGCGCGTCGAGCACCAGCGTGCCCGTCGGCTTCTTGCGCATCAGCACTTCGTCGCCCGGCTTGATGTTCTGTAGATGCGAGGTCAGCGGACCATCCGGCACCTTGATCGAGAAGAATTCAAGCTCATCGGCCCAGGCAGGGCTCGCGATCGAATAGGCGCGGTAAAGCGGCTTGCCGTCGACCATAAGGCCAATCATCGCGAACTCGCCCGAGCGGAAGCGGAAGCCCTGCGGCCGGGTCATCGTAAAGCGAAAGAGCCGGTCGGTATAATGCGTCACGCTCAGTACCTTCTCGGCAAAGACGCCGGCGGGCACTGCGGAAACAAAGTCTTCGGTCTTGGCGGGGGCGTTCATTCGGTCTCGGATCCCGTATTCGTCGTACACGTCATTCTTGGCAAGCTGCGTTTCGCGAGGCTGATATTATAATATAGCCCCGATTTAAAGGCATTCTATTCCATCACACGGCGCCGGCATAAAATATGCGTGTTCCGGTCAAGATTCACGCCATCATGTCAGCCATATATAGTCACTAGAATGCGGCAATCCGATGTATCTCGCATTGCCGCCACTCCTGGGGCTGAAAGCCGCATCAGGCCGTTTTGGCGGCCTGGCGGCGCCAGCTATAGGCTTGGCCGCCTTCGGAATGCCGGGCGGTCGGCTGATAGTGATGCGGAATGCCCGGCAGGCGCTGTTCCGAAAGCCGATTCAGCGCCGTCTCGTTGGTGACTGCGAAACTATCAATACCGACCCGCAACATCAATGGAACCTGGTCAATCAGCACATCGCCAACCGCACGCAGCTCGCTGGTGTAGCCGAGGCGCTGGCGCAGCAGCGAGGCGTGGCTGAAGGCGCGGCCATCGTTGAAAGCCGGAAACGCCACGGCGACGATCTCCAGGCGATCGAGATAGGGCTCCAGCCGGGTCACATCGTCAGCCGGCTTGATCAAGACGCCGAGGCCGATATCGTTGCTTTCCTCGGCCTTGGCAATCAGGGCATCGAGGCCGAGCAGCGGCTTCTGCTCTTCCGTCGCCTTCAGCTCATCGGTTTCGATGATCCAGGGATCGTTTGCGACAAAACCGGTTTCCCGCCAAATCTTCGTCATGGCCATCTCCTTACGCCGCTTCGGCCGCTGCCGAGCCGTAGAGCGCATCCTTGAAAGGCTGCGGTCCGACGCGACGATAGGCGGCGAGGAAGGTTTCGGAAGGCTCCAGACGCAGGCCGAGATAGGTATCGACGATCGTCTCGATCGCATCGGTCACCTTTTCCGGCTCGAAACCGCGGCCGATGATCTCACCGATCGAGGTATGCTCATCGCCGGAGCCGCCGAGCGTGATCTGATAGAGTTCCGCACCCTTCTTCTCGACGCCAAGCAGGCCGATATGGCCGACATGGTGGTGGCCGCAGGCATTGATGCAGCCCGAAATCTTGATCTTCAGCTCACCGATTTCGGCCTGACGCTCGGCCGAACCGAAGCGCCTGGAGATTTCCTGCGCAACCGGGATCGAACGAGCATTGGCGAGAGCGCAATAGTCGAGGCCGGGACAGGCGATAATGTCGGTGATCAGGCCGGCATTGGCGGTTTCGAGACCGGCGGCGACCAGGCCGCGATAGACGGCTTCGAGATCGGCCAGCGCCACATGCGGCAGGATCAGATTCTGCTCGTGGCTGACGCGGATTTCGTCGAAGGCATATTCTTCGGCGATATCGGCCACCACATCCATCTGCGCGTCCGAAGCATCGCCCGGAATACCGCCGATCGGCTTCAGCGAGATCGTCACCATGCCGTAATCGGGATTCTTGTGCGGCTGCACATTCTGCTGAACCCAGCGGGCAAAGGCCGGATCGGCCTTCTTCCAGTGGGCGAGGTTTTCCCAGCCTTCGGCGCGTTCCGGCAGAGCCGGAGGTGCGAAATAGGTCGCGATCGCCTGAACGTCGGCCTCAGGAAGCTTCAGTTCCGTGTCTTTCAGGTTTGCAAACTCGGCCTCGACCTGACGTGCCAATTCCGCAGCACCGGTTTCGTGCACGAGGATCTTGATGCGGGCCTTGTATTTGTTGTCGCGGCGGCCGTGCAGATTGTACACGCGCACGATGGCGGTCGTGTAGGACAGCAAGTCTTCTTCCGGCAAGAACTCGCGGATCAGCTTGGCGACCATCGGCGTGCGGCCCTGCCCGCCACCGACATAGACGGCAAAGCCGATCTCGCCCTTGTCGTTTTTCTTCAGATGCAGGCCGATATCATGCACCTGGATGGCGGCACGGTCGCGCTCGGCGCCGGTGACAGCAATCTTGAACTTGCGCGGCAGGAAGGAGAATTCCGGGTGAACGGAGGACCACTGCCGCAGGATTTCCGCATAGGGACGCGGGTCGGCGACTTCATCGGCGGCGGCACCGGCAAAATGGTCGGCCGTGACGTTACGAATGCAATTGCCTGACGTCTGGATGGCGTGCATCTCGACGGAAGCAAGCTCAGCAAGCACATCGGGTATATCGGACAGCTTCGGCCAGTTGAACTGCAGGTTCTGGCGGGTGGTGAAATGGCCGTAACCGCGGTCATAGGTGCGCCCGATATGCGCGAGCATCCGCACCTGGCGCGAGCTCAGCGTGCCATAGGGAATGGCAATGCGCAGCATGTAAGCATGGAGCTGCAGATAGACACCATTCATCAAACGCAGCGGCTTGAACGCATCTTCCGACAGCTCACCCGAAAGGCGCCGCTGCACCTGATCGCGGAACTGCGAAACCCGTTCCGCAACAAAGGCGTGGTCAAATTCGTCGTAGCGATACATGATTTCCTCAGACTGCAATGAATTCCGGATCGGCCGCGGCATAACCCGGCGCGTATTCCATCGTGGGACCTTCGGCGCGGATGCGCTCACGCAGGCGCAGCGGCCAGAGCTTGCCGGCGGTTTCCTGAACTTCAATCAGGTTGACGTCGACGACCTTGTTATCGGCATAAGCCTGCTTGCCGATCGCCTCGAGCGCGGCATCCGCCTCGGCATGACGAGCGACGAGCGCCTCCTGCAGCGAGGTTGCCCACTCACCATTGGCATCCAACCAGACGGCAATGCCATCGGTCAGCCGGTTTGCGGTCAAAACCTTGTCGACCATGGATCAGCTCCTTGCAAATTCTTGAGCGGCGGTCTCCTGGCGGACCAGCGGCTCGGACTGTTCGAAATTGGCGCCGGCGACAGCGTCGCCGATGATGACCATGACCGGACCGCCGAGTTCATCGCGATGCTCCAGGTCCGGCAGATCTTTCAAGGTGCCGTGCATCAGGCGACGGTCGCGGCGGCTGGCGTTCTCGATGACGGCGACGGTGGTCTCCGGCGGAAGCCCGGCTTCCATCAGACGACCGGCCACGGAAGCGGCGACCGTGCGGCCCATATAGACAGCGATGGTCGCGCCGGATACGGCGAGGCTCGCCCAATCCGGCAGGACGTTGCCGGTCAGGTCGTGACCGGTGGTGAAGACCAGCGACGAGGCGACGCCGCGCAGCGTCAACGGCAGCTCGAAATCGGCAGCCGCAGCAAAAGCCGAGGTGATACCGGGAACGATCTCATAGGTAACGCCAGCAGCGCGGAGGGCAGCCATTTCCTCAGCCGCCCTGCCGTAGACCAGCGGATCGCCGGACTTCAGCCGCACGACGCGCTTGCCGTCCTGACCAAGCTGCACCAGCAGATCATTGATCTCTTCCTGGGATTTCGTGTGGCAGCCCTTGCGTTTGCCGACGGAAAGACGCTCGGCGTCACGGCGGCCCATATCGACGATCGCCTGTGGGACGAGCGCGTCATAGACGATGACATCGGCTTCCATCATCACGCGTTGAGCGCGCAGCGTCAGCAAATCTTCCGCGCCAGGACCGGCACCTACCAGCCACACATGACCCTCGACCTTGTGCATAGAGTGCAGCAAGCTGTCGGCGGCACGTTCGGCTTGCAGCAGATGACCGGCGCTGACGGCGTCAGCAACAGGGCCGGAAAAGAAGCGGCGCCAGAAGACGCGGCGGGCGACGCCACGCGGCACCAGGCGTTCGACGGATTTGCGATAGCTCGTCGCCAGTTCTGCGAGCTTGCCAAGCGAAGGCGACAGCAATTGATCGATCTGCGCGCGGATCATCTGCGCCAGCACGGGGCCGGCGCCTTCGGTGCCGATAGCGACAGCGACCGGGGCGCGATTGACCAGCGCCGGCGTGTAGAAATCGCAATAGTCAGGCTGATCGACGGCGTTTGCCGGAATTCTTGCGGCGCGGGCAGCGTCAACGATGGCGCGGTCGGCTTCGGCATCACCGGTGGCGGCGAACACCAGGGCAGCGCCCTCCACCTGATCGGGCGAAAAAGCCGTTCGCACGGTCTCGATGCGATTGGCGATCAGGAAGGAATGATAATCGGCTTCCGGCGTTTGCGCGTAGGCGACGATCTTCGCCTGCGTATTCATCAGCAACCGCGTCTTGGCAAAGGCTTCATCACCATTGCCGAACACAGCCGCGATCCTTCCTTCCACGCGAAAGAAGGCGGGAAACACCGAAAGCTGTTGAGTCCTGGGAGGCATCATTATTCCACTTCGAGATTGCCCGAATATCACCTTACCGGCCAGGAGATTGAAGAAACAGAAATTCTAATGCTCCGCCGAGTCCGTATTCTTTTGCTCGACATCTCTCCGATTTGAGCAAAACTCACCAGTCAGTCAGAATAGCATAAATACAGGAAATCCATAGACTTTTAGGACTTCTTGCTATCAAGGACATTCCTATTGCCTGTGGCAAATGGAGTCCATACGTCATTTGCGCATTCCGCCGTGCCGGCAATGCCGTTAAGATGAAGAAAATATCTCGGAGTGTTCCGTTTGTCCGCCAACACCATCGCCGCCCGCCTCCTCGATGTCATGGAACACGATATCCTGCCGCTGACGCAAAGGGGCGTTGCCGCCGGAAACAAGGTTTTCGGCGCGGCGATCCTGCGTAAATCCGACTTGTCGCTGGTCATTGCCGAAACGAACAACGAGCTCGAAAATCCGCTTTGGCATGGCGAAGTACATGCGTTGAAGCGCTTCTACGAACTCGGCGAGAAGCCTGCGACCAAGGAGCTGATCTTCCTCTCCACGCACGAGCCCTGCACCATGTGCATGTCGGCCATCACCTGGGCCGGCTTCGATAATTTCTACTATTTCTTCAGCCATGAGGATTCCCGCGACGCTTTCGCGATCCCGCATGACCTGAAAATCCTGAAAGAGGTCTTCGGGCTGGAACCGGGCGGCTATCGCCGGCAGAACGCCTTCTGGAACAGCTTTGCGGTCGCCGATCTCGTCGAAACGGAAGCGGACCCGCTGAAGGCGGCGCTCAAGGAACAGACGGCGCGCATCAAGGCCGCCTATGCCGCGCTCTCCAATCGCTACCAGGCGACCAAGAGCGACAACGACATTCCACTAAACTGAAATAGACAAGACCATAGAGGCCACGATGGAAGCATCGCGAGACATATCCCGCCTGATCGAAATCATGGCGGCACTGCGCAACCCCGAGACCGGTTGCCCGTGGGACATCGTCCAGACCTTCGAGACCATCAAGCCCTATACGATCGAGGAAGCCTACGAGGTTTCCGATGCGATCGAACGCAGGGATATGGACGATCTTTGCGAAGAGCTCGGCGATCTCCTGCTGCAGGTCGTTTTCCATGCTCGCATGGCTGAGGAAGCGGGCGAATTCTCCTTCGGCGATGTAGTGGAAGCCATTACCCGCAAGATGATCCGCAGGCATCCGCATGTCTTCGCTGTCTCCGGCGCCGATACGCCCGACGCGGTGAAAGTGCAGTGGGAAGAGATCAAGGCGCAAGAGAAGCGCGAGCGCGCCGAGCGCCGGGCACGCCGGGGAATCTCCGAGGATTTCAAAACCGGTTTTCTCGGTTCGGTGCAACGCACATTCCCCGCTTTGACCGAGGCGCTGAAATTGCAAGAACGCGCCGCCAAGGTCGGCTTCGACTGGTCAGCGCCCGAGCCGATCCTCGACAAGATCGAGGAGGAAATCGACGAATTGCGGGTGGCACTTGCAAGCGGCGACAAGGCCAAGGTCAGCGACGAACTGGGCGACCTGATCTTCGCCGTCGTCAACATCGGCCGGCATGTGAACGCGGAGCCCGAGCAGGCATTGCGGGGCACGAACACGAAATTCCGCCGCCGTTTCAATCACATCGAAACGACACTCGCCGCCGAAGGGGAAACTCTCGACGGCGCTTCTCTGGAGCGGATGGAAGATATCTGGCAGGCGGCGAAGGCGATCGAGCGTCAGCTCGCTGAATAGAGCAAATCCAGCGCGAAGCGGTTTTCCGTCCGGAATTGCGGAAAAAACAAAGGGATAGAGCGGTTCTTCTGTGAAAAGTTGAACCACTCTAGGACGTCTATTCCCAATCCTCGCGCTGCGGCTTCGGACCATTGCCCATGCGCCGCTCCAACTCCGCCGCTTCCGTCTCGGTCAAGCGCAAATCCAAGGTGACGGTGCCGTCCTCGTTGTCTTCGCGGCCATCGACGATGGCGTAATTGTAGAGCCACGGCAACAATGCCAGCTTGTCGAGGGGCAGCGTGATCGTCGTCTCGGTCAGGACACCGGAGAGCCGGCGGCTGATTTCGTTCATCAGGCGATCGACGCCCTCGCCGCTCCTTGCCGAGACCGCGATGACGTTTTCAGCGGTCGATGCCTTCTGGACGATGGCATCATGCGCCTCCGGCTCCAGTCGGTCGATCTTGTTCCAGACTTCGAGGATGCGCTCCGCCCCTTCCGCCTCGCCGATGCCGAGATCGCCGAGGATTCGCATGACATCGGCGCTCTGCGCCGGATTGTCATCATCGGAGAGATCGCGCACATGCAGGATCAGGTCGGCTTCCAGGACTTCTTCCAACGTGGCGCGGAAAGCGGCCACCAGATGGGTCGGCAGGTCGGAAATGAAGCCGACGGTATCGGAAAGGATCACGGTGCGGCCATGCGGCAGCTTCATGCGCCGCAGCGTCGGATCGAGCGTCGCAAACAGCATGTCCTCGGCCAGGACACCAGCACCGGTAATCCGGTTGAACAGCGTCGACTTGCCGGCATTGGTGTAGCCCACCAATGCCACGATCGGATGCGGCACCTTCTTGCGCTTGGCACGGTGAAGCTGGCGGGTGCGCACCACCTGCTCCAGCTCGCGCTCGAGCCGGATGATCCGCTCCTGCAGCATGCGCCGGTCGGCTTCGATCTGTGTTTCACCGGGGCCGCCCATGAAGCCCGCACCGCCGCGCTGGCGCTCAAGGTGGGTCCAGCTTCGAACCAGCCGGCCCTTCTGGTAGTTCAAATGCGCAAGATCGACCTGCAGCGTGCCTTCCTTGGTGGAGGCGCGGCGGCCGAAGATTTCAAGAATCAGACCCGTGCGGTCGATGACCTTGGCGTTCCATTCCTTCTCGAGATTGCGCTGCTGCACCGGCGTCAGCGGATGATCGACGATCACCAAGCCGGCATCGAATTCGTCGAGTAGCGCGCGGATTTCCTCGATCTTGCCGGTGCCGAGAAGTGTCGCCGGACGCGGATCGCTGATCGGCACGATCGAGCCATTGACGACGTTCAAGTCGATGGCGAGTGCCAGACCCTTGGCTTCTTCGAGCCGGCTTTCGGGGGAACGGATGGTCGTCGCCCCATCCGCCTGCGCGGAGCGCGACGCGCGCGCCTGCTTCAGGACGGGCACAATGACGACAGCATGCGTGTCATCCCGATGCTTCGCAGTTTCCGGGATGATGGAATCGTTTTTCGTATCGCGTGTCGTGATAACGGCAAATCCTAGTTAGGATGCGACTTCTTCGCTTTCGAACATCTGCATCGGTTGGCCAGGCATGATCGTCGAGATCGCATGCTTATAGACGAGCTGTGAATGGCCGTCTCGGCGCAGCAGGACGCAGAAATTATCGAAGGACGTAACAACGCCCGTGAGCTTTACGCCATTGATCAAAAAGATTGTGAGTGAAATCTTTTGCTTGCGAACAGTATTGAGAAATAGGTCCTGCAAGTTTTGAGAACGTTCCGCCATCGCGCCGCTTCTTTCTTTTTTGCCAGCCTAAGCCGGTGAAATATCAAGATATACTGAGACCCCGGAAAGGAGATACCCTCACTTTCTCCTCTCCAGCGAATGTTGGTATCAAATCGCAGTCTTTTCCGCAACGTCGAAAAAGGCTTCGCGAATTTTCTGCGAAACGCTCCCGGGATGACCGTTGGCGATCGTCTGGCCGTCGATGGCAACCACCGGAAAACAAATGCTGGTGGCGGCCGTAATGAACACTTCGCGCGCCGCCATCATCTCCTCGACGGAGAAGAAACGCTCGACAACGGTGACCTCCAGTTTCGCGGCGACATCCATCAGCGTCGTGCGCGTGATGCCGCGCAGGATGCCGTGCTCCGCCGGGCGTGTGACCAGGTTGCCATCCGTATCGACGATCCAGACGTTGGTCGCAGCCCCCTCCTTCACCATACTATTATGATCGATATAGATCGCTTCCTGTGCGCCGGCTTCCTTGGCCTGCTGGCGAGCCAGCGCATTCGGCAGAAGCCCGACAGACTTGATGTCGACCCGATCCCATCGATTGTCGCGCACGGTGATCGCCTTGATGCCATTGGCATTTTTCTTGGCGATGACGGACGGATCGGTGCTCTTGGCGGTGACCACGATCGAGGACGGCGTGCCTTCGGCCGGGAAGACATGATCACGGCGGGCGACGCCGCGCGTCACCTGCAGATAGAACAGGCCGTTGCGGACGTGATTGCGGCGCAGCGTCTCGCGAATCACATGGATCAGCGCCGCGCGGCTCATCGGCCAGGCGATGCGCAGTTCGCCGAGTGAGCGGTTGAGACGGTCGAGATGGCGGCTCAGATCGACGATCAAGCCGTGACGGACCTCGCAGACCTCGTAGACACCATCGGCAAATTGATAACCGCGATCCTCGACATGGACCATTGCATCGCTGTGGTTGACGTAACGGCCGTTCACATAAGCTATTCTCGGCATGGCGGACCCTGATCAGAATTTCATAAGAATATGAGAGGGTTGCGGGGCAGATCGGAACTGCCGCGCAAAGGATTTCAGACGCCGAGCGACTTCAGCTTGCGGTGCAGCGCGGAGCGTTCCATGCCGACGAACTCGGCGGTGCGCGAAATATTGCCGCCGAAGCGGTTGATCTGCGCGATCAGATAGTCGCGCTCGAACATTTCGCGGGCTTCGCGCAGCGGCAACGTCATGATGTGATAGTCGTTCTTAGCGGATACCTTCGGCAACATGTCGCCGAGATCGGTCGGCAGCATCTCCGCGGTGATCGGCGTCTCCGGGCCATCGGTGCGCGCGAGAATCATCAGGCGCTCGATATTGTTGCGAAGCTGGCGGATATTGCCCGGCCAATCATGCGCCTGCAGCACCGCCATGGCGTCGTCGCCGATGCGGCGCGAGCGGATGCCAGCCTGCTCGGAAATCTGGCGCATCAATTGGTCGACGAGGAATGGAATATCCTCGCGCCGCTCGGCGAGCGCCGGCACACGCACAGGCACCACAGCGAGGCGGTGATAGAGATCTTCGCGGAACAGGCTTTCGGCGATCCGGCTTTCCAGATTGTAGGCGGTCGACGATATGATGCGCACATCGACTTTCACGCGCTTCGAGCCACCAACGCGCTCGAACTGCTGATCGACCAGCACGCGCAGGATCTTGTTCTGCGTCTCGCGCGGCATCTCGCCGACTTCATCGAGATAGAGAATGCCGCGATGCGCCTCTTCCAGAGCGCCGATCTTGCGCGGCTGGCCCGGCGACCCTTCGGTGCCGAAGAGGGCGATTTCCATCCGTTCGGGGGTGATTGTTGCGGCGTTCAGCGCGACGAAAGGACCGTTGGCGCGCGTCGACTTCTTGTGGATCATGCGGGCCACAAGTTCCTTGCCGGAACCAGAGGGGCCGAAGATCATCACGCGACTGTTGGTCGGGGAGACCTTGTCGATGGTCTGGCGAAGCTGCGAAACGGCAACCGATGTGCCGATCAGCTCGACGGCGTCGCCGGTGCGGCGCTTCAGCTCGGAGACCTCGCGCTTCAGCTTGGAGTTTTCCAGCGCCCGTTCGGCGATCAAGATCAGCCGGTCGGCCTTGAACGGCTTCTCGATGAAATCGAATGCGCCGCGCTTGATGGCGGAGACGGCAGTTTCGATGTTACCGTGGCCAGAGATCATCACCACCGGCAGTTCCGGATGGCGCGTCTTGATCTCATCCAGCAACGACAGGCCGTCGAGCTTGCTGCCCTGCATCCAGATATCGAGGAAGATCAGCCGCGGTGCTCGATCGGAGATCGCCGCCAAAGCGCTGTCGCTGTCGAACGCGGTGCGAGTCTCATGTCCTTCATCCGAAAGAATTCCCGAAACGATTTCGCGAATATCTTCCTCATCATCCACCACGAGAATATCAGATGCCATATACGCTTTCCTTGTCACTTGCTGTCGGGGCGACGGAGGCCTGCTCACGGCGTGGCAAATGCACGCGGATCATGGCACCCCTGCCCTGGTCGAAATCGGCGGGAGCATCGTGCAGTTCTAGCTGCCCGCCATGGTCTTCAATGATCTTCTTGACGATCGCGAGCCCAAGGCCCGTCCCCTTCTCGCGCATCGTCATGTAAGGTTCGAGAATGCTGTGCCGGTTCTCGACCGGCAGGCCGCGGCCATTGTCGATGACGTCGACCGTAAAGCGGTCGCGCTCGGCATCCAGGAATGAACGTACGAGGACTTTAGGCTCCTCGCGGGTCTCGCCGCTCGGCACGCCTTCGATCGCCTCCACGGCGTTCTTGATAAGATTTCCGAACGCTTGGCCCAGCATGCGCGTGTCAAACATGCCTTCCAGGCGCTCCTCGCCGAGTTCGCGTTCGAACTTGACGTGGTTATTGCCCATTTCGCGCAGGAACACGGCGTCACGCAGGATGTCGCGCAGGTCGCTCGGTTCCATCGTCGGCTTCGGCATGCGGGCGAAGGAGGAGAATTCATCGACCATGCGGCCGATATCGCCCACCTGGCGGATGATCGTGTCGGTGCATTGATCGAAGACCGGACGATCGGCCTCGGCGATGTTCTTGCCGAAGCGGCGGCGGATTCGCTCGGCGGAAAGCTGGATCGGCGTCAGCGGGTTCTTGATCTCATGGGCGATGCGACGTGCAACGTCGGCCCAAGCGGTCGAGCGCTGGGCAATGACCAGATCGGTGATGTCGTCGAGCGTGATAACGTAGGATTCATTCGAATCGCGCGACTCCTCGCGCGTCACCTGAACGCTCAGCGTCCGCACCGTGCCGCCACGCACCAGGCTGATCTGCTTGCGGAAGTCGTTGCGATGCCGGGTCGTCGCTTCCGTCACGACCTGCTCGACCTCTGGGGCTATATCGGCCAGGTTCTTGCCGACAAGTTCATCGCTCTTCAGGGTCAGCAGCTCTTCGGCGGATGTGTTGGCAATGGTGATGCGCCGGTCGTGCTCGACGCCGATCACGGCCGCGGTCACACCGGAGAGCACCGCTTCGATGAAGCGACGGCGGTCATCCACCTCGTCCTTGGCTTCGAGGATCTCGTCACGCTGCGTGCGTATCTCCGAGATCATCTTGTTGAAGGTGCGCGACAGGCTGCCGACGTCGCCATCGGCCGCGCGCACCGGCACCAGCACGTTCATGTTGCCGGACGCGACATTGTCGGCGGCGCTGATCAAAAGCCGGATCGGCCGAACGATGCGGTCCGCAACCGCGATTGCGGTCCAGATCGCCGCCAGAAGCACGATCAACGCAAAGCCGATGTAGAGCACCGCAAAGGCGATCTGCAGGGACATGCGCCCCTCTTCCATCGCCTTGTATTCGGCCGTGTTGTCTTCGACCATGCGCATGGCGTTCATGACGCGCGGATCGACGGCCCGGACAGTGTAGAGGAAGGAACCGGGAATCTCGTCCAGTTTGATGATGGCACCGACGAGATTGGTCACCCCAGGCGGGATGAGGGTCGGCTGGCCGTCGGCGGAGGCTTCGAGCGCATCCTTCGGAATTGCCGGCAGCGGACGCTCGGTCTTGATGTCGGCCTGAACAATCGCGCTGCCGTCACGACGCACCAGGAAAGCGCCGAGCAAGCCGCGGCCCTTGGCCTGCCTGGTCATCAGATCGGCAAAACCGGTGCGATCGAGACTGTAGAGCGTGCGATTGCGCTCCAGATCGTTCGCCATGGAAACGGTCTGGCCCTGCAGGTAGCTGGCATTCTCCATCAGATAGGCCTGAGCGACATTCTGCGAGGAGCTGATGATCTGCTGCGTGCGCAGCGCAAACCAGCGATCGAGGCCGACATTCAGCGTCAAACTGGCGACGATGGCCACGAGGATCGCCGGGGTGATGGCGACGATAGAAAAGAGAACGACGATGCGGATATGCAGGCGCGCCGCCGCGCGGCCGCGGCTGCGGGCTTTCACAAGGCGTGCGACTTCACGCGCGATCAGGGCGATCAGACCTAGAACGAACAGGCCGTTGATGACGACGGAAGTGAAGACGACGGATGATGTGGGGGCGACCGGTGTCAGCCCCAGGAGCATCAGAAGCGTGGCGATCGCGCACAAAAGCGCGCCGCCGGCCAAGATCAGGCCAGGAAGGGCGAAGGATGCACGACGGTCCGTCACCTTGACGACCGCCTCGTCGCTCGTTGTCGGCGACCCCGCGTCCTGCTTCATTCCCATCGTCTCCGGGCGCGGGCGGCGGTCGGCGCCCTGGCCAAAATTGCAATCGCACTGCTTTGGCGGCGGCAAGAGCGACAGGCAAAGGAGGAACCGTCATTCGGCTTCGTATCTGATGCGAAACCTCCGTTTCAAATCATTCGAATAATGAGCTGAAACTAATAAACAATTTCCCCTTGCACAGGAACACACTCGACGAATCGCCACCGCAAAAACTGTGAACCGGCTGCGTGACCTTTAAGCAACGCATTGTGGCGAAAATGCAACGCATCCAATCACATTGTCAAGCCGTGCGGGAGCTCCGATAGACGGAAACACCCAGCTCTCTGATCTTTTTGCGCAATGTATTGCGGTTAAGGCCAAGCAGATCGGCGGCTTTGATCTGATTGCCGCGGGTCGCGGTCAGTGCGGCAAGGATCAGCGGATATTCCATTTCGGTGAGAACGCGATCATAGAGCCCCGGCGGTGGCAGATTGTCGCCGAAGCTCGAGAAATAAGTACGCATGTTCTCTTCGACCGCCTGAGCGATGGTCATGTTGCCGGTGCGGACCGGGCCTTTTTCGATCGGGCTATCGGGCACGTCGGCGCGCAATTCCGAATCGATGATCTCGCGGGTGATGACATCCTGCGGATAGAGCGCCATCAGGCGGCGGATGAGGTTTTCCAGCTCGCGCACGTTGCCCGGCCAGGGATAGGATTTCATGAGTTCCAGGGCTTCCTGGTCGAAGCGCTTCGAGCCCAGTCCTTCCTTTTCCGCCTGCTGCACGAAATGACGGACGAGATCGGGAATATCCTCGGCGCGGTCACGCAGCGGCGGCAGGCGCAGCGGCACGACGTTGAGGCGATAATAGAGATCTTCGCGGAAGAGGCCTTGATTGATCGCCTGCTTCAAATCCTTGTTGGTGGCGGCAACGATGCGGACGTCAGTGCGGATCGGCGTGCGGCCGCCGACGGTCGTATATTCGCCCTGCTGCAGGACGCGTAGCAGACGGGTCTGGGCGTCCATCGGCATGTCGCCGATTTCGTCGAGAAACAGCGTGCCGCCCTCGGCCTGCTCGAAGCGACCGGTCGAGCGCGTCTGCGCACCGGTGAAGGCGCCCTTCTCATGGCCGAACAATTCGGATTCGATCAGGTCACGCGGGATTGCCGCCATGTTGATGGCGACGAAGGGGCCATTGCGGCGCTTGCCATAATCATGGAGCGCGCGGGCGACGAGCTCCTTGCCGGTGCCGGACTCGCCGGTGATCATCAGCGTCAGGTCGGTCTGCATCAGACGCGCCAGAACGCGGTAGATTTCCTGCATGGCCGCAGAGCGGCCGACCAGCGGCATGCCGTCCTGCATGTCGTCATCGAGCTTGGCAGGCTTGCGCTTCGGTTCGGACAAAGCGCGGCCGATAATGGCGATCAGCTCCGTCAGGTCGAAGGGCTTCGGCAGATAATCGTAGGCACCCTTTTCGGAAGCCTTGATCGCCGTCATGAAGGTATTTTGCGCACTCATGACCAGAACGGGCAGCTCCGGCCGTGCCTTCTTGATGCGCGGCAGCAGGTCGAAGGCATTTTCGTCGGGCATGACGACGTCGGTTACAACGAGGTCGCCTTCGCCGGCGGAAACCCAACGCCAAAGCGTGGCGGCGTTGGATGTGATGCGTACATCGTAGCCCGCGCGGCTCAAAGCCTGATTGAGCACGGTGCGGATGGCCGCATCATCGTCGGCGACAAGGATCGTGGCTGTCATCGAGTAGTCCCTGTGGAGTTCGGAAGAGGAGCGTCTTCAAGCGTGATGCCTTTGGAGGCCGGCATCAGAACGCGGAAAGTGGTGCGGTGATTCTGGCTGTCACATTCGACGATCCCACCATGATCGCCGATGAGCTTGGCGACCAGCGCGAGACCAAGGCCGGTGCCATTGGTCTTCGTCGTGATGAACGGATCGAAGAGATGCGGCAGGAGATCGGCGGGCACGCCAGGGCCATTGTCGATCACGCAGAATTCCAGCGGCAGCGAGATCTTCTCACGCGTGCCGGCGACCGAAAGGCGGATACCCGGACGATAGGCCGTCGTCAGTACGATCTCGCCATCCGCCCGGTCGCCAACGGCTTCGGCAGCATTCTTCACCAGATTGAGGAAGACCTGCACGAGCTGGTCTCTATTGGCATAGACCGCCGGCAAGGATGGGTCATAGTTCTCGGTGACCTTGATGTTGCGCGCAAAACCGGCTTTTGCCACCGCCTTCACATGATCGAGAACGGAATGGATGTTGACCGGCACGCGGTCGATCGGACGTTCGTCGGAAAAGACCTCCATGCGATCGACCAGCGAAACGATCCGATCGGTCTCCTCGCAAATGAGGCGAGTTAGCCCGCGGTCGTCATCCCCTACCGATTGTTCGAGCAATTGGGCGGCACCGCGGATGCCGGAGAGCGGGTTCTTGATCTCATGCGCTAGCATCGAGGCAAGACCGGTCACCGAACGGGCGGCAGCACGATGCGTCAATTGCCGGTCGATCTTGTCGGCCATGGACCGTTCCTGGAACACGATCACCACGGAGCCGGGTTCGCTCGAAACAGGCGCGACATAGATGTCCACCAGCTTGTCCTGGCCGAGGCGCGGCGAGCTGAGATCGACACGGTATTCATTGACCGGGCCGCGGCGTTCGCGCACCTGGTCGATCAGCGCCAGCAGCGGGCTGCCGAAAGGAATGAAGGTGGAAATCTCATAGCGCGACAGATGCGAGGCGCTGGCGCCGAAGAAGGCTTCGGCCTCCCAATTGGCAAAGGCGATCAGGCCGGCCTCATTGACCATGACGACCGGGTTTTGGATCGCGTTGAGAACGGCCATGGCCACGGCGCTGCCCGTGTGATCCGAGGCTCCGGAATTGGATTTGGAACTCATGCAGCCTCCTGGGCGCATTGGGCGAGATCGGAGCCGTCCTGCAGCGCCGCATAGAACAATGCCGCCACCTCCCGGCTGTCTTTCGAAGTCATGATTCCTGCCTTTTCAGCGCCCGTTATGGTGGGAGCGTAACGGTCCAGATACCAGCCGAGATGTTTGCGGGCATGACGAATGCCAACGGCTTCGCCATAGAACGCGAGCATCATCTGATAGTGCTCAAGGGCGATATCGGCGATCTCGCTGCGGTCCGGATGGCGGTGTCCCGCAAGCACGCCCGCGTGCCAAGGCCGCCCCTGGCAGCCGCGACCGACCATGACGGCATCGGCGCCGGAGCGGCGAAGGATCTCGCGAGCATCCTCCGGTGTGTCAACATCGCCATTGGCGACCAGCGGAATGGAGACGACATCGCGCACGGCGCGGATGGCATCCCAATCTGCCCTGCCCTCATAAAACTGCATGCGCGTGCGGCCATGAATGGTGACGAGCCGAATCCCGGCTTCCTCGGCGCGGCGGGCGATGTGCGGCGCGTTCATGGAATTTTCGTCCCAGCCGAGCCGCATCTTTAGCGTTACCGGGACATCGACAGCCTTGACCGTCGCCTCGATCAGGCTCAGCGCATGATCCGGATCGCGCATCAGCGCCGAACCGGAATAGCCGCCGATGACCTTCTTGGCCGGGCAACCCATATTGATGTCGATGATGTCGGCGCCATTGTCAGCGGCGATCTTCGCCGCCTCGGCCATCCAATGCGCCTCGCGACCTGCCAGTTGCACCATATGTGGCTTCAGCCCGGCGCTTCTCAGGCGAGCCCAGGATTCAGCCGTATCCTGCACCAGCTCGCGGCTGGCGACCATTTCGGTCACGACGAGGCCAGCCCCATAGCGCAAAGCGAGCTGACGAAAAGGCAAATCGGTCACACCCGACATCGGCGCGAGGATCACGCGATTGCGGATGGGCACGGGGCCGATGGAAAATGGGGCTGCAAGCTCGGACGGAAACAAATGATTATCTTTCAGGCACACCATATATCTGCACTATTTTTAGACAGTCTTATGAAGCTTGCCAAGGGGTTTCGGAGAATGCCGATATTTTTCGGGCGAATGCTGGAAAATACCCATTCGAGGCGATAGACCCTGCTGGAGCGAGATCCCGCTTTGGCGATCTGCTTGGCATGATGCTGTCCAAAAACCGCTTTACACTTTTGGAGCTCATGTTGGAGCGAAAGCCTTTCATCCCTGGGGGTTTATGACGCAAATGCACTCAATGCAACCGATGTCGATCGGAATCGTGATCGTTGCTGCCGGACGCGGCGAGCGGGCGGGATCGCCCGAGGAAGGCCCGAAGCAGTACCGCCTGATCGGCGGCCGGTCGGTTATTGCGCATACGCTTGAAAAATTCGTGACATGGTCACAGGCGCAGAAGATTGTGATCGTCATCCATCGCGACGACGAGACATTGCTGCAAACCGCGCTGCAACAGGTTGCCGATTCGCCAGAGGTCGAGATTGCTTTCGGTGGCGCCTCCCGTCAGCAATCGGTGCTTGCCGGGCTTAGGCAGTTGGAAAATGCCGGCGTTACGCATGTTATGATCCACGACGCCGTGCGTCCTTTCTTTGACCATGATCTGCTCGATCGCGTTGCCGCGGCGCTGGCCAAAGGCGCACCCGCCGTGCTACCCGCCATGCCGGTGACGGATACGTTGAAACGAGGCGATGCGGCTGGGTTGGTGACCGAAACCGTGCCGCGCTCGGGCCTTTACGCCGCGCAGACGCCGCAATCCTTCCGTTTCGCCGATATTCTGGCGGCGCATCAAAAGGCTGCAGCCGAAAACAGGACGGATTTCACCGACGATGCGGCGATCGCCGAATGGAGCGATCTGCCGGTAACGCTCGTTGCCGGCAGCGCCGACAATGTCAAACTGACAATCAAAAGGGATATCGCCATGGCCGATGAAAAGCTCTCCGCCGATCTGCTGCCGGATGTGCGCACTGGCAACGGCTACGATGTCCACCAACTCGAGCCGGGCGACGGCGTCATGCTCTGCGGCGTCTTCATCCCGCATGATCAAAAACTGAAGGGTCATTCCGACGCCGATGTCGCGCTGCATGCGCTGACCGACGCCTTGCTCGCCACCTGCGGCGCCGGCGATATAGGCGATCACTTTCCGCCCTCCGATCCGCAATGGAAAGGCGCCCCTTCCCGCATCTTCATCGAACATGCGGCAAAGATCGTCCGCGAGCACGGCGGTACGATCATGAATGCCGATGTCTCGCTGATCGCCGAGGCGCCGAAGGTCGGGCCGCACCGCGAAGCGATGCGCGCCAAACTCTCGGAATTCCTGGGAATCAGCCTTGAACGCTGCTCGGTGAAGGCGACCACGAACGAGAAGATCGGCTTCGTCGGGCGCCGCGAGGGCATTGCGGCCATTGCTACGGCGACGGTGGTTTATCGGGGAGGAAAGGCATGACCCATTTTCCCGACGATATTCTGGCGCTCGCCCAGGGCATCATCACAGATTTCGCGGCCAAGGGCTGGATGGTCGCCACGGCGGAATCCTGCACCGGCGGGCTGATCGCGGGTGCCTTGACGGAAATTCCCGGCTCATCGGCAGTCGTTGACCGCGGCTTCGTCACCTATACGAATACGGCGAAGATGGACATGCTTGGCGTGCAAGAGCAGACCCTGGCGCAGTTCGGTGCCGTTTCCAAAGAGACGGCACTGCAGATGGTTCATGGCGCCCTTTTCCGCTCGCGCGCCGATCTTGCCGTTGCCGTGACCGGCGTCGCCGGACCGAGCGGCGGCTCTGCGGACAAACCGGTCGGCCTCGTTCACCTCGCCGCCAAGGCACGCACGGGCGGCCTCATCCATCATGAAATGCGCTATGGCGATATCGGCCGCGACAAGGTTCGGCTCGCCACCTTAAAGACCGCATTGGAAATGCTCATCACTCTTGGCAAGTAGCACCGCGCCCCCGCTTCAGGCGTAGATCTTCTTCGCGCGTGTCTCGAAGGCATCCGTGAACATACGGAAAGCGCGATCGAACATCGATCCCATCAGGGCGCCAAGGATGCGACTCTTGAATTCGTAGTCGATGAAGAAATCAATGCTGCATCCGCCGTTTTCCGACGGCGTGAAGCGCCAGCGGTTGTCGAGATATTTGAACGGCCCGTCGATATACTTCACATCGATCGCCCGTTCCGCCTTGTTGAGCAGTACCTGTGTCGTAAAGGTCTCGCGGATCGCTTTGTAGCCGACAGTCATGTCGGCGACCAACAATATCTTGCCGTCGCGCTCCTTGCGGTTGCGGACAACCAGCGCCTCGCAAAGCGGCAGGAATTCCGGATAGCGCTCGACATCGGCAACGAGATCGAACATCTGATCAGGCGAATGCGGAACAGGGCGGTGGGTTTCAAACTGAGGCATGAGCGGCAATTAAGCAGGACGGCTCAGAAGATCAAGAAGCCTGCGCATTTCGCCGCGGGATTTTAGCTGCAGAACAGGCACATCCGGGCCGTGTTGAGCGAGGCCGGCAAGCACTTTAGGAGCAAACTTGCGCTCCCAATCCCAGATGTAACGCAGGAATTCCCAATCGATGCGCTCGGGACAACCCGGCGCCATATCGGGGCGCGACCGCCCCTGCCATCGCAGCGCTCTCGATAGAGCTCCCCATACGCATACCCAGCGCGGCATGCGTACCCAAAGGACAAGCTCTGTGCGTGGTAACCTCAGATCAAAGCTTGATGGCCCTGTTCCATCGATCAGCCACCGATCCTCGGCTACTTTGGCCGCGATTAGAGCACGTTCCTCGGCCTTGTCTCTCTTTACCCAGCCCGGCAGCCAGAAAAACTCGCGATCCATCGAGATGTAAGGCAGGTCCAGGCGAGCGACAATTTTCTGGGCCAGCGTTGATTTGCCTCCGCCGGAGCACCCCATGATGAGGATGCGATCGACGCCCCTAAGATGGGCAACTCCTTCGGCTATGCTGCTCAATTCCCTCATATTTCAACCTCACAACGAGTAAGATGCAGCTTTATGAAGTTTCGCGCGATGATGATCTGATGACGGTAGAAACAAAAACCGCGGCACAATCGCCGCGGTTCGTTCAAAAGGCAAGAGATTGGAATTTTACTCTGCGGCCAGCAGAACCTTCTTCTCGCGGGCGGCCCGCAGCCGGGCAAAATCATCGCCGGCGTGATGCGAAGAGCGAGTGAGCGGGCTGGAGGCGACCATCAGGAAGCCCTTGGTGTAGGCAACCGTCTCATAGGACTTGAATTCGTCCGGGGTGACGAAGCTCATAACCTGATGATGCTTGCGGGTCGGCTGCAGGTACTGGCCGATGGTCAGGAAGTCGACGTCGGCTGTCCTGAGGTCGTCCATGAGCTGCAGCACTTCATTGCGCGCTTCGCCGAGGCCGACCATGATGCCGGACTTGGTGAACATGGTCGGATCGAGCTCCTTGACCCGCTGCAGCAGACGGATCGAGTGGAAGTAGCGGGCACCGGGACGCACGGTCAGATAGTTGCCGGCGACGGTTTCCAGATTGTGATTGAAGACGTCCGGCTTGGCGGCGACGACGCGCTCCAGGGCGCCCGGCTTCTTCAGGAAGTCCGGCGTCAGGATTTCGATCGTCGTTGTCGGCGAGGCGGCGCGGATCGCCCAGATCACCTTTTCGAAATGCTCGGCGCCGCCGTCTTCGAGATCGTCGCGATCGACGGACGTGATGACGACGTGGCTGAGGCCCATCTCCTTGACGGCCTTGGCGACGTTTTCCGGCTCGGCCATATCGAGCGCATTCGGCTTACCAGTCGAGACGTTGCAGAAGGCACAGGCGCGGGTACAGATCTCACCCATGATCATGAAGGTGGCGTGCTTCTTGTCCCAGCACTCGCCGATGTTCGGGCAGCCGGCCTCCTCGCAGACAGTGACGAGCTTGTGCTCCTTCACGATCGAGCGGGTTTCGGCATAGCCCTTCGATGTCGGCGCCTTGACGCGGATCCAATCCGGCTTGCGCAGGACTTCCGTATCCGGCCGATGCGCCTTCTCCGGATGACGCACACGCTTGGCATCGGGATTGATCGTGTCGAGAATCGTGACCATGAACGTCTACTTTCCGCCGCTTGCTCGCGGCCTATTCATCGCCGTACGAGTTTGGCGAGAAATATCAGAATGCATGCACCAATGAAACCGGTGACGAAATAACCGAGCCGACCGCCGGGCACGCCGACATGCAGTTGCACCAGAATGCCCGCTGCAACGACCGAGCCGGCAATGCCGAGAACGATGTTGAGGATGATGCCGTATCGCACCTCCATCAGCTTACCCGCGAGCCAGCCCGCGAGACCGCCGATGATGATCAGACCCAGCCAGCCTATGCCTTCCATCGCGCCTTTACCCCTACGCTATCGCCCTTGCAAACAGGACTACGATGATTGCGCCCACCGTTGCGTGAATGATTTCAACCACGAGCGCATTTTGTATGCCCAGCGAGATTCCCAGCCGATTGAACAGGAACCCGCCCACGAAAGCGCCGATCACGCCGCTCAACAAACAACTGATCAGGCCCCCGCCGCCGACAACCAGGCTGGCGAGAAACCCCGCCACCAAACCGATCAACAGAAAGACGATCCAAGCCTCAGTACTGATAGACATGATGATTTCCTTTGCAATTTTCCACCCTCCGGATAGAGGGCGAGCCAGGAGATTATCAAGCGTTGAGTACGCGGCCGTAGGCGTCCAGCACGGCTTCCTTCATCGTTTCCGAAACGGTCGGATGCGGGAAGATCGTGTGCATCAGTTCCTCTTCTGTCGTCTCCAGGTTCATGGCGACAACGAAACCCTGGATCAGTTCGGTGACTTCAGCGCCGACCATATGCGCGCCGAGCAGCTCGCCGGTCTTCTTGTCGAAGATGACCTTGCACAGGCCCTGGTCTTCGCCAAGAGCGATCGCCTTGCCGTTGGCCGTGAACGGGAAGCGGCCGACGCGGATGTCGCGGCCGAGTTCCTTTGCCCTTGCTTCCGTCAGACCGACGGAGGCAACCTGCGGCTGGCAGTAGGTGCAGCCCGGTACCTTGCTCTTGTCGGTCGGATGCACGTTCGGCAGACCGGCGATCTTCTCGATGCAGACCACGCCTTCATGTTCGGCCTTGTGTGCCAGCATCGGCGGGCCGGCGACGTCGCCGATCGCATAGATGCCCGGCACGTTGGTCTTGCCGTAGCCATCGATGACGACGCAACCGCGATCGGTCTTCACGCCGAGCGCTTCCAGACCCAGATTTTCAATGTTGCCCTGTACGCCGACGGCGGAGATCATCCGGTCGGCAGTGATCTGCTGTACCTTGCCATCTTCGGTCTCGATATGCGCGGTGATGCTGTTCGCACCCTTGTCGACCTTGGTGACCTTCGTCTTGGTGAATATCTTCAAGCCGCGCTTTTCCAACTGCTTGCGGGCGATACCGGAAACTTCGGCGTCTTCCACCGGCATGATGGTCGGCATGATTTCGACCACGGTGACGTCGACACCCATCGAGCGATAGAAGCTCGCAAATTCGATGCCGATCGCGCCGGAACCCATGACCACGAGCGATTTCGGCAGGAAATCCGGCTTCAGGGCCTCGAAATAGGTCCAGATCAGCTTGCCGTCCGGCTCGATGCCGGGCAGCGCGCGCGGGCGAGCGCCTGTGGCGACGATAATGTGCTTGGCGGTGTAGGTGCCCTCGCCCTTGACGTTCTTCGGCAGCGGATGCTGCGGCTCGACGACCGGCTTCGTCGATTTGCCGACGACGATTTCGCCTGGCTTGGTAATCTTGGCCTCACCCCAGATCACGTCGACCTTGTTCTTCTTCATCAGGAAGCCCACGCCTGCGTTAAGGCGCGCGGAAACGCCGCGCGAACGGCCGACGACCGCCTTCACATCGGGCGTCACCTTGCCTTCGAGGACAAGGCCATAATCCTTCAGATGATTGGAATGATCGAGGATTTCGGCCGAACGGAGCAGCGCCTTGGTCGGAATGCAGCCCCAATTCAGGCAGATGCCACCGAGGTGTTCGCGTTCGACGATCGCCGTCTTCAGGCCAAGCTGGCCGGCGCGCACGGCGGCGACATAGCCGCCAGGGCCAGAGCCGATGATGATGACGTCGTAATTCTCAGCCATATGTTTCCTGCCTTTGGTTGGCGGCCGGTCGAAGCTCAGCTCGCCTTGATTTTTCCGAAGCACGATGCCGAACCGCAAAGCGAAAACTGTGAAGCAGTTTTCAGGTAAGATCATGCTCAATCAAATAGTTAAAGTCCGAGCATCACTCGCACGATCGGCTCAAGGCCGCGGCCAAGCGCCCGGGTGTTTTCTGCGTCGAGATGCACGCCATCAAGCGGTGTGGTGACGGCAACCGTGCCTGCATCGAAAAAGCCGCAGCCAAGCTCGTCAGCCAGATCGCGGTAGAGCGTCGCAAGCTTCGCCGACTCCTTGATCGCGCCGAGGTAATGGGCGGCGAAGGCCGGATTGGCGGTCTCAGTAATAACAGGGGGCGCCACGATCAGAATGTCGGGGACTTCATAATCGAACGCCCATGTATGATTGCGTATAAGCTGAATCAACCGGCTGATGCCCTGCAAGGCAGCAAAGGCCGAACCGGCGATCACCGGCTTCATGTCGTTGGTGCCCAGCATGATGATGATGAGATCGAGCGGCGCGTGCGTCTGCAGGATCGTCGGCAATACCTTTGCACCGTTACGGTCGCAATCGGCGAGATGATCGTCGAAAGCCGTGGTGCGGCCGTTCAGCCCTTCCGGGATCAACCGGACCTGATTGCCGAGCGCCTTTTGCAGCACGCTCGGCCACCGATCTTCGAAGGCATGACGACCGATCGTTTCGGCGCTATAGCCCCATGTCAGCGAGTCGCCATAACACAGAACGGTCTTGGTCATTCATGCCTCCGTGTCGTGACAAGGCTCAGACGAGCATCCCCATCGGATTTTCGATGTAGCCCTTGAAGGCAGCCAGGAGCTCGGCACCAAGCGCACCGTCGACGGCGCGATGGTCGGTCGACAGCGTGACGGTCATCATAGTGGCGATGGCCATTTCACCCTTCTTGACGATCACACGCTGTTCGCCCGCGCCGACGGCCAGAATGGTCGCATGCGGCGGGTTGACGACGGCGGCGAAGTTCTTGACGCCCATCATGCCCATATTGGACACGGCCGTTGTACCGCCCTGGTACTCCTCGGGCTTCAGCTTGCGTTCCTTGGCGCGCTTGCCATAGTCCTTCATCTCGTTGGAGATGGCAGACAGCGTCTTCAGCTCGGCGCTGCGGATGATCGGCGTGATCAGGCCGCCCGGAATGGAGACGGCAACGCCGACATCGGCATGCTTGTGCTTGACCATGCTGCTGTCGGTCCAGGACACGTTGGCATCCGGAACGTCGCGCAGCGCCAGCGCCAGGGCCTTGATGACCATGTCGTTGACGGAGAGCTTGTAGGCCGGAGCACCGTCCTTCGACTTCGGAGCGGAATCGTTGAGCTGCGTGCGGAGCGCCAGCAGTGCATCGAGTTCGCAATCGACCGAGACGTAGAAGTGCGGGATCGTCTGCTTGGATTCCTGCAGGCGCTTGGCAATCGTCTTGCGCATGCCGTCATGCGGCACAAGCTCGTAGGAACCGGGCTCGAACAGCTTGAGAACGGCATCATCAGACATGCCCTTCGGAGCGGCTGCGGCCGGAGCCTGTGCAGCAGCGGCCGGCAGAGCTGCGGGAGCAGCAGCCGGAGCGGCCTTGGCGACACCGCCGGAGACGGCAGCTTCGATGTCCTTCTTGACCACGCGGCCATGCGGGCCGGAGCCGACGAGCGCGGCCAGATCAATGCCGGATTCCTTGGCAAGCCGGCGAGCGAGCGGCGATGCGAAGGTGCGCTGGCCGTCCGTCGAAAGAGCGGCGGGCACGACCGGCGCCGGCTGTGCGGCCGGTGCGGATTGAGCCGGAGCCGTTTCCGCCTTCGGCGCTGGTGCCGCGGCGGCAGGTGCTGCAGCCGGAGCGGCAGCGCCTGAAGCAGCAGCGGAGACGTCCTCGCCTTCGCCGGCCAGAACCGCGATCAGCGCATTGACCTTGACGCCTTCGGTACCGGCGGGAACGACGATCTTGGCAACTGTGCCTTCGTCGACGGCTTCGACTTCCATCGTCGCCTTGTCGGTCTCGATCTCGGCGATGACGTCACCGGACTTGATCTTATCGCCTTCCTTGACCAGCCACTTGGCGAGGTTGCCCTCTTCCATGGTCGGCGAGAGGGCAGGCATGGTGATGTTGATAGGCATCGAAGAGCCCTCCCCTTATTTGTAGCAAACGGCTTTCACCGCATCGACCACTTCACCGACATTCGGAAGCGCGAGCTTCTCGAGGTTGGCGGCGTAGGGCATGGGCACATCCTTGCCAGCAATCGTCAAGATCGGCGCATCGAGATAATCGAAGGCCTGCTGCATGACGCGGGTGGCGATTTCCGTGCCGACGGAAGACTGCGGATAGCCTTCCTCGACGGTCACCAAGCGGCCCGTCTTCTTGACGGATTCGATGATTGTCGGCAGGTCCATCGGGCGGATGGTGCGAAGGTCGATCAGCTCGACGTCAATACCCTGGGCTTCCAGCTCGGCAACTGCCTTGGTGGCATAGGTCATGCCGATGCCGAAGGAGACGACCGTTGCGTCCTTGCCCGAGCGATGGATGCGGGCCTTGCCGATCGGCAGAACGAAATTGTCAAGCTTCGGCACGTCGAAGTGCTGGCCGTAGAGAATTTCGTTTTCAAGGAAGATGACCGGGTTCGGATCGCGGATCGCGGCCTTCAGCAGGCCCTTGGCGTCGGCTGCCGTATAGGGCATCACGACCTTGAGGCCCGGAATCTGGCTGTACCAAGCGGCATAGTCCTGGCTGTGCTGGGCGGCAACGCGAGCAGCCGCGCCGTTCGGGCCGCGGAAGACGATCGGAGCGCCCATCTGGCCGCCGGACATATAAAGGGTCTTGGCGGCGGAGTTGATGATGTGGTCGATCGCCTGCATGGCGAAGTTGAAGGTCATGAACTCGACGATCGGACGAAGGCCGGCCATGGCGGCACCGACGCCGACACCGGCAAAACCATGCTCGGTAATCGGGGTATCGACAACGCGGCGAGGGCCGAATTCCTGCAGCAGGCCCTGGGTAACCTTGTATGCGCCCTGGTATTCGGCAACTTCTTCACCCATGACGAAGACGTCCGGATCGGCGCGCATTTCTTCGGCCATGGCGTCGCGCAGTGCTTCACGCACCGTCATCGATACCATTTCCGTGCCGGCCGGGATTTCCGGATCAGCAGGCGCGGTCTTCGGCTGCGCCGGAACGGGTGCCGGAGCAGCGGCAGCGGCCGGAGCTTCGGTCTTGACCGGTTCGGCAGCCGGAGCAGCCTTGGCCGTCGAGATATCCGAGGCGGACTCGCCGTCCTGCAACAGGATCGCGATCTTGGTGTTGACCTTGACGCCTTCGGTGCCGGCCTGGATCAGCAGTTTGCCGATCGTGCCTTCGTCGACGGCTTCCACTTCCATGGTCGCCTTGTCGGTTTCGATTTCGGCAATGACGTCACCGGAAGTGACCTTGTCGCCTTCCTGCTTGAGCCATTTGGAAAGGGTGCCCTCTTCCATCGTCGGAGACAGGGCGGGCATAAGAATATCGATGGGCATGGATCGTCCCTCCCCGATTAGAGCAGAATGTCGGTGTAGAGCTCGGATGCATCCGGCTCCGGATCGTTCTGGGCGAAATCGGCGCTGTCGGCGACAATGTCGCGGACGTCCTTATCAATCGCCTTCAGCTCGTCTTCCGACGCCCAACCCTTTTCCAGAAGGCGAGCGCGAACCTGCTCGATCGGGTCATGCTCGGAGCGCATCTTCTGCACTTCGTCCTTGGAACGATACTTGGCCGGGTCCGACATGGAATGGCCGCGGTAGCGATAGGTCAGCATTTCCAGAATGATCGGGCCTTTGCCGGAACGGCAATATTCGACTGCTTCGTCGGCAGCAGCCTTGACGGCGCGGACATCCATGCCGTCGACCTGGATGCCGGGAATGCCGAAGGAGGTACCACGCTTGGAGAAGTCGGACTGCGCGGTTGCGCGCGCCGTCGACGTGCCCATGGCGTAACGGTTGTTCTCGATCACGTAGATCACCGGCAGCTTCCAGAGCTGCGCCATGTTGAAGCTTTCAGAAACCTGGCCCTGGTTGGCCGCGCCATCGCCGAAATAGGCGACGCTGACATTGTCATTGCCGCGATACCAGTTGGCGAAGCCGAGGCCGGTGCCAAGCGAGACCTGCGCGCCGACGATGCCGTGGCCGCCGTAGAAGTTCTTCTCCTTGGAGAACATGTGCATGGAGCCGCCCTTCCCTCGGGAATAGCCGCCCCGGCGTCCGGTAAGCTCGGCCATGACGCCGCGGGCGCTCATGCCAGTCGCCAGCATATGGCCGTGATCGCGGTAGCCGGTTATGACCTGGTCGCCTTCCTTCAGCGCCAATTGCATGCCGACGACGACAGCTTCCTGACCGATGTAGAGGTGACAGAAGCCGCCGATGAAGCCCATGCCGTAGAGCTGGCCGGCCTTCTCTTCGAAGCGGCGGATCAGGAGCATCTCACGATAGGCCTTGAGTTCCGCATCGCGGTCGAATTCCGCGATCGCACCACCATTGGTGTCTTTGGCAGGCTTGGATGTCGTCTTGCGGCTGGAAACGGACGCGGATTTTCGCGGCGCCATTCAACTCTCCCTATGTGAGTGGCCTCGTTATGTAGTGCCGCGTAACATAGGGAAGATTGCTCGCCACAGCAATGCTATAATTGCATGGCTCATATTCTTCGCAAGCGATTGATATGCTTATAAAAAAAGCAATTAACCAGAATTCGGTTAATTGTGACTATTTGTTGAAGATAACGATCTCATCGTCCTTCGAGTAGGTCAATTGATAGCGCGCATATTGGTCAAGCATATCCTTGTCCAGCGAGCCATCGCTGAGCAATGCCACTTCTTTTTCAAGGCGTTCGCGCTTGGCGACGAGATCGGCGAGTTCCTTGCTGCGATCGATGCGCTGCTTCTCGAAGACCTCGGTCGCCTTCAGACCGTAATCGCCGTGAATGCAGTGATAGCCGAAATAGCTCACGAAGGCGACCGTGATGGCGGGGAGAACGAAACGGCCGAACTTTCTCTTCTTATGATATTTTGTCCACATACTCGCTTGCTCAAAACGCTCTGTCGAGAATGATCTTGAACCCCAAGTCCGCGACGGAAATGCGAAGTGGCTTCCGATAAGATCACGCTAAATCAAACATCTCTGACAACACTAGCCGCCAGAGATTAACCATCCGTTGACTCTGCCATTTTTCCAACAAAAAACCGCGCCCGAAAGCGCGGTTCAAGAGCTGGAAATTATTGGCTTATAAGCCGACTCGGATTGTTATTCGACGCAGAATAAGCCTTTGCGAAAATCCCGCGGATTTTCAGGGGTATCGACTATCAGCCGCGAAGGATGGAACGGCCGGCATATTGTGCCTGAGGGCCGAGCGCTTCTTCGATGCGGATGAGCTGATTGTACTTGGCAAGACGATCGGAACGCGACAGCGAGCCGGTCTTGATCTGACCGCAGTTGGTCGCAACAGCGAGATCGGCAATGGTCGAATCCTCGGTTTCGCCGGAACGATGCGACATGACGGCCGTGTAATTGGCCTTGTGCGCGGTTTCGACGGCGTCGAGGGTTTCCGTCAACGAGCCGATCTGGTTGACCTTGACGAGGATCGAGTTGGCGACACCCATGCGGATGCCGTCACGCAGACGAGCCGAGTTCGTGACGAATAGGTCGTCACCGACAAGCTGCGTCTTCTTGCCGGTCAGGTCGGTCAGGATCTTCCAGCCTTCCCAATCGTCTTCGGCCATGCCGTCTTCGATCGAGATGATCGGATATTTGGCAGCGAGCTCGGCAAGGTATTCGGCCATAGCGCCGGATTCCAGCGTGCGGCCTTCACCTTCGAGAACGTACTTGCCGTCCTTGAAGAATTCCGTGGAGGCGCAGTCGAGACCAAGCGCGACTTCCTCGCCCGGCTTGTAGCCGGCCTTTTCGATGGACTTCATGATGAAGTCGAGCGCAGCCGGGGCGCTGGAGAGGCCCGGTGCAAAACCGCCTTCGTCACCGACATTGGTGTTGTGGCCCTGCGAAGCCAGTTCCTTCTTGAGAACGTGGAAGATTTCCGAACCCATGCGCACGGCGTCACGGAGCGTATCTGCGCCGACCGGAAGGATCATGAATTCCTGGAAGTCAATCGGATTGTCGGCATGGGCGCCGCCGTTGATGATGTTCATCATCGGAACCGGCAGCAGACGGGCGTGAGCGCCGCCGACATAGCGGTAGAGCGGCAGGTTGGCGCTCTGGGCAGCGGCCTTGGCGGTTGCGAGGGATACGCCGAGGATGGCGTTGGCACCGAGGCGCGACTTGTTCGGCGTGCCGTCCAGCTCGATCATGATGTTGTCGATCTGAATCTGGTTTTCCGCGTCAATGCCGCCGATCGCATCGAAGATCTCGGTGTTGACGGCTTCGACAGCCTTCTCGACACCCTTGCCATGATAACGCTTGCCGCCGTCGCGAACTTCGACGGCTTCATGCGCGCCGGTCGACGCGCCCGACGGAACCGCGGCGCGGCCCATGCTGCCGTCTTCGAGGTACACATCGACTTCGACGGTGGGGTTGCCACGGCTGTCGAGAATCTCGCGGGCGATAATGTCGGTGATTGCGGTCATGATAGCTTCCTGCTCGCTGGTTGTAAATCGATTGAAATCTGTCTTAGTCGAAGATGCGGAAATTACAATGCCGCCCCGCATCCTCGATTGAAGCTCCTACAGGCCGCGTAGCGCAAGTTCATGTCAGCCTGTTGAACGCCTCCCATTTCTCAGGCCTTGGCGATCGCGTCGAAGGCAAGCAGCTTTTCCAGAAGCTGCGGCATGTCCTTCAGATACACCATGTTCGGACCATCAGACGGCGCATTGTCCGGGTCTTCATGCGTCTCGACGAAGACGCCGGCAACGCCGACAGCGACCGCTGCGCGCGCCAAGGTTTCGACGAATCGGCGATCGCCGCCGGTCGAACCGCCCTGCCCGCCCGGCTGCTGCACGGAATGGGTCGCGTCGAAGACCACCGGCGCACCCATTGCCGCCATGATCGGCAGCGAGCGCATATCGGAAACCAACGTGTTATAGCCGAAGGAGGCGCCGCGCTCGCAGAGTAGGATATTCGGATTGCCGCTGTCGTTCAGCTTGGCGAGCACATTCTTCATGTCCCAGGGCGCGAGAAACTGTCCCTTCTTGACGTTGACGACGCGGCCGGTCTTGGCAGCTGCAACCAGCAGGTCGGTCTGGCGCGACAGGAAGGCCGGGATCTGCAGAATATCGACCGTCTCGGCGACAATGGCGCACTGCTCTTCCGTGTGGATGTCGGTCAAAACCGGAAAGCCATATTCCTTCTTGAGGTCGGCAAAGACTTCCAGTGCCATTTCCAGACCGATGCCGCGCTTGCCTGACAGCGAGGTGCGGTTCGCCTTGTCAAAGGACGATTTGTAGACAAGGCCGATGCCGAGCTTGCCGCAGAGTTCTTTCAGGACACCGGCAACCATGAAAGCGTGGTCGCGGCTTTCCATCTGGCAGGGGCCAGCAATCAGCGAAAGCTTTGACGAGTTGGAGAACAGGACCTTGGAGGCTCCCTCGCCAACGGTCACTTCGGAATTCGTGCTCATGCTATCTCCTCGAAGGCGAACAGCGCGCCCTGTCCGGGGGCGGGCTTTGCCAGAATACGATTGTTCTTACGCGTGTATGTGACGCCGTTAGCAGTCAAATGCGCCGATGTCACGGAAAGATCGCGGGTCTTGAAAAGGATTGCCCGCGCGCGAAGGCCGGGATCCTCGGCCGGCACCGGCAAATCGTAGAAGGCTTCCATGCCTTGCGGGGTCAGGACCTCGATCCCCGCATTGGCCGCGTGGACAGTTAGGCCGAAGGAATGATCGACTATCTTTGGTCCACCCGCGACCTGCTCGAAAAAGCCACGGAACGCAGCCGGCTTCGGCGTCGATACGGCAATTCTAGCGATGCCGGTCACGCCATTGGCATGCCGCTCCAAGGCGCCGCGATCAGCCGGCAACGGATTGATGCGCTGGCAGCAAAAGGTGAAGAAATCCGGCGAACGCAGATCGGCTGCGAAAGCGAGACGGAAACCTGCCGTCACCTCCGAGCCATCCGGCATGCGCATCGGCCGCGCAAAATCGAGCATGTTTCCGGCAGACATGGCATTGGCCCGGAAGCGCTCGTCATCGGCGACCGCATCGTCCGTACCGAAAACGATGGCCGAAAAACCTTCATCATCGATGCGAAAACGGTAGGCCTGGTCGCGGGCGACGAAAACATTGCCTTCCGCCACGCTCGCCTGGCACTGCTCCTGGGATGCAACGCCCAGGGGCTCCAGATAGATATTGTCGGGAAAGAAAACGCAGGCGTTTTCCGTGCCGAAGGGATGGCGGGCATCGGCGGCGACGGTAAAGCCGAGCTTACCCAGCCGTTCCCGCGCCCCTGCGATATTGGCCGTCGGCAGAACGAAATGATCGAGCGGATGCGGCGACGAGATCATGGTCTCCCCCTTCATTCGTCGGCAGGTTTGCGCCCATCTGCCGCTCAATTCAAGATCAAAGCGTTACGGCAAAACCAGGTAGAGCGCTCCCAGGACATCTTCAACAAGCGCGTCAAAAACTATTGTGAGGGACAGGAATGAAATCGTCGAAAATCAGGCGGCGGGAAGAAGGGTCAAGCATCCTGCCGCAGACTGCGCTCCAGATGCGCTATATCTTCCATCCACTTAGCGGAATGGCGTATACAGCGGCGCAGAACTCTGGCTTGCGGAAACGAAATAATTCGATCATCATAATATAATAACACAACTGGGAACGCAGCCTTAGGCGAATGATCGCGGTGATGGTGGCCTCGACGACGTCCCTTTATTGGCGGCACACAAAAATGCGCATTCTTCCATTTCGGATTGTCCAGGGCTAACGCAACGCACAATCCGATCTCGGAAAAGGAAGGACGGTCTGTCGTTACTTCTATTTTCGCGGCAGTACTTTGTCCGACCTGTCGAATGCCGAGGGGGAGGCATAGGTTTGATGCTCGTCGAGAGGGCGCTTACACGCGCGGTCTTGTGTCTGGTTGCATGTCTCTGCCTTGCCGTGGCGGGATGCGCTGGGCATGCCGAGGGGGTTATGAAGCCGGTCGCACTGTCGACCGCCATTCCGCACAGTTCCACGGTTGACATGCTGGTCGCAACCAGCCGGGCGCCGTCGGGTGATCCGAATACACTTTTCTCCGGCGAGCGGAGCCCGCGTCCGTATCTAACCGACGTCGCCATCTCCATCCCACCGAACCGCAAACCCGGAACCCTGCAATGGCCCAAGAAATTGCCGCCAGATCCAAAGACGGAGTTTGCGGTAACCCGGGTTCACGAGCTGCACTCCATCGCTGAAGGTCGTGCTTGGTTCAGCCAGCATACCGTCGACGGAAAGGTGCTGGTCTTCGTTCACGGCTTTAACAACAAATACGAGGATTCCGTCTTCAGGCTTGCGCAGATCGTGCACGATTCCGGCGCCCAGGTGACGCCGATGCTCTTTACCTGGCCTTCACGCGCACGGCTTCTCGACTACAACTACGATAAGGAGAGCACGAATTATTCGCGAACGGCGCTCGAGACGGCCCTCAGAACCTTATCAAGCGATCCAGAGGTGAAAGACATCACCATCATGGCGCACTCCATGGGCACCTGGCTCGCCATGGAGGCGTTGCGCCAGATGGGCATCCGGGATGGCCGCGTGAACCCGAAAATCCACAACGTCATCCTGGCATCACCGGATATCGACATCGATGTTTTCGCGAAACAGTTCGTTGAGATGGGCGCGCCGCGGCCGAAGTTCACGATCTTTGTTTCCCAGGACGACCGGGCGCTGGCAGTCTCCCGACTGATATCGGGCGATGTCTATCGCCTCGGCGCCATCAATCCGGCCGAAGAACCCTACCGCACCAAGCTCGAACGCGCTGGGATCACCGCGATCGATCTTACCAAGGTGAAAACCGGAGACAGCCTCAACCACGGAAAATTCGCGGAGAGCCCGGAAATCGTCAAGTTGATCGGCACCCGACTCGTTGCCGGGCAGCCGCTCACCGATTCCGACGTACGGCTGAGCGACGACATCACCGCTGTGATTGCCGGAACAGTCAAAGGCGTCGGTACGGTGGCTGCCAAGACAGTAACAGCGCCCGTCACCGCGATCGAAAACGCCAAAACAACCGGCCCTAAAGCTACCGATATCGAAGATACATTGAAAAGCGACCCCCAGCAGCGTGAACTCACGAATTGAACGGCCGAGATCGGCAGGTGCCAATTGATGACTTCCCTTGCGAATGAACTGGTTTCGAGGTTGTTCAGATGTTTCGGCGCCTGATCCCTGGTGTTTTGGTTCTTCTTTTTATGATGATCGTGCCGCAACTGTGCCGGGCGCAGGTTGCCGAAACACCCCCTGCGGCACCGCCTGCAAAAGTGTCCGAATTGCTTCGCTTGATGAATGATCCGGAGCTACGCCAGTGGCTGGAAAAGCGGCAGGCGGCGGAGCAGCAGCCTACCGCGGCGACAGCGACATTGATCGAGAGCGGCGAAGCCCGCGCTCGGGCGCGATATCAGGCGCTGCGAGCGGCGATTCCGAATGTCCCGGTGCAGCTCGCCGATGCAGCGCGCAGGGTGCGTGAGCAGGCAAGGAACAGCGGCTTTGCGCCAGCATTCGTCATGCTCACCATACTGGTCTGCATCGGTCTCGCGGGGGAATGGTTTTTCAAAAAAACTGTCCTCAAAGCCCGGTTTCAAAATCCTCTTGTCGCACACACGATCGGAGAATTCGGGCCATGGATCGCTTTCACCCTCGTCAGCTCCGGCATTTTCCTGGCCATCGACTGGCCGCCACTTCTGCATGTGGTGATCCTGTTTTATCTGCTGGCATTCATCGCCGCTCGCCTCGTGTTTGCCTGCTGCAAGCTATCGAGGGACGCAGGCGCCTTGTCGCCCTTCGGCTACCATAGAGCCTGTCTCTTCATCGCCGTTCTGGCCTTCGCCGGCGCCACGACGTCGCTGACCAAACCGCTCTCCATCGACGGAGACGTCGGCACCGTCATTTCCCACGGCTTCTCCATTCTCCTGTTGCTAATCGTATTTGAAGCCGTGTGGCGACGGCCGGGCGATGCGACAGCCTCCAGGCAGCTAGCGCTTGTGAATACCCTCTATTCAGTCTACGCGATCGGCCTCTGGCTTCTTTGGGTGACAAACTTCCTCGGTCTTTTCTGGCTTGGGGTCTATGCCGTTATTCTTCCGGGATTGCTGTCCGCCGTCGGACGAACGGCAGAGGCATTCGCAAAAGGACGGTGGCCGAGCGACAACAAGAACAGTGCGCGCATGGTGTTGGCAGTCCGTGGTGCGCGGGCACTCGTCATCGCAGCCGCGGTCGGCTGGATCACAGTCATCTGGCACTATGATCCCAACATCCTCGCACGAGAAAATCCGGCAATCGACGCAGCCGTTCGCGGCGCACTGAAGAGCGTCGTCATCCTGATTTTGGCCGATCTCTGCTGGCAGTTGTCGAAAGCATTCATTGACGAGAGATTGAGCGTTGCCGATAGCGACGCATCCTCGCCGTCGGCGGAAGCCGCGCGCGCGGGCCGCCTTCGCACCCTGCTGCCGATCTTCCGCAACGCGCTTGCAGCCATCGTCATCGCGGCCGCCGTCCTCACGGTATTGTCGGAAATGGGCGTGCAGATCGGGCCGCTGATTGCGGGAGCCGGCATATTCGGCGTGGCGATAGGCTTCGGCTCGCAAACGCTCGTCAAGGATATCGTCAGCGGCATTTTCTACCTCATGGACGATGCCTTCCGCGTTGGCGAATACATTCAGAGCGGCAGCTACAAGGGAACTGTGGAATCCTTCAGCCTGCGTTCCGTCAGGCTTCGACATCATCGCGGTCCGGTGTTCACGGTTCCCTTCGGCGAACTTGGCGCCGTTCAGAACATGAGCCGTGACTGGGCGATCGATAAATTCATGCTGCGGGTTCCGTTCAACACCGATGTCGCCAAGGCGAAGAAGATCGCCAAGCAAATCGGAGAGCAATTGAAGGAAGATCCGGAAATCGGCCCGCAAATCCTCGAGACCCTGAAAATGAAGGGCGTCGAGCAGATCGGCGACTTCGGTATCGAACTGAGCTTTGCCTTCACCGTCCTTCCCGGTCGGCAAACCTATATCCGGCGGCGCGCCTACACCATGATCCGCGACGCCTTCATGGAAAACGGTATCGAATTCGCTCAGCCAACCGTCCAGGTGGGCGGCGAGGAGAAATCCGACACCGCAGCCGCCGCTCTGACAATGCACAAAAAGAGAACCGCTGAACAGTTGGCACAATCGCCGGCGCCACCGACGTAAAACATTCGCGTGAGATCAGCCACGGCCTCACGCTGACGTCCTTCCTTGCCGAAGCAACACCCCGAACCTGATGCGGATGACGTCGGAAAGGAGATCGAGCGTGCTGAACGACCAGCTAACGTCTGCTGCCGCGCACGTTATTCAAATAGCGCTGACGCCGGTCTTTCTGCTGGCCTGGCCGGCACCGCCGGGTGCCTCAATGTTTTCTCGGCTAGGCTCGCCCGCGTCTCGGACCGGGTCAACAGCCTTTTCGAACGGGTGACTTCGGAGGACCCGGATGAAACGCGGCTGCTGCAGCTCTACTATCTGCGGCGGCGGACATTGGCGCTTGAGGTTGCCGTCCTGCTCGGCACGGCATCGGGCATGTGCACATGCCTTGCAACGCTCGGCCTCATGGGCGGAGCGATTCGCCAGCAATTTCGCGAGCAGCTACTGCTGTGGTTCTTCGGCCTTGCCGTCATCGCGCTCATGGGCGCTTTCGTGGCCTTTCTCTTCGAGATGATTCTGGCCGGTCGCAGTATGCTAAAGCAGATCGCCAACGACCGCACCCTGCTCGAGCATACGCACAGGAGTTCGAGTAAGAGCCCAACCTATTGAATTTCCATCCAATATTACTAGAATCGTCGCCGATCCCAGCCCCGCGAAAATTCGATCCTTCCTGTTCGATCTACAGTTTGTTCTCCTTCGTTCGGAGAGCATCGCTCTCCAAAGAGACTATTGAGCAAACAACGTGGCTTTTTATCGCTTTTGAGATGGACCGCTCCTGATCGCAGAAATCACATTTAATCGTATTCCATATACATATCAGTACCTTAGTCTGTATGCGTCGAGAAAATCCGTCAGCCCAGGACCCGTTCTGTTCCCATTTATTTGAGACACTTACAAAATATTCACCAAAATTTAAGGACTTGCGGAACACATATGGAACATATAGTGTCCGTTCTGGATTTGTTTCACGACACCTTCTCAGTCCCGAGGTTCAAAACGATGTTGACGCGCAAGCAGCAGGAACTGCTTCTCTTCATTCACGAACGCATGAAGGAGTCCGGCGTTCCGCCATCTTTCGACGAGATGAAAGATGCGCTGGACCTCGCGTCAAAATCTGGCATTCACCGTCTCATCACGGCTTTGGAAGAGCGCGGTTTCATCCGCCGTCTGCCGAACCGGGCCCGGGCGCTGGAAGTCATCAAGCTGCCGGAGGCCTATAGCCCGAGCCTGCAGCCACGCCGCGGCTTTTCGCCAAGCGTCATCGAGGGTAGCCTTGGCAAACCGCAACTTGTGCCGCCACCCGCTCCCGCCAAGCCGGTAAGTGAGGAAAACAACAGTTCGGTCTCGGTCCCCGTCATGGGCCGCATCGCCGCCGGCGTTCCGATCTCGGCCATCCAGAACAATACCCATGACATCACCGTTCCCGCCGACATGCTCGGCTCCGGCGAGCACTATGCGCTGGAGGTCAAGGGCGACTCGATGATCGATGCCGGCATCTTTGATGGCGATACCGTCATTATCCGCAACGCCACGACCGCCAATCCCGGCGACATCGTCGTCGCTCTCGTCGATGATGAAGAGGCGACATTGAAGCGCTTCCGCCGCAAGGGAGCTTCGATCGCGCTTGAGGCCGCTAACCCGGCTTACGAGACCCGTATTTTCGGGCCGGATCGTGTGAAAGTGCAAGGCAAGCTCGTCGGCCTCATTCGCCGCTATCACTGACGGGTGACACCGGTGCGATCGGCGCTCCGAAAGTACCGGTTCGCCAGTCATAGGCGCGATGAAGGCTCCATGGCCGCGTTAGATTTTCAAACGCCGCCGTTATTACCGGTTTCTCGGCGCCGAGGTTCATTTCGATGGACCCAGTCCGGCGAAGTGTTACGCCCGTAAAAAGCATAGCGCCGGAGCGGCAGCGATCAAGCCGCAGCCGTATGGGTGTGACGACGATATTGGCGGTATCGCAGGCCGGAGCGAGATAAGCAGCGTCTTCAATGGTGACAAGCATGTCGCCATTCTCCAGCATTGCCACGCACCAAGCCCCTTTCTGGCAGGCGAAACCGCCCTGCCCGGCATTGTCCAGTGCCGCATCCATCGCCTTTCGAACGGCGGTCTGTTCGTCGGAACTCAAGCGGCGATGCTTGTCCGATTTGCTGATTTTAGGGAGCTGGCTGTCGGGCGGAAGCATCGCAGGCGGTTGCTGCTCGGTGATCGCCAGGGCTCTTTGCCACTGCTCGAAGATGAAATCGGGCGGTTTCTCACGGTTGGTCGTCAACGCACCGTTTCGCAGCAAAGCGACCAGCGTACCGTCCTCGGAGATCATCAGATCGGGTTTCGGAACACCGGGGCTGAGGGCCACGACTGCGACCGAGCCAATGATCAAAAGCGCACCCGCATGCCGCAGCCATGTTTTGAGCAGGGTCATCAGCAAGAAGCCGACTATGACCGTGGGAAATAGCCAGACCGGTAGTCGGCCAAAGGGAATATTGCCGCCCCAGGCGGCGACCGTTTTGGCAACGACGATGACGGCATCGAGTCCCGCGCCGGTGATCTGCCAGAAAGGAGCATCGACGCCAAACGGCATCAGCATTGTAGCCGCCATACCAAAAGGCATGACGACAAAGGAGACGACCGGCATGGCCGCCAGATTGGCGACAAGACCATATGTCGCCAAGCGGTGAAAATGCTCTATCGAGAAGATCGCGGTCGACGCGCCGCCGATAAAGGAGGTCGACAATATGCCTCCGAAGAAGCGCGAGACGAAGAGCAGCGGACGCAGGAGCCGGAACCGGGAGAGAACGCTTTCCCGATGCGGTCGCCTCGTCCAGAGCGAATAACCGGACACCAATGCCAAGGTCGCCGCGTAGGACATCTGGAAACTTGGTCCGAGCGCCTGTGACGGTGACAGAATGAGGATGACGATCGCCGACAGTGCTACGTTTCGGAGGCTGAGGGATGGCCGGTCGAAGAGCACGGCAACCAGCATGATCGCCATCATGATGAAAGCGCGCTCTGCCGATACGCCGAAGCCGGAAATGAAATAATAGGCTGTCACCGTGACCAGCGCGCCGAAGGCTGCGATCTTCTTCGTTGGCCAGGCCTGGGCCACGCCGAAAAACAGGCTGAGGGCATAACGCAGGCCGACATAAAAGATGCCCGCGGAGAGCGCCATGTTCAGGCCGGAGATGGCAATGATATGCGCAAGACCTGAGGTCCGCAGCGCTTCCGTCGTCTCATCCGAGATCGCTCGTCTCTCATCGGTGACAAGCGAGGCCGCAAAGGCGCCGGTGTCACCGGGCAAAAGCATCCTAATCCTGTCGCCGATGCTGCTGCGCAAACGCGCGAGCCAGATATCCGCCTTATCGAAAAACGATCCCTGAGCAACATCACTGGTCGGTGATAGTAGCGTCGGCGTTCCGTAGGCAAAGCCGTTCGCGCCGGTGCCATCGAAATAGGCGCTGAAGGCGAAATCGTTGAGACCGGGCAAGGCGGGTCCGGCCGGTGGCGTCAGCCGCGCCCTGCCTTGAATGCGATCCCCGAGTTCAAAGGGCTGGAGCTGTTTGCGCACGAAAATGGTGATCTGCGCCGGAGGCCGGCGAACAGCCGGCTTTTCCGTTGCCTCGAGAGCTACGACATAGCGCCAACGCCCCTTATCGTCGGCCTCGCGCCGTTCGATCCGCCCGGTGATCGTAGTCGTCACCGCAGAGTCGAGCATCACCGTCGACGCGCGCCAGGTTTCGCATTGCGCCAAAGCCATGCCGGAGCAGGCAAGCATGGCCGCATACAGCAAGTGCCGCAACACCCGCCCCGCCTCCTGTTGGATGAAGAAAGCGGCTGCGAAGATAAGGAGGGCGGCAAAAACGGCCTGCGGCGGCGGATCGGCTCCGGCGGCAAACCAGAAGATCGCGCCGGCGCCGATATAGACCGGCGCAAACAGCATCGCGCGACCGTACGCCGCCTCTTCTTCGACCAAATGGTAAATGCCGAGTCGGATGCTGCCTGCCGCAAGGCGAAGACGGGCAATAAGCGCGGCGTGATCCTGTGTTCGCTCCGGCCGCATCGCTTTGGTAGCAGAAATAGTCGTGCCGATGCCGTGCTCGCGCTCGGCAACCGCAGCAAACTCCCTACTTTCCACCTGCGGATCCGGTGCCTCTAAATTAGGCATATACCCCAGCGCCCACGCAAAACTACAGCTAGAGCGAGAGTTTTGCCGTCACCGCTAGGTGATTTCAACTGAAATCGGCCTAATCTCCAACAAATGACGCCAATTCATGTTAGCGCACGACGAGTCCGCCTACCGCAGTGCCCAAAAGTTGATACCGCAATGCACAAATAGGCGTAACGATAACTTGGCATTAGGCTCTGGATCATATAGCTAATCGTTAGTCGCTTAACCCTTTGGCGCTTTTTAAGGCGCCATCCCGCCAAATCTTGGAGGATCAGCATGACGGAACAAAGCGCGAAACTAACTTGGGGTGAAAAGACGGTGGATTTGCCGGTTAAGACCGGAACCATCGGCCCAAGTGTCATTGATATTGGTGCCCTTTATAAGAACACCTCCACTTTCACCTACGATCCTGGCTTCACCTCGACTGCGTCGTGCGAGTCCAGAATCACCTTTATTGATGGCGACGAAGGCGTTCTGCTGCATCGCGGTTATCCGATCGAACAGCTTGCTGAACACGGCGATTTCCTCGAAGTCTGTTACCTGCTGCTCTACGGCGAATTGCCGACCGCAGCCCAGAAGAAAGACTTCGATTACAGGGTCGTGCACCACACCATGGTGCATGAGCAAATGTCCCGCTTCTTCACCGGTTTCCGCCGCGATGCGCATCCGATGGCCGTCATGTGCGGCTGCGTCGGCGCTCTGTCGGCCTTCTATCACGACTCCACCGACATCACCGATCCGCACCAGCGCATGGTCGCAAGCCTGCGCATGATCGCCAAGATGCCGACGCTTGCCGCCATGGCTTACAAGTACCATATCGGCCAGCCCTTCGTTTACCCGAAGAACGATCTCGACTATGCCTCGAATTTCCTGCGCATGTGCTTTGCCGTGCCCTGCGAGGAATATGTAGTCAATCCGGTGCTTGCACGCGCCATGGACCGCATCTTCATCCTGCACGCGGATCATGAGCAGAACGCGTCGACCTCGACGGTTCGTCTCGCTGGCTCTTCCGGCGCCAACCCGTTCGCTTGCGTTGCCGCTGGCATCGCATGCCTCTGGGGCCCGGCTCATGGCGGCGCCAATGAAGCAGCGCTCAACATGCTGACGGAAATCGGCACGGTTGACCGTATTCCGGAATATATCGCCCGCGCCAAGGACAAGAACGATCCGTTCCGTCTGATGGGCTTCGGCCATCGCGTCTACAAGAACTACGATCCGCGCGCCAAGATCATGCAGAAGACGGCGCACGAAGTGCTCGGCGAACTCGGCATCAAGGACGATCCGTTGCTCGACATCGCGATCGAACTGGAACGTATCGCGCTGACCGATGACTATTTCATCGAGAAGAAGCTTTACCCGAACGTCGACTTCTATTCCGGCATCACGCTGAAGGCCCTGGGCTTCCCCACGACCATGTTCACAGTGCTGTTTGCGCTTGCCCGCACCGTCGGCTGGATCGCTCAGTGGAACGAGATGATCGAAGATCCGGAACAGCGTATCGGCCGTCCGCGCCAGCTCTACACCGGCGAACCGCTGCGCGAATACGTTCCGGTTTCCAAGCGTTAAGCCGAAAAACGAGACAACAAAAAACCCGGTCAGAAATGGCCGGGTTTTTTCTTGGACAAGACATCGAGAACGATCGCCGCCGCCTTTTCGCCAGGCGGTTCCTCGGTCTGCATTCGCTGCCAGACCAGATCGTAGCCGTGAAGCATAGCCGCAAGCTCCGGCGTATCATTCGACAAGCGCTCCATATAGCGGGCCAACAGACCGGGACGCAGCACGTCGTTGATCAGCTCGGGCACCACGGCATAATCCGCAATCAAATTCGGCAGAGCCGCCGTCCAGGTTTTGATGCGCGAAAGCACGAACCGGGCGAGCCACTCGGTCTTATAGGCCGAAATGACGGGAACGCCCGCAAGCCCCAATTCCAGAACCACGGTGCCGGAGGCTGCCATTGCAGCATCCGCTTCCGCAAAAGCATTCCACTTGGCATCCTGGCCGACGAAGACATCCGGCTTGACGCTCCAGTTTTCAAGCAGCGAGCGCACCAATGCCTCCTGCCGCGGAACGGTCGGCAAGACATAACGAACGCGATCGCTTCGCCGGCTAAGCTCCAGCACCGCCTGCTCGAAAACCGGCAGAAGCTGGCGAATTTCCGAGGAACGCGATCCGGGAAGCAGCAGGATCGTCTTCTCGCCATCAGGCGCGCTAGGCACCCGAAGCGCACGCAGGCGACGGGTCTCCAGCAGGTTCGGATCCACCGTCAGGCGATGGCCGACATAGGTGGTAGCCGGCCCCGCCAGCCGCTGCATCGCCGCCGGCTCGAAGGGTAGAATGGCGAGGACGTGATCGACATAGGCGAGCATCTTCTGCGCGCGATATTCTTTCCACGCCCACACGCTCGGGCAGACATAGTCGACGACCGGCAGGTCAGGCAGCGCAGCGCGGACCTTCTTGGCGACGCGATGGGTGAAATCCGGGCTGTCTATGATGAGCAGCACGTCAGGCTTGGCCGCGATGATGGCGTCCGCCGTCTGGCGGATACGGGCAAGCAGTTTCGGCAAGCGCTTGATAACCTGCGCAAAACCCATGATCGACAGTTCGGAATAATCGAAAAGCGAACGCAAGCCCTGCGCTTCCAGCGCGTCGCCACCAACGCCGATTAGCTCGATGGGGCCATCGTAGCGTTGCTTCAATGCCGCGACGAGATCGCCGCCAAGCAGATCGCCGGAGACCTCGCCGGCGATGACAGCGAGTTTCAACGGCGCACCGCTCACATGAAGCCCTCCGCGCTGAGGCCACGGTCGATGCCGCAGACGAAAAGCCCGGCTTCGTCGGCAGCCGCGATGACCGCTTCACGTTCCAGGACCAGCGCCCTGCCAGCCTCGACGGCGATGCCGGCAAGGCCGGCTCTCTTGGCGTTGAGTACCGTCGAGACCCCGATCGACGGCAGGTCTGCGCGTACATCCTGCTGAGGCTTGCAGAGCTTCACCAATACGCCGCGACGACGTTTTGATATGCGCCCGTCGGCCCGCAAACCTGCCACACGCTCGATCATCTTGTCCGTGCCCTCGGCGCCTTCGAGTGCCACGACGCGGCCGCCGACGCTGACGGCACCCTGCCCGACATCCAGCAGCCCCAGCGCAACGGCTGCCTTCGCACCTTGCGCAATATCGCGCAGGTCCTCTTCCGATGGCGAGAAACGGCCAAGCGGCCCGGTGGTCGCCAACAAATCCGGTGCGATCTCATGCGCGCCGACGACGCGGACGCCGCCAGCCTCGATCAAGCGGATCACCATCTGCAACACGGCATTATCGCCGCCGGAAAGAAGGGTGCGGATGGTCAACGGCAATTCCTTGATGACGCGCCAGGTCGGGCGCACGTCGCGCCAAGGCGGACGGCGCGCAACACCGCCGGACATCACGACCCGGTCGACCCCATAGCGGCGAAACATCGCCTCCAGGCCGGCAAAATTGCCGACGCCGAGATTGGCATGATCGAAAGCGGACCAATCGCGATCCGCCTCGTCCGTCAGTGCTATGATAACAGGATTTTCACCTGCCTGGCGGGCGGCGTCGGCGACATAGGCCGGCAAAAAGCCGCTGCCTGCGATGATCGCCAGCCTGCCCGTATGGCTTTGACCGCTCGCGGCCACCTCAGCCCTTACCGCGATTGGGCGACGACAATGCGCGATCGCTGTCGGCGGCGATGAAATCGAGGATCTCGATCACTTCCTTGCAATCGGCATATTCAGCGCGGATCGCCGCCGCATTGTCGCGGATCGAACCTTCGCCTTCGAAAATGCTCTTATAGGCGCGGCGAACCGAATGGATGACCGAACGCTCAATTCCGGCCCGGGTCATGCCGACAATGTTGAGGCCCGAGAGCACGCCCGGATTTCCGTTCAGCATGCCATAGGGAATGACGTCGTAGCTCGCGGCGGAGAGACCACCGACGAAAGCTTGCCGACCGATACGGGTAAACTGATGCACCGCGCAGCCGCCGCCGAGGATGACTCGGTCTTCCACGGTGACATGCCCCGCCAGCATCACATTGTTCGACATGATGACATTGTTGCCGACGCGGCAATCATGGGCGACGTGCGAATTGGCAAGGAACAGATTGTCGTTGCCGACGATGGTCTTGCCGCCGTAGTCGGCCGTCCCGGTATTGATCGTCACGCCTTCGCGGATCGTGCAATTCTCGCCGACATCCAGCGTCGTCTCTTCACCACCATGATGCACGCTCTGCGGATCGCCGCCTACGACAGCCATGGGGAATATCTTCGTGCCCTTGCCGATCGTCGTCCGGCCGGTCACGACAGCATGCGTCAGGAGCTGGACGGCATCATGCAGCACGACCTTGGGGCCGACATGGCAGAACGGACCGACGACGACGTTCTCGCCAATGACCGCTCCATCCTCAACAACCGCGAGCTTATGAATGCGCGCGCTTTTTGCAATGCTGCTCATGCCTGCTCTTGGTCCTTCCGTACGATCATCGCGCCGATATCGGCCTCGGCAACCAGCGAACCATCGACCTTGGCGTCGCAATGGAACTTCCAGATCGTACCGCGCTGCTTCAGCTTGACGACATGGAACTCAACACGGTCGCCCGGCACGACCGGCTTGCGGAAACGGGCATTATCGATCGTCATGAAGTAGACGAGATTGCCGCCGATTCCATCCTTGCGGGCGCAGATCGCGCCAGCCGTCTGCGCCATGCCTTCAATCAGCAGCACGCCCGGCATGATCGGAGATTCCGGAAAGTGGCCGGTGAATTGCGGCTCGTTGGCCGTGACGTTCTTGATACCGATGGCGGAGTTATCGCTATCGATCTCAATGATCTTGTCGACCATGAGGAAGGGGTAGCGATGCGGCAAGAGCTTCATGATTTCGATGACGTCTGCCGACGACATCGACGTCTTGGCTTCTTCAGTCATGCTCCGCACCGTCCTTCTTTTCTCTGGCTCCTGATCGCTTTGCGATCTCCGCCGACTCTCTCAGAAAATCCCACAATGGCCGCGCCGGAAGACCAGCATAACGCTCACCCGCTGGAATATTATTCATTACGCCGCTCTTGGCGCCGATCTGAACGCCGTCGCCGATATGAATGTGGCCGTTCAAGCCTGCCTGACCGCCGATCTGCACACCATCGCCGAGCACCGTGCTGCCGGCTATGCCGACCTGGCTGACGATGGCGCAGTGGCGGCCGATGCGGACGTTATGTCCGATCTGTACCTGGTTGTCGATCTTCGTGCCTTCGCCGATGACCGTATCATCCATGGTGCCGCGATCGATCGTGGTGTTGGCGCCGATCTCGACATTATCCTGAATGATGACGCGGCCGATCTGCACGATTTTCACCATGCCGCGCGGCCCCGGCGCATAGCCAAACCCATCCTGGCCGATGCGCGCACCATTGTGAATGATGACGCCATTGCCGAGATAGGAGCAAAGCACACTCGCGCCGCCACCGATCGTGCAATTGCGCCCGATCTTGACGCCCGGCCCGATCATCGCGCCAGATCCGATGCGTGTGCCCTCGCCGATCTCGGCACCAGGCCCGATAACCGCGCACGGCTCAACGCCGACATTCGCCTCAAGCTTGGCGGTTGGATCGATGAAAGCCGCCGGCGAAATCAGCGTTGGCGCAGACGTCAGCGCAACCGGACGCATGGCTTGCGGATGCAGAAGAGCACCCGCCAGCGCGAAATCCGTATGCGGCTTTTTGGAAAGGAGAACCGGGATATGCGCGGGAACGAAAGACTTCAGCGCCGGCAAACAAATGATCGCCGAAGCCCGACAGGTCTCCAATTCCGCACGATTCTTCCGGGAGAGAATGTAGCAAACGTCGCCTTCGCCCGCCCGATAGACGGGAGCGATGGACTTGATGACGACGCCGGCAAAGGCCTCGTCAACAAGCTCCGCCCCAAGATACTCGGCCAGCGCGCTTAGGCTGACGCCATCATGGGGCGGAAAAAAACCGATATGTTCCATAAGCACCAGCTCCAGAACGGTGTTAAGCCCGCAGTTCTGGGCTGCCGATATCAGAACTGGTTGGCGATGCCAAACCGGAAATTCTCGGTCTTGTCGTAATCTTCCTTGAGAACCGGCACAGCATAGTCAACACGGATGACACCGAAGGGCGACGACCAGATCAGACCTGCACCCAGCGAAGCACGGATCGAGCTGTCGTTGTGCAGGACGTCACCGAAGAGATCAGCCTTGTTGCCATAGAGCGTGCCCGCATCGGCAAAGGCTGCGACGCGCAGACCGATATCCTGCGGAACGCCCGGCATCGGCATGCTTGCTTCAGCCGAAGCCGTGAAGTAGGTCGTGCCGCCCAGCGCATCGCCATGCGACGAACGCGGACCAATACCAGCATTTTCGAAGCCGCGGATTTCACGACCACCAAGCGTGAACTGATCGAAGACGTTCAGGTGATCGCCCGTCGGCATGACATAACCGGCGCCGACCGTCAGCGAGCCGATGATGTCGGCTTCGTCGCTGATCATCTTATAGTAACGCGCCTTGCCGCTCAGCTTGTAGAAGTCGGAGTCGCCACCCAGACCCGCATATTCATGCGTGAACTTGGCGATGATACCTTCGCGCGGCAGGTTCTGGTCGTCCAGCGTGTTGTAGGTGAAGGTCTGCGAAATCGTCGACTGAACCCACGGGCTGTTGTTCACGAGGTTCAGGTAGGGAGCAGACAGATTGTTTTCCCAGTCGTTGGTACCGTCGTACTGCAGGCGCTTGTAGTTGTAGCGCAGCGTCGTCGCGAAGTTCTCGGTGATCGGCGCGGTGACGCGCAGCGAGAAGCCTTCTTCCGAATAATCGTAGAAATCATCGCTCGAGGTCTGGTTCCGGAAGATGTCGAAGCCGGCAGCCAGACGATAGCCGAGGAAATAGGGCTCGGTGAACGAGATGTTATAGGTACGGTTGCCTTCCGTGCCGGCACCAGCAGCAATACGGATGTACTGGCCACGACCCAGGAAGTTCTTTTCTTCGACCGAAGCCTCCAGCAGCAGGCCGCCATTGTTGCCGACAGCGTAACCAGCACCGATACCGAACGAACCGGTCGGCTGGTCTTCGACGTTGACGATCACGACGACACGGTCCGGAGCGCTGCCCTGGGCGGTGGTGATATCAACCTTGGTGAAATAGCCGAGCGCGTCGAGACGGCGCTTGGCGCGGGTGATCATTTCCTGGTTGAAAGCGTCGCCTTCATTGAGGTCGAACTCGCGGCGAATGACGTAATCGCGCGTGCGGGTGTTGCCGCGGATTTCGATGCGCTCGACATAGGCGCGCTCGCCCTGGTCGACGAGATATTCGATACCGATCGTGTGGCCAGTCAGGTCACGATTGCCGCGTGGCGTGATGCGGGCAAAGGGATAGCCGGCAGCAGCGACGCGCTTGGAAATATTTTCGATCGAGGTCTGGATGTCCTTGGCGCTGTAGACATCACCCTTATGCGTAATGACCAGGCTCTTCAGGTCATCGGCGTTGACGCCTTCGACCGTCGAGACGACGTTGATGTCGCCATAGGTGTAGCGCGGACCTTCATCGACGTTGAAGTTCAGCGTGTATTCGTTGGTCTGCTCGTTCAGCGTCGCATCGGCACTAACGACGCGGAAATCGGCATAACCGTGATTGTAGTAGAACTGACGCAGCGCATCCTGGTCGGCCTGCTGGCGTTCCGGGCTGTAGACGTCCTTGCGGGTCAGGAACGACAGGAAGTTGCTCTTCTTGGTGCTGATCACCGAAGCAAGACGGCCACTGCTGTAAGCCTGGTTGCCCGAGAAATTGACCTTGTCGATCTTGGTGCGGTCACCTTCGTTGATGACGAAGGCCACATTGATGCGGCCCTGCGCGACCGGCACGGTCTGCGTCGTCACCTGGACTTCATTACGGCCGATTGCGGCGTAAGCGTCCTTGATGGTCTTGATGTCAGCCTGAACCTGGCTCTCGTTGTAAGGGCCGGCCGCGTGGGTCTGAACGATGCCCTGAAGCTTGTCGTCCTTGATCTTGTGGTTGCCGTTGAAGACCACGGCATTGATCAGCAGGTTTTCCTTGACGGAAATGACCAGCGTGCTGCCAGAGACGGTTACGTGTACATCGGAGAAGTATCCGGTCGCATAAAGCTGCTTTACCGAATTGTCGATGTCGGCTGGCGAGAAGCTCTTGCCAGGCTTGATCGTGATATTGTCGCGAACAGCCTCGGGACCAACGCGTTCAGCTCCCCTGACATCAACCCGCTGAATAACAGCGGCTTCTGCGACTGAGGCAGAAGCAAGGGTGATAACACCAGCGCCCGACGCAACAACACCAGCAGACAGCGCTACCGCCGACACTGCGTTCAAAAATCTTGAACCAGCCTTCATTTTCACTTCTTACCTTTTTATCAGTCGTCCCCAGCCCCGAGCGAACCCGATTCCGGCCACGTGTGTCGTTTTACCCGCTTTTGACATACAAGCAAGGGAGCAAGTTAATTTCTGTTTACTTCATTTCAAACCGTGGCTCATTCGCCACTACAGCTTTGAAACATCGTAAATAAATCGTAATTTCCTCTACTGCCCCATCAGCCTATCCTGGAGCTGATGTCGTTCCATGTCGCAAACACCATGAGTGACAGGACCATCGCAAAACCAATTCGAAAAGCGATGTCTTGTGCCCGAGCACCCAGCGGTTTTCCCCTTACGGCTTCAATCGCATAGAACATCAAGTGCCCGCCATCAAGTACCGGCACCGGCATCAAATTTAATAACCCAATGGAAACAGAAAGTATGGCGGCGAATTGGAGCACCGCCGAAAAGCCCAGGGTTGCCATCTGCCCGGAAAGCTGAGCCACCCGAATGGGGCCGCCGAGCTGATCCGCCTTCATGTAGCCGCCGATGACATTGCCGAGATATTCGAAGGTGCCGGACACGATATTGCCGGTCTGTCTGACGCCTTCGCCCAGCGCCTGGAACGGACCATATGCCTCATAACGGAGCTTGATGGGCTTCTGGCCGTCAGTAATCCCGATGCTGCTGATCTGCGTCTGGTTGCCGAAGGCATCGGGCTCTTCGGTTTTCTTCGGAAGTATTTGAACGTCGCGTGTGCCACCGCTGCGCTCGACGGACAACACCACCGGCTTGTCCGCACCGGATGCCAAATAACGCTGCACGTCGCCGATGGAATCGACCACATGCCCATCCACGGAGAGGATACGGTCGCCAAGCGCGAGACCGGCCTGTTGCGCCGGGCTGTCCGGTGCGATCGAAGCGACGAGCGGGTCGATCGGCGAAATACCGATGCTACCGACGTCCTTCTTCTTTCCAGAGGCGTCGGTCGCGCTCAACGTTTCCGGCACCATCGGAAAATCACGGATCTGACCGTTGCGTTCGACCGTCAAGACGAGGCTCTTGCCGGGGCGATCGCCGACGTAGCGGGCGATATCATAGTAGGTCGCGACATTGTTGCCGTCGACGGCGACCAGGCGGTCACCCGCCTGCACGCCCGCCTGCGCTGCCGGTCCACCCGGCTCAACCGCCGTCACCAGCGGATCGACGAGCGCGATGCCGATGCGTCCCATTTCCATCTTGTTGCCGAACTGATCTGTGTCTTCCACGAGCTTCGGCAGGATGCTGAAATCGCGCTTCTGGCCGTCGCGCTCGACGGACAGCACGATATTGCGACCGGGACGCAGGCCGACATAGCGCTGCACCTCATCGAACGTCGTCACCTTGTTGCCATCGATGGCAACAAGACGGTCGCCTGGCTCGATTCCCGCTTCAGCGGCGGCACCGCCGCGCATGACCACGGCGACGACCGGATCAGCGACGGTGCGGCCATAGACGCCAAAGAGTACGGCGAAGATTGCGATGGCGAGAATGAAATTGGCGATCGGGCCGGCCGCAACGGTGGCCGCCCGCTTCCAGAGCTTGGCGCCGGCGAAGGACCGGGCGCGCTCCTCCTCGGTCATGGCCGCGAGCTGATCGACATCGGTCTTGCTCGAGGCATCCTCGTCGCCGAAGAAGCGGACATAGCCGCCGAGCGGAATGATTGACAGCTTCCAGCGCGTACCATGGCGGTCGGTAAAACCAGCGACTTCCGGACCGAAGCCGATCGAAAAGGCCATGATGCGGATACCGGACCAACGGCCAACCAGATAGTGACCCATTTCGTGCACGAAAACGAGCAAAGACAGTACGAAAACAAACGTTATGACGTTGTTCGTCAAGAAGCCGATAATGCCTGCCACGCTACCCATGCACGATCCTGTTCGCGTTGATTTCAGACACCGAGCAGAACGCCGCCCAATGACATAGTCTCGCCGCTTATTGTCAGCGATATTACGATAGCCAAGAAAAACGCTGCAAAACAAGCAAAAATTAGTCCGTCGACCCGGTCCATGACGCCGCCATGGCCGGGAATCAGGTGGCTGGAGTCTTTGACTCCGAAGCGGCGCTTGATGAAAGACTCGAAAAGATCGCCGATCTGGCTGCAGATTGACAGCACCAGAGTGAGCGCAGGAATCCATAAACCATCTGCCGAGAAAAAGCTCCAGACGACCGCTGTTCCGGCAATCACCGCGGCAATGGCCCCGCCGATCGCGCCCGACCAGGTCTTGCCCGGCGATATGCGCGGCGCAAGCTTCGGCCCGCCGATGGCGCGGCCAACGAAATAGGCAAAAATATCCGTCGCCCAAACGGTGGCGAAGATGAACAGCATCAGCACGAAGCCGCGCAGATCGTCATCCCGGATCTCGGCAAGGGCGATTGCCGTCAATCCCGCATAGAATATTCCGCCGGGCAGCCACCAGCTTTTGCTACGCATGGCGACCATGATCGCCGTGACCGCAACAAAGATGATCAGCAATTCGAGGGAATAGACGGATTCCGCCGCTAGTGTCGCGCTGGCTATCAGCAGGAGGCCGAGCCAGCCAAGCGCATTGCCCTGCGGATCGCGACCATGCAGGTCCGTTATCGTAGACCATTCATAGTAGACGAGCAAGCCGATCGCCGCCGCCAGGATACGAAAGCTCAGACCGCCATACCAAGTCGCAGCCAGAACGACCGCGGCAAGAACGATGCCGGAAATGATGCGCAGCCTGAGTTCACGGCTCATCAGGACCCCACGGCCGCCGCCTGTTTGGCGGAAAGCCCGCCAAAGCGCCGATCACGCGCGGCGTATTTTTCCAGCGCGGAGAAGAAGAGGTCCCGGCTGAAATCCGGCCAGTACTCCGGCATGAACATGAATTCCGAATAGGCCGCCTGCCAAAGAAGGAAGTTCGACAGCCGCTCTTCGCCGCTGGTGCGGATGATGAGATCAGGATCAGGGATTCCGGCCGTATCCAGTCGTGCATCGATCAATTCGGGACGAATATCCTGCGGGCGCAGGCGCCCGGCTTCGACGTCCTTGGCCAGGCTGACGAAAGCGCGGGTGATCTCGTCGCGCGAGCCATAGTTGAAGGCGATGATCAGCGTCAGCGCGGTATTGTCCTTGGTGGTCTCTTCCGCTTCGATCAACAGCGGCAAGATATCGCTGCGCAGATTGTAGCGGTCGCCGATCACGCGGATGCGGACATTCTGGCGATGCAGTTCCGCAAGGTCCCGCCGAATGAACGCCTTGAGCAGGCCGAGAAGGTCGCTCACTTCAGTCTCCGGGCGGCGCCAATTCTCCGAGGAAAAGGCAAAGAGCGTCAGATATTTTATACCGACATCCCCTGCCGCCCGTACCGTTTCGCGCACCGCCTCCACGCCCTTACGGTGGCCCATGGTGCGCGGCAGGCCGCGCGCGTTGGCCCAACGCCCGTTGCCATCCATGATGATGGCGAGGTGATCGGGTATGGCAGAGAACGTGGGAACTGACATATGGATCCGGTTTCGTTCGGCAGGAAATGCTCCAGGACTTCAAATCTAGCGCACCCTCACCGCTTTCAATGTTTCTTGATCGAAAGCGGGATGCTCTAGTGGCAATCAGACCTGCATGATTTCCTTTTCTTTGTCGGCTAGCAAGCGGTCGATATCCGAAATCGTATCGTCCGTCATCTTCTGCACACGCTCAGACTGAGCGCGGCTTTCATCCTGACCGATTACACCGTCCTTTTCGGCCTTTTTGAGACCGTCCATGCCATCCCGGCGGACATGGCGAATCGCCACCTTCGCCTTCTCGGCATATTCATGGGCAACCTTGACCAGCGAGCGACGGCGCTCCTCGTTGAGTTCCGGCAGCGGAATACGCAGATTTTGGCCATCGACGATCGGGTTGAGGCCGAGATTGGATTCGCGGATCGACCGCTCGACGGCGCCGACCATCGACTTATCCCAAACGGAAACGGTCAGCATGCGCGGCTCGGGTACGGTGATGTTGGCAACTTGGTTCAGCGGCATGCGCGAACCATAGGCTTCAACCGTGACCGGATCGAGAATGTTGGCGGACGCGCGGCCGGTGCGCAGCGAGGCGATATCGCTCTTGAATGCCGCGATGGCGCCGTCCATGCGGCGCTTCAGTTCCTTGAGGTCGGTGCCTTCACTCATGTTTTTATACTCCCGTGTAATAGGCGGCGCCGGGAAGGCCCGGTGCCACAGGAACGTCAATTGTCGGATACGATGGTCTTACGACCGCCGCCGGTCAAGATTTCTGCGAAACCGCCCTTTTCGTGAATGGAAAAGACGACGATCGGAATTGAATTTTCCCGTGCAAGCGCCACGGCGGCCACATCCATGACGGCGAGCCCCTTTTCCAGCACCTGGCTGTGGGTCAGATGTTCGAAACGCTCGGCATCCGGGAACTTCTTCGGATCGGCGGAATAGATGCCATCGACCTGCGTGCCCTTGAAGATTGCTTCGGCGCCCATTTCGGCGGCGCGCAGCGCAGCGGCGGAATCGGTGGTGAAAAAGGGATTGCCGGTGCCGCCGGCAAAGATCACCACGCGGCCCAGCGAGAGATGATAGAGCGTCGCACGCTGCGAGAAGCTTTCGCAGATCTCCGGCATGGAAATGGCTGACAGCACCACCGTGTCGATATCCAGCTTGCGCAGCGAGGTGGCCAGCGCCAGCGCGTTGATGATGGTGCCGAGCATGCCCATGTGGTCGCCGGTTACGCGGTCTCCGCCCTTGGAGGCCACGGCAACGCCGCGGAAGATATTGCCGCCGCCGACGACGACGCCGACCTCGACACCCATTTCGCGCGCTGCGGCAATATCGGATGCAATGCGGTCAGCGACGGTAACGTCGATACCGAACCCCTGGCTGCCCATCAGAGCTTCGCCGGAGGCCTTGAGCAATACGCGCTTGTAGATCGGCTGGGACATTGTCGCTCCTTGAAGTGATCGCGGGGTAATAGTGAAAGCCGGATACACGAAGGGCACCGCGTTGTCACGCGATGCCCACGGGTTTCCCCTGATATGGTTTCACCTATCTGGGATATGGTTTCGTTTCGTCAACAGACGAAATGAATTCGTTGATCAGCCCTTGGCGGCAGCGGCGACTTCGGCAGCGAAGTCGGTCTCTTCCTTCTCGACGCCTTCGCCGAGAAGAAGACGGGCCATGCCGGTGATTTCGATCGGCGCACCGGCGGTCTTTTCAGCTTCCTTGATGGCAGCGGCGACGGTCAGGTCCGGGTTGATGACGAAAGCTTGCGACAGAAGAGCGACTTCTTCGAAGAACTTGCGCATGCGGCCTTCGACCATCTTTTCGATGATGTTGTCCGGCTTGCCGGAGGCGCGGGACTGCTCGATGAAGACGTTGCGTTCGCGCTCGGCGACGGCAGCGTCAACTTCTTCCGGACGGATGGCGAGCGGGTTCGTAGCAGCAATGTGCATGGCAACCTGGCGGCCGATCGACGTCAGAACGGCCTTGTCACCGACGGACTTCAGGGCAACCAGAACGCCGAGCTTGCCGATACCGTCGCCAGCAGCGTTGTGGATGTAGGTCGCCACGACGCCGTGCTCAACTTCCAGCTTGACCGCGCGACGAAGCGCCATGTTTTCGCCGATGGTTGCAATCGCGTCCTTGATGGTGTCGACAACCGGCTTGCCGGATGCGGGATAGGTCGCAGCCGAAATGGCTTCGACAGTGCCGTTGGTGGACAGCGCAACTTCGGCGATGCCGCGAGCAAGATCCTGGAAGGCATCGTTACGGGCAACGAAGTCGGTTTCAGAGTTGAGCTCGACGACGACGGCCTTGTGACCGGCGCCGGCAATGGCGACCAGGCCTTCAGCGGCGGTGCGGCCGGACTTCTTGTCGGCCTTGGAGATGCCCTTGGCGCGCAGCCAGTCGATCGCGGCTTCGATATCCCCGTTCGTCTCGGTCAGCGCCTTCTTGCAGTCCATCATGCCTGCGCCAGACTTTTCGCGCAGTTCTTTCACCAGTGCAGCCGTAATCTCGGTCATAAGCTTCCTCTTGTCGGTTCATACGGTGCGGCAAACGGCGTTAAGCCGAAGCGGCACCGATTTGAGGGACGAAATGTACCCGTAAGTATGACAGCGTTATGAAGCAGCGTCATACTGTGGAATTCTGTTTGGAACATGCCTGGATTTTCCGCCTACAGCGCCACGCGTCATGGTGACGCGTAAAGGTCGCTGTAGCACTTTAAATCTGCTGCATAATTTACCCTTAAATCGATTCCGATTTAAGGAATTATGCAGTAGGCCAGCAGTTACCAAAAACGCGATAAGGCCGCTCGAACTCCTTGAAGTCGCAAACGGCCTTATCCCGGATATCAATACGCTCGGGCGGACAAGCTTCTGCCCGCCACAAGACGCGATCAGGCTTCGGTGCCGTCCGCCAGTGTCGGCTCGACCGGAGCTTCAACGGAAGCGCCGAGGTCGCGGCCGGATGCGCTCTGCTGGCGGGCGATGCCGTCGATGGCAGCGCGCGAGATCAGGTCGCAGTAGAGAGCGATGGCGCGCGAAGCGTCGTCGTTACCCGGGATCGGATAGTCGATCAGGTCCGGATCGCAGTTCGAGTCGATGATGGCGACGACCGGAATGCCGAGGCGCTTGGCTTCGTCGATCGCGATCTTTTCCTTGTTGGTGTCGATGATGAACATCAGGTCCGGGGTGCCGCCCATATCGCGGATACCGCCGAGAGCCTTGTCCAGCTTTTCGCGCTCGCGCTCAAGGTTCAGACGTTCCTTCTTGGTGAAGCCCTGGGCTTCGCCGTTGAGGATTTCGTCGAGCTTGCGCAGACGCTGAATGGAATTCGAAATCGTCTTCCAGTTGGTCATCATGCCGCCGAGCCAGCGGGCGTTGACGTAGTACTGGGCCGAGCGCTTGGCGCTGTCGGCGATCAGTTCGGACGCCTGACGCTTGGTGCCGACGAACAGAACGCGGCCGCCACGGGCAACGGTGTCGCTGACAACCTGCAGGGCGCGGCTCAGCAGCGGAACCGTCTGGGCGAGGTCGATGATGTGGATGTTGTTACGATCGCCGAAGATGTACGGCTTCATCTTCGGGTTCCAGCGATGCGTCTGGTGGCCGAAGTGAACACCAGCTTCCAGAAGCTGACGCATAGAAAAATCAGGCAATGCCATGCCTTTGACTCCTTTTCCGGTTGAACCTCCGCAAGGCGAACAGCATCCTCTTCGAAGATGCCACCGGGCGGAACGATCCGGATTTCTCCCGGACAATCCCATGCCTTACGTGTGGAATGCGGCTGCCCATACATTCGATTTGCCGGGAATGCAAGGCTTAGGTGGAAAAAATACGGCAGACCCCTGCCCTTTAGCTCGCCACCTTGTCGAGCAACGCCAGCATGACGTTGGCGTCCGGCATTGGCAAGACCGCGTCGATCTCGGCCGGCAGCAGGCCTGCAATCGCATCATGTGCATTACCGGTCGCCGTGCCCAATGGCCCGCGGAAGCCGTGCTTGGTCCAGGCGAGTTCCTGCAGCTTCGGCCTTGTCAGCGCATCCATCATCCGGTTGGCGGTTTCATCCACGACGATCAGAGGATGCGACGAATAGACGGTCGGATGCGGATAAAGCACAACCGGCTTTGCCGTGGAGCTCGATTGAACGCGCTTCCACCGTCCGGGATCGGCGATGATCCATTCGACCAACTGATTCTCGTAGCCGACGATCATCGGTTCGCCGCCGAGCCCGCCGGCGAGATATTGATCGAAAAGCTTGCCTGATGACGGCGACTTGAAGCCCATATTGCGGAAGATCATCTGCGCCTTGTCGCCCGACCGCGCGAGATCGGCGACCGTCGCGACGTTGCCGGCAAACAGGCTCAGTACCAATCCGGCAAACATGAAGCCGGAATTGGAGCGATTCGGATCGGTCGAGACGATGCGCGCCTGCCCGTAGAGCGCGTCGACCCCGAGCTTGGACCAATTCGTTCCAGCAAGGACGGCATCGAGCAATGCCTTCAGATCAAGCTGATGCTGTCCGGTGGGCGTCACGGTGACCAGCCCGGCTTTCATCAACCCGTCGACCACCGGCTGCCAGGTGTAGACGACGACCGGCGTGTTCAGCACGACGCGGTCGTCGCGGATCTTGACGCCGCGCTGCCGGGCGATATCGACCATGATCGAGGACGACGGCCAAAGGAAAGCAGGATTCTGCGACAGAAGTGCCTGCTCGCGCACCATCTCGACGGAGCCGGCCACACGGCTGTCTATATCCAGTCCGTATCCATGCAGAGCGCCGACAACATCCTCGTCCGCCAGAAACGCCACCTTCTCACCGCCGATGAAGCCGAAGAGCTTCGTGCGGTTGCCGAGCAGTCCCTGGAACTCCGGCCGGTCCTTCACGGCGAAATAGCCACCGGTGCCGGCAACGCCGGTAGCAAGAAGTCCCACTCCAAAGGCGCGGCGAGAGATAGCCATCAGCGTCCGATATCCTCTTTGAGCGAGGCCTGTATGAGGCGCAGCTCGGTGTCCAGCGTATCGAGCCTGTCGTCGACGAGACTGTCCGAATAGTGCACGAAGGCATCCTCGAGTTTGGTGAGCACCAGCTCAACGTCCTGCAATCGTTTCTGGTCCGGCACGCGCTTGGCCTCGAGCGTGGCGAAACCCTCGGCGACTTCGGCCGCTCGCGGCAGGTAATAGCTGAGGAAGCGCCGCACGGTGCCGGCGCTTTCCGGGCTCGCCTCCACCTTGGCAAAGACATCGGCGGCGATTTCGGCCAGATGCCGCACGCGCTTTGCCGTCTCTTTGTTGGCGATGTGATCCGCCGAGACTTCCAGCCTTTGCGCTGCCGGTGCGGCCGCACTCAAAAGATCGCGCGCGAAATCGAGACGTCCCTTGCCGATGGCTTTCGCATCCAGACCTTCGAAAAGCCGACGCGGCGACAATGTAAAGATGAGGCCTGTAAAGACGAGCAGACCGATGACGGCCGCGATCCACAACGGCATCTTCGCAAAGAAGCTCAAGACGGGAACGACGATCGCGGCGGTAAGCCCCGCCACGATCCAATTCCAGTCATTGCCGAACCAATTGCGCATCGGTGTCCTAGTTGTAGCCACGCACCGCGCGGAAGGCGCTGACGAGATCGCCACGACCATCGAACACACGCCCCGATGTCGCCTTGGTCAAGGCATCGAGCTGCGACTTGTCGGCGTCGCCAAAGGTGATGCCGAAGACCGGCACATGCGGGTTGGTTGCCATCCACTCACTCAGAAAATCGCGGCTCGCATCATCGGACTTTCCGTCGGTCATGATGACGATCGCCGGCAGATAGGACGAAAGATTTTGGGTATCCTTCATGCGCTCAAGCGCCCTGCTTGCGCAAGCATACATATCGGTGCCGCCATCGGCATGCTGCAGCGACACTTTATCGACAAGGTTCTTCTGTTGTGCGGGGTCGCCCGTGGCCAAAAGCGTCGTCCGTACGCGGCTGTCGAACGGAATGACCATGATGCGGTCCGCCGGCGTCCATTGCGCCAGCACCTTTCCGGTTTCATCCGGATTGAACAGGAACCGCATGGCAGCCTGCAATTGATTTTCGCCCGTGCCTCCCATGGAGCCGGAGAAATCCAGGCAAAGGGCCGTGAGCGACGGCTTACGCAATGCGCCCTGGTAGAGATCGAGCGCCTGGCGAATCACGGTCGGCTCCGGCATGCGGATCGCGGTCACCAACCGGCTCGGGTCGAAATTCCAACTCGGGTCCCCTTTCGTCACAGCATCTCCCAATGGAATGCGTCGGCCGGTGTCGGCAATGCGCTTCTGCACGGGTGCGGACCGCAAATAGGCGACCAGTTCGTTGAAGAAAGTTTCGACCTCGGGTCCTCGTCCGTGATCGATGAAGCCGATCGGTGAGTCCGCGATCGCCACGCCATCGGCCGGATAGATCGCATAAAGCGGCTCCTTGCCCATGCCGATAAGCTTGTCGTTGGTCTCCTTCAGCACCGCCTCGTAGTTCCACATGGCATCGTAGAGCGTGCCCTGGCCAGCAGAATCCGTATAGAGGTCCGCGAGCCAGCCGGAGGAACCCGACGAGCGTTCGACCCCGGCAAGCAGCGCCCTGACGGTACCCTGAACCTCCGGCTTGTCGAGATCGCCCGGCTCGATGACAGGCTTGTTGCCGAGCGCGCTGGAGAGCATGGCGAGATAGGCGCTGGCGCCCGAATTGGACTGGGTTGCCGAGGTCATGAGAAATTTCAGCGAGCCGTTTTTCACCGCCGCCAAGATGTCCTTCATGAACACAGGCTTGCCGATCCAGCCGAGCGCCTGCGCCTTCGATTTGCGCACGCCGAGGATAACGGGCGTCTGCGCCACCGAGGTCAGCGTCTTCACGCGGCGTTTGGTGTCGAACATATCGACCCAGACGCTCGATGCCGGCCAGACGGCGTCCTGCTCGACGCCAGTTTCGCTCTGCAGCGCCAGCCCGATATCCAGCGTGCCTTCGTAGGTGAAGCTGCAGGTGGCGTTCTTCTGTTTGCAGAATTCTTCGACGATCGGCTGGATAACCGTGTTTTCCGAGCCGGAGACGATCGAGAACTTCGGACCTTTGCCGCCGGCATCGCAGCCCGCCAAGGCGAGCGCCGCCGTCAGCGCCAGGCCGGTGAGAAGTGTGCGGATCATCATGCCGCTCATCGTGCCTCGATCATCGCCTTTTTGAGTTCGACGGTCATTCTCTCCATTTGCTGCTCGGCCTCGGCCCGCTTCCTGCGGCCTTCTTCCTGCACCTTCAGGACACCGCCGATCGTATCGATCAGGTCGCGGTTGGCGGCGGCGAGCGTATCGATATCGACGATACCGCGCTGCGATTGCTGTTCGATGGCAATCGCCTGGTCCTTCATCATCTCGGATGCCTGGCGGATCATCTCGTTGGTGGCGTCAGTCACCGTCTTCTGCAATTCGAGCGCCGATTTCTGCCGCGACAGCCCGAGCAGGATCACCATCTTCTGCTTCCAGGCCGGCACCGTCAGCGCCGATGTCGCCTGCAGATTCTCGATCAGCGTTTCGTCGCCGGCCTGCACGATGCGGATCTGCGGCAATTGCTGAATGCCGAGCTGGCGGGCCTGCTGCAGGTAGAATACCCGCTTCTCCAGCCTGTCGAGGGCCTGCAGGCTGTCCTGATAGGTCTGCGCCTCCAGCATGCCGCCGCCGGGATTGGCAGCCGCGGCATCAGCAGCGCTTTTCAGCTTCGGCAGTTCGACACTGCGGAAATGCTCTGCAAACGTCTTGCCCGCCTGCACGTAGGCGTCGAGCTGCAGGATCGACCGCTTTGTCTCCTCATGGAGATCATCGAGAAGTGCGATGTCGCGGCGCAGCGTATCCTTGTGCCGGTCGAGCTCGAGACCGATGCGATCGATCTGGCCGGCCACATCCTCGAACTCCTCCTTGAAGCGTTCCAACCTCGCCTTGAAGGACGAGAAAATCTTGGAAAGAAAGCCCTCATCCTTCAGCGATGCCGGGTCGAGCTTCTTCGACTTGATGATGATATCGGTCAGCAGCTTGCCGACCTCACCAAGATCGCGATTGCGGACCTCGCGGAGAATCCGGTCGGAATAGTCGGAGACGGACTGCTGGGCACGGTCCCCATAGACCGAAATACCGGCGCGGTCGTTCAAATCGATGGTATCGCCGATGCGGGCAATTTCCGCCGGATCGGCCGTGACAACCGGCAAAGCAGCGTTAGAGGCAGGGGCGAGATCGGTATTGGCCATAGGTCGTGCTTTCTCGTCTATCAACACGGGACCTGTCTGCGGAAGCCTGCCGATTATTCCCACAATAAGCGACGCGGCCCGCATGGCCCGCTACAATTCCAGATCGGCACAGCGGGACATGAGACTCACTCACGGGCGTGCCGGATGCACCCCAGAATAGTGAAGCTTCGAATACAATTTTATGACGAAGATTTTGCCCTGTGGCTTGGCGCCGTGGCCAAGCCTATTGGCAGGCCTTGGTGTCGAGCACTTCAAGCTTGGAAAGCTTGCCGGTCAGCACGAAGTCACCATAGTCCATGGTGAGGTCGCGGGTGATGCCGTTTTCATAGAGCTTGAACGACATGCGATAGACCGGGATGGCGTCGCCCTTGGATTTGTCGTTGAAATAGGCAACGGTCACCGGCCAGAACGGTGTTTTCGCGAACATACCGGCCTTGTCGGCATCGGGATCGTCGGTGGCGGGCGTCGACTGCTTGCCGACGACGGTTGTTGCGATCAACGACTTGTCGCCATCGTCGGAGCCGTCGAAAACCTCGGCTTCGAAGAAATTCCTGCCGAGCTTCGCATTATGAATGATGTCGAGCATATGTTCTGTCGGAAAGCGGCTCTGAATGAGCTCGACCTGCTTGGCCTGCGGCTGGGTCAAATCGACCTTGATGCCCTTCTGGTCGTCCGCCGCCGCACCACGCACGTCCTTATCGAGCTGGTCGTCCGTATAGGATTTGGTCTCGAAGCGGAAAACGCGCTTGGTGAGATCCTCGAATGTGGTCGTCTGCTGATCGCTGACGCGTGTCGTGTCACCCGTGTCGATCTGCGTGACGAAGCGGAAATTGGTGGTGAAACCGGTGCAATCGGAGCCGTCGAACTCATAGACCATACGGCCGAACATGCCGGCGATACCAGACCGGTCGGAAGCGTCCTTCAGTTCGAGATCATAGACGGCGCGATGCGCGATCAACCCGCTTGGACCTGCCGCCATGGCGGATGCGCCCAGAGACGCGACGCCTAAACTCGAAACAACAACGGCGGCAAGACTCGAGCGGAACATTCATTATCTCCTGTTGGACTCGCACGCGATGCTATAAGAACGCTTCGGCTAGAGTGAGGCGGACCGTCATCAATTCGTCATCTCACTCTGCCTTTTGATTTGGCGTGATCTCGTCCAAGATCGCTTCTGGTATTTCGGGATCGTGCTTAAATCGAGGCTGCCTTTCCCGGCAAAGGGAATCTAAGCTTGATGCCGGATTTTTGAAGATTTTACAACAAAACGGGAGATGAAAATGTCCGACGCCATCGAGAGCCGTCTGAAGGAGCTTGGCATCGTCCTGCCGCAGGCTGCCGCGCCAGCCGCCAACTATGTGCCCTATGTCATCAGCGGCAATCTTCTTTATCTGTCCGGGCAGTTGCCGATGGAAAACGGCAAGCTTGGTGTCACCGGCCTCCTCGGTAGGGATGTCGACGTTGCCGGCGGCCAACGCGCTGCCGAGCTTTGCGCCATCAATATTCTCGCCCAGGCAAAGGCAGCCCTGGACGGCGATCTCGGCCGCATCAAGCGCATCATCAAGCTGAACGGCTTCGTCGCCTCGGCACCCGAATTCGTCGAACAACATCTTGTGATCAACGGTGCCTCCAATCTTCTGGCAAATGTACTTGGCGACGCTGGCAAGCATGCGCGCGCTGCGGTCGGCATGGCAGCACTGCCGCTGAATGCCGCCGTCGAAATCGATGCCATCATGGAAATTGCATAATGAGCAAGATTGCCTGGCTTACCGAACGTCCTGTCGCCCATCGCGGCTTTCACGACATGAACAAGCAGGTTTGGGAAAACACCTTGTCGGCTTTTGGCCGCGCGATCGAGGCGGGTTTTTCCATCGAATGCGATCTCCATTACGCCGCCGACGGCGTTCCGGTCGTCTTTCACGATGACGATCTGCAGCGCGTCTGCAATCTTCCCGGCCAGCTTCGTGACCGGACCTCGGCCGAACTCGGCCTGCTCTCGGTCGGCGGCACCAACGACAAGGTCCCGACGCTGAAACAGCTCCTCAAGCTCTGCGACGGCAAGGTGCCGTTGGTGCTGGAGCTGAAGGGCCGCGAAGGTGACGATGAGGGCTTTGCGGAATCCGTGCTGGAAGTCCTGGAGGGCTATAACGGTCATGTCGCGCTGATGAGCTTCGACCATTGGCTGCTCAAGGACCTGAAGGCGCTCAACGCGCCCTACCCTGTCGGCCTGACGGCGGATGGAAATGAGCCCGAGACATTTTTTAAGCATGACGAAGCCATGCAGCTTGGGCTAGACTTCATCTCGTATTTCTATGGCCACCTGCCGAACCCCTTCATCACGGCGCAGCGCCAGCGCGGCATCCCGGTCATCACCTGGACCGTGCGCGACGAAGCGGCCCGCAAACACACATTTGCCAACGCAGATCAAATGACCTTCGAAGGGTTCGACCCAAGGGAGAGCCCTGCCTTTCCTTCCTAACAGACGAATTTGATGACAGACGAATTATCCATTCGAGTCGAGCGTTCTTTCAAAAACATTGCTCCGGAGGGCTGGTCCAAGCTCGCCGGGGCGTCGAGGACGGGTACGGTGCGGCCGTATAATCCGTTTGTCTCGCATGCCTTTTTGTCATCCCTGGAGGAGTCGGGCTCCGCCACCGACAAGACCGGCTGGCTCGGCAATCACCTGTTGCTCGAAACCGACAGCGGCGAATTGATCGGCGCCGTCCCCGGTTATCTCAAGAATCATAGCCAGGGTGAATATGTCTTCGATCACGGCTGGGCCGATGCCTTCGAGCGCGCGGGCGGCCGTTATTATCCGAAGCTGCAGTGCTCCATTCCCTTCACGCCGGCAACCGGCCCGCGCCTGCTTGTAGCCGAGGGACAGGATCGCGATGTGATTCAGCCGGCGCTGGCCGAAAGCCTGAAGGAGGTGACCCGGCAGCTCGGCGTCTCCTCCGCCCACATCACCTTCCTTCCGGAAGACGAGATTTCCGTCTTCGAAGGCGATGGCTACCTGCATCGTACCGACCAGCAGTTCCATTTCATCAATGATGGTTATCCCAACCATGACGCCTTCCTTGAAACACTGGCGTCGCGCAAGCGCAAGGCGCTGAAAAAGGAGCGTCGCGCCGCCCTTGAAGGCGGCATCAGCATCGACTGGCTAACGGGTAGCGATCTCACCGAGCGTATCTGGGACCAGTTCTTCGCTTTCTATATGGATACCGGCAGCCGCAAATGGGGCCGGCCCTATCTCACCCGCAAGTTCTACTCGCTGATCGGCGAGCGGATGGCCGACGATATCCTGCTGGTGATGGCCAAGCGCGAGGGCCGCTATATCGCCGGCGCCATCAACTTCATCGGCGGCGAAACGCTCTATGGGCGGCACTGGGGATGCGTCGAAGATCATCCCTACCTGCACTTCGAAGTCTGCTATCATCAGGCGATCGATTTCGCGCTGGCCAAGGGGCTGAAGCGCGTCGAAGCCGGCGCGCAGGGCGAACACAAGCTCGCCCGCGGCTATCTGCCGGTCATCACGCATTCGGCGCATTATATCGGCCATCAAGGCTTGCGCCGCGCCGTTGCCGACTATCTCAGACACGAGCGCGAGCAAGTTGAGGAGATGAGTGAGATCCTGGCCGAGCACAGCCCCTTCCGCAAAGGCGAGCGGCAAGATATCTAGCTGCTCTGGACAATTATAATCGGAAGACGAGGAGACCCTGGATGACCAGCCCCGCCTATGACCCCAACAATATTTTCGCAAAGATCCTGAAAGGCGAGATCCCGTCCTATCGTATCTACGAGGATGAACACACGGTCGCTTTCATGGATGTCATGCCACAGGCGCCCGGCCATACGCTGGTGCTACCGAAGTCCGCTTCGCGCAACCTTCTCGATGCCGATCCGACCGTCCTGCCGCATCTGATTACCACGGTCCAGAAAGTCGCCGTCGCGATTCAGGAGGCTTTCGAGGCGGATGGCGTCTACATCGCCCAATTCAACGAGCCGGCCGCCGGCCAGACCGTGTTTCACCTGCACTTCCACATCATCCCGCGCCATGAGGGTATCGCCCTGAAGCCGCATTCGGGCAAAATGGAAGATGGCGCCGTTTTGGCGGAGAATGCCAAGAAGATCATCGAGGCGCTGAGCTGATCAAAGCCGAGCAAGCATCGATCCCTCTAAATCTCTTTGTGAGATATAGCGCGTAAACATATGGAAACGGCTGCATTGTCTCCAATGCAGCCGTTTTCGCTTTCTCAGACGATCAATCGCCGATTACTTGCGCGGTACCTTCGGCACCGTGCTGCCCTTGCGCGGCGACTTGCCGTCCGGTTCACCATCGCTGGCAGAGGACGGCGTCTTCGGCGAGCGGCGGGTATCGGAAGCAGCATCCGCCTTGCCGACGCGGCTTCTGGTCTTGACGGTGTCGCCATCATCCTCTTCCACATCGACCACGGAGTCGACCACTTCGGCTTCCGGCTTCGGCCGGATCGGTGCGGTATCCGCGATGGAGTCGAGTAAGATGCCGGTCGTACCGTCTTCCTTCTTGCCGACGGTGACCTTGACGACGCCACCCTTCTTCAGCTTGCCGAAGAGGATTTCGTTCGCCAGCGGCTTCTTGATGTGTTCCTGGATGACGCGTGCCAACGGGCGGGCACCCATCTTGTCATCGTAACCCTTCTCGGACAGCCAGGCGATCGCGTCCTCGTGCAGATCGAAGGTCACGTTCCGTTCGGAAAGCTGAGCCTCAAGCTGCATGATGAACTTCTGCACGACCTTGTGAATGACCGTGGTCGGCAGCGCTGCGAACGGAATGGTCGCATCCAGACGGTTGCGGAATTCCGGGGTGAAGAGCCGGTTGAGAGCCTCTTCATCCTCGCCCGTCCGCTTGGACGAACCGAAGCCGATAGCGGACTTGGCCATTTCCGATGCGCCCGCATTGGTCGTCATGATCAGGATGACGTTGCGGAAGTCGATCTTCTTGCCGTTGTGGTCGGTCAGTGCGCCATGGTCCATGACCTGCAGCAGGATATTGAAAATATCCGGATGCGCCTTCTCGATTTCGTCGAGCAGAACGACGCTGTGCGGATGCTGGTCGACGCCGTCGGTCAGCAGGCCACCCTGGTCGAAGCCGACATAGCCGGGAGGTGCGCCAAGCAGACGGGAAACCGTGTGACGCTCCATATATTCCGACATGTCGAAGCGCAGCAACTCGACGCCAAGCGAGGAGGCAAGCTGCTTGGCGACTTCCGTCTTACCGACGCCGGTCGGGCCGGAGAAGACGTAGCAGCCAATAGGCTTGTTCGGTTCGCGCAGACCGGCACGAGCGAGCTTGATCGAGGTCGACAGAGCTTCGATCGCCGTATCCTGGCCGTAGACAACCGAACGCAGTTCCTGTTCGAGATTGGCAAGAACCATCTCGTCATCCTTGGACACCGTCTTCGGCGGGATGCGAGCCATCGTGGCGATCGTTACCTCGATCTCCCGCTCCGTGATCAGCTTGCGGCGCTTGGACGGCGGCAGCAGCATTTGCGCAGCACCGGTTTCGTCGATCACGTCGATCGCCTTATCCGGCAGCTTGCGGTCGGAGATGTAACGAGCCGACAATTCGACCGCCGACTTGATGGCGTCGTTCGAATAGCGCAGGTGATGATACTCTTCGAAATAGGGCTTCAGGCCCTTCATGATTTCGATGGCATCCTCGATGGTCGGCTCGTTGACGTCGATCTTCTGGAAGCGGCGGACAAGAGCCCGGTCCTTCTCGAAGAACTGACGGTATTCCTTGTAGGTGGTCGAACCGATGCAACGGATCGCACCCGAGGAAAGAGCCGGCTTCAACAGGTTAGACGCATCCATCGCACCGCCGGAGGTGGCACCGGCGCCGATGACGGTATGGATCTCATCGATGAACAGCACGGCGCCCGGATATTCTTCCAGCTCCTTGACGACCTGCTTCAGACGCTCTTCGAAATCGCCGCGATAGCGGGTACCGGCCAGCAGCGTGCCCATGTCGAGCGAGAAGATGGTCGCATCAGCCAAGGCTTCCGGCACCTTGCCTTCAACGATGCGCTTGGCGAGGCCTTCGGCGATCGCGGTCTTGCCGACGCCGGGGTCACCGACATAGAGCGGGTTGTTCTTCGAACGGCGGCACAGCACCTGGATGGTGCGGCTGACTTCGGAGTTGCGACCGATCAGCGGATCGATCTTGCCGTTCTTCGCCTTCTCGTTGAGATTGACGCAATAGGCCTTCAGCGCATCCTGCTGCTTCTTGTTGTTACCTTCCTCCTGCTCGCCGCGCGAGGTCGGCTTGCTTTCCGATTCGGTATCCTCGGCGCCGCGCGGCGTGCGGGTCTGGGAGGAACCCGGCCGCTTGCCGATGCCGTGAGAGATGTAGTTGACCGCATCGTAGCGGGTCATTTCCTGCTCCTGCAGGAAGAAGGCCGCATGGCTTTCCCGTTCCGCAAAGATTGCGACGAGAACGTTGGCGCCCGTCACTTCCTCGCGGCCCGAGGATTGGACATGGATGACGGCGCGCTGGATGACGCGCTGGAAGCCGGAAGTGGGCTTCGAGTCCTCGTCATAACCAGTGATCAAATTTGACAGTTCATTATCGACGTATTCAGTCAGCGTCTTACGGAGCGCGTCGAGATCAACATTGCACGCGCCCATGACAGCCGCGGCGTCGGCGTCGTCCACCAAAGCCAATAGCAGATGTTCCAGCGTGGCATATTCGTGATGCCGCTCGTTCGCGTAGGTCAGTGCCTGATGCAGCGCCTTCTCAAGACTAGGCGAAAATGTTGGCACGTTCAGATCCTCACTTCTTTTCCATAACACATTGCAGCGGATGCTGGTGTTGCCGGGCAAAATCCATCACCTGACTCACCTTCGTTTCAGCTACCTCATATGTATATATCCCGCATTCGCCGACGCCGTGGTTGTGGACATGAAGCATGATGCGGGTGGCACTCTCTCGATCCTTTTGGAAGAAACGCTCCAGGATGTGGATCACAAATTCCATGGGCGTGTAGTCGTCGTTTAGAAGCAGCACGCGGTATAGGTTGGGTTTCTTGGTTTTGGGCTTGGTGCGCGTGATCACCGAGGTCCCGCGATTTCCGTTGTCCCCGTTCCTTTCGCTGTCGTTTTGCATCCGGATCGGCTCAGCGATCATTTCATTCATTCCTCAAATCATCCGGCAGAAGCTATCGCATTCCGACTTGGCAAACTGGATTGGGTAACTGACTCCGTCGGGCCGGATATCCGAACCCCTAACTTAGTTCATATTGGTGCGATTTTAAGCCCCCTACCGGACACTGCAATCAGAATTCGTTGCCAAAGCGGGCCATGATCAAAAAAGTCGCGGCCACGATCGAGCCGAGATCGACAATAAAGAACGCAAAAGACCGGCCGCGGGTCGCGCAGCCGGTCTCTCGTGAATATCGCTGTTCTTAAGCGAAACGCTTATGCAGCAGGTGCAATCGAAGCGGCGGTCTTGCTGGCAGCCTTGGTGGCGGCGGCAACCGGAGCTTCGTAGGGCTTGTAGACGGTCTTGGCGAGATCGGCGTACATTTCGCCCAGCTTGGTCGCCTCGGCTACGAAGTTTTCATAGGAGGACTTTACGAAGCCGGTCTGCAGCTCGAAAGCAGCTTCGAAGCTCTTCACGCCGGCCAGCGTTTCGAAATGCGTAACGCCGTCCTGGAACGACTTCTTGGAATATTCGGCGGCTTCAGCAGCAATCGCCTGGAAACCCTTGGTCACATCGGAATAGCTCTTCAGAGCCGTGTCCATGGCTTCCTTGCCCTTCTTGTTCGCTTCATCGAAATTGAACATGCTTCTCCGTCCCTTTGTTGGTTTGGCCGACGGCCGGGTTACCTGGACGAAAACTAAATGCGGCGCACAAATAGTCAAGTAGTCTTGTGCAACGCAGTATCACCCCAGGATTGCATTCTTAATGACAGGCAAGCGACTGCCGGAGAGGGCCCCGGGCATGTTCCTGTTTTTGCTAATATATATCAACCGGTATGCAACTTCCGGCTTTGAGAAAAATATTCGATTTCGATGGAAAAATCCGAATTTCGGCACCAAATCGGCCAAACTCGATCGCAAATAACGCGTATCCGGCTTATTTCCTGGTAATCATCTAAAAAAAGAGCCGCATTTCAGTGGAATGCGGCTCTTGATATCATCTCTATGGAAATCGAGAGATCGACCAGGGGTCGAGCGTCGACCTGACAGCAGGAGCTGTCGATCAGAGATCGACGTCCAGGATCGCCATGGAAAAGTTGTAGGAACGGTCGCCGTCTTCGTCGTCGATATAGACAACGCCCAGGAACTCTTCGCCAAGATAGACTTCCGCGGAATCGTTCTTGCGCGGGCGGGCCTTGACCACGATCTGCGGGTTGAACGTGCGTTTGAAGTAGGCGTCGAGCTTCTTGATTTCGTCAGGCTTCACAATTCATCTCCGTCGGGATTCTCGGGTTGGCCGCTTCTTGCATAGGAAAAGCGGCGGTGTAAAGACCAGAAGCGCGCCTTCTGCTTGTGCCGCCGGAGCAAAATCCTGACAATCAGGTGGGATTTCCGTTAGATACCGGCACCCATGATTTGGTCGGCGACGATCTGCTCTGCAAGGAGCTGATCCATGGAGCGGGACGGTTCCGAACAGCCGGCTTCCCCGACCACCTTGGCCGGCACGCCGGCCACTGTCGTCTTCGGGGGAACTTCCTTCAGCACCACCGAGCCGGCGGCGATGCGCGAGCAATGGCCGATCTGGATATTGCCAAGAATCTTTGCGCCGGCACCGATGAGCACGCCATGGGCGATCTTCGGATGACGGTCGCTGCCTTCCTTGCCCGTACCGCCGAGCGTGACGCCGTGCAGGATCGAGACGTTGTCGCCGATGACGGCCGTTTCGCCGACCACCAGGCCGGTCGCGTGATCGAGGAAAATGCCCTTGCCGATGCGCGCGGCCGGGTTGATATCCGTCTGGAAAACGCTGGAGGAACGGCTCTGCAGATAGAGCGCAAAATCCCGGCGGCCGCGATTGTACAGCCAATGAGCCAGGCGATGCGTCTGCAGGGCGTGGAATCCCTTAAAATAGAGGACCGGTTCCATGAAGCGCAGGCAAGCCGGATCGCGGTCATAGACGGCCTGAATGTCGACGCGCAGGATCGAGCCCCATTCCGGCCAATCGGCCAGCATTTCCTCAAAAGTCTGGCGCAGCAGGATGCCCTGCATATCCGGATGGTCGAGACGTTCGCAGATGCGATAGATGACGCATTCTTCCAGCGACTTGTGATTGATGATCGTGGAATAGAGGAAGGCGGCCAGAAGCGGATCCCGTTCGGCGGCTGCACGCGCTTCTTCCCGCACGCTGCCCCAGATGGGATCGACGACCTTTACAGAGCCTACGCCTTCGACCTGGCGAATGTCCGTTGCTGCGACCATTGCGGTCTCCTGATTTCCTGTCGGTGAAACATTATATAGAGTAAAACTGCGACAACATAAATGGGGCGGGCGCGCATGAGTTTTGAGCATGATTTTGCTAGTGGTCTCCTGCGCGCTACCTGTAGCGACGCCATCGGTACACTCACCATCGACAATCCCGGCCGCAAGAACGCCATCACCGCGGCAATGTGGCGCGCCATACCGCAGGCCATTCGCCTTTTGACCGACAAGGCACAGGCGCATGTGATCATCATCCGCGGTGCTGGCCAGGATTTTTCGACCGGCGCCGATATCAGCGAATTTGACAGCCTGCGCAAGGATGCCGAAACCGCTGTCGCCTATGAGGCGTTGAACAGCGCCGCCTTTACAGCGATCCGCCATTGCCGTGTGCCGACGATCGCAGCAATCCGGGGCATTTGTTACGGCGGCGGTTTCGGCATTGCCGCCGCCTGCGACCTGCGTGTCGCCGCAGAGGGAGCTCGTTTCTCGGTGCCCGCCGTCCGCCTCGGCATCGCCTATCCAGCCGATGCGGTGCAAGACATCGTCAACGCGCTCGGGCCTCAGATGGCCAGGGTCACGCTTTTCACCGGCGCGCAGATGTCGACCGACAAGATGGTCGCGGCCGGCTTTCTGCTGGAAGAGATTACAACAGACGCATTCGACGACGAGGTTTCGGCCCTCGCCCGCGCTATTGCCGCCAATGCGCCGATCGCACTGCATGCCTCCAAGCTCGCGGTTCGTGCCGTGATCGAACAGGATAGCGACCTCCTGCGCGAGGCCGAGGTGATCGGCGCCGAGACCTTCGACAGCGCCGACTATGCCGAAGGCCGTGCAGCCTTTGCCGCGCGGCGCAAACCGCATTTCACCGGCAAGTGACTTGATCTATTGGTTGGCGAGGCGTTCGTAGAACTCCAGGACGGCCTGTTTGAACACCTTGTCGCCGACGGCGAGCATATGGTCCCTGTTCGGAATATCCAGCGCTTCAGCATGCGGCATCAGCGCCGCGAGCTGTTGCGGCGAACCGGCGATATCATCCTTGGTACCGACGCCGATCAAGGTCGGCGCCTGGATCTTTGCCACGTCTTCCTTGGCGACCAGATCGCGCGAGCCCCTGATGCAGGCGGCGAGCGCCTCACGGTCGCTCTTGTTCTGATCGGCGAAGGCGCGGAACATGCGGCCGCGCAGATGCGCGACATCGTCAACCGACGGCGCCAATAGCGCATCGGCGATCGGATCCCAATCACCGACACCATCGACCATGCCGATACCGAGCCCGCCGAAGACGAGCGAGCGGACACGATCGGGATGGGCCATCGCGAGGAACGCCGAGATGCGCGCACCCATGGAATATCCCATGACATGGGCTTGGGGGATGCCGAGATGATCGAGCAGCGCGATCGCATCCTCTGCCATGACCCAGGGACGATAGGCATCGGCATCATAGGCTTTGTCGCTCAAGCCGTGGCCTCTATTGTCGATGGCGACGACGCGATAACCCGCCTCGCCCAGCGACTTCAGCCAGCCCGGATTGACCCAATTGGCAATCGCGGTCGAGGCAAAACCATGAATCAACAGGACCGGCGCGCCATTCGGATCGCCTTCGTCGAAATAGGCCAGCTTGAGACCGTCATGGACGAAATAGGAAAAGGCAGGGCTATTCAAATTCATGGCAAGATCTTCGTGAACATCGTCTCTTTGTTGCGGACCTTATTTTATCAGCAATATCAGGTGAACCCCGCGCTTGCGAAAATCTGTGCGCCGAGCCGGACTTTCGCACTACACAATCGGCGAGAAGAATTATAAAGAAGGGCAATCAAGTCTGGCGCCATCTAAGGCAAGACGCATTCGGAGATCACCATGGCCGGCCACAACATTCCCCATTTCCAGAACGACGGCGGACACCGCGTTATCGAGATCGGCGTGAAGGAATTCATGTGCACCGGCGCCTCGGTCCCCTACGACCATCCGCATATCTTCATCGACATGGGCGATGAAAGCGAGAAGGTCTGCTCCTACTGCTCGACACTCTATCGCTACAATCCGTCGTTGAAGGCCGACGAGACCAATCCGGCAGGCTGCGTCTTCCATTTCAAGGCCGCCTGATCCTGAGAGCGGATCGGACATAGCTCAAATGCCGATCAAGACTGCCGCGATCATCGGTGCCGGAATAGCCGGCCTCACCGCGGCGCTAGCGCTTGCCAGGCATGGCATTCGCTCGGACATTTTCGAACGGGCCGAAGCGCTGACCGAAGTCGGCGCCGGCCTGCAAATCTCTCCCAACGCATCCCGCATTCTCGACACGCTCGGCGTGCTCGACACCCTTCGGCCTGTCTGGCTGGAACCGAAAGAGGTGCGGCTGGTCTCCGGTTCGTCCTTGCGGCTGCTCGCATCCGTGCCCTGCGGCAGTTTCGCCAGGGAGCGCTGGGGCGCCCCCTATGGCGCTGTTCATCGTGCGACGCTGCAAAAGGCGCTTCTCGCCGCGGTGACGGCCAACCCGTTGTGCACGCTGCATCTCGGCCACGATATCAATAGGACAGACGCGAACGGATTGAACGAGATCGGCGGCATGGACGTGGATCTGATCGTCGGCGCCGATGGCGTCTGGTCGAGGACGCGCGCATTGGTGCCTGGCGCCCCCTCGCCGCATTTCTCCGGCAATATTGCCTGGCGTTTCACCATCCCCGAGGTATCCGCCTCGAGCGTCCTGGACAGAACGAGCGTCACGGCGTTTCTTGGTTCTTCGGCACATCTCGTCAGCTATCCGATCAAGGAACATGCCGCCTTCAACATCGTTGCGATTATGTCCGGAAGCAGTGCGAGCCATGATTGGAGCGCCACCGGCACCAAGGCGCAACGCGAGCATCTTCTGCGGCACTTCTCAGGCTGGAACGATGCCATCACGACAATGCTCGAGCGCCAGGAACAAGCCACCTTCTGGCCGCTCTACGAAGCAAGCGTCGGTCGCTGGCACAATGGCAAGGATGTCGTATTAATTGGCGACGCAGCGCATGCGATGATGCCCTTTGCGGCGCAAGGGGCTGCCATGGCGATCGAGGATGCCTTCGAACTCGCCGGTATGGTGGCGTCTCATCCCCTCACCGAAGCACTCGATCTTTTCGAAAAGCATCGCACGCCGCGCATCGCGCGCCTGCGCCAACGCGCTGCCCTCAACCAATTCGCCTATCATGCCCGCGGACCCGTGCGGCTGGCCCGCAATTTCGTTCTTTCCATGCGTCCGCCGCAAAAGCTCGCGGCGGATCTGGATTGGGTCTACGGCTATCGCGCCATGGGCTGATCAGGCCTCTTTCGCGGCAGCAAGGCCTTTTTCGATATCGGCCTTGATATCGGCGACGTCCTCAAGACCGATCTGCAGGCGCAGCACTGGCCCTTCCGACGGCGCTTTGCTGATGCGTCGGTCGTTGAGATTGACGTGCAACGCGAGGCTTTCGAAACCGCCCCAGGAATAGCCCAGACCGAAAATCCGCAGCGCATCGAGGAAGGCGTGCGCCTTGGCCTTGAATTTCTCTGGACGGTCGGTGGCCAACACAAAGGAGAAAATGCCGCTCGATCCCTTGAAGTCGCGTTTCCAAAGTTCATGGCTCGGGAAACTCGGCAAGGCCGGATGCAGCACGCGTGCGACGTCGTCGCGGCTCTCCAGCCATTGCGCGATGGCGAGCGCGCTTTCCTGATGGCGCTCGAGGCGCACGCCCATGGTGCGCAGGCCCCGCAGCACCTGATAGGCATCATCCGGCGCGCCGCAGATGCCGAGCTGGATATTGGCTTCCTTCAACTGCTCCCAATGAGCGGCATTGGCGGATACCGTCCCCATCAGAATATCGGAGTGACCGGCCGGATATTTCGTCGACGCGTGAATGGAGATGTCGACGCCATGATCCAATGGTTTGAAATAGACAGGCGTCGCCCAGGTATTGTCCATGGTGACGACGCAGCCATGACGATGAGCGACGGTCGAAATCGCGGAAATATCCTGCATTTCAAAGGTATTGGAGCCCGGCGCTTCTGTGTGCACCAGCCTGGTGTTCGGCTTGATCAGCAGCTCGATGCCGGCGCCGACCAAAGGATCGTAATATTCGACCTCGACACCCAGACGCTTCAGCATGGTATCGCAGAAGATGCGCGTCGGCCCGTAGACTGAATCGACGATCAGTGCGTGGTCGCCTGACGACAGAAAGGCAAGGAACGGCACGGTGATCGCTGCAAGGCCGGACGGCACCAGGATTGTTCCGGCCGATCCTTCCAGTGCGTCGATAGCCTCGCAAAGCGCATCGGTCGTCGGTGTGCCGCGCGTGCCATAGGTATATTTCTGGTCACGCAGCTCCATGGTTCGCGCATTCGGGAACAGCACCGTCGAGGCATGCACGACCGGCGGATTGACGAAGCCGTGGAAATCGGAGGGCGAATTACCGATGTGGGACAAACGCGTGTTGATGCCGGCGTTCTGCAGCAATGTGTCTTTGTCTTTCATGTCTGGGTATGCCTTTGGCGCTGTGGAGACTTCGATTAGTGGCTGCCAAGCGCGGCGGGGTCAACCCCCGAACGATCCAGAAAATTCTAATATTTATGCACAAGCTAAAATACGGGAATGACGGAATAATCCGTCATTTTCGCGCAGTTTTTTGGCAAAATGCTGCTCAAATAGAAGCCAAACGCCCGATTTCGAACCTAAACCAGCGAAAACGCCGAATTATTCCTCAATAAGTTGGGCTGTGTCTTGACCGCAAATGCATTTACGACTGTGATAGGATCACTCGCACCGGGAGAGTGAGGAACACGGTTCTCCGAGAGCCTGCTTCGGGAGCGATAAGCTTTAACTATAAAACAATAGACAAAGGTTGGGAAAGATGAAAAAGATTGCTCTGTCCGTATTCCTCGGAGCGGCAGCTTTGGCATACACCGCTTCTGGCGCGTCGGCTTCGACGTTGAGCGATGTGAAGGCCAAGGGCTTTGTTCAATGCGGCGTAAATAGTGCCCTTCTTGGCTTTTCACAGCCCGACGCCTCCGGGAACTATGCCGGCTTCGACGTTGACCTGTGCAAGGCTGTCGCTGCTGCTGTCTTCGGCGACGTAACCAAGGTGAAGTACACCCCTCTCAGCGCGAAAGACCGCTTCACTGCGCTGCAGTCCGGTGAAATTGACCTGCTTTCGCGCAACACCACCTGGACGATCAACCGCGATACCGCGCTCGGCCTCAACTTCCGCCCGGTCACCTATTATGACGGCCAGGGCTTCATGGTTCGTAAGGAGCTGAACGTAAAGTCGGCTCTGGAACTCTCCGGCGCCGCCGTTTGCGTTCAATCCGGTACGACGACCGAGCTCAACCTCGCCGACTACTTCAAGACCAACAACCTTCAGTACAATCCGGTGGTCTTCGACAAGCTCGAAGAAGTCAACGCCGCTTACGACTCCGGCCGTTGCGACGTTTATACTACCGACCAGTCCGGCCTCTATGCGCTGCGCCTGACGCTGAAGAACCCTGACGACAACGTCGTTCTGCCGGAAATCATCTCCAAGGAGCCGCTCGGACCGGCCGTTCGCCAGGGCGACGACCAGTGGTTCGATATCGTGAGCTGGACGGCTTATGCTCTGATCAATGCCGAAGAATTCGGCATTACGCAGAAGAACGTCGACGAGATGAAGAATTCGGCCAACCCGGACATCAAGCGCTTCCTCGGCGCCGAGCAGGGCTCGACCATCGGCACGGACCTCGGCCTGACCAACGATTGGGCGTATAATATCATCAAGGGCGTCGGCAATTACGGCGAAGTCTTCGACCGCAACATCGGCGCCGGCAGCCCGCTGAAGATCCAGCGTGGCCTGAACGCTCTGTGGAACAAGGGTGGCATTCAGTACGCACCCCCGGTCCGCTAAGCCGCGACCGCATGACATTGGGAAAGGCGGTTTTCCGCCTTTCCTCCCTTAAGAAAACAAGCCCGAAACGGGCACAGAGGGGAAAAAGTCTGCATGGCAATTACAATAAATTCGCCCGAGGGCGAACGATCGTCCGGATCAGCGATCAATAATCCCAAAGTCCGAGGCTTGGTTTACCAAGTCTTTACCATCGCAATTCTGCTGGCGCTCATCGGCTTCGTTATCCACAACACCGCCGAGAATCTGCGTGCGTCAAACCAGCCTTTTGGATTTTCGTTTCTGGGCGGACGCGCCGGCTTCAATCTCGGCCAAGCGCTGATTCCATTTTCGAGCGATTCCACAAACATCAACGCGCTCGTCGTCGGCCTGCTCAATACCATTCTCATCGCAATATCCGGCATCATCGCAGCGACGATCATCGGCTTCATCGTCGGTATCGGCCGGCTTTCACATAACTGGCTGATCGCTAAGCTCTGCCAGGCCTATGTCGAGTTGTTCCGAAATATCCCGCCGCTGCTCGTTATCTTCTTCTGGTATAGCGGCGTGCTGGTGCTGCTGCCGCAGGCTCGTGAGGCCCTGCACCTGCCGTTCTCCAGCTATCTGAGCAATCGCGGCCTTGCCTTTCCAAGCCCGATTTTCGGTGCCGGGATGTGGGCTGTCGGCATCGCCGTCGTGGTCGCCATCATCGCCATATTCTTCGTGGCCCGTTGGGCGCACAAGCGCCAGGCGGCGACCGGCAAGCAATTTCACACGATTTGGGTGGCCGTGGCGATATTCATCGGTTTACCGCTCCTGACCTTCTTCGCAGCTGGCATGCCGCTTTCCTTTGACTATCCTGTCGCAGGCAAGTTCAATCTGACAGGCGGCTCTGTCATTGGACCGGAATTCATCTCGCTATTCCTGGCGCTTTCCTTCTATACGGCTTCCTATATCGCCGAAATCGTTCGCGGCGGCATTCGCGCCGTTGCCAAGGGGCAGTCGGAAGCTGCCGGCGCGCTCGGGCTTCGCTCCGGCGCCATCACGCGGCTCATCGTCATTCCACAGGCAATGCGCATCATCATTCCGCCGTTGACGAGCCAGTATCTCAATCTAACGAAGAACTCCTCGCTCGCGATCGCCATCGGCTATGCCGATCTGGTCGCCGTCGGCGGCGTTATTCTCAATCAGTCTGGTCGAGCCATCGAAGTCTTCGTCATCTGGATGCTTGTCTATCTTACGCTCAGCATCGCGACGTCGCTGTTCATGAACTGGTTCAACGCCAAGATGGCTTTGGTGGAGAGATAAGATGTCCAACGGAAGCCAAAGCTTTGTGAGCAAAACCATCCTCCCCCAATTGCCGCCGCCCTCAAGCGAAAAAGGCGTCATTCACTGGGTCAGGAAAAATCTACTGGCGACGCCGCAGGATGTCGTTCTAACCATCCTTGCCATAGCCTTTCTCGCCTGGGCCATTCCGCATGTCGTCAACTGGCTGTTCGTCCAGGCGGTGTGGAACGGTACCGATCGCACATTCTGCGCCACGACCGTGCAAGGCGGGACGCAACCTGACGGCTGGAGCGGCGCTTGCTGGGCCTTCGTCCGGGCGAAGTTCACCATCTTCATGGTCGGCCTTTACACGCCGGATGAGCGCTGGCGTCCGGCACTGGTCGCCATTCTCACCATCATCCTGTTTGCGCCGATGATGATACCGTCGGTGCCTAAAAAGGGGTTGAATGCCATTTTGGCGTTTATCGTCCTCCCTATCGTCTCGTTTTTCCTGCTTTACGGCGGCTTCGGCCTCCCGGTCGTGGAAACGCAGAAGTGGGGCGGCCTGATGGTAACGCTGGTCCTTTCCTTCGTCGCAATCATCGTATCATTTCCTTTGGGCATCCTGCTTGCGCTCGGACGACGCTCGAAAATGCCCGTCATCCGCATGCTGTGCGTCCTCTTCATCGAGGTCATCCGCGGCATTCCGCTGATTACGGTACTGTTCATGGCCAGCGTCATGCTGCCGCTCTTCCTGCCGCAGGGCTGGACGGTGGACAAGCTGCTGCGCGCCGTCGTCGGCGTTTCGATCTTCACCTCGGCCTACATGGCCGAAGTCATCCGCGGCGGTCTGCAGGCGGTTCCGAAGGGGCAGTTCGAAGGTGCCGATTCGCTCGGCCTCGGCTACTGGCAAAAGATGCGCCTGATTGTTCTGCCGCAGGCGATCAAGCTCGTCATACCCGGCATCGTCAACACCTTCATCGGCATGTTCAAGGACACGTCGCTGGTGTCGATCATCAGCATGTTCGACCTGCTCGGCATCGTTCGACAAAACTTTTCCGACGCAAATTGGGCAAGCGCCGTGACACCGCTTACGGGTCTGGTCTTCGCGGGCTTCATATTCTGGCTGTTCTGCTTCGGCATGTCGCGCTATTCAGGCTTCATGGAACGCCATCTCGACACTGGCCACAAACGATAAAAACTGAGGGAAAAAATATGGCTGACGCCCAACCCAAAAAACTGACCATTTCCGACACGGAAGTTGCAGTCGAAATGATCAACATGAACAAGTGGTACGGCGATTTCCACGTGCTGCGCGACATCAACCTTAAGGTCATGCGCGGCGAGCGAATCGTTATTGCCGGGCCTTCCGGCTCGGGCAAATCGACGATGATCCGCTGTATCAACCGCCTTGAAGAGCATCAGAAGGGCCAGATCATCGTCGATGGCACGGAACTGACGAACGACCTGAAGAAGATCGACGAAGTCCGCCGCGAAGTCGGCATGGTGTTCCAGCACTTCAACCTCTTCCCCCATCTGACGATCCTGGAAAACTGCACGCTGGCGCCGATCTGGGTGCGCAAGATGCCGAAGAAGCAGGCGGAGGAAATTGCGATGCACTTCCTCACCCGCGTCAAGATTCCGGAGCAGGCGAAGAAATATCCTGGCCAGCTTTCCGGCGGTCAACAGCAGCGTGTGGCGATCGCCCGTTCGCTCTGCATGAACCCGAAGATCATGCTGTTCGATGAGCCGACCTCGGCACTCGACCCGGAAATGATCAAGGAAGTGCTGGATACGATGGTGGGTCTCGCCGAAGAAGGCATGACCATGCTCTGCGTCACCCACGAAATGGGCTTCGCCCGCCAGGTCGCCAACCGCGTGATCTTCATGGACCAGGGCCAGATCGTCGAGCAAAACTCGCCGAAGGAATTCTTCGAACATCCGCAGCACGAACGCACCAAGCTGTTCTTGAGCCAGATCTTGCACTGAACGGACGACACGACAATCAAAACCCGTCGGCTGCGACCCAGCCGGCGGGTTTTTCTATATGCATTCGGATTTGCGACGGCTACTGCAGTTAACCATATTGACACTTGGTGCAAACCAGAACATTGTGTGAACAAATCAGGGCGAGCACAATGGCATCCGGCGAAAAATTTATTATCCTTCCCTATAAGAAGAACCGTGGAAATCTGGTCCCAGGAGAGATGCGGCAGGCGTCGAGCGCCGCCAGCGCCGAAAAGATCGCCTCTTCCATGTCCGCGCGTTTCGTCGGCGTCGCCGCCTATGCGGTCATGGTCGACGAAGAGACCGGCGACATGACCTCCCCTCGCCTCCTAGCCCGGCACGGGGAGATCGCCGACCTCAACGTCGCCTGACCGATTGTCGCCGCTCAAAGGCGTCCCTTTCTGAGGCGCCGTAACGTAAAGGCCGGCGGCAAGAACATAGTCGTAGCGCCCCGCCCTAAACTCGATATATTGCCGACCGCTGCTTGGGGATGCAGTTTATAGGCATCGGGGGGACGAGACGGCACGTGAAGAAAAGCGACAGGATAATCGCTGCGCTGGCGCTTCTCAGCGCAGCAATCATCGTTGTAAGAGTGATCGGTGCAGTGGCCGGTTATGACCTCATCGACATGGCAGTGAATGCAACCAGACCGGCAGATGCTGGCGGTTGGCCAATGGAGACGCATTGAGTCTGGCTCTGTTGTGGCGTTGTGTGCTGCAACAGACTGACAAATAATGGATGCAACAGGGCAGTCCACAAGTCTATCGCTCACCAAGTCAAGAGAGGACGGACAGAGCCATAGGAACCCGGTTGCGACCCGCTTGGAGCTAACTGATTATCTCGTTGGACTCTCTCTGACCATCGCCGACGGTCAGCCGCTTTGTCTTTGGCGGTGGCGGGATCTGTCGATTTTCTTGCGGTTGCGGAACCAGATTGTCCGCCGACCGTCGAGCAGGAAGCCACGAAAACAGCGGGAAAAATAATCAGAATGCCGAAGGCGACTGCTCTCGCGAGCCTGTAGTAGATCGGCTGCATAGACACCCCTAATGCTCTCTTTGACCACCTGTCATAAAGAGAGATGTTATTCGATTTTGCAACGAGTGGAAACTAGAGGCTATTGGGATTCCCGTGCGATGGACAGTAACCGGTACTCCAGCCCCACCTTTTCCTCGCCGCCCTATCGTTCGCCGCGTGTCACAAGCTATATCGCAGCCTCGGGCTGAATGCGGACAAACTCAGTGAAACGAGAACATCCTAACCCCTCACTCCGATCCAGCGAGGAGGAGCAGGAAAATAATCATTCAAAATCAATTAGTTAAAAAGGAGATGGCGACCCCTGCAGGATTCGAACCTGCGACCACCTGCTTAGAAGGCAGGTGCTCTATCCAGCTGAGCTAAGGGGCCTGAAAACCAAGCCGCCGCGAACCGTTCGCGGCTGACAACACATGCCTGAAACTTCCGTCAAACTCAATGGCCATCGAATTCAACGAATGCTGGATCAATGGGTCCAGGGCTGAATGCGATTGAAACGGAAGTTATCGGTATAGGAGACAACCTGGCGGTTGGCGTCCTTAGGGGCAAGGACGCGGTATTCGATGCCGTTGCGCTGTGCATAGGCTTCGGCCTGTTCCTGCGTCTCGAAAGTCAGCTTGAGCTGCTGGCGCGTATCGGCCGAGGAGGTATAGCCCATGATCGGATCGATCCTGCGCGGAATTTCCTGGTCGAATTCCAGAACCCACAAATGGGTCTTGGCCTTGCCGGATTGCATGGCGGTTTTTGCGGGACGGTAAATCTTGGCAGGCATCGCTGCAGCGCCTCCGGATAAGCGGGACAGTCCCGCCTTTTTGCTTCTCTCGTCTTCGCCCAGCCTATAATGGCAGAGCATTGTGGGATTTGCTTAGCCGCGAATCCCTTTGTTTTCAAGCAAAAAGGCTGCCAGGCGGCATTCTGATTCATAGATATTAGGGGGATTTAAATGGTCGGAGTGGAGAGATTCGAACTCCCGACCCTCTGGTCCCAAACCAGATGCGCTACCAGACTGCGCTACACTCCGTACCTGTCGCGTAATCCCTTCAGGAGATCGCGTTGTTCCGCTCAGCGGAACGAGTGGGGAGATACACGGTTCATCTCCGTGCTGCAACAGCTAAAATGGCGTTGAAGCGCTGATCCCCGGGGAAAATCTATTTGCCGAGCTTGGCGGAAATCGTGGCGCTGGTCGCCTTGTCGCCGACGGCAAGGCCGAGTTTTCTGGCGGTACCGCCGTTTAGCTCAATAACGTAAAGCACCGGCCCGCCGGAATTGATGATCGCTTCCGAATAGGGTGAGGCGTTTTCCTGAATGTGCGTTACGACGCCGCTCTTGTCCAGGAAGAGCATATCGAGCGGCAATACGGTATTCTTCATCCACATCATGACGGGGCGCGGCGCACCGAAATCGAAAAGCATGCCGTGATCAGCCGGCATGCTCTTGCGATACATCAGGCCGTACTCGAGCTGCGGCTCGGTCAAAGCCAATTCCACGGTGAATTTGTGTGTCACGCCCTTTGCCGTTTTGATCGACAGAGGTTCCGAATCGAACGTTACCGCTTTCTCGCTGGCCGCTTGCGCCGCGAAGGCTGGAACGGATGCCCCGACAAGAAAAAGCGCCACGACGGCGCTCTTCAAAACAGCAGAAAACGTAGCTCTGATCATGTCAATGCGGCCGCGTCACCGGGCTTGGCGCATCCGGATGGATTTCCGCCGCCATCAGTCCCTTCTCACCCGGCCCGAAGCGGACGAGAACCACCTGCCCCGGCCGCAACTCCGCCAGACCGAAACGACGCAGCGTTTCCATATGCACGAAGATGTCTTCCGTGCCCTCACCGCGCGTCAGGAAACCGAAGCCCTTGGTGCGGTTGAACCACTTGACCAAGGCGCGCTCTAGGCCGCTTGTCGCCGTGACCTGCACATGGGTGCGCACCGGCGGCATCTGCGACGGATGCACGGCGGTCGACTGATCCATGGAGAGGATCTTGAAAGCCTGATACCCACGTTCGCGACGCTGGATCAGCGCAACGATGCGCGTTCCCTCGAGAATGGTCTGATAACCGTCGCGGCGCAGGCACGTCACATGCAACAAAACGTCCTGCATGCCGTTATCCGGAACGATGAAGCCAAAACCCTTGGCGACGTCGAACCATTTGACGACGCCGGAGATTTCGATGAGCTCGACGGCCTCGCCCGACATCTCTCCGAAGTCGACGATTCCCTTCGATGAAATTCTGTCACCCATCTTAGCCAGCCCTCGATTACGCGTCACACTGTTACAGTTAACTGATTCCTTGAAATCAAGATTAACATCTTGGTAACGGAAAAGCGCAAGTCCTAGTTTTCGTTTATTCCCATCCGTAGATTAGCGCGCCGAGTCTTGCCTGAAGCTGGTGTCTCGTTTCATGATCGTCTCAGCACAAACATTAGAGAGGAAACAGTATGCGTTATCTCCACACCATGGTCCGCGTTACCGATCTCGACGCTTCACTGCACTTTTATAGCACTCTCTTCGGCCTCACCGAAACCCGTCGCTATGAAAACGAGAAAGGCCGTTTCACACTCGTTTTCCTTGCTGCCAGCGAAGATGCAGAGGCTTCCCGAAGCAGCGGTGCCCCCAGTCTGGAGCTCACCTACAACTGGGACCCTGAGGAGTATACCGGAGGACGCAACTTCGGTCACCTCGCCTATGAGGTCGATGACATCTACGCAATCTGCCAGAAGCTTATGGACAATGGCATTACAATCAACCGGCCGCCCCGCGATGGTCACATGGCTTTCGTGCGTTCTCCGGACGGCATTTCCATCGAGATCCTGCAGAAGGGCGCCAACCTGGCTTCCGCCGAGCCCTGGGCTTCGATGCCCAATACTGGCGCTTGGTAAAGCGCTAGCTTTCGTGAGGCTTGCGGCGCGCGCGGAGCCATCGGTTTCGCGCTTGCCGGCCATACCCGCTCTCCGGCATGCTTGGAACGACTCGAAGCATCATGCATCGGATTTCGCGCGGTCATCGTTCCCAGTTTAGAACCGCGCGAGATCATCGTCCCTCGCAAGAGGCCGTTCCGGTGCCAACTTTTAAGCGGGGAACGTCCTTTGTGCGATCAGCAGATTTTATCCGGCAATAAAAAGCTCGCAAGCTCTATTGCCGTCGCCATGTCATTTCTGATGCTCGCTGGCTGCGCGACGGCAGGTGACAAACAGAAACAGGCGGCCGCGGCCGAACCGCAGCCCAGTGCTGCCGAACAGCTTGCCGATGCCCTCAACACCAAAGCCGACGCGAAACGGCAAAAGGGCGATCTCGCCTATCGCGATCCAATGGTGCACAGCGTGCATGGCACCCGGCAACAGATGGTCGCCGAAGAGACGAACAGCCAATCCTTCTTCCCGCCGGCACCAGCCGGGGCAACGCCTGTGGCCACCGATGCGCCGGCCGGCATTGCCGGCCTGGTGACGCAGCCGACGGGTGTCAACGCCAACAGAAGCAGCATCTATTCGGCACCCCCGCCGATTGCCGTCAATCCGGACGGAACGCTGGCCAATACCCAGCCGGGACAATCGCAGGGAATCACGCCGATCATGCGCAGCGTCTATAGCATGCCGCCAAGCGCGACGCAGAATGTCACGCCACAACAGGGTAACGGCGGAATGCCCGTCGACCAAACGTCGCAGGCGGTGATTCCGCCACCCGTCGTCCGCAACGCCGCCTATGCATCGGGGAGCCCGATGAAGCCGACTGCGGACGCAACGCCCTCGAAAATCCTGCCCGCTCGCGGTTCCAACGCTCGTAGGATAGACAGCAAGGAGGCCCTGATGCTGGCGCATATCGTTGCCTCGAAGGGCCAGGGCCAGGATGGCAAGCCGCTGATAACGCAGCCGCAGAGTGGCGGGGGGCTCTAAGCCCGCCCCTTCTGCAAATTGGCGCAACATGCTGTTAAGGCATGCTTATTCAAACTTCGCCGAAGCGTTATGCTTCTGTCATTTTTTCCAAGAAAAAGCGAAATAGGCGCTTGCGGGAATGAAATCACCCCGCTATAAGCGCGCCACACAACAGCACGCGCCCTTCGTCTATCGGTTAGGACGACAGATTTTCATTCTGTAAAGAGGGGTTCGACTCCCCTAGGGCGTGCCACTGTTTCCATCACTTCAGAACAAAACCGAGTACTTGGGTCCGCGATCGACCCCAAGCGGAAACGCGTTCGTCATCAGCCGAACTTACGGCAATGACCGAGAATGTTGAAAAAGTCTGATGTGTGGTGCTCGATGTGACTACTCGGGATAGACCTGAACATCCTCCGGCGCCGGCTTGTTGAAAAGGATGAACACCAAGGGATTGCCCGGCTCGGACATTGCATCGCTGCGCTGGCCCGTTATCTCTCCGGCCACGCCGCTTGTATATTCCGCAACCACCTCGCCGAAGCTATTGCGCTGGATGGCAACCTTCTGTCCGGCTCCGACCTTATCATTGAGTTTGACCAGATGCTCAACGAGCCCGCCCGCGGTGGCCAGGATCGGGAACGCGCTGTTACCGACAAAAACCGTCACGTCCTTGCCTGTACGCCCCATCGGCCCGGCAACGATGCCGTGATGCTTGAGGACGTTCATTGTGCCTTCCACGAAGAGCGAGATCATTTCTAGGTCTAAGACGCGCGGAGCGCCGATTTCCGGCGTGAATGCCGGGATGCCCACATCCATGAACGCGTTGTGCAGGACACCGGGATAGACGTGATTGTCGAAGATCTGGCCGACGGGGTACAACTCCACCATCGCCTTGACCTCGGGCACATCCATACCGCCAATATTGAATGCCGTGACTTCAAATCCGGTTGTCCCGGTGTGGAAGTCGATCGCGAAGTCGGCGTTCGGTCGCAGCAGCCGATTGAACAGAAGCCCGGCGTGTCGGCTGGGCGCGGTGGCGCCGTTCTCGTTCCCGGGCCACTCCCGATTCATATCGATCAGATCGATGCCCCTGCCCTGGTTGGGCCATCTGCGCTGCATGCTTCCCAGGGCCGCGGGGGATACGTCTGTGACCGCCATCACCGTGCCCGACATCTGCGCCGGGTCGAGCTGGTTCATCACGAGCTGGACCGTATGCATGGAACTCATCTCGTCGCCATGTACGCCACTGGTCAGGACACCGCGCTTGCCCGGCTTTACTCCCTTGGCGACCATCACAGACACATGCCAGTGCTGTCCGGTCGGCATCTCAACACCCCGGAAATACAAGAGGTGCTTCTTGCCGGGCTCCAGGTCGTTGACATCGAGCGCGCTGACGACCTTTTTGCCTTCGATAACATCGCCGGTATAGACCGTTCCCGATGACGGATTGGCAGGAGGTATCGCTGCGTCCTCAGCATTCGCTGGACCAGCGTTGACGGTGATGGCGGCTGTGGCAACGGCGCCGACCGTCGCGATGGATGCCATTATCAGATCGCGGCGATCGATACCGCTTGCAGACTTGTCCGGCATGATGGGATCCTTTTGTGATTGTGAAAGGCAACGTTCGTGCGGCAGCACGGCATGCATATCGGTCGCAAAATCCCGCTCAACTTAAAATACCGGTATGCCGGCGAATTCGCAAGGTTGCATGATTGCTGCAAGACCTATGTCGAGGGTTGCGATCAATGATCCAGCTTCCGCTTGCGGCGGCTTTGCGCTATTCCTATATGATCGCAAGCGCAGCCTGCGCCCTTCGTCTATCGGTTAGGACGACAGATTCTCATTCTGTAAAGAGGGGTTCGACTCCCCTAGGGCGTACCAACAGGACCCATTCCGAGCTTTTCCACAATTGCCTCGAAAAATCCGCCTCTACCCGTAGATTTTTCTCGATTTTCCGCTTGCGAGAACAAAAGGTGCTGACTATAAGGGCGCCACAGCACGCGCCCTTCGTCTATCGGTTAGGACGACAGATTTTCATTCTGTAAAGAGGGGTTCGACTCCCCTAGGGCGTGCCACTGCTTCCCTTCCCTAAAACTCTGATTTCTCTGTGCTAAAGCGGCGATTTTCCGTTCGCAGTTCACGGCGCCTTGGCGGCATCCATTACGCGCAACTGCACGCGCCTTGCGCCCTGCCAATGATCGGCACCGAGCGTGCCGGCGATGTGGATCTGTGATCCGCGGGAGGAGAGCAGAAGCTCCCCGAGGGGCGTTTCAACGGCGCGGAAAGCGATGCCGTCGAGGCGGCCGCCATCCTGGGCTTCCAGGGTGATCTTGATGTGAGATTGGCCGACGAGGCGTGAATCACGCAGGCGGTGGCTTGGAAGGGCGAAAATCGGCTGTGGGTGACCGGAGCCGTAGGGGCCGGCGGTTTCGAGCTGGTCGACCAGCTCCACCGTCGCACCGCCGGCACCGAGCGCGCCATCGATCTTCAGTGTTTCATTGGCGACGAGGCCGGCGACTTGTCTTTCTGCCTTCTCGGTGAAGAAGGCGCGGAGTTTGCCGAGATTGGCGCGCTCGACCGTCAGGCCCGCCGCCATGGCATGACCGCCGCCCTTGACGAGCAGGCCGGCGTCGACGGCGGCGCGCACCATGCGGCCCATGTCGAAACCGTTGATCGAGCGCCCGGAGCCCGTGCCCCGCCCCATCCTATCAAAAGCAATGGCAAAAGCCGGGCGACGGAACTTGTCCTTTAGCCGCGAGGCAATCAGACCGACGATGCCGGGATGCCAGCTTTCCCGCGCCGTGACGATGACGGAGGCTCCGTCGCCATTGCCATATTCGGCCAGCGCTTCGGCTTCCGCCTCCTGCAGCATGGCGGCTTCCATCGCCTGGCGCTCGCGATTGAGCTCGTCCAGCTTCTCGGCGATCGTCTCGGCCTCGGAGGCAACGTCGAGCGTCAGCAGCCGGGCGCCAAGCGCCGCATCGCCGATACGCCCGCCGGCATTGATGCGCGGGCCGATCATGAAACCAAAGTGATAAGGGCTTACGGGGCCGCCGAGCCCAGCTTTTCGAAACAGAGCGGCAAGGCCGGGATTGCCCTGATGGCGCGCTGCGATCAGGCCTTTGACGACGTAGGCGCGGTTCAGCCCCTTCAGGGGTACGACATCGCAAACCGTCGCCAGGGCGACGATATCGAGCCAGGCAAGCAGGTCCATGGAGCGGACCCGGGCATCGCCTGCCTCGCGCAACTGCCGCAGGGCCGCAACCAAAACCAGGAAGACAACGCCGGCGGCGCAGAGATGTCCCTGCCCCGACAGATCATCCTCCCGATTCGGATTGACCAGCGCGTGGCAATGCGGCAGCTCATGCGCAACCTGATGATGATCGATGACGACGACGTCGATATTGCGAGCCTTCGCCGCTTCCAGCGATTCGAAGCTGGTGGAACCACAATCGACGGTAACGATCAACGTTGCGCCGTTATCGATGAGTTGGTTGATGGCAACCGGATTCGGGCCATAGCCTTCAAAGATGCGGTCTGGAATATAGATGCTGGCCGTCACGCCGAAATGAGTGAGAAAACGATAGAGCAGCGCCGAGGATGCTGCGCCGTCGACATCGTAATCACCGAAGATCGCGACCGTCTCGCCCGTTTTGATGGCGCGCAGCAGGCGTTGCGCCGCCTTCTCGCAGTCTGTCAGCAGATGGGGGTCGGGCATCAGGCTGCGGATCGTGGGATCGAGGAAGGCCATGGCCTCTTCGAGGCCGACGCCGCGGCCGGCTAGAACGCGGGCGATCAGATCCGGCAGTCCATGAGTTTGAGCGATGGCCAGCGCCCGGTTCTGGCCGGCCTGGTCGAGCCGGGAAATCCAGCGGTTGCCGGAGACGGAGCGTTCGACGCCCAGAAATGCCCGCTGCACAGGATCTGCCGGCTGTTCCACCATCTCTCCCAGAATTGGAAGGCCCATTCCGATTTGTCGGAACGGGCCTTGGTCGTCAGAATTATTCCTTCGGCCGCTCGATGCGGATGACCTGCGGCTCGCCGACGAGGTAGCCCTCGGTCTTGATTGCGGCGACGGCCTTGCGCACCGAATCCTCCGTCGTCGCATGGGTAACGAGGATGATCGTCTGATGATGAGCCGGGGCCAGGTGCTGCGTTGCACGCTGCACGATCGATTCCAGCGAGATGTGGTTTTCCGCCATGCGGGTCGCGACGCTGGCGAAAACGCCGGTGCGGTCGAGAACGGTCAGGCGGATGAAGTAGCCGCCTTCGTGGCTCTGCATCTGCGCCTTGCGATAGGGTTCCAACGCCTTCGCCGGATGACCGAGCACCGGCACGCGCTGCGCACCCGGCTGGCTCTTGGCGATGTCGGCGATATCGCCGAGCACGGAGGAAGCCGTCGCATTGCCGCCGGCGCCAGGGCCGACCATCAGCAGTTCGCCGAGAATATCCGATTCGACCGCGACGGCATTGGTGACGCCGTCGACCTGGGCGATGACCGATTCGAGCGGCACCATGGTCGGGTGAACGCGCTGTTCAATGCCGGTCTCAGTGCGCTGGGCGACGCCGAGCAACTTGATGCGATAACCGAGGTCGGCAGCGGCGCGGATATCCTCGATGGAGATATTGGTGATCCCCTCGAGATAGATATCGTCGGCCGCGATGCGGTTGCCGAAGGCAAGCGTCGTCAGGATGGCGAGCTTATGCGCCGTGTCGTTGCCCTCGATGTCGAAGGCCGGATCAGCTTCGGCATAACCGAGACGCTGGGCTTCCTTCAGGCAATCGGCGAAGGACAGGCCCTCTTTCTCCATCCGGGTCAGGATGTAGTTGCAGGTGCCGTTCATGATGCCGTAGACGCGCGAGATCGTGTTGCCGGTCAGGGATTCACGCAGCGCCTTGATGATGGGAATGCCGCCGGCGACCGCCGCTTCGAAGTTAAGCAGCGCGCCCTTCTCTTCGGCAATCTCGGCCAGTTCGACGCCATGATAGGCAAGGAGCGCCTTGTTGGCGGTGACGACATGCAGGCCGCGGGCAAGGGCTGCGCGCACGGCGGCATTGGCCGCCCCTTCGGCACCGCCGATCAATTCGACGAAGACGTCGATGTCGGCCTTCTGCGCCAGATCGACCGGACCACCGAACCATTCGATGCCGGTAAGGTCGATACCACGATCCTTGCTGCGATCGCGGGCCGTGACGGCGACGATCTTGACGGGACGGCCGCAGGTAACGGCAAGCTCGTTGGCGCGGCTCTGAATGATACGGACAAGCGAGGCACCAACGGTGCCCAAGCCCGCAATGCCGATTTTGAGGGCATCTGCCATGAGGAATTCCTGATCAATGTCTTGGGGCACGGCAGCCGCGAAAACGGCTGCCGTGAAAAATTAGGAGCGATGGGCGTTCAGTGAAATCACATTATGCATGGTCTCATCCGCGGTGGAGAGGAAGCGCTTCAAATTGCGCGCCGCCTGACGGATGCGATGCTCGTTCTCGACCAACGCGATGCGGACGTAATCGTCGCCCTGCTCGCCGAAGCCGATGCCGGGCGCCACTGCGATATCGGCCTTCTCGACCAGAAGCTTCGAGAATTCCAACGAACCGAGATGACGGAATTTTTCCGGGATCTTCGCCCAGGCAAACATCGTCGCTGCCGGCGGCGGCACATCGAAGCCGGCCTTGCCGAAGCTGTCGACCAGCACGTCGCGGCGGCGCTTATAGATGTTGCGAACTTCCGCGATATCGGAGCCGTCACCGTTCAGCGCATGCGTCGCCGCCACCTGGATCGGCGTGAAGGCACCGTAATCGAGGTAGGATTTGACGCGCGTCAAAGCCGCGATCAGACGCTCGTTGCCGACGGCGAAGCCCATGCGCCAACCGGGCATGGAGAAGGTCTTCGACATCGAGGTGAACTCGACCGTGACGTCCATCGCGCCCGGAACTTCCAGGACGGACGGCGGCGGATCGTCGTTGAAGTAGATTTCCGAATAGGCAAGATCCGACAGCACGATGATGTCGTGCTTCTTGGCGAAGGCGACGACTTCCTTGTAGAAATCCAGCGTCGCAACATAGGCCGTCGGGTTGGACGGATAGTTGAGAATCAGTGCCAGCGGCTTCGGGATCGAATGGCGCACGGCCCGTTCCAGCGGCGGGAAGAAGCTGTCGTCCGGTTCGACCTGCATCGAGCGGATAACGCCACCAGCCATCAGGAAGCCGAAGGCATGGATCGGATAGGTCGGGTTCGGGCACAGGATAACGTCGCCCGGCGCCGTGATCGCCTGCGCCATGTTGGCGAAGCCTTCCTTGGAGCCGAGGGTGGCGACCACCTGCGTATCCGGATTGAGCTTGACGCCGAAGCGGCGGGCATAATAGGCGGCCTGCGCGCGGCGCAGACCGGGAATGCCCTTGGATGAGGAATAGCGATGCGTGCGCGGGTCCTGGACCACTTCGCAGAGCTTGTCGACGATGGCCTTGGGGGTCGGAAGGTCCGGATTGCCCATGCCGAGGTCGATGATGTCGGCCCCGCCCGCTCGCGCGCTGGCCTTCAAACGGTTGACCTGTTCGAAGACGTAGGGCGGCAAGCGCCGGACTTTATGAAACTCTTCCATTTCTTTCCCCATGGGACAGCGGCCCTTACAACCGCAATGAAGTTCGTCAATCTCTCGGTGAGCCGCGATACGAACTCCGGAATCGCGGCGCCGCAACTATACTGACGCGAAGGATACGGTGAATCTTTGGCGGTTATAGACGCAATCTACTATCAACCCAGGAAGAAACATCGAAATTCAGCCTAGCTGAACGCTTTGCGTCCAAATCGCCTCAAACGCAAGGCTAATTCTGCGTCGGCGCGGGCGTCTGGCTGGGCTCGGCGCTCTGCTGCTGAATTTCCGACAACGTATCCTGGCCGTGTTCGGCGGCGAGCTTGCGCATCTCGGCCACGCGTTTCTGATATTCGGCGTCGGTAATCGTGCCGGCCTTGTGCTGTGCACCGAGCGCCGTCAATTGCTTGCCGATATCGGCCGCCTGCTGGTCGTTGATCTGGACATTCGCCGCCGTCGGGGGAGCGTTGAAGGAGGGGTAACCGTCCTTGTAGTGCTGCTGCGTGTTGCCCTCGTCGACCGGCTTGCCCTCGGCGGACTTGACGACCACAGCCTGTGGGGCCTGCTTGCTCTTGGCAAAGGCCGCCTTTTCCTCAGGCGTCGTGCAGCCGGCAAGCGCCAGCGCGAGAATGCCGCACAAAGCACCGCAGAGTACGGAATACCGGTTGAGTCTTGCCACCATGCCGCCGCCCATATTGTCGTCCTGCTCTATTCCTTGCCGTGGGTTGCGACTGTTAAATTTGTCGCAGCGGCAAAGCAAGAGCAGGGTTGCGTTTCATTCGACTTGTATTCCTTTTCCAGCAAGATGTACAAATGGAAAACAAAAGTGAGCTGCCGCCGGGAGGATGATGCGTGACCGACAGCAAGCGGGACAACAGTGATAGCCACGGCACCTTTCCCGGCTTCGACCCGAAGTCGGTCGAGCCTTACATTGTCAAAGACCCCGAGGCGATGGCCGTCAACTTTGCCCGTGCGTTGGAAAATCTCGGCAAGGCCGCTTCCGCATGGCTTGCGCCACGCGAGCGCGGCGAGAAGATCGACACCGTCGCCGATCCGATGACCGATATCGTCAAGACGCTCTCCAAGGTCAGCGAATACTGGCTTTCCGATCCACGCCGGACATTGGAGGCGCAGACCTATCTGCTATCCGGCTATTTCGGCCTGTGGACGAAAACCATGCAGCGGCTCAGCGGCGATTCGGCTGCCGAGGCTGAACCGGTGAAGGACAGACGCTTCGCCGACGAGGATTGGCAGAAAAATCCTTTCTTCGATTTCCTGCGTCAGACCTATCTCCTGACCGCCGGCTGGGCGGACAAGCTGGTCACCGATGCCGAAGGGCTGGACGAGCACACGCGCCACAAGGCCTCCTTCTACACCAAGCAGATCACCGCGGCGCTGTCGCCGACCAATTTCGTCGCCACCAATCCGCAGCTCTACCGCGAGACCGTCGCGTCCAATGCGGAAAACCTGGTGCGCGGCATGAAGATGTTTGCCGAGGATATCAGCGCCGGCCGCGGCGAATTGCGGTTGCGCCAGACCGATATGACGAAATTCGCTGTCGGACGGGACATGGCACTGACGCCGGGCAAGGTGATCGCGCAGAGCGACGTCTGCCAGGTCATTCAATATGAGGCGGCAACGGACAAGGTGTTGAAGCGGCCGCTGCTGATCTGCCCGCCCTGGATTAACAAATTCTACATTCTCGATCTCAATCCGCAGAAATCCTTCATCAAATGGTGTGTCGAACAGGGGCACACCGTCTTCGTCATCTCCTGGGTGAACCCGGATGAGCGCCACGCGGCCAAGGATTGGACGTCCTATGCGCGCGAAGGCATCGATTTCGCGCTGGATACGATCGAGAAGGCAACTGGAGAGAAAGAGGTCAACGCCGTCGGCTATTGCGTCGGCGGTACGCTGCTGGCGGCAACGCTCGCCCTGCATGCCAAGGAAAAGAACAAGCGTATCCGCACCGTGACCTTTCTGACCACGCAGGTCGACTTCACCTTTGCCGGCGATCTCAAGGTCTTCGTCGATGAGGAGCAAATCTCGTCGCTGGAAGAGCAGATGAAGGCGGTCGGCTATCTCGAAGGTTCGAAAATGGCGACGGCCTTCAACATGCTGCGCGCCTCCGAGCTGATCTGGCCTTATTTCGTCAACAGCTATTTGAAGGGCCAGGAACCCCTGCCCTTCGATCTCCTCTTCTGGAACGCCGATTCCACACGAATGGCCACAGCCAACCATTCGTTTTATCTGCGCAATTGCTATCTCGACAACGCTCTGAGCCAAGGCAAGATGGTGCTCGACGGCAAAAAGCTGTCTCTGAAGGACGTCAAGATACCCGTCTACAATCTGGCGACACGCGAGGACCACATCGCGCCGGCCAAATCCGTCTTCATCGGCAGCCAGTTCTTCGGTGGGCCGGTGGAATTCGTGGTGACTGGCTCCGGTCATATCGCCGGCGTCGTTAACCCGCCGGACAAGCACAAATACCAGTTCTGGACGGGCGGCGCGGTCAAGGGTGACTATGATCAATGGCTGGGCGAAGCCAAGGAGACGCCAGGCTCCTGGTGGCCGCATTGGCTCGAATGGATCAAGAGCAACGACAGCCGTATGGTGCCCGCTCGCAAGCCCGGTGGCGCAGCATTGAACGCCATCGAAGAAGCACCCGGCAGCTTCGTCATGGAGCGCGCCTAAGCGGCTGTTATCCATGCTGTTCAACCCGCCCCTCGTCCCCGCGCGGCTGATCGCCCGCTATAAACGCTTCCTTTTCGATGCCGAACTGGAGAGCGGCGAGATCATCACCGGCTCTTGCCCGAACACAGGCTCGATGCAAGGCCTGACGACACCGGGTTCGCGCATCTGGCTTTCAGAACACGAAAGTCCGAAGCGCAAATATCGTCACGTCTTCGAACTGATCGAGGCCGATGGCACCACGGTCGGGGTCAATACCGCCATGCCGAACCGGCTGGCTGCGGAAGCGATCGCTCTCCGCCAGATTTCCGACCTCGGCGATTACACGACCCTGCGGCGCGAGCAAAATTATGGTCGCAATTCCCGCATCGACCTGCTCTTGACCGACCCTTTGCGGACGACCACCTATGTCGAAGTCAAGAATGTACATTTCATGCGCCAGCCGGGCCTTGCCGAATTTCCCGATACGGTGACAGCCCGCGGCGCCAAGCATCTCGAAGAACTCGGCGATATGGCGGAAGCGGGATACCGCGCCGTCATGCTGTTCGTGATCCAACGGCACGACTGCCAGCGCTTTCGTGTTTGCTGCGATCTCGACACGGTTTACGCGGCAGCCTTCGAGCGAGCTTTGAAACGCGGCGTCGAAGTCTACGCGTTGAAATGCAGGGTTTCGTCGACGGAAATAACGCCGGCTGGGTTGATCCCGATAGACGAACCCGGCATAGCTGCATTAAATACCAGTATAAAGATTTCTGCTGAAGGCTGATCATGGTGAATTACATCGAAGCGGCAACGGCGCCGTCGAAGAATACAGGTGCCATCCGCCTCTACGGCCCGGATGCTTTCGCAGGAATGCGCAAGGCATGCCAGTTGACTGCACGCTGCCTAGACGAACTGGCTGCCGTTGTCGGGCCCGGCGTACCGACCGACGTCATCGACCGCTTCGTCTTCGAGTTCGGCATGGATCACGGCGCCTATCCGGCGACGCTGAACTATCGCGGCTATATGAAATCCTCCTGCACGTCGATCAATCACGTCGTCTGCCACGGCATACCCAATGACAAGCCGCTGCGCGACGGCGATGTCGTCAATATCGATGTGACCTATGTGCTCGACGGCTGGCATGGAGATTCCAGCCGCATGTATCCTGTCGGCGAGATCAAGCGCTCGGCGGAACGGCTGCTGGAAGTGACCTATGAATCGCTGATGCGCGGCATTGCCGCCGTTCGCCCCGGTGCCCGGACCGGAGCCATTGGCGAGGCGATCCAGACCTATGCCGAAGCGGAGCGCTGCTCCGTCGTCCGGGACTTCTGCGGCCATGGCGTCGGCAGCCTCTTCCATGATTCACCGAACATCCTGCATTACGGCCGCGCCAGCGAAGGCCCGGAACTGCGCGAAGGCATGATCTTCACCATAGAGCCGATGATCAATCTCGGACGACCGCATGTGAAAGTGCTTGGCGACGGCTGGACGGCGGTCACGCGCGACCGCTCGCTGTCGGCGCAGTATGAGCACACTGTCGGCGTCACCGCCACGGGCTGCGAGATCTTCACCCTGTCGCCCGGCGGCCTCGACCGTCCCGGCCTGCCGCCGCTGCAGGGGTAATAGATGGCGAAGCGCCCCGCTTCCTCTTCCGGACATGGCGACATGACCGTCGATAGCGGCGGGGCGGCGGATGATCTTGAAGACGCATCGCTTTTCGACGAGCGGCTGTTTTTCGCCCATCAACCCGCCAAAGCCGCGCTGCGCGATAAACCGGCAAAACCGCCGAGCACGCCGGCCAATGCCGAGGCTCACTATCACGGCCATCGCGAAAGGCTGCGCAATCGCTATCGCGATGGCGGCGATGCGGCGCTTGCCGATTACGAAATCCTAGAACTCCTGCTGTTTCGGCTGATTCCGCGCCGCGACACCAAGCCAATTGCCAAGGCGCTGCTTGCCCGTTTCGGCACGCTTGGCGGTGTCTTCGGCGCGCCGACCAATCTGCTGCAGGAAATCAGCGGCGTCGGCGAAGCCGTGGCCCTTGACCTGAAGCTGGTGGCGAGCGTTGCGCAGCGCATGCTGAAAAGCGAGCTGACGGGCAAGCCGGTGCTCTCCTCCTGGAAGGCTCTGATCGACTATTGCCACGCAGCAATGGCGCACGAGGCGCGCGAACAGTTTCGCATCCTGTTTCTCGACAAGCGCAATGCCCTGATCGCCGACGAGGTGCAGGGTTTGGGTACGGTCGACCATACGCCGGTCTATCCGCGCGAGGTGGTCAGGCGGGCGCTCGAACTCTCGGCCACCGCCGTGATTCTCGTCCACAACCATCCCTCCGGGGACTCCACCCCTTCGCGCGCCGATATCGAGATGACGAAGACGATCATCGACACGGCCGGTCCTTTGGGTATCACCGTTCACGATCATATTATCATCGGCAAGAACGGCCATGTCAGCTTCAGAGCGCTGCGATTGGTCTGAATCGGCCTCCCAGATACATTCAGACATTAGAATATTATTGCACTATATTGTTTTTATTCTACCTTAAGATGCGAGTAGCGCTCTGGAGGCGCTGAAGCGTCGATCGTTTCCAGCCTCCCGATATCTCCTCCACTTTTAAGGTAATTGTCAGGATGTTCTGACAAAACGATAATGCCTCCAGATCGGCGCGTTTGTCGGGGGAAGCGGTTGTTTTATTTGCGCCTTATCCGCCCGAGGTTCGGCGTATCCGGAGACTGCATGCAAAAGACGTCCTCGACGCTTTCTCAACGTCTGCGCCGTATCGGCCGCGGTGTTCTTTTTGCATTGTCTCCCTTCGCGCTGATCGCCTGCGGTTTCTACGCCCATATGCTCTGGACGACGAATTTTCATCCCGTCATCGCAGGAGAGGTCTACCGCTCGTCTCAGCCGTCGCCGGCGACGATCGCCGAATTTCAGAAGCAGTATGGCATCAAGACCATCATAAACTTGCGCGGCGAAAACAACGGTCGCACCTGGTATGACAACGAAATCGCCCAGGCGAAGGAACTCAATATCAACCACATCGACTTCAAGATGTCTGCCAGTCGCGAACTGACCCGGGAGCAAGCAGCTCAACTCGTCCAGATCATGCGCGATGCACCGAAGCCGTTGTTAATTCATTGCCAAGCCGGCGCAGACCGCACGGGGCTTGCCTCGGCCCTCTATCTCGCTGCTATCGCCAAAGCCGGCGAAGCGGTTTCGGAACGTCAGATGTCGATCATCTACGGACATCTGCCACTTTCCTTTACCGATGCCTATGCCATGGACCGGACTTTCGAAAAGCTCGAGCCTTGGCTTGGCCTTTCCAGCTCCTGATCATTTCCTGTTAGATAATCTGTAACATTGAGCGGCTACCGGTTGACGGGCAGCATGTTGCGTTGCGACATTGATTCTATAAATTTCAGCACCCGAGGCTTCCGATGGACCGATTCGATCTCATAGTCGTGGGCAGTGGCCCCGCAGGCCGCAGAGGCGCCATTCAGGCCGCCAAGCTCGGCAAGAGGGTGCTGGTCATCGAACAAGGGAAGCGGGTCGGTGGTGTTTCCGTCCATACCGGCACTATTCCATCGAAGACGCTGCGTGAAACCGCGCTCAATCTCTCCGGCTGGCGCGAGCGCGGCTTCTACGGCCGCGCCTATCGCGTAAAGCAGGAAATCAGCGCCTCGGACTTGCGGCGCCGCCTGTTGATCACTCTCGACCATGAAGTCGAAGTGCTGGAGCATCAATTCGCCCGCAATCGCGTGCATCACATTCGCGGCAAGGCAAGCTTCGTCGATCCGCAGACCATGCAGGTCGTCAAGGACGACGGCGAAGTGATCCATGTCACCGGCGCCAGCATCCTGCTCGCGGTCGGCACCAAGCCCTTCCGTCCGGATTACATGCCCTTCGACGGCAGGACCGTTCTCGACAGCGACGAGCTGCTGGAGATCGAGGAGCTGCCACGTTCGATGGTCGTCATCGGCGCCGGCGTCATCGGCATCGAATATGCGACGATCTTCAGTGCGCTCGACACGCAGGTGACGCTGATCGATCCGAAATCGACGATGCTCGACTTCATCGACAAGGAAATCGTCGAGGACTTCATCTATCAGCTACGCGACCGCAACATGAAACTGCTGCTGGGGCAAAAGGCCGAAAAGGTCACCCGGCAGGACGGCAAAGTGGAGCTGTTGCTGGACAATGGCCGCCACATCGTCACCGACATGGTGTTGTTTGCGGCCGGCCGCATGGGTGCTACCGATACGCTCAATCTGGCGGCGGCCGGTCTGGAGGCGGACAATCGCGGCCGCCTCAGCGTCAATCCCGAGACCTTTGCCACCAACGTCCCCCACATCTTCGCGGCCGGCGATGTCGTCGGTTTTCCGAGCCTTGCCTCGACGTCGATGGAACAGGGCCGTATCGCTGCGCGCGTCGCCGTCGGCGCCATCGCCAAGGAGCCGCCGAAATACTTTCCCTACGGCATCTACGCCGTGCCGGAAATCTCCACCTGCGGCCTTACCGAGGAAGAGGTCAAGGAACGCCATATTCCCTATGAATGCGGCATCGCCCGTTTTCGCGAAACGTCCCGCGGCCATATCATGGGCCTCGATACCGGCCTCTTGAAGATGATCTTCTCGCTAAAGACCCGCCGCCTGCTCGGCGTTCACATCGTCGGCGAAGGCGCGACCGAACTCGTCCACATCGGCCAGGCGGTGTTGAACCTCAAAGGCACGGTCGAATATTTCGTCGAAAACACCTTCAACTACCCGACGCTCGCCGAAGCCTACAAAATCGCAGGCCTCGATGCGTGGAACCGGATGGGCGATATCAAGTCGGAGCTTTGAGGGGTCTCCGCAGTTGTCGAGACAGTCCCCTCTCCCCGCCTGCGGGGAGAGGGTTAGGGTGAGGGGCATTTCTCGGGGACACTCAGTTTGCGTGGCCCTAAATCGGAAACGACACAGATAGCCCAAAGCTTTGGTCCGAACCGCGCGACCGTCAACGGCTTTATGTTCGTTCGGCAATATCCCACTGGACCATACTTTGCCGATTTCGCCCCAGGGAGAAACGTCTCGCTGTGGAACTCGATGGAAGCCAGCATCTCGATAGTTCTCGGGATCTACGGCGCGATGCCTTTATGAATGAGGAAGACTGGTCGTCGTTAGCTTTTGGAATGTCGATGTCCTTATCGCGATATCGAAACAGACCATAGGTCTCCAGCAAGCCTATAGCTCTGCCCCTCACCCCAGCCCTCTCCCCGCAGGCGGGGAGAGGGAGCTTTTCTTTTCTCCAACCAACAAAAAAGGCCCCGCCGCGAACGGCAGGGCCTGATTTCGTTACGGAAGAGAACCGAGTTATTCGGCGCTGTCTTCAGCAGCCTTCTTCTTCGGAGCGGCCTTCTTCTTTGGAGCAGCGGCAACTTCTTCGCCTTCGGCGGCAGCTTCGGTTGCTTCAGCCTTGGCAGCAGCCTTCTTCTTCGGAGCAGCTTTCTTTGCTGCCGGCTTGTCTTCGGTTTCGGCTTCGTCGTCAGCCAGCAGCGCTTCCTTGGAAACGGTCTTGTCGGTGACGTCGACTTCGGTCAGCAGGTGGTCGATGACCTTTTCTTCGAAGATCGGCGCGCGCAGGTTGGCGGAAGCGCCGGGCGTGTTGCGGAAGAATTCCAGGATTTCCTTTTCCTGGCCCGGGAACTGCTGAAGCTGCGAATAGAGCGCGCGCTGCATTTCGTCTTCGCTCACTTCAACGCCGGCCTTTTCGCCGATTTCGGAAAGAACGAGGCCCAGGCGAACGCGGCGTTCAGCGAGCTTGCGATATTCTTCGCGTGCCTTTTCTTCCGTCGTGTCTTCGTCTTCGAAGGTCTTGCCCGATTCATCCAGATCGGTCTGGATCTGGCGCCAGATGCTGGCGAATTCGGCGTCAACCAGCTTCTGCGGGGTGTCGAACTGGTACATCTCGTCGAGCTGGTCGAGGATCTGGCGCTTGACCTTCTGGCGGGTAACAGAGCCGTACTGGCTTTCGATCTGGCCGCGGACGATTTCCTTCAGGCGGTCGGCGGATTCGAGGCCGAGCTTGGAGGCGAGTTCGTCGTTGATTTCGATATCGCCGGGAGCAGCAACTTCCTTCACCTTGATGTCGAAGGTGGCTTCCTTGCCGGCAAGGTTCTTGGCCGGGTATTCGGCCGGGAACGTTACGGTGATGGTCTTCTCGTCGCCAGCCTTGAAGCCAACGAGCTGCTCTTCGAAGCCCGGGATGAAGCGGTTGGAGCCGAGGACGAGCTGAGCGTCTTCGTCCTTGCCGCCGTCGAAGGCAACGCCGTCAACCTTGCCGAGATAGTCGATGGTAACGCGGTCGCCATTGGCGGCCTTGCCCTTCTTCGTCTCGTAGCTACGCGCGCTTTCGGCGATCTTGAGGATCTGTTCGGTGACTTCGTCCTCAGCGATTTCAGCGACTTCGCGGGTAACCTTGATGCCCTTGACGGACTTCAGTTCGATCGCCGGGATGACTTCATAGGAGAGCGTGAATTCGAAATCGGCCTGAGCGGCGAGGATCTTTTCAGCCTCGTCCTTGTCCTCGGTCATTGCGATTTCCGGCTGGGTTGCCGACTTTTCGCCGCGCTCAGTCAGGATTGCCGGCGGCTGGTCACGAACGATCTCGTTGACGAGGTCGGCCATGATCGACTTGCCATAGACCTTCTTCAGATGCGCAACCGGCACCTTGCCCGGACGGAAACCGTTGATACGGACCTTGTCCTTGACCTCGGCCAGGCGCTCGTTCATGCGAACTTCCATGTCCTTGGCCGGGATGACCACCTTGATTTCGCGCTTCAGCCCTTCAGCGAGCGTTTCGATAACCTGCATTGTCCTACCTTCATTCATGGCGGCCGTGCCCAGACAGCCGTTCGTTTCGATGAGCACGACGCCGGAAAATCCCGAGCGTGGCTTGCATGCAATTCCTCATCATTCTGCTAGAGCGCCGCGCGTTCGAACGAACGCGCAAAAGGTCGCTCTCCCCTCTCGGAATCTAGGGCATCTTGTCCACTTTCCACTAGAAAGCGGGATGCTCTAGGCAAAATGGCGCCTCCAACAGCGGGTCAGGAGACAGGCCGTTAAGCCTCTCCCGTCCACAAGGCAGCCTTGGTGCGGGTAGAGAGACTTGAACTCCCACGCCTTGCGGCACCAGAACCTAAATCTGGCGTGTCTACCAATTTCACCATACCCGCGTTCCCAAAAGCATACGGCAATGCCTGCCCATGAGGCCTTCCGGAGCGCGGCGTCTCTATATCACCCGTTTTAAACCACGCAAAGGAAAAATGACGGTTCCACGACCGTCCATGGACCTTGTTTGGTTTTCTGCGGAAACCCGGTCAGTAAAGCGGCTCTTCGTAGACGGATTTACCGTCCAGGAGCAGGCTTCTGATATGCGCTTCGCCATCCGCCGAGACGCGGGCGGCAATGGCGACGCGGTCCTGATTGCGCGCATCCTCGATGGTGCGGCCCTCGCCTTCCGGCACATAATAGCGCTCGATGCCGTATGTGACTGGGATCGTCGCCGGCGGGGGCGCGCTATCGCCATAGGAAAAATAGTCGAAAGGCAGGGTTTTGAGAACGACGGTGTCCGGTTTCGGTTCCAATGGTCCAAAGGACGATTCGACAATGCCCCAATAGCCGTCATCCTGCTTTTTCAGGCGGACGGACAGAACCTGGTTTTGTCGGCTCTCCGGCGGCGCCCCGCCGATCAGGGTCGATACCGGCACCCGTGAAATATCGTAATTCAGCGTCACATAGTCGCCGCGCAGCAAATCGCGGGGATCGATCGGTGCGGTTTTCAACAGGACTTCGACGCCGCTCCTCAGGCCCCAAGCCCGTTCGCCAACCATATAGCCGAGGATGGCCGTCTGCAGCGCTGCGACAATAATGGCGGCGATCCACATGCGTCGGCTGAGATCGCGTGCAACGGTGCCCGTCTCGGCTGTCATCGTCATGCCTGCACCTCCTGACTCTCACTCCGCGGGCCATCATGATGGGAAAATCGCCGCTCAAGGCGAATGACCAGCCAGGCGGCGATGGCGACCAACACGCCGCAGATCAGGAAGAAGCCAGACGTGCCGATGATCGAACCGACAGTTTCGCTCGCGAGATAGAGGATCTCCCAGGCAAAAACAGCGTAGGCGAGATAGCGTACCGCACCGTTGTCGCGGCCGCTCAGAATGATCGCAACGACGGCACTTGCCAGCGTCGCGAAGGCGATCGCGATGAGAGGCAGCTTGTTTTCAACCCATATATTATTCTCAAAAATACCACTACCGATCTCCCCGTGGATTGCGAAGAGGCCGATGGCGGCGATGAGGAAGGAATAAAAGGCCGGCGCAGCACCGGCGGTCCGGGCGATCCGCATCAGGGGCGAAACCGGCAGGCTGACAGCCAGGAAGGCAATCATGCCGGCGGCGGCGAGCACGATAGCCGCGTGCAGGCTCTCATACTGCGCGAAAATCCATGTCAGCCAGCCGACAAGCATCAGATAGGCAAGATGCCGGGACCTCGGCGCATCGACGTATCTGACGAGAGCGATCAGCACGGCCGCCATAACCGGCGGCGCCCAGGGCATGAGGCCGTACCACTGGTCATAATGATCCCAAAGATAGAAGCCGCAAAAGCCCCAAGCCAGGAACCCGGCAAGAGCGACCTGCGCGCTTGAGCGGAACAACGCGGCGGCGATGCTGGCGATGGCGAACCAGACGATCATCATCATCAGTTCATCGCCGGACATATTATACATCTGGCCGACCAGCGACATGGCGCCGCCGAAACTCATCGTACCGAGAATCAGCACCGCCGAGGCCAGAATCGAGTGCCCGCGCACGAATGAATAGGCGCCGCCGAGATAAAAGGCCCAGATCATTGCTATAAGCCCGAAGAGCCTGATGATCCTTGGAATCGCCTCCCAATTCGACGCGACGAAAAGCAGGATCGCGACGCCGACCAGCAGCGCCGCCATGACGGCCAGCACGCGGCCGAGGCTGAAGCTTGCAGGACGGCTGTCATATTCGCTGAGAATCGCTGCCGCTGTCGGTGCGTCAACCAGCCCCTTGTCCACCCAGATCTTTATATCGCGTTCCAGCCTAGCCCGGTACATCGCGCGCCCCTGACAGCGATTCCCTCATCCCAGAGTGTCTTATCACATATTGAGGACCTTCGAGGTCGCTCTTTCGTGTCTCAGATCAGGGCGAGTTTTCAGCAAAGCCGCACCCCGTTAATGCGGGATTAAGGCTTCATGCCCTAGACTCACGGATTGCCCAAAGATACCGTCTCAAGCTATGCGCAATTGACATATCTCCCATGAAATTATTGCGCTGCACAAAAATCAAAAGTCATACTATTTTATAAGCATTGAAGGACGGCGGTGCCGCGCCGCTTCGGCGAAAGCCGGAAAGAGCCTGAGGATGTATTCCTCATACAGAATTCGGAGCCGCACACTCCTCCTCCCAGTGCGCTCCGATGGATTGACGACACTCCTCCTCCCAGTCGTCAATCACCACAAATGACGCCCACCGCATCCTCCTCCCGCGGTGGGCGTTATTTTTTTATCCAGTTAAATCGCTTAACTCCCGGAGAATCGCCCGACACAGTCGGCACGCTCCTTTTCTGCCGTCTAGGACATTGGAAGAGCGTAGAGAGTGCGGCGACGGGATTTTTTCGCTCACTGAATGCCCCGGCAAATGCTCCAAACCAGCAAGGCTTACGGGATGGCACGAATTGCCCCCGACGGCTGACAATATTGAGCAATTGCTCACGATCTACGCACAAGATCACAATCTCGACCGATATCCCGTCGAATGCTTGCTTTCATACTATTGCGATGTGCACATAAAGCAGTCACCCATTTAACCAAATCACCATAGTGAATTGCATCATACGCATAGGTGGCATGATGCATTCGCTCTTTTAGTTCTTGCAGCGCAGCATATATTCACAATCATCAGATCAAGGACGGAACCAATCGCGGAACCGGCGAGATCTCCAGACCCTCGAAAGGGATTTAAAATGAACCTGACCCGCTCTTTCAATAACTGGCGCAAGTATCGTCAGACCGTTAACGAACTCGGCCGCATGAGCACCCGCGAACTGCACGACCTCGGTATCGATCGTTCGGACATCCGTCGCGTAGCTCGCGAAGCCACCGGCCTCTAACTACCGGATTGGCTTCGCTAAATAGCGACAGCCTACACAACGCCCGTTGCGGACAACCGCGGCGGGCGTTCTTTTTTGCGTTGTTTTTTTGCCGTCATTCGCGCCTGCAGTAACCCTCAAGCTGCTTCAAGCCATGCGCCTCGCACAGGTCACATAAATTTTGGGCACTGATGGCTTTTTGGGCGTCATATTGCACAAATGCATAGCAGACGCATTTTATTTGCACTGCAAAATATTCGTGCGCGCGCCTATATAAGTGCCAAGCGCTGAGGCGGCAATCGTGCCGCTCGCAACTAGAATGACTAAGGACAAAACAATGAACCCGCTTCGTATCGCCAAGAACTGGATCAGCTACCGCCGCACCCTGAACGAGCTCGGCAACCTTTCCAGCCAGACCCTGTCGGATATCGGCGTTAGCCGCTACGAAATCCGCAATATCGCTTCCCGCTCTTTCCGTTAATACAACGGACCAAGTGGACTGCCTCAAGACGGCGCCCTTCGGCGCCGTTTTTGATTCCGGCGACTAAAGCGCACTGCGATCTTTCAGATTCGCTCTTTGCGCTTTAAGTTTTTGATCTTGCGCATGTCGTATCGCAAAACCGCAGCACACTTTTGCGCGAGATGCTCTAGCAAAGCAATTGGATCACCGGCGTGCCCGTGGTAATGACGCGCGCATGACAAATAGCAGCTCTTTTTCTCCCATCCATGTCATCGGCGGCGGTCTTGCCGGCTCGGAAGCCGCATGGCAGATCGCCAGCGCCGGCGTGCCCGTCATCCTGCACGAAATGCGCGGCGTGCGCGGCACCGAGGCACACAAGACCGACGAACTGGCGGAACTCGTCTGTTCCAACTCCTTCCGCTCCGATGATGCGACCAGCAATGCGGTCGGCGTCATCCATGCGGAAATGCGCTTGGCCGGCTCGCTGATCATGGCTTCGGCGGATAAGCATCAGGTTCCTGCCGGCGGCGCGCTGGCGGTGGATCGTGATGGATTTTCGGCGGCAGTCACACAGGCGATCGAAAGCCACCCGCTCATCACGATCGTGCGCGAAGAAATTCAAGGCCTGCCGCCGAAAGAGTGGGATCAGGCGATCATCGCCACCGGGCCGTTGACCGCACCGTCGCTTGCCGGCGCCATTCAGGCCGAGACCGGCGCGGACGCGCTTGCCTTTTTCGACGCCATCGCGCCGATCGTCTATCGCGACAGCATCAATATGGATATTTGCTGGTATCAGTCTCGCTACGACAAAGTCGGGCCGGGCGGCACGGGCAAGGACTATATCAACTGCCCCATGGACGAAGCCCAATATAACGCCTTCGTCGACGCCCTGATCGCCGGCGATGCCGTTGGCTTCAAGGAATGGGAAGGCACGCCCTATTTCGACGGCTGCCTGCCGATCGAAGTCATGGCCGAGCGCGGGCGCGAGACGCTGCGCCACGGACCGATGAAGCCGATGGGCCTGACCAATGCTCACAACCCCGGCGTCAAAGCCTATGCAGTCGTCCAGCTACGCCAGGACAATGCGCTCGGCACGCTCTACAACATAGTCGGTTTCCAGACGAAGCTGAAATATGGTGCGCAGGCCGAGATTTTCCGGCTGATCCCAGGCCTGGAGAATGCCGAATTCGCGCGGCTTGGCGGTCTGCACCGCAACACCTACATCAATTCGCCGACCCTGCTCGACCGCTCGCTGACGCTGAAATCGCGGCCGGGCCTGCGCTTTGCCGGCCAGATCACCGGCTGTGAGGGTTATGTCGAAAGCGCTAGCATCGGCCTGCTCGCCGGTCGCTTCGCCGCTGCCGAGCGCAAGGGCGAGTCACCGTCCCTGCCGCCGCACACGACGGCGCTGGGTTCGCTGCTCAATCACATTACCGGCGGCCATATCGTTTCCGATGAAGAGCCGGGCAAGCGCTCCTTCCAGCCGATGAATATCAATTTCGGGCTGTTTCCGGAATTGGAGCCGGGTTCGATCGTCAAGCCGGAGGGCGTCAAACGCTTTCGTGGCAAGGACAAGACGATCATGAAACGGCAACTGATCGCCAAGCGGGCGCTGGCGGATTGCGCCGGGTGGCTGGGCGTTCAGGCGCCGGCGATCACCAAAAGCGCCTGAGCCTTTCTCAGGCCTTTGCAGCCGGCTTGGTTGCCGAGGACTTGGGATCATCGCTCGCAACATAATTGCCGAGCAGCCAGAGCGAGACCTCGGCGGCGTCCGCGGGCGTGGCGAATTCGAATGTGCCGTTATGGTGTGGAGCGTCTAGGAAATCGACGGTCAAGCCGCGGCCAGTCCCCGAATCCTTGGCACGCGCCCTGCCCGGCTCGATCAGATGAACGGCAAAATGATTGCGCAGGCTCCGCATGAAGCCGGCCTTGTCATCATGCAGACGCACGAAAACCGCCTGGCCGTTGGCCGTGGTCTGCAATTGCCGGATCGCCTCCGTCGGAAAAGCGCGGCCGAATTCAAGAATGGCAAGACCGGTATCGTGCAAACCGTCCTCCTTGTTCTGCGACGCCATGCGCGTTGCGAAGAAGGCAAAGAAAACGACGATCGCAAAGAGTATACACCAGACGATGATGCCCATAGCGGCTCTCCTGGGATGCGGGCAGATGTTCAGCGGTCTCTATAGACCCCGAGACTTGCGCGAGCGTGGTCGATTTCAGATTTTCCGGGTCATGGAGGCGAGCGCCATGCGCATCTGCCGGCGCCATTGCGGCTGTAGGAAAGATTGCTCGAACACCTTGGCGCCCAGCGCCTGCGCGCGCTTCAGCACCGGCTCCGCCAAAACGACCGGCAGGAAAGCCGGAAACACCGCCGGCGAAATACCACCGGCAGCTCTCACCTTCGCCAGATGTTCGCGGCCGAGGCCGGCGAAAGCCTCAATGGCGGCGGAAATGCGTGCCTTGTCCTCGCCAGCGAGGAAGGCATTACGATCAAGGCCCGTTGCCGTCAAGATTTCCAACGGCAGATAGAGCTGCCCGCGGCGGCGGTGCAGCGGCATCAGCAACAGCAGCCCGGCAATCGCCTGTGCCACGCCGGCATGACCGGCGGCTTCCGCCGAGCGACGGGCATCCTCCGGCGACAGCACCAGGCTCGCGAGCTGAATCAGCGCCGACGCCGTCTCGCCGGCATAGCCTTCCAATATGCCGCGCGTTTCCATCGGGTCGTCGTAGAGATCGAAGATGCGCGCATCGATCATATCGATCAACGTTTGACGCGGCAGGCGATGCAGTTCGATCGCGGCAAGCAGCTCGGCTGCCACGGGATTGGCCGCGCTCGACCCATGCGCCTGCCCCTCGAGCAAATCGCGCCAATATTGCATGCGCACTTCGCCCGGCAATGGCTCGTGCACGAGATCGCGGATGCGCGCCAGCTCGGCATTGAAGGCGTAGAGTGCGGCGAGTGCGCCACGCTTATCCTCCGGTGCCAGCAGGCAAGCGAGATAACGATCACGATCGGTGTCGCGAAGCGTCGCCAGGCAAAGATCCTGGTTGCTACGGGGCGCAGCTAATGTCGTCATGCCCAGTCTGATCCTCGTCAAACGGCGATCAGCGCCGCGGCCACGGCGCGCGACTCGGACAGCATGATGTTGAATGTGCGCACCGCCGCTCCCGTATTCATCGAGTCGGAAGAAATCTGCTTGGCGCGCAACACCGCCCTCAGTTCTGAAGGCAAGGGCCGCAATTCCATGCCGGTGCCGACCAGCAGCACTTCGATCTCGGCAGCTTCATCGAGCACTTTCTGGAAATGCGCCGGCGTCAGTGCATCCTCCGACGTCATGTCCCAGCCATAGATGCCCGAGGGCAGGCAGAGCAGCGATCCGCGATGTGACATATCGGCAAACCGGAAGCCGCCATTGCCATAAGCGTCGATCGGTGCGCGGCCGGGAAAATGCGCGTTCCGTATTTCTATGCCTTTTGCCACTCTGTCACACCGCTGGTTTGCCTGATTGCACGTCGTTTCCTGCCTGTCCCTTGTTTTCACCGCCAGCCTGGAATTTGTCCGGGCGCAGCTTGAAGACGATCAGGACCGGGGCCGCAATATAGATCGACGAGAAGGTGCCGACCGCGACGCCGAAGAGTAAGACGAAGGTGAAGGAGCGGATCACCTCGCCGCCGAACATAGAGAGTGCAAGCAGCGCCAGCAAAGTCGTCGCCGAGGTCAGAACCGTGCGTGACAGCGTCTGATTGATCGAGGCGTCGATGAGAATCGGTAATGGCATCTGCGAATAGCGCCTCAGATTCTCACGCATCCGGTCATAGACCACGACCGTATCGTTCAACGAATAGCCGACGATGGTCAAAAGCGCGGCAATGCCCGTCATGTTGAATTCCATGCCGGTCAGCACGAAAAGGCCGAGCGTCAGGATGACGTCATGCAGTGTGGCGACGATCGCGCCAACCGCAAACTGCCATTCGAAACGCAGCCATATATAGACGAGGATCGCAGCCAGTGCCGCTAAAACCGCAAGCGAAGCCTTCGTGCTGATTTCGCCGGAGACGGCGGGGCCGACGACCTCGACACGGGAGAAATCGTAATCCTTGCCCAGTTCGTCGCGCACGAGGGTTACGGCCGATTGTTCGGCATTCTCGCCGCCCTGCTGCGCATGCACCCGGATCACTGCACTCAGCCGATCGTCCAGCCGTTCGACCTGCACATCGCCCGGAACCACGTTCTGCAGGCGCGATTGAATATTGGCCGGATCGACAACACCCTGCTTGGCGCGAACTTCGATGATCGACCCGCCGGTAAAATCGATGCCGAGATGCATGCCGATCGTTGCGAAGGCAAGCAGGGTTGCGACCGACAGCGCCGCCGACACCGTGAATGAATAGCGGCGGATACCCATGAAGCGAATGTTCGCGCCATCGAAGATGCCGCTTCGCACACCCGCCAGCAACACGCGCGGCTTGCGATGCGAAATCCAGGCGTCGACGAGGGAGCGCGTGACGAAACAGGCGGTGAAGAAGGTGGTGAAAACGCCGGTTATCAACGTTGCGGCAAAGCCGCGAACCGCGCCGCTGCTGACATAAAAGAGGATGGCGGCGACGATGAGCACCGTGAGATTGGCGTCGGCTACGGTGGCGGCCGCCCGGTTGAAGCCATGGCGCAACGCATCGACGAGAAGATGGGTCTTCTTTTCTTCTTCCCGGACGCGCTCGTAGATCAACACATTGGCGTCAAGCGCAATGCCGATGACGAGAACGATGGCGGCAATTCCAGGCAGGGTCAGCGTGATGCCGAAAAGCCCCATGATCGCCAGAACCATGATGATGTTGATGACAAGCGCAATCGTCGCGGCAACACCGAGCAAGCCATAGAAGCCGATCATCAGCGCGGCAACGAAAATACCGGCGGCAATGCAGGCGGTGATGCCAGAGCGCATCGTTTCATTGCCGAGGCCGGGCTTGATGGTCCGCTCTTCGACCGTGGTGAGCGTCGCGGGCAAAGGCCCGGACTTCAGCATGACGGCGAGATCCTGAGCGCCCTGCGCCGTGAAATCGCCGGGTATATCGATATCGCCCGTGGTGATTGCCGTCTTCAATGCGGCCGCCGAAATGACTTGATCGTCAAGCACGACAACGACATTCTTGCCGAGATTGGCAGCCGTCGCCTGCGCAAAACGGCTGGTCGCTTCCGCCGTCAATTTGACGGAGATATTGCCGTCATTGTTCTGGGTATTGGATACCGCAACGGCATCGGCAAAGTCGATATTCGAAAGGAGGGGCTGCTTCTGGACGAGATAGCCGACCGGCGGATCATCATCGGAAAACAGCACTTCCGAACCGGCAGGCGGTCGGCCATTGATGGCATCCTGCACCTGCATGGATTGATCGACCAGACGGAAACTGAGCTGGGCAGGCTGGTTTAGAAGGTTCTTCAGGCGCTGCGGATCGGCAAGGCCAGGCACCTGAATGATGACGCGATCCGCGCCCTGCCGGCGGATCATCGGCTCGCCGACGCCCAACTGAGCGATGCGATTGCGGATGACGTTGAGCGAGCGCGTCATGGATGCGGAGACACGCTCATTGATGCCGGCATCGGTGATATCGATGGTAAGGGCACCATTGTCGCCTTGCGACAAGGTCGCTTCCGCCTTGCCGCTGGTGATTGGCTTCAGGGCGTTAACCGCCGCCTGAACCTGAGCGGGATCATTGATGCGGAGCTGGATCTTCTGGCCGGTACCGGTCAGACCGGAATAGCTGATATTGACCGTGCGCAGCCTGGCGCTGATATCGCCGACCACAGTCTCCAGTCGATTCCGGACGACATCGCCACGCTCGATCTTCAGCATGATATGCGAGCCGCCCTGAAGATCGAGTCCGAGCCCGACTTTCCGTTGCGCGAACCATGCCGGAAAAGAAGAAAGCTGCTGATCACCGAGCAGATTGGGCACGGCAAGGAGAACGCTCAAGAGAACGGCGAACCAGATCAGGACGGTCTTCCACCAGGAGACGTGCAGCATCGCTCTCTCGAGTTTTGGCTTCTTACTGCGCCCCACAACCACCGGGGCACATAAAGGCGCAGTAACACTTTGAATTTGCGCACAGTTCTCTACGAAAGTCGAATCCGATTTTCGAAACTGCGCGCTAACGTGGCAAGCCGCTTCGGCCCGCCTACCCGCCAAGCTTACGCAGCGTCAGCCTTGACAGGCTCGCCCTTGACGCGGACTTCCGAGATAGCGCTGCGGACAACGCGGATGCGGACGCCTTCGGCGATTTCGACTTCCAGTTCCTTGTCGTCGACGACCTTGGTGACCTTGCCGACGATGCCGCTCGTGACGATCTGGTCGCCGCGGCGGATATTCTTCAGGACTTCCTCACGCTTCTTCTGCTGCGCGCGTTGCGGGCGGATAAGAAGGAAATACCAAACCACCATCAGCGGCACAAACAGGATGATCATTTCAAAGCCGGAACCGCCGAAGACGCCTGCGGCTGAATCTGTCGCGCTCTGCGCATATGCGTTGGTGATAAACATCGAGAACTCCCTTGAACTCCTTGCGGGAACAGGCCCCGCGTCAGGTGGCCGGAATATAGTTGTGATCATTGCGAATGCAACAAAAACAGCCGCGAACCGTACTGTTTTCCAGGCCTCTTAGCCTTTCGGGGCCAGAAGGAGCATGGTACCCGGCAGCACAGGGAGCATTTTACTCTTTTCCCGACTAACGTTCTGGAGGAAAAACGGTGACCGAAGATCAAAACACGCTGATCCTTGCAGAAGTCCGCCGTCTCGCCGACGCGCTTGAACGCCTCGCCGGCCCGGCGCCGGCTGTCAACGATTGGAACGCCGCCGATTGCTTCGTCTGGGTACCTGCCCGGCTCTATCTGCAGCCCGTTGCCCGGCCGAACCGCGTGGCACTGACCCTTATCCGAGGCGTCGACCATGTGCGCGATATTCTACACGAGAACACGCTGCGCTTCACCGAAGGCTTCGCCGCCAACAACGTGTTGCTTTGGGGCGCGCGCGGAATGGGCAAGTCGTCGCTCGTCAAGGCCGTGCATGAGGATGTACGCCGCGCCACCGGCGTCTCGCTGAAGCTGGTCGAAGTGCATCGCGAGGACATCTCCTCATTGCCGGTGCTGCTCGATATCCTAAAAGCCGCGCCACATCGCGTCATCGTCTTCTGCGACGACCTTTCCTTCGATCACGATGATACCGCCTACAAGTCGCTGAAGGCGGCGCTGGACGGCGGTGTCGAAGGCCGGCCGGACAATGTGCTGTTCTACGCCACATCGAACCGCCGTCACCTGCTGCCTCGGCATATGATGGAAAACGAGCAATCGACGGCTATCAACCCTTCGGAGGCCGTCGAGGAAAAGGTATCGCTCTCCGATCGCTTTGGCCTCTGGCTCGGTTTCCACAAATGCAGCCAGGAAGATTATCTACAGATGATCGACGGCTATGCCGACTACTTCAAGCTCACCCTCGACCGCGCCCAGATGCACCACGAGGCGCTGGAATGGGCAACGACACGCGGCGCCCGCTCCGGGCGCGTGGCGTGGCAGTATATCCAGGATCTCGCCGGCCGGCAGCGGATCATGCTGGAGCGGGATTGACCTCCGCCTTCCAAGGCTCAGAACGACAAAAAGCCCGGTGGTAGCCGGGCTTTTTGCAGACTCCTTGAGACGCACTACCTATTCAAGGAACGTCATTGGGTTGACCGGGGCCGAATTCTTGCGGACTTCGAAGTGAAGCTGCGGCTGCTTGACATCACCGCTCATGCCGGAGGTGGCGAGCGTCTGGCCACGCTGAACCTTCTGGCCACGGGCGACGCTGAGCGCATCGGCATGGCCGTAGACCGTGACCGTACCGTCGTCGTGACGGACGAGGACGGTGTTTCCAAGTTCCTTCAGGCCGTTGCCGGCATAGATGACGACGCCGTTTTCGGCGGCCTTGATCGGCGTACCTTCCGGAACCGAGATGTCGATACCATCGTTGCGGCTGCCGTTGACGTTGGAGCCATAGCCGGCGATGACCGCGCCACGGACCGGCCAGCGATATTTGCCGATGCCGGTCGCTTCCGGTGCATCAGCCTGCACGTCGGCCTTGGCGGCGGCGTCGCCGACGGACTGGGTCGGCGCTGCGGATGCAATCGCCTGCGGCTTGGCGGCATCGGATGCCGGCGCTGCGGCCATGGCCTTGGGCGCTGCCTTTGCTGCCGGTTCTGCGGCTGCGGTCTTCGCAGCGGCGGTTTTCGCACCCGGCTTTGCGGTCGGCTCAGCAGCGGCCTGCTTCGGCTCCATAGCCGGAACGGCAACCGACTTGACAGCGGACTTCTGCGGCTCGATCGAGGCGGTTTTCACCGGATCGGGCTTGACCGGCGCGGCTTCGGCGATCGCGCCACCATGCGGCAGCTTCAGCGTCTGGCCGATACGAATGCCGCCGCCCTGCTGCATGTGATTTGCTTGCTTGAGCTCATCGACGCTGACGCCAGCGCTCTTGGCGATCCTGGCGAGCGAGTCACCCGGCTTGACGATATAGGTACCGTCGCCCTTCGGCAGCGGACCCTTGCCGTTGCCGGCAGCGAGCTTGCTGGGATCGGCGAGGCCAGCCTGTGACTTGCCGCGCATCTGGCCGTTGGAAGGTAGCACGACGGCGTCCTGCTCCGGAGTCTTGACCGGCGCCGGCATCTTGCCGCCCTTAGAAAGGTCGGTCGCTTCCGAGGCCATTTTGGCCGGGCTCGGGGCGCCTGCGCCGTTCATGGTCGGGATGATGATCTGCTGACCCGGCTGGGCGCTGGCGCTGTTCTTCAGGCCATTGGCGCGCAGGATTTCCTTTTCCGGAACGCCATAGCGGCGCGACAGCAGGTTTATGTTTTCGCCCGGACGCAGCGTGACGCTCGGCGCATTGACCGCTGTCCAGCCGGATGAAGATGCCGCGGCGGGCGCAGCCTTGATCGTGCCGGTCGGCATCGCATCAGGAGGCAGAGCCGGCTCAGCGCGGGAAACTGCTGCCTTGCCACGCGATGCGGGGAACGGCTGCGCCAGCGCTTCGGCTTCCCCCTTGGAGGCGACATGCGTGCGCACCGGCGCTGCGGAGGCAGTCGGGGCTGCAAGCTCGGTACGCTGGATCGCAACGGGAGCGGTCGATACGCGAGCACTCGAATAGGATGGATTGTACCGGGCCGGAGAATTCGGATAAGGCCGCGTAACCGGTGCGTTCTGCTGCGAGTAATCCTGCTGCTGATAGCCGCTGCCCTGAGCGAGATCGACACGCGGCACGGGATCGCCGTCCGGCCCATTCAAGCCGCGACGGTTGATCGAACCGGTCGTCACCTGATCAGGAGAGCCCGCAAAGAGCCCGCTGAAGCGCGTCGTGTCCGAACTACAAGCTGTCGCGGTGCTCGCCAGGAGAATGGCCACCAGGACTTTCCCTGCCGATTTACCGAAGTTTGACGAAAGACTGAAACCCATGACTCGACCCACTTGAGACGCAACCGATTTGTGGGTCAATTAAAGCGCGTTAATCTTACCATGCGGTTAAAGCACTGGTGCCGCATGTGTTTTTTTGAGGAATTGCTAACCATAGAAGATGAATCCCGCATTCGCAGGGATCCTTCGAAGGATTTCAATCTAAATTAGGCCTCAAAGATAAGAGGCGAGCATCGGCACGATCGGCTGATAGGGAACGTCGAACAGTTCCTCGCGCTCAAAGCGGCTGCCGGTCTTGGTGAGACGCACCATACGGCAAACATTGTCTGAAAGTATCAACGGCGCAATCATCGACCCGCCGGAAACCAGTTGCTCCGCAAAGAAGCGTGGCATGGTGGTGAAGGCCGAGGTCACCAGGATACGATCGAAGGTACCCTCACCCGGCATGCCGACGCTGCCGTCAGCCTGGCGGATGATGACGTTGCGCAGGCCGAGCGTATCCATGCGCTGCTGCGCTGCCGTCGTCAGGGTCTTGTAGCGATCGACCGTCAGTACCCGCTCGACGATGCGGCCCATGACGGCGGCAGTGAAGCCGCTGCCGGTGCCGACCTCGAGAACGCGATGGCCGGGCTTGACCTTCAGACTATGCAGAATGCGGACGACGAGATCGATGCCTTCCATGAAGGCACCGCATTCGATCGGAATCGTTCGGCTGGAATAGGCATCATCGGAAAATTGCGGCGGCACAAAAGGAAGGCGCGGCGTCTGTTCGACGGCCGTCATCAGATCGATGTCCAAAATGCCTTCGGCTCGCAGCCGCAGCACAACGGCTGCAAAGCCTTCCTTCTCGAGCAAACGAGCTGTCAATCCGCTACTCCGTACCCGAGCGCCCGCGCCACGCGGTCTTGCGCTGAATAATCCGTCAAATCGAGTTTCAAAGGAGTTACCGAAATACGATTTTGTTTCAAGGCATGGATATCGGTGCCCGGCCGAAAGATGCCGCTGCGTTCGCCGAAGCGCAACCAGTAATAGGGGAAACCACGGCCGTCTGCCCGTTCCTCGACCTGGAGGTTGAAGGCAAGATTGCCCTGCGCAGTGACCTCGGTGCCCGAAACTTCGTCCGGCCGGCAGTTCGGGAAGTTCAGATTGAGAAAGGTACTATCGGGCAAATCAATATCGATGAGCTTGCCGAGAAGCGCCGGCGCATACGCCTCGACCACTTCCCAGGGAACGACGCGTGTCCCATTCTCGTACACATAGGCCTGGCTTAGCGCGAAGGAGCGCACGCCCTGCAACGTGCCTTCGATGGCGCCGGCAATAGTGCCCGAATAGGTGACGTCGTCGGCAACATTGGAGCCGGAATTGACGCCCGAGAGCACCAGGTCCGGCTTGATATCCATAACCTGACGGATGCCCATGATGACGCAATCCGTCGGCGTACCGCGCAAAGCATATTGCTTGTCGGAGACTTTGCGCAAGCGCAACGGTTCGGAAAGGCTCAGCGAATGGGCAAGGCCGCTTTGATCCGTCTCCGGCGCAACGATCCAGACGTCATCGGACATGGTGCGGGCGATGCGCTCCAACACGGCCAATCCTTCGGCATGAATGCCGTCGTCATTGGTCAGAAGTATCCGCATTGCCCCCACCGCTCAAAACATGACCTCGAAAAGTGCGAAGCGGTTTTCGGACAAGATCATGTCACGTCAAATCAGGCTGCGCGCTCGATTCTCTTCAGACCACCCATATATGGCAGCAGTGCGTCCGGAACAGTGACCGAACCATCCTCGTTGAGATAATTCTCGACGACTGCGATCAGGCAGCGGCCGACGGCGGTGCCGGAACCGTTCAGCGTGTGCACGAATTTCGTGCCCTTGTCGTCCTTACCGCGATAGCGGGCGTTCATACGTCGCGCCTGGAAATCGCCGCAGACCGAGCAGGAGGAAATCTCGCGATAGGTGTCCTGCCCCGGCAGCCAGACTTCCAGGTCGTAGGTCTTGCGGGCGCCGAAACCCATATCGCCGGTCGAGAGCGTCATGACACGGTAATGCAGGCCAAGGCGCTTCAGCACTTCCTCGGCGCAGGCGGTCATGCGCTCGTGTTCGGCAATCGAGCTTTCGGCATCGGTGATGGAGACGAGTTCGCATTTCCAGAACTGGTGCTGACGCAGCATGCCGCGTGTATCGCGGCCGGCCGAACCCGCTTCTGACCGGAAGGACGGGGTCAGCGCGGTGAAGCGCAATGGCAGCTTCTCCTGATCGAGGATTTCGCCGGAGACGAGATTGGTCAGCGTCACTTCGGCGGTCGGAATCAACCAGCGGCCATCCGTGGTCTTGAACAGGTCTTCGGCGAATTTCGGCAATTGGCCGGTGCCGAACATGGCCTCGTCGCGCACCATCAGTGGAGAGCTGACTTCGGTGTAGCCGTGTTCACCCGTATGAAGATCCAGCATGAATTGGCCGAGCGCCCGTTCCAGGCGCGCAAGCTGCGAGGTCAGCACAGTGAAACGTGAGCCGGAGAGCTTGGCAGCGCGCTCGAAATCCATGTAGCCGAGCTCTTCGCCGATCTCGAAGTGTTCCTTCGGCTTGTGATTCCAGGTCGGCTTGGCGCCCCAGGCATGCTTGACGACATTGTCATGTTCGTCCTTGCCGACCGGCACGTCATCGAGCGGAATATTGGGAATGCGCGACAGGGCGTCGTTGAGTTCGGCCGTCAGAACGCGCTCTTCTTCTTCCGCTGCCGGCAGCAACGTCTTGATCTCGGCGACTTCGGCCTTCAGCTTTTCGGCAAGCTCGGTGTTCTTCTGCGCCATGGCCGCGCCGATTTCCTTCGAAGCGGCGTTGCGGCGAGACTGCATATCCTGGACGGATTGAATGACGGAGCGGCGCTTCTCGTCGAGCGCAATGAGGCTTTGCGACAAAGGCTCGGCCCCGCGCTTGGCAAGCGCTGCATCCAAAGCCTCGGCATTCTCACGAATCCATTTGATATCAAGCATCGTCGTTCCAGGTCGTTGCACATGAGCATAGCTCCGACCGAGATTTCGGTCGGAGATCGAACCGGCAAAACCCTATGAAAAGACGATGCAGACCTGCCGCTCAGACACTATCCGTCTTGGCGACATCGGACCTTTCGCCACTCTCCTCGAGAGCTTGCCGGGCACGCTGGCGTTCCACGAGTCGCGCCGCGTAGATGGAAATCTCGTAGAGAAGGATTGTCGGCAGTGCAAGGCCGATCTGGGACATCGGATCCGGCGGCGTCAGCACCGCGGCAACGATGAAGGCGAAGACGATCGCGAACTTGCGCTTTTGCGCCAGCCACTGCGAGGTCAGCAGGCCAACGCGCGCCAGCAGCGTGGTGATGACCGGAAGCTGGAAGACGAGACCGAAGGAGAAAACCAGCGTCATAATGAGGCTGAGGTATTCCGAGACCTTCGGCAACAGCGCAATGCCCACCTGACCCTCGGCCGGCGCCTGCTGCATCTTCAGGAAGAACCACATCACCATCGGGGTGAAGAAGAAGTAGACGAGCGCTGCGCCCATCAGAAACAGAATCGGCGATGCGATCAGGAACGGCAGGAAGGCAGAACGCTCATTCTTGTAGAGCCCGGGCGCAACGAACTTATAGATCTGTGCGGCGATGATCGGGAAAGAGATCACTAGCGCACCGAACATGGCGACCTTCACCTGCGTGAAGAAAAACTCCTGCGGCGCGGTATAGATCAGCTCGGCCTTGGTGACATCGAGATGCGCCCAGACGACAGCCCATTTATAGGGGTAGACCAGATAGTTGAAGAGATGCTTGGCAAAGGCAAAACATCCGATGAAGGCAATGAAAAACGCCACCAGCGACCAGATCAGCCGCGTGCGCAATTCCATGAGGTGTTCGATAAGCGGCTGCGGCTTATCGTCGATATCACCCGTCATGCCTGGTCCTTCTTCTTAGGCGTTGTTTTGCTCGCCGTCGGGCGCTTCCTGGGAGCTACAGCGGCGGCAGCAGGAGCATCGACAGTGGCCGCCGCGACCACCTTGCGGGGCGCACGCTTCGGCTTTTCCGCGACAACCGAGGTGTCCACCACCGCAGCGGCGACCTCGTCGGTCTTGCCCGGCGCTTTTGCCCGAGGCTTGCGAACGGTTTTCGGCTTGGCAGGTGCTTGTTCAGCAACGACGACCGGTTGCGGCGGCGTCACCGAAGCTGGCGAAGCAACCGGCGCTGCCTCACTGGCTGCGGGAATGATCGGAGGCATTTCCGGCAGCCCCATTGATGGCTCGGAAACGGGCTCCCCCGGCGTCGATGTTGCCGCAGCAGGCGTCGAACGCTGCAGGTCGGCCTTGATCTCGTTGCCCATCTGCCGCAGCGGGTTCATTGCTTCCCGCAATGAATTGACCGGATTGAGCTTTTGAGCATCGGAGATCGTCTGGCGCACATCGTCCAGCTCCGCCTCGCGCATGGCCTCATCGAATTGTGCACGGAACTCGCCCGCCACTTTTCGCGCCCGCGACGTCATCTTGCCGATTGTCCGCAGCGTTGTCGGCAGTTCCTTAGGGCCAATGACCACAAGCGCCACGACAGCGATAACCAGCAGCTCAGACCAGCCTACGTCGAACATGAAAAGGCTCCTGGGCCGACAGCGAGCATTTCAGCTCCCTGCGTGCCCGACATGATTATTTCGATTCGTCGGCCTTGTGTTCAACCGTGCGGGACGTCGTCTGAGTTGGCGTCTCATCCTCGTCGCTCATGCCTTTTTTGAAGCTCTTGATGCCCTTGGCTACGTCACCCATCAGCTCCGGGATCTTTCCACGGCCGAACAACAACAGCGCGATGGCCAGGACAATCAGCCAGTGCCATATGCTTAGAGAACCCATTGCGATAACTCCCAATTTCAACGTCTTCCCGATGTAAGACGTTTACAGATGTTTTTCAAACACCAAAATGTACTGCATCGGCGCATATGGGGATAGCGAACGCCAAAGCCACGGCCGAGCATCCCCAACTGAAGAGAACGACTTTCATATTAGTCTCTTCTAATGGCAAAACCGAGACTTGACATTACTGCCTGGAAAAAAGCTTTACCGCAGCCGATCGGCCCGTGGATGTGCTGGCAATGCCCGCTTCAGTCGTCCGAAGCGCCGCCTGGCGCCAGGAGACCGAGTTCCTCCAGATCCAGTTGCGTGATCGGATCTTCGTCCTCGGTCAATTCGTCGCTCATCAATGGCGACGGAATATTGAAATTGGCGGGAATACGGCCCGAAAGCAGCCCTGCCCCCTTCAATTCCTCGAGACCCGGCAGGTCGCGCAGCTCTTCCAGACCGAAATGATCGAGAAAATCTCGTGTCGTACCCAGCGTCACCGGCCGGCCCGGCGTGCGCCGCCGGCCGCGAAAGCGCACCCAGCCGGATTCCATCAGCACGTCCAGCGTCCCCTTTGACGTCTGGACGCCTCTGATATCTTCGATCTCGGCGCGCGTCACCGGCTGGTGATAGGCAATGATGGCCAGGACTTCGAGCGCGGCACGCGAGAGCTTCCGCACCTCATTGTCATCGCGGCGGATGACGAAGGAAAGATCGGCGGCGGTGCGAAACGCCCAGGCGCCGTCGATCTGTATCAGATTGACGCCACGGCTCGCGTAATCAGCCTTCAGACGCTGCATGATGGAGTGGACATCGACGCCGCGCGGGACGCGATCAGCGATGAAGCCTTCGGACACCGGCTGGGCGGACGCGAAGACAAGGGCCTCTGCGATGCGTTCGGCCTCACGGAAAAGGCCGGTGTCATCGTCCCGCACTGCCGGTGCAGCCGGTTCATCGTCCATGCGGTGATCGTCGTCCGGGCCGCTCACATTCGCTCCTGTTTTATTCCGCCGCCTCGAGTTCAGCATGGTTCGGTCCGCGCCGCATATAAAGCGGCTGAAACGCGCCGTCCTGGCGAATTTCCAGCTTACCCTCGCGCACGAGCTCCAGAGAGGCCGCAAAGGCGCTCGCGATGGCGGTAACCCGCTCGCTCGCGCTGGTCATATAGCGCAGCAGATAGTGTTCCAAGGCCGTCCAATCGGTGATCTCACCGATCATGCGGCTGAGAATCGTGCGGGCATCGACCAGCGACCAGACGCGGCGGCGCTCGATCGTCACCTGCGTGATCGCCTGACGCTGGCGCAGGCCAGCATAGGCGGTCAGCAGATCGTAGAGGCTGGCGTCATAGGCCGATTGGCGACGGTCGGGGATATGTTCGGGCGCTCCGCGGGCGAAGACGTCGCGGCCGAGACGATTGCGGTTGACGAGGCCAGTCGCCGCATCCCGCATGGCTTCGAGACGCTTCAGCCGGAAAGCGAGCGTCGCGGCCATTTCTTCGCCGGTCGGACCGTCTTCCTTGCTCTGCTGCGGAATGAGCAGCTTCGACTTGAGATAGGCGAGCCAGGCAGCCATGACGAGATAATCGGCCGCAAGCTCAATCCGGATCCGGCGGGCACGTTCAATGAACAACAGATATTGCTCGGCAAGCGCCAGCACGGAGATGCGCGACAGATCGACCTTTTGATTGCGGGCAAGATGCAGCAGAAGGTCGAGCGGGCCTTCGAAGCCGGCAATATCGACCACCAGCGCCGGCTCATGCATGCCGCGCTCGGTGCCATTGTCCTGCCACAGCTTGTCCATCGGCGCTTGCGCATGCAGGCTCTTTTCCGTGCCGTCCACCTTGTTCACCCGTCAGATCCCTGGAGTTCGGTCCTATGCCACTGCAAACATCGCGTCGAATTCGGCGCGGATCGAAGCCTCGTCGGCGCCGTCATTGCGGCCAAAAGCCGCCTCGACCGCTTTCGCGCGCGAAAGCGAGGTGCCGGTCAATGCCGGAACATTGCGCACCACCTGCCGCATCTCATCCATGACGCCGTTGCAATGCAGCACGATATCGCATCCGCCCGCAACAATATTCGCCGCACGCTCGCCGATTGTGCCGGCAAGAGCGTTCATCGAGGTATCGTCGGAGAGCAGCAGCCCCTGGAAGCCGATATGGCCGCGGATGATCTCGTCGATGACCTTGCGCGACGTGGTCGCCGGATTAGTGGGGTCGATATCGGTAAAGACGACATGGCAGGTCATTGCCATCAGTTCGTCCTTAAGCGCCACAAAAGGCGGAAAATCATGCGCCTCCAGCTCCGCGCGCGAGACCGTGACGACCGGCAATTCATGATGCGAATCGGCAAAACCACGGCCATGGCCCGGCATGTGCTTCATCACCGGCAGCACGCCGCCGGCCTTGAGCCCTTCGGCGGCAGCGCGTCCCATCTCCGTCACCGTCACGGGATCGCCGCCATAGGCGCGATTGCCGATGACGTTGCTCGATCCTTCGACCGGGACATCAAGCACCGGCAGGCAATCAACGTTGATGCCGAACTTCAGGAGATCGAAAGCATGCAGCCGCGACATCAGCCAGGCGGCGCGCAGGCCCTGTTCGCGGTTCTGGCTATAGATATCGCCCAGCGCCTGACCGGACGGATAGTGCGGTAGGATCGGCGGGCGGATGCGCTGCACCCTGCCCCCTTCCTGGTCGATCAACACCGGCGCATCGCGGCCGACGCTGTCGCGCAACGAAGCGACGAGATCGGCGATCTGCGCAGGCTCGGAAATGTTGCGTCCAAAGAGAATAAAGCCCCATGGCTGTTCCGACTGATAGAAGGAACGCTCTTCGGGCGTGATGGAATGGCCGCTACAGCCGAGGATCATGGATTTTGATTCGGTCATGTTCGAATCATAAAGGCCGCCCCGCGAAATGCGAATAACCTCAAACCGAGATACACAAAAGAAAACGGCGAGCCTTAGCCCGCCGTTTTCCACAATCGTTCGGCCTTGATCTCTTACTTCGAGATCAGGCAGGTGCCGCCTGCGGCGCGGTAACGCTGGCAGATGTCGGCAGCTTCATCCTTGGAGCCGGCGACGACGCGGACGCGATAGTAGGTGCCTTTCCCGGCGATATCGGCTTTACGAATTTCGAGCGGGTGGCCACCGATAACGCTGGCGAACTTGGTCTTCAGGTTGGCCTGCGACTTCTGCGCTTCCGCCTCGGAAGGCAGCGAAGCGATCTGCACGCCGTAAGCACCACCGGCACTTGCCGATGCAGCCGGAGCCGGCTGGGCCGCAGCCGGGGTCGCCGATGCGACCTGCTGAGGCTTCGGTTGAGCCGGAGCCGGGCGAGCGGCGGCATTATTCGTGGCAACGGCAGGGGCAGCCGCGGGAGCCTTGGCGGGCTGCTGTGCCGGACGCGATGTGGGAACCGGAGTGGTCTTCACAACACGGATCGGCGTGCTTTCGGCACTGGCCGCATCGCCATCGTCCGACTGAGCAGCGGCCGGTTGCGAGGCCTGCGTGTCTGCCGTCGACGGGCGAAGATCGGCGGAAGCGACCTGACTACCGACCGGCGGTTTTACGGCGGGCGTCTTCGGTGTCGAAGCCGGAGACGCTGCCGTCGTCGTATTGTCGACAGCCGGCTCCTCACGAGCAACCAGCGAGCCATCCGGCTTGACGATCATCGTGCGCACCTTGCGCGGCGACACCGAGGGGACCTGGGCGTCGTCGTTGGCGGCAGTGTTGGCATTGTTGCCGTTCTGGTTCGGCAGCAGCCTCGGATCCTCGGTTTCGCCGACCGGCGTCGGAGTGACCTGATCTTCGCTGCCATCGTCAGGCGACACGGATTCGGGGATCAAGGTCTTCTGGACGACATCTACCGGCTGTTCGTTGGAGGAAACCAGTTCCTTCTGCTTCGGCGCAGCAGTGCTGTCGCCGGCTACGCGGTCGTAAACAGCCTTGTCCTGATTGGGAACAACCGTGCCGCCTGGATTTTCCGGAGCGACCTTGACCGGATCGGCATCGGCCGTGATGACGCGCGGCTCGCCGGAGAAGCTCGAAATCGGCGAACCGTGACGAACCCAGCCGTAGACGCCGTAGGCGCCGAGACCCAGAACAGCGATGACCGCAGCGGCGGTCGCCATGCCACGGAACGAACGCGCCGGACGACGGCCGGCTACAGCCGCCGGGTTCAGCGTCATGCGGGCGACGTTGTCGACCGGATTGGAGGCTTCACGGTAGCTGCGGCGGAAGTCCTCTTCCAACGCCCGTTCGAACTCGTCGAACTCTTCGGCAGGCTGTTTGGCCGTCGGAGCGGGTTTTGCAGCCGCATTCTTGGACCAGGATGGAGTCGTCGTGCTGCCCAGGGCCGCGGCTACAGCCGGCTTGATCGGCTCGGGAGCAACTTCCTTGGCGGGCGAGCCAAATAGGCTTGCCATCTCCGAATCGATGTCGAAATCATATTCCGGCGGCACCACGATCGGCTCTTCCGGCTCGACCGGCGGCAGGTTCGGAACATGGGAGCCTTCGAAATTCTCGACGCGCTCTTCGGTATCGGAGATTTCGGACGGATCGAACGGCAGGGCCTGATCGGCATCGAGAACAGGCACGGCCTTGCGCGTCACCGGCGCTGCGGCAACGGCAGCCGGCGGAGCCGTATGCTGCGGAGCCGGCTCTGGGCGCGGGGATTGCATGAGGCTGGGCGCAGCCGCTGCGGCAGTCATTGCGGCGGCCGTGGCGACGGGAGCCGCTAGAGGCGCAGCCATCGGCGTCGCCCGAGAGACAACTGGAGCAGGCTGCGGCGCGGCCATGGGAGCAGGCGCCGGCTGCGGGATCGGAGCAGACTTGCTCGTTTCGGCGAAATCGAGCTCGGCGAGCTCCATCTCGATATCCGCGAGGTCGAACTCGAAGTCCTGGCCGGCGAAGGGATCGTCGGCTTCCAGAGCGATCGGTTTCGGCTCTTCGCGCTGCGGAGCCGAAACAACGGGAGCAGTCACTACTGCAGCGGGGACGTGCACAGGTGCTGCCGGCGCCTTGGGCTGCAGGTCGAAAATATCGAAGCTCGGTTCAACCTTCGCTTCCGGTGCGACGCCTCTGGCAGGAACCGGATAGCGGTCGACATCGGCCAGCAGATCGTCGATTTCAGCAGAAAGAGCCGCAGCATCCATCGGGACCGGCGCGACGGGCTCCGGCGCCTTGGCGAACGGTACGTCCGGTTGAGCCGCGACTGGCTGGGACTGAGGGGCGTCCAGCATCATCGGCAGATCGAAATCGAGCGCCGTTTCGATGGGTGATTGCGCCTGGACAAGAGGCGGCGCGACCGGAGCTTGCGCCACAGGCTTTGCTTGCGCCGGAGCCGCGACGGTGAAATTGGCAATCGGCAGCCGCACGGTGGCGGCAGCGGACTGCGGCGTCGGCGCAGGCTTTGGAGCCGGAGCTACCGCCTGCGGGGCCGGAACAGGCTGCGGAGCCGGTGCGGGCTGCAAGGCCGGCGCGATCGACATTTCGAGTTCGTCGATCAGATCGCGTGCACCGACCACTGGCTTGGCTGGAGCCACGGCCTGTGGCAACTCGACAAACTGGGGTTCCGTGCGCGCCGGCTCTACCGGATGCGAGAGCTGAGCTTCGCCGGCAAAAGGCTGATCTTCCGGCGAAACCGGAATGTCATCAGCAGGACTCAAACGAGGCGCATCATAGCGTTCGAATTCTCGCAAGAGTTCATCTTCGAGATCGAAGGCCGGCTCTTGTCGCTGAGTTGCGGGCGCCGCCTGCGCGGCAGGCCGCGGCTCGAAACCGACGATGCGGGCGAGTTCGGCAAGCGGATCATCATCCGCAAAGAACTCGTCGTTTCCGCTTGCGCGATACGCCAACTGTTTTTCTGCCATCACCCAATCCACTCGCAAACGCTACAGATAAATGCCAGCGCAATGTGGGTAAATGGTGACGTTTATCGCATTTCATCCGGTGCTGCGGTCCCGGTTATACCAAGACCTGACTTCAAAACCGACGCGACAGCGTGCACCAGCCCAAGTCTGGCAATGCTTAATTCTCGGTTCTTATCGTTAACAAATCGTAATTCAGGTAAATCTTTACCTTTATTCCAATGTCCGTGGAAGGAACTTGCCAGATCGTAAAGATAAAAAGCGATGCGGTGAGGCTCCTGCGACTGAGCTGCAGCCTCGACGATTCGCGGGAATTCCGCAATCTTCGCAATCAACTGTAATTCGGCCGGATCGGAGATCGTGCCGCTGACCGCTTTTGCCAGATCGAGCGAGGCAATATCGAGATCCGGGAAGGCTTCCTTAGCCTGCCGGAAGACCGACATGCAGCGCGCATGGGCATATTGCACGTAGAAGACCGGATTGTCCCTGGACTGTTCCGTCACCTTGGCGAAGTCGAAGTCCAAGGGCTCTGAATTTTTCCGGTACAGCATCATGAACCGCACGGAATCACGGCCGACCTCTTCGACGACATCACGCAGCGTGACGAAATCGCCGGAGCGCTTCGACATCTTCACTGGCTCGCCGTTGCGGAACAGCTTGACGAGCTGGCACAGCAGCACCGTCAGCTTCGCCTGACCATCCGAGACCCCGCGCGCCACGGCTTCCAGCCGCTTGACGTAGCCGCCATGGTCGGCGCCGAGAATATAGATCATCTCGTTGAAGCCGCGGTCGAACTTATTCTTGAAGTAAGCGACATCGGCGGCGAAATAGGTATAGGAACCATCCGACTTGATCAGCGGCCGGTCGATATCGTCACCCACTTCCGTCGAACGGAACAGGGTCTGCTCGCGGTCTTCCCAATCTTCCGGCAACTGTCCCTTCGGCGGCGGCAGCGCACCCTTGTAGACATATCCCTTAAAGGTCAGGTCGTTGATCGCAGTGCGGATCAGGGCCGCGCCATTGGCGTGCAACGTCCTCTCGGAGAAGAAGACGTCATGATGGACGTTCAACGCTTCCAGGTCAGAACGGATCATCGCCATCATCGCATCGATGGCACGCTCCTTGATGATCGGCAGCCACTGGTCTTCCGGCATGCCCCGAAGCTTGGTGCCGAATTCCTTCGCCAGCGCTTCACCGACCGGAACAAGATAGTCGCCGGGATAAAGGCCCGCCGGGATGTCGCCGACCTGCTCGCCGAGTGCCTCGCGGTAACGGAGGAAGACCGAGCGCGCCAGCACGTCGATCTGCGAACCGGCGTCGTTGATGTAATATTCCTTGGTGACATCATAGCCGGCAAAACCGAGCAGATTCGCCAGCGCATCGCCGACGACGGCGCCGCGGCAATGGCCGACATGCATCGGCCCCGTCGGATTGGCGGAGACATATTCGACATTGACCTTCTGGCCGGCACCAAGGGTCGAGCGCCCGAAATTCTGGCCTTCGGAGATCATCGTCGCCAGCAGGCGCTGCCAATAACCGACCGAAAGGCGAATATTGATGAAGCCTGGGCCGGCTACCGAAACCTCGGCAACATCGGCATCTTCTTTCAGCTTGGTGATGATGATCTCAGCGAGCGCGCGCGGATTCGTGCCGAGCGGCTTCGACAGCACCATGGCCGCATTGGTGGCGACATCGCCATGGCTAGCGTCTCGCGGCGGCTCCACGCCGACACGTCCGAAGTCGAGTTCGGATCGCTTTTCTTTCACAATATCAATTTGTTCCAGAGCGTTCTTAATTCTGACTTCGAAATCGGTGAAAAGGTTCATCATATTGTCCACGCATAGCTTGGGCGGGCCCTGTCGGCCCGACGCCGCCGCTGCCTACCGCAAATCGGGAGTCTGGTCAAACAAACGCCTGTGGGCACTGATGGCATAGGTATCGGTCATGCCGGCCAGGTAGTCGCCGACATGACGGGCCTTGGCGGCAACGGCGAGGCCGGCAATATGGTCTACCCAATAGTGGCTCTGCATCTCCTGCGGATTGCCCATATAGGCTTGGAACAGATCAGTGACGATCTGCGCGGCACCGGCGCGGATGCGCATGATATCCGGATGGCGGTAGATGCGCTTGAAGAGCATCTGCTTGATCTGCTTGTCCGTCTCGGCCATTTCCGCAGAGAAGGTGGCGATGATGCGGCCGGCGGCGCGGATATCGGCAACGCTGCCCGGTCTGATCTCGCTGAGCGCTTGTTGCGAAACGGAGATCACGTCCTCCACCATGCGGGTGATTTGCCGGCGCATGATCTCATGGGTGAAGCGGCTCGGCTCCAGATGCGGATAGAGCGCCCTCACCTCGGCCATCAGCGCCGAAAGAAATGGAATTTCCTCCAGCATATCGAAGTTCAGATAGCCGGAGCGCAGGCCGTCATCGATGTCATGCGTATTGTAAGCGATGTCGTCGGCGATCGCCGCGACCTGGGCCTCGAGGCTGGCAAAAGTCGCGATTTCCAGATCGTGGATTTCGCAATAATCGAGAATCGGTTGCGGCACCGGGCCGCGCGTTCCCTGGCCATCTGATGTCAGCAGCGGACCGTTGTGCTTGACCAGTCCTTCCAATGTCTCCCAGGTGAGGTTCAAGCCATCGAATTCGGCGTAACGCCGCTCGAGCTTAGTCACGATCCGCAGCGATTGCGCATTGTGGTCGAAGCCGCCATAGGGCAGCAGCACCTCGTGCAGCGCGTCTTCGCCGGTATGGCCGAAGGGGGTGTGGCCAAAATCGTGGACGAGCGCCACGCCTTCGGCGAGATCCTCATCGAGCTTCAGTGCGCGCGCCAAGGCGCGGGCAATCTGCGCCACCTCGATAGTATGCGTCAGACGCGTACGGTAGTGATCGCCATCCTGCGCGATGAAGACCTGCGTCTTGTGCTTCAGCCGCCGGAAAGCGGTCGTATGGACGATGCGGTCGCGGTCGCGTTGGAAATCGGAACGCGTCGGGCTCGACCCCTCTTCGTAAAGCCGTCCACGCGATTCCCTGGGATCGGTCGCATAGATAGCCCGCTCACCATAACCGAAACCCAATGCATGCCTGTCGATCGTCATTATCCATCCATTCCGGCTTCAGAACGCCGCATTCGATTGAACGCGCAAAGGCCGCTCCATTCCCTCTAATCCAAAGCATCGTCTCCGCATTTTGATGATGCCATTCCAATACGGGATGCTCTGGCCCATTGACGCCGCTTTACGGCCTTCATACCTATACCGGAGAGAAACAGCAAAATGGCGCATGGCTCAACCCTATAACCATAGCTGTCACCGAGCGCACTTTCATGATAAAGGCTATGGATATCAGCCGTTTGAAAGTCGGACGGCCCATTGGTTCTCTCCGGATCTTGACCCCGGCAGGAGGAAGGCATGACTGAGACAAGTGTAACTCTATCGGACGCAGCGGCAAAGCGAATCGCCGCGATCGTCAGCGCCGAGGCCGGCAAGCGAGCGCTCCGCGTCGCCGTCGAAGGTGGCGGCTGCTCCGGATTCTCCTATAAATTCGATCTTGTCGACGGACCACAAGACGATGATATCGTTGTCAAAAAAGACAACGCTACGGTCCTGATCGACCAATTGTCGCTGGTTTACATGGCGGGCTCCGAGATCGACTTCGTCGACAATCTGCTTGGCCAGTCCTTTCAGATCAAGAATCCGAATGCGGTCGCAAGCTGCGGCTGCGGCACGAGTTTTTCGATCTAAGGCTCCTGTTTTTCCAACGATGAATCACCGGCCGGAAGCTGTTGCTTACGGCCGGTTTTCGTTTGAACGGGTGGCCAAGGCCGTCTGCTGCGGATAAAAGAAAAATCAAAGCAGAGGAGCCTTCCCTTCATGAAGATCGCCACCTGGAACATCAACGGCGTCAAGGCGCGTATCGAGAACCTATGCCAGTGGCTGAAGGACTCCGATCCGGACATCGTTTGCCTGCAGGAGATCAAGACAGTCGACGAAGGATTTCCGCGCTTCGAGATCGAGGCGCTCGGCTATCACGTCGAAACGCATGGCCAGAAGGGCTTCAACGGCGTCGCGATCCTGTCCAAGATGAAGCCCGACGAAGTGACCCGTGGCTTGCCCGGCGACGAGGCCGACGAACAGTCCCGCTTCATCGAAGCGGTGTTTTCCGTGCCGGAACATGGCGCGTTTCGCGTCTGCTGCCTGTATCTGCCGAACGGCAATCCCATCGATACGGAAAAATATCCCTATAAGCTCGCCTGGATGGAGCGCCTGCGGAAATTCGCAGTCAGCCGCCTGGCACTGGAGGAGCCAACAATCCTCGCCGGCGACTATAACGTCATTCCGGAACCGCATGATTGTTTCGATCCCAAGGTCTGGGAAAACGATGCGCTGTTCCTGCCGCAAACCCGGCAGGCTTTTCGACAGCTCGAACATCTCGGCTTCACCGATGCGGTGCGCGCCACAACGGATGAGATCAAGCTCTATTCCTTTTGGGATTACCAGGCCGGCGCCTGGCCGAAGAACAACGGCATTCGCATCGATCACCTGATGCTATCGCCGGAAGCGGCCGATCGCCTGACCTCGGCTGCAATCGAAAAGCATGTGCGCGCCTGGGAAAAGCCGTCGGACCACGTTCCCGTCATCGCGCACTTCGATTTCTAGAGCAATTCCAGGAAAAGTGCGAAGCGGTTTTCCGCCTGGAATGCGTAAAAACAAAGAGATAGAGCGGGAAAGCGATTCCGTTAAACGCTGAACCGCTCTAGGCCTGAAATCGGAGATTATTCGGCGCCGGCGACATCCAGTTGATGCGCCATGGACACGGCGACGCGACGGTCATCCTCGTTGGCGATCGAGAAGGCCTGCTCCTGCAGGTCCTGCATCCACGTACAATCCTTCGGCTTGCACTTGTCGAGCGCCGCCGTCATGAAGGCGAGGCCACGCACGGACTGGCCCTCCTGGAAGAGAATATTGCCGAAGACGGCCATTGCGCCGGGATGGCCGCTCTTACGGGCCTGGTTCAGCCACTTCTTGGCCTGCTGCACATTGGCTGCGCCGCCCTCACCCGCCAGCATCATCTGCGCAAGCTGGAACTGCGCCTCCGGAACGCCAAAGGTCGATGCGACCTGGAAATAGAGCTGGCGTGCCTGATTGAGATCGATCTTGACCGGGCTGTTGGCAATGCCGGTCTTGTAATAGTTGGCGAGTGCGAGCAGCGCGTTGATGAAGAAGCCGGTATCTTCGGAGCCGGGCTCCACACCCTGCTGGGCGATCTCGCTATAGATCTTGAAGGCCTCGAAATTGTCCTGGGTCACGCCATCCCCGTCGGCATACATATTGGCGAGCGCCCAACGCGAGCCAGTGTGGCCCTTCTCGGCGGCGTAACGATAGGCTTCGACCGCCTCTTCCTTCTGGCCGTTCTTGTAGGCCCGGAAGCCGAACTTGAAGAGATCGAAAGGCCCCGATTCCTTGGTGACACCCGCATTGATGTCGAATGCCAGGGCCTGGCCTGCGAGCGCCACCGAAGTGGCAAGCGACAGGCTGAGCATCATCATTCTCGCTGATATGAACTCGGACTTAAACATAACAGTCGATTTCTTTCGCTCCATTCGCATCCGCAACGGTGATCCCACCTGCACCGTAAGGCCTGCGAATGTATTCCCTACCGGCACGTAAACCAGCGAGATCCCCATTTAAGGAAGTCTGCAGGGTACCAGCCCAACACCGTTCGCCACATTTCCGAGCGTAGTCTGAAATTATGTCCAAACGAGCATCCACGCTGGCACGATCACATTTCGCTCTTGAAGCAGCCCGCCGCTTTACTGTCGAAAAAGAGAGACTTGCGATCGAACGAGTTCTTGATTCCTTCGGGAAATAATGCGTTTCCGGCGGCATCGTGAACGCCGTCGTTCCGATCCCGGATTGCTCTTTTTCCTGAGGTGTAAACTGACCCATCAACCGTTTACGCACTTTCCACTAAGGCTTGCCCCTTTGCCCGCATAATCGGTGCTCCCCATTTGTGGCGGGAAATGGACAAATTGGGCGCCGGATACACGCCCGTAATCTGTTGAAATAAAGTGTTGCCGATTCGTCACAAAGAGTTTGCCGATCTTGAGGTTTCGTTAACCACGAAACGGTAGGCGGGACGATTTTGCGGGTCGTCTTTGAGAATGGCTGAGCGCTGAAGCTGGTATTAAAACGCCGCGAGACCGAAAAGGGCTCGCGGCGCGGGAATCGCTGGAAGCGGCGAGGATCAACCCTCGGAACTTGCTTCAGCTCAATGGTTTAGGCTCAGAATCTGACCTTCATCGACGTCGACAGCGCAGCGACCAAATCGTTGCCGAAGCTATAGGTCGCATCATCGCCATAGGTGATGCCGTTGGAGGTGATTTCGCCGGATTTGCCGCTGGTCAGCAGGCCCAGCGCGCCGGCGAAGGTGAACTCGACATGCTCGGTGGGTTTGTAGGAAACGCCGGCGCCGAGCGTCCAGGTGTCCGAGCTCAGGCCGTAACCCTGGCTGGTGCCACGATCCCAGCTCAAGCTGAGCGCGCCGCTCCATTGGTCATTGAACTTGTGGCCGATACCGCCGGTGATCGTCCAGCCGTCCTGATAGAGCAGATCGAGTGAGGTGAGCTCAGTCGCACCACCCGTATGGCAGGATATGCCCCGCGTCGAGGTCGGGCAAAGCGCGATGCTCTGCAGAACGCTCCAGTTGGTCCATTTGACCGAACCGAATGCCAGCCAGTCCGGCGCGATGCCGGTCTGCACCTTCCATTCCAGCGAGTCCGGCGCATCGGCTGAACCGAAGACAGAGGTGGATTTGCCGAAGAACGCACGGACGGGCGGCAGTTCCGTCAGATCGACGGTGCCCTTGAGGTTATCGTATTTGACCCGGCTGTTATAAACGAGGCTGGTACGGAGGGCGTATTCCGGGATCTCATAAGCGAGACCGGCGCGCCAGCCCCAGCCATGGCCATCGACATCCAGCGAGCCGACACCATCATAGACAGCGGAAAACGGAGCAGGAACGACGGAAACCAGACGGGACTTGAAGCCGCTGACTTCCTGATAGAAGCCGCCGCCGATCAGGCGCAATTGACCCGGACCGGCATCGAACTTGTAGGAGCACGTCGCCGCGTAATTGTGCGTACGCACCTTGGTTTCGATTTCATTGTTGGCGCCGGCCCAGTTCAAGCCCGGATTTGTATGGGCGCCGAACGGCTCGGAATAATCGGCCATGCAATCGATGTCGTCGGTGATGCCGATCTTGAAGCCGATATAGGGCACGGCGTAATTTTCGGTGGCATCGGCCGAATTCGGGCGGCCATTGAGGTTGCCGTCCGCCGCATTGATGTCCTTTGCATTCTTCAGCTTGCGATCGGGCATTACATAGGTCACGCCGGACTCGAAAACGTAACGCCCCTTATCGAAGAGCAAGTCGATATCGTAGCCAGCACGATCGAGCCCGCCCGCAAAAGCGGCGCTGGCGAATGACGAGCTGATAATGAATGCAAATGCGCCCCTCAGCGCAATACGAAATGCCATTGTGTCTCCCCCACTTGCGTATTCGTTGATCCGATTGTTGCGACGATCACCCGAATTGGCAATGCGGCGCCGGCTATCCACAATGTTGCGACATATTGACTGACTTACGTAAGAAAGTGATCTGCACGCCCAATCACAGCCAAGTTTAGGCATTTTTGCTTCTCTAATGTTTATTAGGGGCCCCAAGTAGATTATTATTCCTCATAGCAACAGTTCTGTTACAATCTGACAACAGTCTTGCTTTTCAAGAAACCCTACCAATTTAGGGGTAACCATTCTTACCTGTGCGAAGCTGGAGCGCCCCAAAAAGCGACGCAATTTTTTTGACGCTTGCCGCCGAATCAGCAGCGCAACAAAAAAGGGCACGCTGCCCTTGGCAGCGTACCCTTAAATCAAGATTGTTACAGGTTCTTCAGCCGGCTTCGCTGACCCTTTCAAGCGCCACTTTGAGGCTCGAAAGCTGGCCTTCGAGTTCGCTCAGGCGCTCGCGTTCGGCGGAGACGATATCCGGATTGGCATTGGCGACGAACTTCTCGTTCGAGAGCTTGCCGACGATGCGGGCAATCTCCTGTTCGTTCTTGGCGATCCCCTTTTCGAGACGTGCCTTTTCGGCAGCGAGGTCGATGAGACTGCCGAGCGGCAGGCAGGCGGTGGCTTCGCCGACGACGATCTGGGCTGCGCCCTTCGGTGCTGTGTCGGAAAGCGAAATCGCCTCGACACGCGCCAGCCGCTTGATCGCCGCGTCGTGGCGGAACAGCCGCTCCCGCGTCAGGCTATTGGCGCCAACGAGCACCAGCGGCGCGGTGGCGGCGGGCGGCACGTTCATTTCCGAGCGTACGGAGCGCAAACCTGAAACGAGATCGATCAGCCAGTTGATCTCATCGGCGGCGACATCGTCGGCATAGGACGGTGCCGGCCAATCGGCATGGCAGATCAGGCCATCGCGTTCCCTGCCTTCGCCTGCCGTATGCGCCCACAGCTCTTCCGTCATGAAGGGCATGAAGGGATGCAGCAGCTTGTAGGTTTCTTCGAGAACGTAGGCGGCGCAGGATTGTGCTTCCGACTTGGCGTTCTCATCGTCACCATTGAACACAGGTTTCAGCAGTTCAAGATACCAGTCGCAGAACTGATTCCAGATGAAGCGATAAAGCGAACCGGCGGCATCGTTGAAGCGATAGGCTTCCAACGCTTCGGTAACGTCCCGCTCGGTGCGGGCCAGTTCCGTCAGGATCCAGCGATTGATGGTGAGCTCGGCGGCTTCCGGCACGAAATGCGGATCGCTCTTGGCACCGTTCATCTCGGCGAAGCGCGTGGCGTTCCACAGCTTGGTGCCGAAATTGCGGTAACCGGCGATACGGGCCGGATCGAGCTTCACGTCGCGGCCCTGCGCCGCCATGATCGCCAGCGTAAAGCGCAGCGAATCGGCGCCATACTGGTCGATGAGTTCGAGCGGATCGATGACGTTGCCCTTGGATTTCGACATCTTCTGCCCGTTCTTGTCGCGCACCAGGGCGTGAACATAGACCGTGCTGAACGGCTCGACGGGGTCGCCGTTTTCGTCTTCCATGAAATGCAGGCCCATCATCATCATGCGGGCGACCCAGAAGAAGATGATATCGAAGCCGGTGACGAGAACATTCGTCGGATAGTAGCGCGCAAGCTCCGGCGTCTTGTCCGGCCAGCCGAGCGTCGAGAACGGCCAGAGTGCCGAGGAGAACCATGTATCGAGCACGTCTTCGTCGCGCGTCAGGATTTCGCCCGGCTTGAAGTTCTCCAGCAGGTCCTCGACATAGGCCTTCATCGGCCCTTCATGCGACAGATAGTGCTGGATAGCAGCCTGCAGCGCCTCTTCCTCTGTCTTTTCGACGAACACCTGACCATCCGGGCCATACCATGCCGGGATCTGATGCCCCCACCAGAGCTGGCGGGAAATGCACCAGGGCTGAATGTTCTCCATCCAATCGTAATAGGTCTTGTCCCAGCTCTTCGGGACGAGCTTGGTACGCCCTTCGCGAACGGAGGCGATCGCCGGTTCGGCAAGCGTCTTGGCATCGACATACCATTGTTCGGTCAAGCGCGGTTCGATCGGAACGCCACCACGGTCGCCATGCGGAATGGTGTGCTTGTGCGGCTCGATCTTGTCGAGCAGGCCGGCCTCTTCGAAGATGCGGACAATGATCTTGCGGGCTTCGAAACGATCCTTGCCTTCAAGCTCATCCCAGGCACCATGTAGTGCTGCCGGATTGTCGAGACCTTCGAGGAAATCCTCGTTGTCCTTGATGGTGACGCGGGCATCCGGCGTCAAGATGTTGACGACGCGAAGGCCGCGACGCTTGCCGACGTCGAAGTCGTTGAAATCATGCGCGGGCGTCATCTTGACGGCGCCCGTGCCTGCGGTCGGATCCGGATATTCGTCGGCAACGATCGGGATGCTCCGGCCGACGATCGGCAGGATAACGTGCTTGCCGACGATTGCCTTGTAACGCTCGTCACTCGGATGAACGGCTATGCCGGTATCGCCGAGCATGGTCTCCGGGCGGGTGGTGGCGACGACGAGATAGTCGCGCGTCTCCCATTCCGTCGGCTTGCCTTCTTCATTGAAAGCGATGGGATGCTGATAGGTAACGCCTTCTTCGAGCGGATAGCGCAGATGCCAGAGATAGCCGTTGACCTCATGCTGCTCGACTTCGATATCCGAAATCGCCGTCAGCATTTTCGGATCCCAGTTGACCAGCCGCTTGTCGCGATAGATCAGGCCTTCCTTGTAAAGCGTGACGAAGACTTCAAGAACTGCCTTTGACAGGCCCTCGTCCATGGTGAAGCGTTCGCGCGACCAGTCACAGGAGGCCCCGAGGCGCTTCAACTGGTTGAAGATCAAACCGCCCGATTCCGCCTTCCATTCCCAGACCTTTTCGATGAAGGCGTCACGACCCATGTCGCGGCGGCCCGGCTGCTGCCTCTCCATCAACTGGCGCTCGACGACCATCTGCGTAGCGATGCCGGCATGGTCCATGCCCGGCTGCCAGAGCACATCCTTGCCCCGCATGCGCTCGAACCGCACCATGATGTCCTGCAGCGTGTTGTTCAGCGCATGGCCCATATGCAGCGAACCGGTGACGTTCGGAGGCGGAATGACAATCGCGAAGGTTTCCGCACCTGGCTTCGCGTTCGCACCGGCGCGAAAGGCGTCGGCATCATCCCATTTCTGGGCGATTTTCGGTTCGACGGCGGCGGAATCATAAGTTTTGTCGAGCATTTGGGGACCGGATCTGGAGGGTTCGGTGATGCGGGTTGTAAATAGGATGGTCGCGGGCAAGTCAATAAAAAAGCCGCCCCGGAAGCCGGAGCGGCGGATCGTCTAACCCGAGCTCAGACTGTCAACGGCGCGGGCCGCGGGCCACTCGTTCGATTTCTTCGCGCACGAGACGCTCGACGAGAGTCGGCAGATTGTCGTCGAGCCATTCCTGCAGCATCGGCCGCAGCATTTCCTGGGCGATCTCGTCAAGCGAACGGCGCTCGCTGCCATCGATGGCGGCTGTCAGCTCGCCAAAGGAACGGGCAACCTGCGCACCGGCTGCTTCCGACATCAGCGAGGATGTAAGCTCAGCCTGCACTTGCGGGAGGTACCGATCAGCGGCTGCGGTAGACGGCGCCTGCTGCGGCTGAGTGAAAACCGGCATCTCGACGGGAGCGGGAGCGACCGCAGCCTTCGGCTCTTCCATCGGTTCAGGCTGTGGTTCAACCTTGGCTGGGGATACCATCACTTCGGCGAGAAGAGCGGCTGCAGGCGGGGTTACGACCGGCACCGGCGCTTCGGCGATCGCGCTGCGCAAAGGAACCTCGGCGACCGGTTCGACACGCGCCTCAGCAAGACGCGCGGCCATGGCCGGCGGCAATTCGCGCAGTTGCGGCGCTTCGCGTGCCGAATTCAGTTGTGCGGCATTGCGCTCGGAAGCGGCGCGAACGCGGGCGGCGACATCGGCGAGTGACAGGGTGCGGGCAGATGATTCCGGCTCGCGCGCCGGAGCCTGTGAGTTGGCGGCGACGAAACGCGGATCGGGGGCAGCAGCGGCGGCCGGTGGTACATCATCTATATCAACAGCAGCAAATTGGTCGTCGACCGTGAGGTGGATATCGTCATCCTGCTCATCGTCGGCAACGGTGTAAACAGCAGGCAGGGACGGCGAAATGGACTTACCGGCGCCGGGCTCGTTGCTTTCGATGATCCGGCGGATCGACGCCAGAATCTCTTCCATGGACGGTTCACGCACTACACTTGGCTGAGCCATATTCATCCCCGTTTTCCCAAACAACGACCCGAATCCTGCCAAAGCAGCGCCCGAATCAGGGCCAGCGTAGAATACTAGCCTTGGGAAAAAAATCACCGCGACAGCACTAAGCCATCTGATGCACAGTTTTGTTACGGTGGCTGCGAATCACCTGATATTGTGGACTTATCCACCGACAATGCCCAACGAAAAACGGGCGCCCGAAGCGCCCGTCTCAATGGAACAGTTCAGCGGCGTAACCGGTCAGAACACGAATTCCTTGGCCTTGGCAAAGCCCGGCAGCGGCTTGACCGAGGCGTTGAAGAAGACGTTTTCGGAAAGAGCGCCACGCTCGCGCCTGAAGACCGTGGCGCGCGCAGCATGGCCATAACCGAGGACGACAATCAACCGGCCGCCTTCGCCAAGCTGATCAAGAAGCACCTGCCGCACCTCTTGGACCGAGCCATTGACGAAAATCACGTCATACGAACCGCTGCCCGCATAGCCCTTTTCCAGCTCGCCGGTGACAACCGTCACATTTGCCTGGCCGAGCGCGGCGAGATTGGCCTTGGCCTCAGCGGCCAGCGCCTCATCGGATTCGAGCGCGACGACCGTACCGGCGAGGATCGACAGGAGTGCCGCGACGTAACCCGTGCCGCAGCCGACGTCGAGAACCTTATCTTCCTTGGTGATTTCACCGAGCTGCAGAAGCTTTGCCAGCGGCGAGGCTTCCATCAGGAAGCGCGCCGGCTTGCCCGAAGCTGCGGGGCTCACCTCAATGTCATTATCGATATAGGCGAGAAGCTTCGACTTCTCCGGCACGAAATTCTCGCGCGCTACCGTCAGAAACGCATTCAACACGGAATGGGAGGTGACATCCGTCGTGCGGATCTGGTTCTCGACCATTTTCACGCGTGCTGCTTCGAAATCCATCATATCCTCTCGCGCCCAAAGGCAAAGCCGGGGTTGCTGCTATGCTCAGCGTGTCTTAATCGCGTGCGGCTGCGCTTTCAAGGCATCGTAGCAACGGGCGCAGAGATTCATGATAATACGTCGCGGCGCGACAACAGCCGCTCCCCTTATCGCGTAAGGTCAAACCGCTTTCTTTGGACGGCGCCAATCGATCGATTGTCGCCGGTGCATCAAGCTCAATAGAAGGGAATTTGGAGGCCTCGCCCGGAATCGAACCGGGATTCAAGGATTTGCAGTCCTCTGCGTAACCACTCCGCCACGAGGCCATCCGATTTATAAAGGCGAGTGATGGCGGGCGTTTAGAACGAATCTTATTGGAGCGCAAGACCTATCGAGGCTGATGATCAAATAACTTGATTTCCAGCCCTCGCCGGCCGGCAAGGCGCCGCCAAACCTTAACGATTTATTAGCGCCAACTAAGCCTTTGAGGGCGACCATTTGGCGGATTGCGTCATTTTTGCAACAAGATTTTTTTTCGAGTAGGGCACGAATAGTTCGCCTCTCTTAGTATCTTGTCAAATCAGCGAGACGGGTTCAGGAAATAGTTCGCGAGGCTTATTACTTCGCACCTACTGATAGGGAACATGAACGGGATGGGGTTGGGCACGTCGACTTTTCGGCGCGATATCTCATGCCCAATCACGAACAGATTGGAGTTATTATGAACATCAAGAGCCTTCTTCTCGGCTCCGCTGCCGCGCTTGCAGCAGCATCCGGCGCTCACGCAGCCGACGCCATCGTCGCCGCTGAGCCGGAGCCGCTCGAATACGTTCGCATCTGCGACGCCTATGGTGCAGGCTACTTCTTCATCCCTGGTACCGAAACCTGCCTCAAGATCGGCGGCAAGGTTCGTACCGAAGGTGAGTGGTACAATGCTTACAACCGTGACAGCAAGCAGGGCACGCTGTGGCACACCCGTGCAGAGCTGAACGTCGACACCGCGACGGACACCGAATACGGCCCGTTGAAGACCGAAACCATCGTTCGTTGGGACTGGAACGACGGCAACTCCACCAGCACCAACCTGCTGTGGTCCTACATCAGCCTCGGTGGCTTCACCGTTGGTAAGAAAGACTCGGCCTACAACCTCTACATCGGTTACGCCGGCGACGTCATCAACGACGACGTGATCTATGATGGTCCGTACGAACTCAACCAGATTACCTACAACTACGATGCCGGCAACGGCTTCACGGCTGTCGTCTCGGTCGAAGACTCCAACTCCAGCGGCTCGGGCGCTTCCTACGGCGCAAGCTGGTGGACGGATGACAAGGCCAACCACTACGCTCCGGACGTTGTGGCCGGCGCTGGCTACAAGGCTGGTGCATGGTCCTTCAAGGTTGTCGGCGGTTATGATTCGATCGTCGAAGAAGGCGCTATCAAGGCTCGTGTCGATGCAGACTTCGGTGCCTTCTCGGCCTTCTTGATGGGCGGCTGGAACACCGATGGCGACAAGCTCAACAAGTATGCCGGCACCAACCAGGATATCTCTGCTTGCACGGCGCCGAACGGCACCGTGAACGAATCCAAGTGCGGTTGGGGTGACTGGGCTGTTTGGGGTGGCGTAGGCGTTCCGATCAACGAAAAGCTGAAGTGGAACGTACAGCTCGCCTACACCGACTCGAAGATCTTCGAAGCAACCTCGAACCTCAAGTTCAATCCGGTCAAGGATCTGCTGATCGAGCCGGAAGTGACCTACGTTCACTATGATTATGCCAAGGACGATACCGTCTCCGGCATTCTCCGCTTCGAGCGCAACTTCTGACCTGATCTGAATTGACCTCCGATCAGAGAAGAGAGGGGCCCAGCTTTCCCTGCTGGGCCCCTTTTCTATGTCGACCGCCTCCCGACTTTATATCGCCTCGGTCTCACCCTGCCCCTCACCGGCACAGCGGACCATGCCGCTATCGGCAGACGGCAATTGCCTCAAATCTCGCAGTTGTCCTCGTATCACACGTTGCAATCGCCACTCACATCAACCTTAAAGGGGAACATTTGCCCTCATCGCGGCGTTAAGCCGTCAAAGGGACAATTGGTCCAACACAGGAGTCGGTGATTTGATACATTTTGCTTCGATGGCCTTGGCCGCCTCACTTGCCATGGGAACAGTATTGGCGGCCGCGCTTCCAGCAACGGCAATGCCGTTGACAAATTCGCCCTCGCCCAGCGTTTCCGGCGTCATTCTGGTTCAGGAGCACGGATCCCGACGAAACCAGGATTGGTATGGGGGACGTCGATATTATTGGCGTGATCATCATTATGATCACCGCTACTGGCGCGACAGCCGCTGGGATCGCCGCCACTATTGGGATGATGATGATGACTGGCGCTACCGTCGTTACCACCATCGCCACGGAGGCATCTATTTCGAAATCCGCTAATCCCTAGCGGCGGATTCTTCTGCTCATACCCTAAAAACATTCCGGCCGTTGCCGACGAAATATTCGGCAACGGCCGGGCCTATTTTGGCCGCGACAAAGGTCAGCGGCTCGAAGCTGCTACCGGATCAATGGCAGACGCGTTCCTTGCGGACAACCCAATGGCCATGAACGTGATGCCGTACGGTCTTCACGACGCAATGATGGTGATGATGATGGTCATCGACATGCACAACTGTGGCCGCTTCAGACTGCGTGCTGATGCCAACGAAGGAAGCCAGGGCAACGGCGGAAGCAAGAATCAGGTTTTTCATTTCGAACCTCTAAAGCATTTGGGGGAATATGCTGCGCGATAGCGCACAACGTTCATGCGCCCACCCAGATTAACGATACATGAATGCATCCTCACATTTTCGAGAGCAGCCGGATGTGACGGGTGAGTGTGTCAGAACGCCGTGTATAGCGCCCGCGTCATGCCTTCGATACGCTCGCGATCGAGCGGTTTTCCGACGCGTCGCCAACAAGGCTAGAGGTCGCAGTCATCCAAATCCTGTGAGAGCCGAATCCAGCCAGATGGATCGACCCATGGCGGCGTTGGAGGATCTTGCGAAGCGCGCTCCTCGCCGCGCGAATGCCAGTCGGTGTGAGTGAAATGGCCGGAAATGAAAAAGCCACATTCCCCGCTAGGTGAATGTGGCTCTTAGAAACTGGCTCCCCGGGCCGGATTCGAACCGGCGACCTGTCGATTAACAGTCGAATGCTCTACCGCTGAGCTACCAGGGAATACCGCTTGGCGCGGTGTGAGCGGGGTAATACAAATGCTTTCCCGATTTGCCAAGCGGTTTTTTCAAAAAAATCCATTTCCCTTGTATTATTTCGTCGCCTTACCATTTCCTGTGGATGACCGATCAAGGCAGAACCAGAGAAAAGACCGATCGCAACGGCAACGGAAAGACGCGGCGTTTCGGGATAGATCATACCACATATGAGCTTGTCATTGGCTCCCTTCGTATTCCGCTTCCGCGATCGAGACTTGCCCGTCTTGGCGTCGGCCTGGCGTTGATCTTCGGCGGATGTCTTGGCTTCCTGCCGGTCCTCGGCTTCTGGATGTTGCCGCTGGGCTTCGTGGTGTTGTCCCATGATCTGCCGCTCGTGCGGCGCTGGCGACGGCGCCTTGCGGTATGGTGGACAAGACGGCGGCGCCCCGCGGATTGATGTCACCTATCTGGCGGCCAAAGCCCTTGCGGGATTGCCGATCACGGTCGTGCCCGCATCGACATTCCTGGTGACGACCGCGCCTGCCCCGACGATCGCGCCATCGCCGATCGTCACGCCGCCTAGGATGATGGCGCCGCCACCGATCCAGACATCCCTGCCGATCTCAACCGGCCGCGCGATTTCCAGTCCTGTGCGTCGCTGCGTCGGATCCTTGTGGTGTTCGGCACAATATATATGAACGCCCGGCCCCAGCATACTGCCCTCGCCGATGCGCACCGGAGCGGTATCGAGAATGGTGCAGCCGGCATTCAAATAGACGCGCGGGCCGAGCGAGATGTTCATGCCATAGGCGCAATGAAAGGGCGCTTCGATGAACACGCGGTCGGCCACACCGGCAAAAAGCATGGACAGCGCCGGGCCGATACCGCCGCGCTGGCCGGGCGGCATGGTGTTATGCTGATGCACAGCCTCCCGAGCAAGCACGCGCAGGGCATCGAGTTCCGCATCGAAGCAGCAATACCATTCCCCCGCCGCCATTTTTTGCCGCTCGCTTAGGCCCATTGATTCCCTCCCCGACGCCTTCGTCACGATGTGGGGAGATCATGCACACGATCCGTGCGGGCGACAAGAAGAGCTCATGGGCCAGTTCAAGCCCTTCAATATCCTGCAATCAGGAGCGCCAAGGGGCCAAGCGCCATCAAGGTAAGCGCCGCCATGATCAGCAGCAGTTCCCTCATTATATATCGTTCCATCCTGATGAGGCGCGGGGATCGACGACCCATGCACGACTCCTCCCCATGCCAAAATATTAGGCGCACCTTATTCTATGCTTAAAGCGCCGTCTCCTACTCCAAAAGAATTAATCCGCGATAGCCCTTTAAAAGCGTTAGCAAAGGCGCAAAACTGCCTGTGGCTGCGAGATTTTCACCCACAACAAACTGTCACACAGCTTGTCTATAACGCCGCTGCCGCGGACTTGCGCAAGGCCACCGGATCCGGGCTTTCAAAAGGAAATAGGGATATGTCCAAATTTTATAACTGCATTTCGGCGGCTGCCGCCGGTGTCATGAGCTTAGCGCTGGCCCTGCCGGCTGCTGCTGCTCCGATCAAGTTCGATTTCTGGTTCGGCCTGTCCGGCGATCTGGAGCGTGTCGTTCAGACCCTGTGCACGAACTTCAACAATTCGCAGAAGGACTATGAAGTTTCCTGCGTCGGCCAGGGCAATTACGACGCCGCTCTGCAGAACACCATTGCCGCCTTCCGCGCTGGCAAGCAGCCGGCAATCGTGCAGGTTTATGACGTCGGCACGGCAACCATGATGCTCTCCGGCGCCTATTATCCGGTCGGCAAGCTGATGTCGGAAAACGGCTACAAGGTTAACTGGGACGACTATTTCCCGGGCATCGCCCGCTACTACGCCACCTCGAAGGGCGAACTGCTTTCCTTCCCGTTCAACTCCTCGACCGCCCTGCTCTACTGGAACAAGGACGCCTTCGCCAAGATCGGCAAGACCGCCGCTCCGAAGACCTGGGAAGAAGCCGCCGACGATATGAAGGCGCTGAAGGGCGCTGGCTATGATTGCCCGATGGCTATCAACATCTCCGGCAACGAAAGCTGGCAGTTGATGGAACAGTTCTCGGCCATCCACAGCGAGCCGGTCGCTACCCAGAACAACGGCTATGATGGCCTCGATGCCCGCCTGACCGTCAACAAGACCAAGTTCGTCAAGTACGTCACCGACCTCAAGAGCTGGTACGATGCCGGCCTCATCAAGATCAAGTCCAAGGATCTCGGCCAGGATATGGTTCAGGCCTTTGCAGCGGGCGATTGCCAGATGATCATGACCTCGGTCGGCGACCATGGCACCGTCGGCAAGACGCAGAAGGCCGGCATGAACTGGGATGTTGCCGAACTTCCGGTCTACGCTGGCACCGAGCGCAAGAATTCGCTCGTCGGTGGCGCTTCGCTTTGGGTTCTCTCCGGCAAGTCGGCTGACGAATACAAGGGCGCAGCAGCGTTCCTCGACTTCATCGGCAAGCCTGAAACCGCACTCTTCTGGTCGACCAACACCGGCTACATCCCGGTCAGAAAGTCGGGCTTCGATTTCATGAAGTCCAACGGCTTCTACGACAAGGCTCCGTATAAGGGCCGCGAAGTCGCGATCGCCAGCCTGACCGCTTCTGAGCCGACCCCGATCACCCGTGGCGTCCGCCTCGGCAACTTCACGCAGATCCGCGCCGAATTCGGCAACCAGATGCAGGCCATCTTTGCCAACAAGGTCAGCGTCCAGGAAGGTATCGACAACCTCGTCAAGAACGGCAATGCTGTTCTCGATCGCTTCGAAGCTACCTACAAGGGCAAGCAACTGCCGTAAGCAGTTAGCGCAGAAATAGACGACGTCCGTCGGGAAATCCCGGCGGACGTTCGTTATGACCGCAATTGGCACTAGAGTATCCGCTTTCGGTTGGTTTCATCTGAAACGGACGAGATGTTCTCGATTCAAACGGTAGAGCGTCCTTTATGCGTTCAGATGACCGCGCGGCGCTCAGGGGTCCAAGCCGGAAGAAGCAATGGAAAAGCGTACGACTTTCAGCAAGTGGAGCGTTGGCATCCTGTTCGCAGTGCCGCAGCTCCTCCTCATCTTCACCTTCTTCTATTGGCCGGCTGGCCAGGCGATCTTCTGGTCGCTGACGCTGCAGCAACCTTGGGGCGGCGGCAATATCTGGGTCGGGCTCGACAACTTCAAATCGATTCTCGCCAGTGCCGATTACTGGAACTCGGTGACGATCAGCATCATCTTCGCGGCAATCAGCACCAGCATTTCCATGGGCGTCGCGCTGATACTGGCCGCTCTCACAGATCGGCAGCTCCGTGGCTCGAAGTTCTACAGCGTCGTGCTCATCTGGCCTTACGGCATCGCGGCGCCTGCTTCGGCAATGGCCTTCCGTTTCATCCTGGCACCGGAAGCCGGTTTCATGTCCATCGTCAACCACTATTGGCCGGGCCTCTGGGACCCGGGCCTCAACGGTGCGGACGCCATGGCCACCATCATTATCGCCTTCTCGTGGAAATATATCGGCTACAGCTTCATCTTCTTCCTCGCCGCCTTCCAGGCCATTCCGCGCTCGTTGATCGAAGCAGCGGCGATGGATGGCTCCGGCGTGCTCCGGCGCTTCTGGGACATTCAGTTCCCGCTGATCACGCCGACGATCTTCTTCCTGCTGGTGATCAACATCACCGAGAGCTTCCAGGATTCCTTCGGCATCGTCGACATCATGACCGCAGGCGGCCCGCACAACTCAACCAATCTCATGGTCTACAAGATCTATTCCGACGGCTTCAAAGGCCTCGATTTTTCCGGCGCGGCGGCACAAAGTATCATTCTGATGCTGCTGATCATCGTGCTCACCGTCTTCCAGTTCCGCTTCATCGAGCGGCGCGTGCATTACCGTTGAGGCTGACATGGTCGAGCGCACACCTATTCTCAATTTCTTCACCCATCTGATCCTGTTCATCGGTTTCGTGGCGGCTGCGGGACCGATAGCCATCGTGGCGATCGCCGCATCCCACAATATGACCGACGTCAATCAGGTACCAATGTCGCTGATTCCTGGCACAGAATTCTGGGCTAACATAACGACGGCATGGACCACGGCCAATCTCGGCCCCAAGCTGCTGAACAGCTTGATCTTCGCCACCGGCGTGGCCGCAGGCAAAGTGATCGTTTCGGCGCTCACCGCATTTTCGCTTGTCTATTTCCGGTATCCCGGCCGCCATTTCATCTTCTGGCTGGTCTTCATAACGCTGATGCTGCCGCTCGAAGTGCGTATCGTGCCGACCTATGCGGTCATAGCGAACGTTCTGTCGCCCTACCAGGGGCTTCTCGACATCACTGGCCTTACCTGGCTCATCGAGAAGGTTACAGACATTCAGGTCTCTCTGGATCTGGGGCTGCTTAACTCCTCTCTCGGCTTGATCCTGCCGCTGGTCGCCACGGCGACCGGTACTTTCCTCTATCGTCAATTCTTCCTGACGATACCGGACGAACTGACGGAAGCCGCGCGCATGGACGGCGCCGGATCGCTGCGCTTCTTCTTCGATATCCTGTTGCCGCTGTCGCGCACCAATATGGCTGCGCTCGGCACCATCATGTTCCTCTGGGCCTGGAATCAATATCTGTGGCCGCTGCTCATCACCACCGATCCGGCGCATGGGACCGCGGTGACCGAGCTCAAGCAGCTCATCCCGAACGTCGGCGGCCTTCCCGAATGGCACATCGCCATGGCTGGCACGCTGATCGTCATGATCCCGCCGCTCCTCGTCGTCGTTCTGATGCAGCGCTGGTTCGTTCGCGGTCTCATCGCCACCGAAAAGTGATCGGATTGCCTGCCGCGTTTCCTGAGGGAATGCGGCGGCTTCCAGTACCCCGCCTATTGCTGAGAGCACCGTGTGTTCATTTGAACGCACGGTGCTTTCGTTTTAGAATCCAGAGATATTGTCCGATTGGATGATTTAATCTGAAAGCGGGATGTTCCGGGCAGCAAAAAGCCCGGAAATCGGTAGGGATTTCCGGGCGCTCTTGCTGAAAATTGATGTCTGAAAATTAGTTTGCGGCAACCTTGAGAGGTGTGACCGAGGCAATGGTGTCGAGCCGCAGGCCGGTGTCCTGGGCGAAGAGATGCGTATGCTGCTGGGCAAGCTCCAGGCCGACGGCGTCACCCGTTTGCCCGGTGGTATGATCGGCGACGGCAACGGCGAAGCTGGAGCCGTTGATATCGCAGTGAATGACGCGGCCAGCGCCGAGTTCTTCGACGAAATCCACCGTGGCGGGAACGGCGCCCGGCGTGCCGGCCGGCACGAGACGCGCATGTTCCGGGCGGATGCCGAGCGTGACCGGCAGGCCGGCGTGGCGCTTGCCGATGTTGGCGTCGATGGCGATCGGCAGGCCATCAAAGATAAATTGCTCGCCGTTCGCCGAGAAGGAGCCTTCGAGGAAATTCATTGCCGGCGAACCGATGAAGGAACCGACGAAACGGGTGCGCGGCGTGTTGTAGACCTCAAGCGGCGTGCCGACCTGCTCGACATTGCCCTTGTACATGACCACCAGCTTGTCAGCGAGCGTCATCGCCTCGACCTGATCGTGGGTGACGAAAACCGAGGTGGCCGACAGGCGCTTGTGCAGGCGGCGGATTTCGACACGCATCTGCACGCGCAGCTTGGCGTCGAGGTTGGAGAGCGGTTCGTCGAAGAGGAAAACCTTCGGTTCGCGGATGATGGCGCGGCCCATGGCGACGCGCTGGCGCTGACCGCCCGAAAGCTCGGATGGCTTGCGGGCCAGGAAATCTTCCAGGCCGACAATGCGGGCCGTTTCCTTGATGCGACGCTCACGTTCGGCGCGCGGCACGCCGGCCACCTTGAGCGCGTAGCCCATGTTGGCGGCGACATCCATGTGCGGATAAAGCGCGTAGTTCTGGAAGACCATGGCGCAACCGCGCTCGCGCGGCTCGAGTTGATTGACGACCTTGCCGTCAATAATAATTTCGCCCGAGGTAATATCCTCAAGGCCGGCGATCATGCGCATCAGGGTGGACTTGCCGCAGCCGGAAGGGCCGAGAATGACGACGAACTCCCCGGAGCGGAAGGTCAGATCGACGCCGTGCACGACCTGATTGCGTCCATAGGCCTTGCGAACTTGCTCGATCCGGATTTCCGCCATGTTATTCTTCCCCGCCTATTTAATTCTGGGTCGTCAATCGCGTGGACTGCTAGCGAATTTGCATTACAGAACAGTGACAAGCATCCTCTATATCACAAGCCGCATCCAGATTTCCTCACGAGAGTTGCGGGTACTATTTCCCGATGAAACGCGCATGGGTGGAACTATTTTGCGACCGACATCATATACTGGTTCCGGCAGCGACAAATCCTGCGAAGAAACAACGGGCGGTCGGCTGGCCAGGCCATGACGACATCGAAGAAAGAGCCGGCAGCTTTGGCGGCACGGCTGGATGCATAATCGCGTCCGCATGATCACGGCCTCGTTCCTGATCAAGGATCTGCTGATCGACTGGCGCGAGGGGGAGTCCTGGTTTCGCGATACGCTCGTCGATGCCGATCCGGCGGCCAATACTGCAAACTGGCAATGGGTGGCGGGCTCAGGCGCCGATGCCTCGCCCTTCTTCCGCATCTTCAATCCGGTGCTGCAGGGCGAGAAATTCGATCCGGATGGTGGCTATATCAGGACCTTCGTGCCGGAGCTGGCAGCTCTCGACAGCAAATACATCCATCGGCCATTCGAGGCGCCGGATACGGTGCTGAAGCGTGCGGGCATAGAACTCGGCAGGGACTTTCCCCGGCCGATCGTCGATCACACCGCGGCGCGGCAGCGTGCGCTCGATGCACACGCATCACTGAAGAAGGATGATTAAGCGCTATTCGGCCGGATGCGGCGTTACGCGCGGCCCGACCGACTGGTGCTTATGGCCGCTGCCGAGAAAATATCGCAGCACCCGGAAATAGAGGCTGTAGGGCAGAAACTTCAAAAGCTTTGCCCGATAGACCAAGCCCTTCGGGAAGCTGATGTCGAAGGCCGGCGATTTCAATCCGGCTGCGATCGTGTCCGCAGCCTGCTGCGCCGATACCACGTCCGGCATCTCGAACTTGTTCTGTGCGGTCAATGGCGTATCGACATAACCGGGGGTGACGAGCTGGATGTGAATGCCCATCCGTTCCAGCTCGAACTTCAGGCTTTCGGCCATGTTGATCAGCGCAGCCTTGCTGGCGCCGTAAGCAGCGCCACCGGGCAGGCCGCCATAACCAGCCACCGAAGACACAAGGGCAACCTGCCCGTATCCCCTGGAGCGCATATGCCGGACCGCAGGAACGAGGCAGTTGACGACACCGTGGAGATTGACGGCAAAGCTTCGTTCGAACACCTCGTGATTGAGGTCCTCGCCCCGCGCCGGCAGATAGATGCCAGCATTCAGAACCGCCAGGGCGACGGGGCCGTGCTGATATTCGATGGCGGCAACGGTGTGCTCCATATCTTCAGCGCTGGTAACATCGCCGTCGAGCACGACGATGCTGCCGGCAAGCGCGCTTGCCTCGGCCTGCAACTCAAGAAGCTTTTCATGACTGCGAGCCGTAACGGCGACTTTATATCCTTCTTCGGCCAGTTTCAGCGCGAGCGCGCGGCCCATACCGGAACTGGCGCCGGTAATCCAGACGACTCCGTGTTCGGGGCGTGCGATGAACGGGCTCATGGCTCTTCTCCTTGGCTGGCGGTCGCTTACATCAGACACTTATTCGCGGCCGTCCGTGGCATTTTAGAGATAGCGCATCATTGTGGCCGCTTTCGGCCGGATTAAGGGCCCGATATGGAAAACAATGTCACCAATTGGAGACACGCGGACCGGATCGAAGATTGCGGCCAATGAGGTCGCCAAGTCGAATTTTGCGGCACGAACAAATAGCGAGGAACAGAATTTCTTGCCTATGCCGCCTTGTGAAGGGAAAAGACCGTTCTTACAGTAGTCCCGAACAGAAGGCAGAGATTCCATGACCGTCCATCCCTCCGTCCTAGAAGCGATCGGCAACACGCCACTGATCAAACTCAAGGGTGCCTCCGAGGCGACGGGCTCGACCATCCTCGGCAAGGCGGAGTTCCTGAACCCCGGCCAGTCGGTCAAGGATCGCGCCGCGCTCTACATCATCCGCGATGCCGAAAAGAAAGGCCTGCTGAAGCCCGGCGGCGTCATCGTCGAGGGGACTGCGGGCAATACCGGCATCGGCTTGACGGTGGTCGCCAAGGCGTTGGGCTACCGCACCGTCATCGTCATTCCGGAAACACAGAGCCAGGAAAAGAAGGACGCGCTGAAGCTGCTCGGCGCCGAGCTGGTGGAAGTGCCGGCCGTTCCCTACAAAAACCCCAACAACTACGTGAAGGTTTCCGGCCGGCTTGCGGCGGAATTGGCGAAGACTGAGCCGAACGGCGCGATCTGGGCGAACCAGTTCGACAACGTCGCCAATCGCCAGGCGCATATTGAAACGACCGCCAAGGAAATCTGGGCTGACACCAACGGCAAGGTCGACGGCTTCATCTGCTCGGTCGGCTCCGGCGGCACGTTGGCGGGCGTCGCCATGGGTCTGCATGGTTTCAACAAGGACATCAAGATCGGCATCGCCGATCCGGAAGGGGCGGCACTTTACGAATTCTACAAGAACGGCGAGCTGAAATCCTCCGGCTCTTCGATCACCGAGGGTATCGGCCAGGGCCGCGTAACTGCAAACCTGGAAGGTTTTACGCCTGATTTCGCCTATCAGATCACCGATGCCGAAGCCCTGCCCTATGTCTTCGATCTGGTCGAACACGAAGGTCTCTGCCTCGGCGGCTCGACGGCCATCAACATTGCCGGCGCCGTGCGCCTTGCCAGGGATCTCGGCCCCGGCCATACGATCGTGACTATCCTCTGCGACTATGGCAATCGCTATCAGTCCAAGCTTTTCAATCCGGACTTCCTGAGATCGAAGGGTCTGCCGCTGCCGGCATATCTGACGACGACTTCCAATATTCCTATTCCTTACGAAAACCTGGCGTGATTTTATGTCGGTGAATGCCCTTTATCGTGACGATTTCTATCTCTCGACTGCTGAGGCTGTCGTAACCGCAATTCACGAGGATGGGGGCATAGAGCTCGATCAAACCTGCTTCTACGCGACCTCCGGCGGACAGCCGGGGGACACCGGTTTCTTCGAGCGCGCCGACGGTTCCAAAATCGTGCTTGGCCAGACCAAGCACGGGGCGACGAAGGATATCATCATCCATGTGCCGCAGGAGGGCGCAGCGCCGCCTGCCCTCGGCGAGAAGCTGGTGCTGCATGTCGACTGGCCGCGCCGCTACCGGCTGATGCGTATGCACACCGCTTGCCATCTGCTCTCGGTTGTCTGCCAATATCCGATCACGGGTGCGGCGGTCGGCGAGGATGAAAGCCGCGTCGATTTCGACATGAGCGAGACGATCGACAAGGACGAGGTGACGGCGAAGATGATGGCGCTCGTCAGCGAGAACCATCCCGTTTTCGTCCAGTGGATCACGGATGAGGAGCTTGCAGCCAATCCGGGTATCGTCAAGTCGAAGAATGTGCGCCCGCCGATCGGACTCGGCCGCGTCAGCCTTGTCTGCATCGGCGAGAACTCCGCCATTGACAGCCAGCCCTGCGGCGGCACACATGTGTCGGAGACGCAGGAAGTCGGGGCAATCTATATCGCCAAGATCGAGAAGAAGGGCAGGGAGAACCGCCGCTTCCGCATCCGTTTCGGCACGCCCACCGACGACGCCTAAGCCGGCGGTTTCTGGAACAATAAGGCCCGATATAAATCAGGGAGAGATCATCATGACAGCGGAGAAGAGCCGTTTCGTCGTATCCGCCGATTGGCTGCAGAGCGAACTGGGCGCCAAGGATCTGCGTATCCTCGACGCATCCTTCTATCTGCCGGCGCAGAAGCGCGATGCCAATGCCGAATATGCCAGCGGTCATATTCCCGGCACCATCCGCTTCGATCAGGACAAGATCGCCGATCACTCTACCGGCCTGCCGCATATGGTGCCTTCGCCGGAAGTCTTCGCAGCCGAGGTCGGCAAGCTCGGCATCAGCGAGACCGATCGCATCGTGGTCTATGATGGCCCCGGCATCTTCGCATCACCGCGTGTCTGGTGGCTATTTCATGTCGTCATGGGCGCTGCGAATGTCTTCGTGCTCGACGGCGGCCTGGATGGCTGGAAGGCCGAAGGGCGACCGCTGGAAATCGCCCTGCCCGCATATGCACCGGCCACCTTCAAGCCGAATTTCAATGCGGCCCGCATTGTCCCCTTCGATGAGATGCGCGAGGTCGTCGACAGCGGCTCGCTGCAGATCGCCGATGCCCGCAGCGCCGGCCGTTTCGCGGCCACCGAGCCGGAACCGCGCGAAGGCATGCGCTCCGGTCACATGCCGGGCGCAAAAAGCCTGCCGTCCGGCAGCTTCGCGGTGAACGGCAAGTTCAAATCCCTGCCGGAACTGCGCGAAACGATCGAGAAGGCCGGTATCGATCTTGAAAAGCCTGTCGTGACCACCTGCGGCTCCGGAATCACCGCCGCCATCATAACGCTGGCGCTGGAATCGCTCGGCCATGGCGCCAACCGGCTCTATGACGGCTCCTGGTCGGAATGGGGCAGCCGGCCGGACACGCGTATCGTCACTGGCAAAGACTGAGCGGCACCGTCCCCGTGAAAACCCCATCGTCGCTCAAAGTCCATATCACCCGGCTGGAAATGACCGCGCCGCCCAAGGCGAGCCTGCCTGTGCCCGTCAACATCCAGACGGCAATCATGCGCTCGCCCGGCATTCCCCTGCCCTTCTACCGCTATCTCTATCGCCAGGTCGGCGCGCGCTGGCATTGGGTCGACCGGCTTCGCATGCACGACGAGGAGCTGACGGCAGTTTTGCACGACCAGCGCAACGACATCAGCGTACTCTATGTTAACGGCGCTCCGGCCGGCTTCTTCGAATATTTCCGTGAGGATGAGGAGACGATCGAGCTCAGCCATTTCGGCCTGATCGAGCACGCTCTCGGTCTCGGCATCGGCAAATGGTTCCTGTTGCAGGCGCTCTACGCCATGTGGACGCTGAGCCCGCAACGCATCACCGCGACCACCAACAATCTCGACCATCCGCGGGCGCTTCAGCTCTATCAGATGTTCGGCTTTTCCCCCGTCTCGACCGGCGAAGGCATCGTAAGGCCGCTGAGCGACAAGGAATTGCTGGAGCTGGCAAGGAAAAGCTAGCCGCAGGAATCGGGTGGCTTCTCCTGCCGTCGCGGCGCATCACATGACAAATCGTAAAAAGGAGATTTGTCATGCCCTCCATTGCCTTTGCCGCCATGCCCACGTCGGATGCCGAAACCCTCTGGAATGGTGGCACGGATTCCTATGGTCACCTACCAGAGACAACGATCTCGGACGGCCCGGGCCATCCCTGCCGCCATTGCCTGCGGAATATCGATGCCGGCGAAGAGCTTTTTGTTTTCGCCTATCGGCCGTTTCCAGAGTTGCAGCCCTATGCCGAGACCGGGCCGGTTTTCCTGCATAAAGCGCCTTGCCGGCGTTATGAGGCCGAGGAAATCCTGCCGCCCGTACTGACCACCAGCCCGGATTTCATTGTGCGGGGCTATGGCGAAAACAACCGCATCGTCTACGGCACCGGCGCCGTGACACCGACCGATGACATCAAAGCCTATGCTGCCGACCTCCTGAGCCGCGAAGGCATCGCTTATGTGCATGTCCGCTCGGCGCGCAACAATTGCTATCAGTGCCGGATCGATCGGGCGTAGTAGCTCAATGGAAAGAAGCGCCGGCATGTAAAATGCCGGCGCTTCCATTCAACGCAGCGCGATGGGATTTACGCTACGTTCAAGACGCTTTCCGGAGCGTAGGCTTCGTAGCCGAGCGCTTCGGCGACGGGCCTGTTGGTGACACGGCCCTTGTGGATATTGAGGCCATTGCGCAAGTGCTTGTCCTCGGCAATGGCGCGCAGGCCGCGGTCTGCGAGGGCGAGGCCGTAATAGATGGTGGAATTGTTCAGCGCATGCGCCGAGGTGACCGGAACCGCACCCGGCATGTTGGCGACGCAGTAGTGGACGATGCCTTCGACCTCATAGGTCGGTTCGGAATGGGTCGTGGCATGTGAGGTTTCGAAGCAGCCGCCCTGGTCGATGGCGACGTCGACAATGACGGCACCCTTCTTCATGCCGGAGAGCATTTCGCGCGTCACGAGCTTCGGCGCTGCAGCACCCGGGATCAACACGGCACCGATGACGAGATCGGCGGCAAAGACCTCTTCTTCCAGCGCCTGAATGCTGGAATAGCGCGTGTGGACACGGCCGTTGAAGATATCGTCGAGCTGGCGGAGGCGCGGCAGCGAACGATCGAGAATGCTGACATCGGCGCCGAGCCCTGCCGCCATCTTGGCGGCGTGAAGGCCGACGACACCGCCGCCGATGATGGCGACCTTGGCCGGCAAGACGCCGGGCACGCCACCAAGCAGGATACCGAGGCCGCCATTGGCCTTCTGCAGCGCGGTGGCACCCGCCTGGATCGACAAACGGCCGGCAACTTCCGACATCGGCGCAAGCAGCGGCAGGCCGCCGCGCTCATCGGTGACGGTTTCATAGGCGATGGCGGTGACGCCGGAGGCGATCAGGCCCTTGGTCTGCTCCGGATCGGGCGCGAGGTGCAGATAGGTATAGAGAAGCTGGCCGTCGCGCAGTTGCACCCATTCGGAAGGCTGCGGCTCCTTGACCTTCACGATCATGTCGCACTTTTCGAAAATGTCCTTCGCGGTGGCGGCGATCTTGGCGCCGGCGGCGATATAGGCATGATCATCGGCCCCGATCCCTGCACCCGCTTTGGTCTCGACCCAGACCTCATGACCATGGGCGACATATTCGCGAACGGATGCGGGCGTCAAACCGACGCGATATTCATGATTCTTGATTTCTTTCGGACAACCAACACGCATTTTGCTTCTCCCTGAATGCTTATTCGGTTTGCAACTGTTCCGCTGAGAATGAGACCACCTTCGCGCTGAAATGTCCTTGCAAAGACAATTTGCCGAACCAGCTTTTTTCGTGGATTATTGCGCCAAAGCGAGATTTTTCGAAGGATCTTCGAATGCCTGACATAGACACCATCGATCGTTCGATTTTGCGCGTGCTGCAACAGAACGCCAGGATCACCAATGCCGAACTTGCCGAAAAGGTCGGCCTGTCGCCTTCCGCCTGCTCACGCCGGCTCGACATTCTGGAGAAGGACGGCGTGATCGGCGGCTATCATGCAAGGCTGTCGCACAAGGCGCTGGACTACAAGATGATCGCCATCGTGCACATCTCGCTGTCCGGCCAGTTTGCCAAGACGCTGTCGGAATTCGAAACGGCGGTGAAACGTTGTCCGAACGTGCTCGTCTGCTATCTCATGTCCGGCGAATACGACTATATCCTGCGCGTCGCCGCGCGCGATCTTGAAGATTACGAACGCATCCACCGTGACTGGCTCTCCGCACTGCCGCATGTGGTGAAGATCAATTCCAGCTTCGCGCTGCGCGAAATCATCGACCGGCCGAATGTCGGGCTCTGAGCCTCACGGCCGGCAGAGCTATCGCAGGTCCAGCAGCAAGGCGCGGTGATCGGAGACTTCCGGCTCGGCGACGGCGTCGAATGCAATCACCTCCACCGCCGATGTCACCAGCATATAGTCGGCATAACGCGGCTCCTTGCGATAGTAGGAGGTCCGTGTGTCGCGGTGACCGCGCGAGGTGACGAGGTCGAAAAGCCCGAATGTGCTTAGGGCATCGAAGGTGACGCTCCCCGGCAGGACATTGAAGTCGCCACAGACGACGAGCCTCTCATCGCCCTGGTGAACCTGCCGGATAAGTTCCACCAATGCCTTCGCCTGGGTGTGACGGGCCGGTGTGTCGCCTTTGCCTTCTATATCGCGCAGACCATGCATCTGCGCGATGGTGACGGGGAAACCACCTTCGTAATCGAAGATGCGAATGCAATGGGCATTGCGCGACCGCGGATGCGAACCCCAGCCGTCGGCCGAGAATTCCCCATGTACGAAACCCGAGGCTTGGCCGATGACCGGATAGGATTTGCGCACGAAGGTTGCGAGGCCGAATTCGGACGGGATCAGCCGATCGCCATCGAAGAGATCGCCCCGCGCCGTCGGGCTGAAGAAGGCATCATATGCTGGAAGGGCTGCGCTGATCTCATCGAAGAGATTAGCCCGCTGCGGAAGCTCGACGCCATGATCACGGTAAACCAGCCATTCGGATTGTGCATCTGCAGTGCGCCCGACTTCCTGCAGGCACAGGACATCCGCGTCGATATCGACGAGATATCGCATCAGCGGCTCATGCAGCAGTCCGCCCCAAACATTCAGCGAAACGATGCGCAACGTCATTTCCTCTTTCCCCAAACTCCCGCTCGTCCAGCATGAGAATGCCCGGAATTGCAACATTAAAAGCTGCCGGTCCCGATTCGGAACGGATCGCGTCAATTTTAGCGATCGTTCTAAACACCTTTCAACGCCTGCCTGCTATCGGTGTCATCAGATACAGGCATCGAGGTCAGTTATGCAGCCGATTTCAAAACCGCTCACGGAGAACAATCTGAAAATCAAAGCGAGGCGTTCGCCGCGCAAGCATGCCCGCCTGATGGGTCGGGTCCGATATTTCGCCAAGGCGGTGACCGGCCGCGTCGTCAATATTTCCACCGGCGGCATTGCGCTCGACCTGCAATCACCGATCCATGCCGCCGCCGGCAGCAAGGTCCGTGTCGAATGCGATGAGATCGGCATCCTGGACGGCATCGTGCGCTGGATCCATGGAGGCCGGATCGGCATCGAGTTCGATCCCTCCTCCAACGCGTCGGCTCAGGTTGCTTCCTATTTCCGCTTTTTCCACAAGGAGATACAGCCGGTTCTCAAACGCTGAGGGCTTCTTCGCTCTTTGGCGCCGGCACCACAATAAGCCTGTCATATTCGTGGTGCACACCTTCAAAATTCGTCTTAATCTCCCTCACCCCGAGAGGTGATCGAGGGCTGATAGATTCATTGTTGAAGGAGTGTTTCATGTCTTCCATTCTGGAATTGCCCAGCATGTCGCGCCGTTCGTTGCTGCAGGGCCTTAGCGCCACGGCCGCGCTCATTGTGCTGCATCCTTTTGCGGCCCGCGCCGCCAGCAATCAGGCGCACCTGCGCCTCATGGAAACGACAGACATTCACGTCAACGTCTTCCCTTACGACTACTATGCCGACAAGCCGAACGACACGATGGGCCTGTCGCGCACGGCAACGATCATAGACAACATCCGTGCCGAGGCCACCAACTCGCTGCTGATCGACAACGGCGACGTGCTGCAGGGCAATCCGATGGGCGACTACATGGCCTATCAGCACGGCATGAAGGACGGCGACGTCCATCCGGTGATCAAGGCGATGAATACGCTCGGCTATGAGGTCGGCACGCTCGGAAATCATGAGTTCAACTATGGCCTCGACTTCATGTTCAAGGTGCTCGGCGGGGCGAACTTCCCCTTCGTCTGCGCCAACCTGACCAAGGGTCAGCTCGCTTCCGACCCGAAGAAGGACGATCTGTTCTTCAAGCCGTATCTGATCCTCGAAAAGAAGATCAAGGACGGCGCCGGCAATGAGAATACGATCAAGATCGGCTTCATCGGCTTCGTGCCGCCGCAGATCATGCTCTGGGACATCAAGAATCTCGAAGGCAAGGCACAGACCCGCGACATCGTCGAGGCTGCCAAGGCCTGGGTTCCGGTGATGAAGGAAGAAGGCGCCGACATCGTGATTGCGCTTTCCCACTCCGGCATCGACGGCAGCGGCCCGTCCGACAAGATGGAAAACGCCTCGCTCTACGTCGCCGCCGTTCCCGGCATCGACGCGATCTTCACCGGTCACCAGCATCTCGTCTTCCCTGGTCCGAAGACCTGGGACGGCATCAAGGATGCCGATCCGGTCAAGGGCACACTGCATGGCAAGCCCGCCGTCATGGCCGGCTTCTGGGGTTCGCATCTCGGCCTGATCGACCTGCTACTGGAAAAAGACGGCAAGAGCTGGAAGATCGTAGACTTCACCTCCGAGGCTCGGCCGATCTATCACCGCGACGACAAGAAGAAGGTCATCGCGGATGTTGCCGACAAGAAGGAAGTCGTGGAAGCGGCCAAGGCCGAGCATGAGGCGACGCTGACCTATGTCCGCACGCCCGTCGGCAAGACCTCCGCGCCGCTCTACTCCTATTTCGCACTGGTCGCCGACGATCCGTCGGTGCAGGTCGTGAGCCAGGCGCAGCTCTGGTACATCAAGAATATGCTGAAGGAGACGCAGTATAAGGATCTGTCGGTGCTTTCGGCAGCAGCTCCCTTCAAATGCGGTGGCCGCAACGGCGCCGACTATTATACCGACGTTCCTGCGGGCGACATCGCCATCAAGAATGTTGCCGACCTCTATCTCTATCCGAACACGGTGCAGGCGGTCGTCATCAACGGCGCGCAGGTCAAGAACTGGCTGGAAATGTCGGCGGCGATGTTCAATCAGGTCCAGCCGGGCGCGAAGGATGCGGATCTGATTAACAACAGCTTCCCGTCCTATAACTTCGACGTTATCGACGGCGTCACCTATCAGATCGACCTCTCGCAGCCGCGCCGCTTCGGCGATGACGGCAAGGTTCTGAATGCCGATGCCAACCGCATCCAGAACCTGCAGTTCAACGGCAAGCCGATCGATGCGACTCAGAAGTTCGTGGTCGTCAGCAACAACTACCGCGCCGGCGGCGGCGGCAACTTCCCGGAAATCGCCTCGGATAAGGTCGTCTACCAGGCTCCGGATACTAACCGCGACGTCATCGTCCGCTATGTCCACGATCAGGGCACAATCAATCCGACCGCCGACGGCAACTGGACGTTCAAGCCGCTGCCGGGCACGACGGTCCTGTTCCAAAGCTCACCCAAGGCCAAGGATTTCCTGGCCCAGGTGAAGAGCGTGAAGATCGAAGACGCTGGCGAAGGTACCGACGGCTTCCATAACTTCCGGCTGGTTCTTTAGTCCCGGTCGTTCCCTCTCCCCGCCCCTTCGGCAAGCTCAGGAGCGGGGAGAGGGTTTTCACTCCGCCGCCAACTGCTTTTCGTCCAGATGAAACATGTCGACGGCAGCCTTGAAATCCGCCTGGTTCGGGCATTTTGAAAGGCGCTCGCTGAAGGCTTCGATCATCCAGGCAGCGGCGGGACCGGGAGGATTGTCGAGCTTGTGGACCGCGTAGATCGGATATTCGCTCTGATCGTAGGCATCGAGGGCCAGACGCACCAATCGTCCCTTCTGCAGGTCTTCCACGATGAGCGAAGCCGGCAGCCCACCCCAGCCGAGGCCACCACGCATCAATTGATGCTTGGTCGCGATGTCGCTGACATGCCAGATCTTGTACGACAGGACGTTGAAATCCTTCCCATTCGTGAGACCTGAGGCATCGGTCACGACCAATTGCACCTCGTCTCGCACATCGGCAAGCGTCAACGGCCTTTCGATCTGGGCGAGCGGATGATTGGGCGATGCTACCGGAAGCATGAAGGAGTGACCGATACGCTCGATCACCAGCGAATCGTCCTGATTCGGCACCGCACCACCAATGCCGATCGTCGACTTACCGCTGGCGACGAGTTCCATCATCGTGCCGAGTTCGCCGGTGTCGAGCCGTAGCGAGACGAGCGGGAAGCGATCGCGAAACTCGCTCAGCACGTCGACCGTCGCATTCGTCGGCACCATCACGCTGATGGCCACCGCCACTTCCGCTTCAAGTCCCGCCTTCAAACCTTTGACACGAGCACGCATCACTCCGAGATCGGAGAGAATACGGCGCGCATCCTCCAGCATGGCTCTGCCCGCATCCGTCAGCGTCGGCTGGCGGGAGCCGGAGCGCTCGAACAGCGGCATCTCAAGCTGGGCCTCAAGATTGGCGATCGTGTAGCTGATGACCGATTGCGCGCGATTGAGCGTGCGCGATGCAGCGGAAAAGCTGCCGGATTCGGCAACGGTCAAAAAGACCTGCAACTGGTCGAGGGTCGGATTGGGAAGCATTGGGTGGCCATCCATTCTATCGATAATTCCAATCCATATTATCACAGTTTTTTCGATGGCACTGCAGTCTTATTTCTCTTCTCGAACGATGGTCAGTCTCCCAGCCTGGCTCTCACAACCCTTTGAAAAGGAATAGAATCATGTCCTCCATTCTGCTTCTGACGTCCAGCCCGCGCTCCGACTCGCTTTCCACCAAGATCGCCAGCGAGCTTGCCGACAAGATCAAGGCCCAGAACCCGGGCAAGACGATCGTCCATCGCGACCTCGCCGCCACTGCCCTGCCGCATATCGACGAGCCCTTCACTGCCGCCATCCGCACGCCGGCCGACGCCCGCACGCCCGAGCAGCAGGAACTGATCAAGGTTTCCGACGCGCTCGTCGACGAGCTGCTCGCAGCCGACACGCTGGTCATCGGCACCGGCCTCATCAACTTCAACATCTATTCCTCGCTGAAGACCTGGATCGACAATATCGCCCGCGCCGGCCGCACCTTCACCTACACGGAAACCGGCCCGAAGGGTCTGGTGACCGGCAAGAAGGCTTATATCGTGCTCGCTTCCGGCGGCGTCTATTCCGAAGGCCCGGCCGCTCCGCTCAACCACGCCGTTCCCTACCTGAAGTCGGTTCTCGGCTTCATCGGCATCACCGACGTGGAAACCGTCTATATCGAAGGCGTCGCCTTCGGTCCGGAAGCCGCTGAAAAGGCAATCGGCGCTGCCCAGGCCCGCGCAACCGAGCTGGCGCTGGCCGCCTAAGCCTCCAGCACGATCAATTCTTTGTGAGCGGCCGGTCCCCACCGGCCGCTTTTTTATGTCTCGTTGCCTGCTGCCAGCTCTTTCACGAAGCTCCGCGCAGCCTCCAGAATTTCGCGGGAAAATTCGTCGTCGTTTGCAATACGCGCGAGGCCGACAGCGCCGGTCATCAGGCATGAGGCGATGATGGCGTTGCGCCGCGCTTCCGCTGTATCCGGCTGCGGCATGCGCGCCGTCATCGATGCGATGTTTCTCCGTATTCCTTCCGTCGCGATTGTGCGAACGGCTTCGCCGCTGCGCGCGATATCGGCCGTCAGCGCGGCATAGGCACAGCCTTCACCGCGTTGGTCGCGATGCCGCGTGCTGAGATAATCGTCGGCATAGCTCTCCAGAGAAATATCCGCCGGATCGATCCCCTTCTCTTCCAATTGCCGCCGCCATGACTCCACCGCCACCTGAACGGCTTCGGCCACGAGCTCGTCTCGGGAGGCAAAATGTTTATAGAAGCCGCCGACCGTCAGGCCCGCTTCCTTCATCAGATCGGCAACGCCGATACCCTCCAGCCCCTCCTCCCGCAGGCGCTTGGCGGCAAGCGTCACGATCCGCTCATGCGTCTTCTGCTTCTCCAACTGAGAATGGCCCATCGAAAAATCTCCTCAATCCGTCTTGACGAATTTGGATTATGATCATAATCCTTATAGCGAACGATCGTAATCCAGATCGCCATCAAAGCCAATAGGAGCTACGAACATGCGTCTCAAGAACAAGGTTGCCATCATCACCGGCGGAAACAGCGGCATTGGCCTCGCCACCGCCCGCCTCTTCCTCGCCGAGGGCGCCAAGGTCGCCATCACCGGCCGCAATCCAAAGACCCTTGCCGCTGCCGTTGAAGAGCTTGGCGGCGATGTCCTGGCATTGCAGGTCGACGTCACCGACGTTGCAGCAACTGAGAAAGCTTTCGCCGAAGCGGCTGAAAAGCTTGGTAATTTCGACATCGTCTTCGCCAATGCCGGGATTGCCGGCGAAACCGCCGTCGGAAAGACCACGCTGGAGCAGTTCGAGACGGTGGTGCGCACAAACTTCACCGCCGTCTTCTTCACGGTGCAGGCTGCGTTGCCGTATCTGAACGACGGTGGATCGGTGATCCTGAACGGCTCCGTGCACGCTGTTCTCGGTATCCCCGGCTATTCCGCCTATGCCGGCACCAAGGGCGCCGTCCGTGCCATGACCCGCAACCTGGCATCCGAACTCGCTCCGCGCGGCATCCGCGTCAACCAGGTCACGCCCGGCGCCACCAAGACGCCGATCTGGAATACGAGAGCAATGACGGAAGAGGCTAAGGACGCCCTGGAAGCACGCTTCGGCAGCCTGAGCCCCCTTGGCCGCATGAGCGAAGCCGAAGAGATCGCCAGGGCCGCCCTCTACTTCGCATCGGACGACTCCCGGAACGTCACGGCGATCGAAATCACCGTCGACGGCGGCGCGACCAGCGCTCCGTCAGGTGCCAAGCTTTTCCGTGCGGCGTAACCGCTCTTGGTGAACAGAAAAAGAGAAGGCCGCCATTCGGCGGCCGTTATCGTTCCGGGTTACTGGCCGTTCAGCTCAGACCTGGCGCACCTTTTCGCCATCTCCGAACAGAGACGGGCCGTTCTGATCGATGATCTGCTGCGCCTTGCGGAAGGCCGATTCCACAGCATCGTCCGATGAGGTAAAGACATCGGCGCGGATGAAATTGCGCACCAGCACCTCGCCGTTCACTTCCTTCTCGATCCGGCCCATCAGGCGGAACTGATTGCCTTCGCGCTGCGGCGTCGCGTAGATCGTGCAGCCGTTATGCACCTGCGGCTCAGCGGTGACAGAGGGGCCGCCGGTCTTTTCGGCGCTCGCTGTCGATGCGCTGCCGCCGGTGAAGATCGAGAGAATATTTGACAAGATCGAAGCCATGAATCGCCTTTAGCATGAAGGGCGTGAGGTGGCAAAGTTAAATGATCAGGCTAGCCAGAATGTCGTTCTCGGTGATGTCCTCGTAGCCCATTCCAGCACGTTCGAAATTCTCAACCAGTTTCTTGAAGTTGTCGGGATTCTTGGTCTCGATGCCGATCAGGATGGAGCCGAAATTGCGGGCGCTCTTCTTCAGATATTCGAAGCGGGCGATATCGTCATCCGGACCCAGCAAGTTGAGGAAATCGCGCAGCGCGCCGGGGCGCTGAGCCAGCCGCAGGATGAAGTATTTCTTCAGGCCGGCATAGCGCATGGCACGCTCCTTAACGTCGGGCAGACGCTCGAAATCAAAATTGCCGCCGGAGACGACGGCAACGATCGTCTTGCCGCGAATGCTCTCACGATCCATCGCCTCCAGCGCGGTGATCGCGAGCGCGCCGGCGGGTTCGAGCACGACGCCTTCGACATTCAGCATATCGGTGATCGTCACGCAGATCGCATTTTCCGCGATCAGCATGACCTGCTCGGCCGCAAAATCTTTCAGGGCGGCGAAATTCAGGTCACCGATGCGGCCGACCGCTGCGCCGTCGACGAAATTGTCGACCTTCGCCAGTGTCACCACCTGCCCCGCTTCCATGCTGCGCCTGAGGCTGGGCGCTCCCGCCGGCTCGGCAAAGAGGAATGCCTCCTTGGCGAGGCGATCGGCAAAATAACCGGTGATGCCGGCCGCCAATCCACCGCCGCCGACGGGCAGGATGATACGATCGGGCATGACTCCATCCGGCAGTTGCTCGGCGATTTCGGCCGCGACCGTCGCCTGCCCCTCGATGATATCGGCGTGATCGAAAGGCGGCACCATGACGCCGTCAATATGCTGCACATGTTCGCGCGCCGCCTGGTAGCACTGGTCGAAGAAATCGCCGAACAGCTTAATGGTGATGAACTCCCCGCCGAACATGCGGGTTTTGTCGATCTTCTGCTGTGGCGTCGTGACCGGCATGTAGACCACGCCCGGCACCCCGAAATGACGGCAGACGAAAGCGAAGCCCTGCGCATGATTGCCGGCCGAAGCGCAGACGAATGTCTTGCCGGTACCGCCCGCGGCAATCACCTTGCGGAAGAAATTGAAGGCGCCGCGGATCTTGTAGGAGCGCACCGGCGTCAGGTCCTCGCGCTTCAGCCAAATATCCGCACCGTAGCGAGCGGAAAGATGCTCGTTCAGTTGCAGAGGCGTTGCGAAAAAAAGGCCACGCATGGCCTCGGTGGCATCGAGAACATCCTGCTTGTCCACGGTCTTGGTCCGTTCTTGTTCAATCCGTCTTCGCTATGACACAGGAAAGATGAGTAAAGAAAGCCTGTTTAGCGCGGTTTCTGACCTGTCTGAACGATATTCCAGCAATCGCGGGATTGCGGCACCTGATCGCACATCCCCCAATTCTGCGAATTGACAGCGCCGCCTTGCCTGCCTCCAATGGAGACAGCCATCATGATGATGGTTAGAGGCCCGCTCTAGCCCCGTTCACCCGGTGCCAGCGGGCTTCGCCTGATTATACGGACCCCGTATAATCCACATGCACTTGTGAACCTTCTCAGAGGGCGACGAGTCGATCGAGCCAGAACCATCCGAACGTTGCAGGATAGCCATGCTCTCGACCCAGTAGGCAGCGGCCATCGCAAGAGCGTCCAGCCGGTCGTCATGGGCAAAGCCGGACTTGGCACACCACCTAGAGATATGGAAGGCTAGACGGCTCTTTTCTTTGGTTCGCGTCATGCACTTCAAGCTTCGCGTCTTGATCGAAGAGTATTTTTGCAAGCAGCTTCGTGATTTCGTCGGCATCGCCGCCAGAGTTAAGAAGCTCATCCCGAAGCTTGTTTGCCTTCCGGATGTTGTCGAGCTTCGCTGAAATCTCACTTTGCCTAGCTTTACCAGCCTCTGCTGTGCGTTTCGCAAATTCTGGCCGAAAATACAAAGTACGGTCAAGTACTGCCCTTCCGATCCCTACGGGAATGCTCTTCAAGACAGCCCAAATGTCGAATGGATTGGAGAACGTTATCTGATCAACGACGACTGACGTGCCGATATCTTTCATATATGGTATTTGAAGATTATGGGTTGCCTCGCAGGCATAATAAAAAAGCTCCAAAGCCAATATATTCAGCTCAATATCTTGAGGGAGTAACGCCCCTGCCGCTGATTTCTTGGTGTCCATACTAATGTGTACAACGGCCATCACTTTCCCCATTGAGGTAGTTTTCGCATATTCTTACCAACATGCCGGCGTACGGTCAAAATCCGTTGCGGCCGGAGAAGAAGATTTGCCCTTCTGCTCCAGCCTTAGATTTATCAAATGTTAATCCAGCCAGACGACTGCTGGATTGCTCCGGGAGCTTGCGCAGAGCTTCTTTCCTTATGGCCTCACGCCATTCCCCATCAGCCTTCGCCGCCCTTTGCCAAGCCGGTTGTGCCAGTTCGTTTTAAAACATTCCCTTGACTGAATCGTTCAAGTGCTTGAAGGGGAAAGGCACGCGGACGTGGCGAAACTGGTAGACGCAAGGGACTTAAAATCCCTCGGCCTTAGGCTATACGGGTTCGACCCCCGTCGTCCGCACCAAAGACAAAATTCCAATACGCTCCGACGAAAAAAGGCGCAGCTTTCACCGCGCCTCTCCCCAACGATAGACGAAGATCGAATTAGGCGACTAGCTTGGCCGCGATCTTGGCGACGTGGGCGCCCTGGTACTTTGCGGCTTCCAGTTCGATTTCCGAGGGCTGGCGGGAGCCGTCGCCGTTGGTGATCGTGGATGCGCCGTAGGGCGAGCCGCCCTTGACTTCTTCCGTGCCCATCTGGCCCTGGAAAGCATAGGGAAGGCCGACGACGGCCATGCCGTGGTGCAGAAGGGTCGGGATGAAGCCGAGGATGGTTGATTCCTGGCCGCCGTGCTGGGTCGCCGAAGAGGTGAATACCGAGCCGACTTTGCCAACCAGTTTGCCGGCAAACCACAGGCCGCCGGTCTGATCCCAGAAATTGCGCATCTGCGACGTAACCGTGCCGAACCGCGTGCCCGAGCCGACGATGATGGCGTCATATTCTGCCAGTTCTTCCGGCGATGCGATCGGCGCTTCCTGATTGAGCTTGAAGTAAGAAGCCTTGGCCACTTCTTCCGGTACCAGTTCCGCTACGCGCTTGACGGTCACCTCGGCGCCGGTGGATTTCGCGCCTTCAGCGACTGCATAGGCCATCTTCTCAATGTGACCATAGGATGAATAATAGAGAACCAGAACCTTAGTCATGAATATCTCCAATTGTTGGACGCGTTGATTTTCGGGGTGATTTGTACCAGCAGGCACACGAAGGCGCAGCCCCTGCAACTGGAACGCACTGTTCACGCGATGAAGACGAAAATTCACTTGCGGTTGCTTTTTCCATGGCGGCCAAGCAACGAAAACGTCAGTTTGCATTCGCCGCAAACGGCGCTACCTATTTGAAACGCTTTTTCGAACGCGCCACTGCGCAATTCCACGGATAATTTCGATGACCAATGAAACCATTGTCACCGCCGCCATGCTGGCCATCGGCGACGAACTGCTCTCCGGCCGGACGAAAGACAAGAATATCGGCCATCTCGCCGATGTCATGCTGCTGGCCGGCATCGATCTGAAGGAAGTCCGTATCGTCGCCGACGACGAAGACGCCATCGTCACCGCGCTGAACGCCCTGCGCGGCCAATATGATTACGTCTTCACCTCCGGCGGCATCGGCCCGACGCATGACGACATCACCGCCGATGCGATCGCCAAGGCCTTCGGCGTGCCCTGCGAACACGATGCAGAAGCGATGCGGCTGATGGCGGAGATGTATGCGCGGCGCGAGATGGAGTTCACCGAGGCCCGCCAGCGGATGGCGCGCATGCCGGTCGGCTCCAAGCATATTGCCAATCCTGTTTCGACCGCGCCGGGCTTCAACATCGGCAACGTCTATGTCATGGCCGGTGTGCCGCAGGTTTTTCAGGCGATGCTTGACAATGTCGTCCCGACCCTGCGCACCGGCACCCGCATGCTTTCGGCGGCGATTTCCTGCCCTTACGGCGAAGGCGAGATCGGCACGCCGCTCGGCGCCATCCAGAAAGCTCATCCGGATACCAGCATCGGATCCTACCCCCGCTATGTCGGCCAATTCTTCTCGACCGAAATCGTCGTGCGGGCTCGCACCGTCGAACTGGTTGAAAGTGTCGCGGCGGAGGTGCGCGCCATGATCGAAACGATAAGGCAGGCGAAAGCAAAGGAAAATCAGTCCGCTGAGGCATGACGTTCAGCAAGTGCTTTTAGCCCGTGAGGGAACCGTGGTCATATCGGCGCATTATTATCAGGCGGAACACTGATATAATGGAGCGATAAGGACCTTTCCTCATGGGAGATCACGTCATGCCCTATAAGACTATTCTGGTCATACTCGATACCCCCGACAATACGCGTGTGGCGGTCGATTTCGCCGCCGCGTTCGCTCAAGAACATGGCGCTCATATTGTGGGTCTGCATGCGGAAATCGTCTCGGCCGTGCCGCTGGTTGCGCCGATGGAAATCCCCGATCCGGTCGCCGTGCAGGCTCTGCAGGACATGGCGCACAGCCAGGCCGTCGAAGTCGAGCGGCTGTTCCGTGCCAAAATGGAGCGCGAAGGCCTCGCCTATGAATGGCGCAACTTCGCAAGCACTGTCGGCTATGGTTCGGAGCCGCTGATGGAAACTGCGCGCAGCGCGGATCTGCTGGTTGCCGTGCAACCCGATCCAGCCAGATCTTCGGACTCGCATGTCGATGTCGAAAGCTTCCTGTTCGAAAGCGGTCGTCCCGTGCTGCTCATTCCCTACATCTTTACCGAGCCGAAACCGATCCATCGCGTGTTGATTGCGTGGAATGGATCGAAAGAAGCGGCCCGCGCAACCTTCGATGCTCTGCCGTTTCTGAGGACTGCCGATTCCGTCGAGGTTTTTTCAGTCGACACGTCTGACAGTTCCACGCATTCGCCCAAGGAGACCGGCGTCGAGATCACGGCCACGCTCGTCCGGCATGGCATTCGCGCCAGACTGGAAACGGCGATGTGCGGCGGCAAGACGCCATCGCAGGTCATCGAAAACCGCCTCGCCGACGACAGCATCGATTTGCTCGTCATGGGTGCCTATACACATTCCTGGCTCTGGCAGTTGATCTTCGGCGGCACGACGCGGACGCTGTTGCAATCGATGACGGCGCTGACGCTGCTGGCGCGCTGACACGCAGCCTTGCGGGATAGGCGGCTCTTGCCTTTTGGCCGCAAATCCAGCAGAAAGCAGCGACCGATGAGAGAATTCCCGCCAGGGAACCCATTCGCGTGGTTCGTGAAGCATTGTCCCTAAAGTCCAAAGCTTTTTTTGGCGGGGCATGTTCGATCGGAGAGCCGGCGAATCGCGTTTCAGGATTTGGTCCATGGTCCGCGCCCGTCGCGGGGTCTGCTCAGGGTCGCCGGCTGCGCCGGTGCGTTGTTATCTTCTGCGTCCCGGAGCCTTTGAGCCATGTCCCTCCCCGATAAAGCCTTTCCCGTATCCTGGGATCAGTTCCATCGCGATGCCCGCGCCCTTGCCTGGCGACTTGCCGGACTCGACAGCGAGTTCAAGGCAATCGTCTGCATCACGCGCGGCGGCCTCGTCCCCGCTGCCATTATCTCGCGCGAACTCAATATTCGCCTGATCGATACCGTCTGCGTCGCCTCCTACCACGACTATGCCAACCAGGGCGAAATGAACCTGCTCAAAGGCATCACGCCGGAATTGACGGTCGATGGCGGCGAAGGTGTGCTTGTCGTCGACGACCTGACGGATACCGGCAAGACTGCCGCTGAAGTGCGCACCTTGCTGCCGAAGGCGCATTTCGCCTGTCTCTACGCCAAGCCGAAGGGCGTGCCGACCATCGACACCTTCATCACTGAGGTTAGCCAGGACACCTGGATCTATTTCCCCTGGGACATGGGCTTCACCTATCAGGAGCCGATCGCCAAGGGTCATCGCGGCTGACCCGTCATAGGGCTTCACGCGAATCAGTTGTGATTCTGCTGGGTGTGCCAAAACTGGACACAGGCATCAGCAATAGAGGTGGGCGCTCCGGCGCCCACTATATTTAGTAGTTGGCGAGATACCAAGATTTCGTGGGATTCAAGGCCTTCCGCGCGAATCATGAGGGGTTGCTGCATGCTTTTGCCCCTCTGCCAATGGCTTGGAAGTCACGGTCACAATATTGTCGTGTTTATTTCCGTTGCGGGTAGCGTTCGCCTCATAAGCGGTCGCGCGAAGAGCGAACAATTTCGGCCAAGCGCTTGAATCTTAGAGACTCCTGGCGTTTCCCCAATTTCCACAGGCAAGCCCACAAGATATTGTGGTTAAAAATCCGTCGCAAACCACCCCTTGACGGAATCGGGTCTTTCAAAGTTAATGACTGACGTTGCGGCGGCAACTGGACCGGGCAGAATTACGGGGGCTGGTCCTTAACTCGAAATCGGATTTGGATTCAGGGCGATGCATCATGATCGATGGCGCCATGGAGGCTTTTTGTGCCGATGTCGATGCTGCCAAAAAAAGACATGCGGGGACTGGCGGCAATAAGCTGTTAATACTATATTTAGTGTTTGCAGCCACCATCACCACAAGATACAGGCAAGACATCTCCGGATGACACCTCCTGTCAGAAGCGGATTGAACACTGGCTGCGCGCTGAAACCGCGAAGCCAGATCAGGATTTTTGCGCCTCGTTACGAGGACGGGCGCCAACGAATTGAGGTATGGGATCATGCGCATCGAACGTCGATTTACGAAGGCCGGCCAGTCACCCTATGCGGAGATCGAATTCCGCAAGGCGACGAGCGAGATCAAGAACCCTGACGGTTCGATCGTTTTCCGCCTCGAAAACATCGACGTGCCGGCGCAGTTCTCGCAGGTTGCCGCCGACATTCTGGCGCAGAAGTATTTCCGCAAGGCCGGCGTGCCTGCCAAGCTGAAGAAGGTCGAGGAAAACGACGTTCCTTCCTTCCTGTGGCGCTCCGTGCCCGATGATGCGGCCCTGAAGGATCTGCCGAAGGAAAGCCAGACCGGCTCCGAAACCGATGCGCGCCAGGTCTTCGATCGTCTCGCCGGTACCTGGACCTATTGGGGCTGGAAGGGTGGCTATTTCTCCTCCGAAGAAGACGCTTCCGCCTTCCGCGATGAGCTTGCCTACATGCTCGCCACCCAGCGCGTTGCTCCGAATTCGCCGCAGTGGTTCAACACCGGCATGCATTGGGCCTATGGCATCGACGGCCCCGGCCAGGGCCATTTCTATGTCGATCCCTTCACGGGCAAGATCACCAAGTCCAAGTCGGCCTACGAACATCCGCAGCCGCATGCCTGCTTCATCCAGTCCGTCGAAGACGATCTCGTCAACGAAGGCGGCATCATGGACCTCTGGGTACGTGAAGCGCGTCTCTTCAAATATGGCTCCGGTACGGGCTCCAACTTCTCGCTGCTGCGCGGCGAAGGCGAAAAGCTGTCCGGCGGCGGCCGTTCTTCCGGCCTGATGAGCTTCCTGAAGATCGGCGACCGCGCTGCCGGCGCCATCAAGTCGGGCGGCACGACGCGCCGCGCCGCCAAGATGGTTGTCGTCGACATCGACCATCCGGATATCGAGGAATATATCAACTGGAAGGTCAAGGAAGAGCAGAAGGTTGCTGCCCTCGTCACCGGTTCGAAGATCGTTGCCAAGCATCTGAAGGCAATCATGAAGGCCGCCGTCAATTGCGACGGCGACAATGACGATTGCTTTGACCCGGCTAAGAACCCTGCCCTGAAGCGCGAAATCCGCGCTGCCAAGAAGGATCAGGTTCCGGAAAACTACGTCCAGCGCGTCATCCAGTTCGCTCGCCAGGGCTACAAGGATCTCGAGTTCAAGACCTATGACACGGACTGGGACTCGGAAGCCTACCTCACCGTTTCCGGCCAGAACTCCAACAATTCCGTCTCCATCAAGGACGACTTCCTGCGCGCTGTCGAAAACGATGGCGACTGGAACCTGACCGCCCGCAAGGACGGCAAGGTCGTCAAGACCGTGAAGGCGCGCGAGCTGTGGGAATCCATCTCCTATGCCGCTTGGGCATCGGCCGATCCGGGCCTGCACTTCAACACGACGATGAACGACTGGCACACCAGCCCGGCCGCCGGCCCGATCCGCGCGTCCAATCCGTGCTCGGAATATATGTTCCTCGACGATACGGCCTGCAACCTCGCTTCGCTGAACCTGATGACCTTCAAGGATGCGGCGACGAAGCGCATCAACATCGGCGACTACGAGCATGCCGTCCGCCTTTGGACCGTCGTTCTCGAAATCTCGGTCATGATGGCGCAGTTCCCGTCGCGCCGCATCGCAGAACTCTCTTACGAATACCGTACGCTCGGCCTCGGCTATGCCAATATCGGCGGCCTGCTGATGTCCTCCGGCATCCCCTATGACAGCGACGAAGCCCGCGCCATCGCCGGCTCGCTGACCGCGATCATGACCGGCATCGCCTATGCGACCTCGGCCGAAATGGCATCCGAACTCGGGACCTTCCCGATGTTCAAGCCGAACCGCGAAAACATGCTGCGCGTCATCCGCAACCATCGTCGCGCTGCTTACGGCGAGACCTCGGGCTATGAGAGCCTGTCGGTCAATCCGGTGGCGCTGATCCATAGCCACAATCCGGACCAGGACCTCGTCGCCCACGCCAAGGCTGCCTGGGACCAGGCTCTGAGCCTCGGCGAACAGCACGGCTACCGCAATGCCCAGGCAACCGTTATCGCGCCGACCGGCACGATCGGCCTCGTCATGGATTGCGACACCACCGGCATCGAACCGGACTTCGCCCTGGTGAAGTTCAAGAAGCTCGCCGGCGGCGGCTACTTCAAGATCATCAACCGCGCCGTTCCGGAAGCACTGCGTGCACTCGGCTACTCCGAAAGCCAGATTGCCGAGATCGAGGCCTATGCCGTCGGTCACGGTAACCTGAACCAGGCGCCGGCCATCAATCCTTCGACGCTGAAGGCCAAGGGCTTCACCAATGAGAAGGTGGAGGCTGTCAACGCCGCGCTGAAAAGCGCCTTCGACATCAAGTTCGTCTTCAACCAGTGGACGCTCGGTGCCGACTTCCTGAAGGGCACGCTGAAGGTTTCCGACGAGCAACTGGCTGACATCAGCTTCAACCTGCTCGACCATCTCGGCTTCTCCAAGAAGGATATCGAAGCAGCCAACATCCATGTCTGCGGTGCGATGACGCTGGAAGGCGCGCCGTTCCTCAAGAACGAGCATCTCGCCGTCTTCGATTGCGCCAATCCCTGCGGCAAGATCGGCAAGCGCTACCTCTCGGTCGAAAGCCACATCCGCATGATGGCCGCCGCCCAGCCCTTCATCTCGGGCGCCATTTCCAAGACGATCAACATGGCCAACGAAGCAACCGTTGAGGATTGCAAGAACGCCTACATGCTCTCCTGGAAGCTCGGCCTGAAGGCGAATGCGCTTTATCGTGACGGCTCCAAGCTCAGCCAGCCGCTGAACGCCTCGCTGATCGACGACGACGATAACGAGGATGCAATCGAAGAACTGCTGCAGGCCCCGGCTGCTGCTCAGGCCGTCACCGTCACCGAAAAGATCATCGAACGCGTCATCGAAAAGGTTGTCCGCAGCCAGGAAAAGCTTCCGGGTCGCCGCAAGGGCTACACCCAGAAGGCCAAGATCGGCGGACACACCATCTTCCTGCGCACCGGCGAATATGATGATGGCCGTCTCGGCGAAATCTTCCTCGACATGAACAAGGAAGGTTCGGCGCTGCGCGCCTTCATCAACAACTTCGCCATCTCGGTCTCGCTCGGCCTGCAATACGGCGTGCCGCTCGAAGAGTATGTCGATGCCTTCACCTTCACCAAGTTCGAGCCGGCCGGCATCGTCACTGGCAACGACGCGATCAAGAACGCCACGTCGATCCTCGACTACGTGTTCCGTGAGCTTGCCATCTCCTATCTCGGCCGCCACGATCTTGCTCATGTCGACACCTCGGACTTCAGCAACACCGCCCTTGGACGCGGCGTATCGGAAGGCAAGGCGGATGTCGTCTCCAAGGGCCTGACCCGCGGCTACAAGCCGACGCTGGTGCCGACATCGGGCGAGCGCCAGGCAGGCGAAGTCAAGGGTTCGGCCACGGCCGCTCCTGCCCGCGCCTCTTCGGGTGCGACGATCACCTCCATCGCCGGCAATACCGCGCGCAAGCTCGAACCCGCCGGCGCCATCTCCACCTCGGAAGTCGTTGCCTTCAAGCGCGACTATGAGGAACGCGCCAAGGAGCTGGCCGAAGAGATCGCCGAGGAACTGGCAAACGAAACCGCCGAAGCCTCCACCGCCCTCTTCACCGACAAGGCGGCAGATGAAGCGGCAACGGCAAAGACGGAAGCCAAGAAACTGGAATCCGAACGCCGCGCCCGCTCCATCATGCAGGGCTACACCGGCAACATGTGCACGGAGTGCCAGAACTTCACGATGGTTCGGAATGGAACTTGCGAGAAGTGCGACACTTGCGGCGCGACGAGCGGGTGCAGCTAAGCATTCGCCTAAGCTGTAGTGACGTGAGAAACCGAACCAAGTATTGGCCAAAAGGCGTTAGAACTGGCCATTTTGGAACCTAAAACTGGCCAACACCACATTCGACTATTTCCGGGCGCTGAAAAGTGCCCGGAAAGGCTTTAAGGAACAAAAAGTGAATGCGATGGCTTTCAGGGGTTTGTTTGTTGGTGTCAACCGTTATCAGTCGCCCAAGATCCGTGACTTGTCATGCGCGGCCCGCGACGCGACCGCGCTCGAAGCGATGTTCGCCGATACCCTCGGCGGCCCGACCGTTCTCGTGACTGATCAGGAGGCCACCCTCTCCAGGATCGAGACAGAACTCGAAACGCTCTCCCAATGCGACGCGGACGACACGGTGGTGATCGCCTTCTCCGGTCATGGTTCGGAGAAGGCGGTGTGATGACGACCACGCATCTCATAGGCGTCGATACCGAATTTTGCGGGCCTTTCCGCTCGGCGAAAGTTTCTGTGAAATTGCTGCGTGGAGTAGCGGCATGGTCGAAGGCGCGTGGCGCTCGCCAAATCCTCGTTCATGTGAGTACTGGCTACGCTCTCAAGCAAACAGATCGGCTGATCCGCGCAGGCGGTGGGATATGTATTGGTGGGAGCTATTTGGTCAAATGCAGCTAAGGATGGTTGTCCTTCGCGTCAAACCCCGGAAAGTCCCAGCTCCCGATGGCCCAAAATCGGGGTGCATTTCAATTTTGCACCGCCACCAAGGATTGCGGATGAATTCGCTCAGTCTTCCTTGGATCGTCGGGCCGGTGCCGATTATGCTGACGGCATGGTCCGCCATTGTTTTCGGAAGAACTGTAAGCTCTAGGCGTGCGCTCAAGATCGGGAGCGGAAATATCGCCTCTTCATTCGTACTATCTTTGGGATTGTCTTCAATCATTTTCCAGAGGTTATATCCTGAAGGTGGGTTTATAGTATTCATACTTAGCCAGCTTTTCTCGTCAGTATTCTGCTGTATTATTACAAATACTGTAAATTATTTCAGCAACAATGACGCGGATTTTCCGCGAAAGGATTTATCATGGATGACGTCCATAAAGGTTATACTTGTTGGCGCTATTACTTTTTTTCTGTTTAACATAGTTTATTTTTTGCTGTCTGGTAATAAGTGTAACGGCCAAAGATGCTATGCGTTTGAGTACTTATTTGGAAGAAATGATAAGATATTTTCCTCACTGTACATAGGATACTTCGCTCCCACTGTATTTCTGACGATATCCATATTTGTATTTTGGGAAGCGGTGAAAAAATTTCACCTGTATTTACGCGCGCGATAGGCAGCCAATAATAAGAGGATATTATGGCTACGAACAATAGCGCCGCCACTCCGAGATGCTCGGCGGGTCGGCGACCGTAAATCGCCACCAAATCGACCTATACAATTAGGGACGGAGCATGCCCAAGGTTTAACAGGCAATCTATGGTTTCCTGATCCCAGCCTTCTTGCTTCAGCCACTCATTCAGTTCGTCTACGGTATCAAAAACAGGACTGATGGGGCTGCCCTCACTAACGTTTTCATAGACTTGATACGAGGTGAGAGAGGCAGGATCGGCATAATAGAGCGGCTCCAGGTGGCCACCGACCATCAACTCGCCATCCTCATCGACTGGGTGCCTAAATCCGGGTGGAACTCGAACGATTTGTGTCCCCATTTTACCTTCCATTCAGAACAATGATTTGTGCGTAACCTGACCAATAGACATACGTCTAATTGATAGTTCTACCGCGTCACATGCAAAACGATATAGCTCGCTGTTGAACCTACCAGGATACTCCAGAAAAGGTGCATGTCCCGTCGCGGCATACCACGATGCTGTCGCTTGAGGGTACAATGCCAGAAGGTGCCGCCCCATCGCCGGCAGGATCACGGTGTCTTCTTGGCCATGGGTTACAAGGACAGGCACGGCAAGTGCTGTCAGTACATCATCGGAATCGACCTCCCGGGCCAGCAGGGCAGCCCGAATCTTCGCTGGCACGGCCATGTTCCAGCAAATTGCCGTTTCGAAGACCTCGGAAGGCAGTTGCGAATAAGTGCACCCGCGCACGAAATTGCGGATTGCTTCGATATTGCCGGGCAGGTCTTCGCCGGTGGCACCGATGACGTGGTCGAGGAAGCCCGGGCCGATCAAGGTGCCGAGCGCCGCCTTATTCATCGTCGTTGCCGCGCCGACGAAGTTGATGCCCGCAACATGGGCAATACCGTGGGCGCGGAGATAGTCGCAAATAATGAAGCCGGCGTAGGACCAGCCCACAAGAACCGGACTGCCAAGGTCGAGTTGATCTATGACGGCGGCGATATCGTCTGCCCAAAGCTGCGGTTCAGTATAATGCTCGGCCTCAAGGGGAGCGTCCGACATGCCGTGACCGCGGAGGTCCAAGGCTACCAGGCGAAAATCCTCCGCAAGCGTACTTTCATACTGGTTTTTCCAGCAGAGATGGTTTTGTGACCACCCGTGGATGAAGAGGATCGACGGCGCATCTTCTTTTCCCCACTCGCGAACATGCAGTCGCAATCCGGCGCCGCCCGTTACATTGTGAACCTTCATCGTCGTCCCTCCTTGTCAGCATCGCAAACTGTCGGAAGCATTCTATTCTGCGCGCGTGAGAAAGAATGTGGAAGGAACCGTTGAAAATGCGGGGCCAATCGTTGAAAGCGCGCAGCAGCAGCTACGCTGTTTCGGCGACGAAGCGCGTTACCTCACGAATAAACTGCTCAAAGGCGGGTTCGTTGGCGAGGAGAATGTGATTGGCGCTGTCGAGATCGACAAATCGAGCTCCAGGGATGCCGGTTGCGAACTCCCTTCCGGACTGAAAGGGAACGACGGCGTCTTTTCTTGCGTGCAAGACGAGCGTCGGAATCGTCACCTGCGACAGGACATCCGAAACGTCGATCTCTCCGAATGCCTCGTGCAGGCGACCTGCGTTGATGGGCGACACCGAAATGCGCTGCAGTTCGTCAAACCAATCCATTTGCACCTGATCCGCCCCTGGAATGAACATTGCGGTGAACAGATGCCGGAAAACCGGATTATTCTGCCCCCATCCTTCCCGGATCAATGCTGTCATTGCCTCATGGGTGGCGACCTCATGGCTGTCACTTCGTTTGCGCCAGCCTTTTACAAATCCTCCGTATAGGATGAGCCCCGAAACTCGTTCAGGATGGCGGACGGCGTAGGCAACGGAGACAGCGCAGCTTTGCGATACACCGAGAAGCGTGAACCGGTCGAGGCCCGCCGCATCGACCACGCTCTCCAAGTCCGCAATCATCGCCTTGAACGAAATTTCCTCGGCAACCCAGTCCGAAAGACCGTTACCGCGTTCGTCATAGCGTATGAGCTTCGTTTTCTCCGAAAGGGCGTCGATCCAATGCCTCCACACCGGACTTTCCCAATCATATTGCAGATGTGACATCCAGTGTGCGGCTCGCACGATCGGCGATCCCTGCCCACACACCGCGTAGGCAATTGTTACCCCGTCGGTGGTTTTGCAGAAGCGAATTTCCTGCGATCTCTTGCTGGGGGTCACCGGTGGCGACGGGACAGCCGTTTCAAAAGTCGCAGAGACCGAAGGCTCTGACCACCGCCCAGGAAGACCGACGGCGGCAATCTCTTCGGTAAGGCGATCGAGCACCAGGGAATAAGCATTTGCTCGCTCGGGGCTGTCTTGAAGGCGTCGAATGAGGGCGCGCAGAATTGCCATGTGTGCCCGAAGCGCCCTATCTCGGTGGTACAGCCGCCACGCTTCAAAGTTTGGGCAATGCTGCAGGCAGAGGCCTTCGAGGAATTCACCGCGAAATGTCGTGGCAAGCGATTCCAATGTCTCCGTATCCAAGACGTCGAGGTCAGCGGGTCGAAGGCAAGCTAGGCCATTGAAGTCCACCTCGACCGTCTGGGGGCTGAGGAGAACGGAATTGTGGTCCGCATGCAGACGCACATGACCTTCCGTATTCACGATTGGCCTGAGTTTGTGGAGGCTCCACCTCAGCGAAGCACGAGGGTCGTCTGGAACTTCCCAGAACATCTTGCAAAGATGCTCGCGGCGCTGAGGTCTTCCGACAACGGCCAAATAGGCAAGAAGAGCGCGGGTTTTCTTCGACTGCGGCAGAGGCAGAAGCTGTCCCTGCCGCGTGACATTGAGTTCGCCCAATACCTTGATGGTGAGCTGGCCAACCATGATGCACTGACCCGACGGAGTGTTCAGCCGAGAGCTTAGAGCAATGCAGCTCAAGATGAAATCGGCTTACCGTTAGGTGAGCCTCGAGAGCTCTGAAACTGGTCTTTCGTCAGGTATCGACATCGTAGCGCTTTGGCCGACCTGGTCGCGGCCTTACGATCCGGCCGGCGCCGCATCGTTCTCTGCTAAAATGGCCTTGCTGGTTGTCATGCTCCCGCGACTCGCCAGTGTCTTCTGACGATTGCCTTCGGGCGTATTCTTCGGCCGCCGCAAATTGGGAAATCGCCTCGCGATTGCCAGGCCCGCCGTCTGCCAGCATGTCCGCTACCAATCTGACGATTTGCGGGACGGCAACGCTCGTTCCGCTCATGGCGACCGCAGACCCGCTTCTCGAGCCGGCCCCGAGAATGCCGTTGTGAACCCGTGAATCGTCGCTGACGCACGCCGCATCAGGCCCGACCCGATGAGTGTGCTTATGGCGGGTTGGTGCGACTGGACCGCCGGCTGCATATTTTGGCGGTCTGAGGTCCTTCTGCTGGACCCCGCCGACCACGATTGTTTCCTGTCCGGTAGCGATGGCGTTTATGAGGCCGCCTCGCCTGACGATACAGGGATTGCGCTCGTCATCCACGTCTACCACGTCGCCAGTGACAGGATTGAACCGACGATAGCAGTCTGCCTCGAAGTAGGATTGCCGACCACGGCGCGAATATCCGTAGATCACGTCGTCCCATTGAATCCATGCTTCCAGCTCCTGTCCCGGGCGCAGGCTGGAGTTCGTGATGATGACCTTCCAAGCCCCTGCCGGCGCCGTTGCGCCGCTTGTCGCGGGGTTGTCGAGGGGTCGCAAGCGCGCCGTGGGTTGCAGCGAGATAATAAAAACACCCCGTTCCGTGGGAGACGAACGAAAGGCGTAGTGCGCGCACCCGACGACCTCGCCGTTCGAGACTAGCTGGACTCCCGAGCCCACCTCTTCCTTGAGGGGCGGACTCCGCAGCCCAGACGGTGTTTCGACGGATATCGTCACCCGGCTCGGGTCCCGCTGCTTTCGTGGATCATGCGGCAACCAGATTTCCATCTGCGTTGGCGTACTATCATCGGGCTGAACGTGCCACTTGAGAGTCACCGGTTCGCGGGTTCCATTGAATTTAACCGCGACGTGGCATCGCGAAAGATTTGCATTGCCAGCGGGCAAAACAATGCGCAGCGGTGCGTCCCGCTTAGTAACAAAGTCGTCGAGAGCTTGCTCGAGATCGAGAGTACCGTCGTGCGGTCCCGCGAGCATGCCATAGCTGAAATTGATGACAACCGGCAACGGCCGCCATGAGCCGTCGGGCAACAGCCCCTTTCCTGCCAGGCGATCCGCTCGATCGAGGATGTATCTGATCGCGGCCGTCGCAAATGTTTTGAGGTTGGAACCGGAGGTATCCGCTGTCACCGAAACCGGAAGCTGAACGGCGATGATCGGGCGGTTCATGGGCGCGTCGACTGGGTCGTAGCCGGCCGCCTGATCGAGTACATGGGTGCCGTGCGACAATTGCCAGGCGGCAGCCTTGTGGTCGGGATCGCGAAAGTCGATTAGACCTGCCTCTCGATAGAGCCCCTCCTCGTCAACCAGCCCAGCTTGGTCGTAAGCCTCCAAGAGTTTGTCGATACCCCTGTGCGGCGGCCGATCGAGTTTACATATCTCGCTTCCGAAATCGACGGTTGAACCGTCATTGTCAAAAATGCCGTCCTGACGCCAGACATATTGAACACGCGAGCTGCCGTCAGCGAGGCGAAACCGCTCATGGGCAAAAGCGATCCCATCATCGATGATACCAATAACAACTGTGCCCTCCGGCCAGTGGCCAGGGGAGACGACCGGTAGACGAACAGGTTTCGATGCCGGAACGCGGCGCTTCCAATGATTGGGCAGCGATTTCCGATTGAGAGGCAGGCTAAAGTCGATCTGTTTCGCAGTCTTGCGAATTTGGCCGAATGGCCCCTCCCCCCGTGCTAGGTCTTCGAACACAGCTTTTCTCACGAACGCGACCATGTGTTGGTCCTCTTTCGCATCATGATAGAGAGACGGTACGAAGACTCCACTTTCCCACCCGCCTTGCTGAGCATCGACCCTATGAAAGGACTTCATCATTTCGACCATGGATGTGTCGAGCGGACCGATCGTACAGGGGATCAAGACGTTATCGTCGCCCCGCGAAAAATCACGGAAGCCAGGCCCGAGAACCCAATCGGCGCTGGGATCTATCCCTTCGATTCGGCAATAGCTGTGTTCAAGGTCAGTTTTTCGCCATTCCATGATCGCTTCTCCCTCACTGCTGGGTTGGGTCAAGGGCAATCAAGACCACTCGGCCAGCGCCTTTTCCCACAGCCAAGTGAGGATAGGAGAGACGGCACCAAGTTTGTGACGGCCCAGCTCCGCGGCGCATGGAGACCTCGCATCCGGAGCAATTTGCCGCTGCCGCTGAACGTCGTACCATCCCGCCCAATTGAAATCGGCATCTTCCGGATAGGCTTCGCCGTCGAAGGACCAGGCATAGAAGTCGGCCTCCCCGCTAAACCGGCGGCAGAAATATTCGCCTAAGGTCAAACCCAGGAGCGCACCCGCCGCACTGTCGACTGGAAAGTGCACGCCGGCTACCTGCCGATTAACAGCGACCCGTGCCGCCTGCCGAAGCAGTTGAACGGCATAAATGTCCTGCTCGTAGACGGGATTGGGCGAAGCCCGGAGAAGCTGCACCAGTACAATGGCCATTGCAAAGGACTCAGTTGAGTGGCCGCTGGGCAGACTGCCGTGTTCCGGCGTAAGAATCATTGGCTGTATCTGTGGCGAGTATTCCATTGGCCGTCGGCAAGCGAGTGCGTGCTTCATGCGAAATTCGACAAACTGAGCGAGCCGGAAGACGGCGCCTAGAAGTTCAAGCGTCCAACGCGCACGGTTTGGGGCCATATATGCGACGGAAGCCAGGAAGGCGGTCGGCCCATCGCGCTGCGCCAGAATTTCAGTAACCCGATCTGCCCGTAAATCGGCATAGTTCGCAACAAGCTGAAGTTGGCCAAGGAAAACTTTCTCAGTAGGTCGGACCATTCTGACGAGCGGGCGATAGCGAACGTTTGGCACGGCGTCGTCCGGGTCATGTGCAACCTCCAAATGCCAGACATTCATGCTTCCCGCAGGATCACCCATCCCTTGAGAGAAGCCAATGCGGGAATGAAGCTCGAAGTCGACGACCTGTTCTCGCCGTTCCTGAGCCCATCTGGTCATGTTGGCAACGTCATCAAGATCCAGTTCCTGGGGCACCGCTTCAGGCCGGCGAAAATTGCCGACAATTCCGTCGCGATTGTTTATCAGCGCGTCAGCGACCAGCGGCGCGTCCGTTCCAAAGAAGACATCGTCCTCTGTGCCGTGCCCGCCATGGCCACCATGACCGCCGTGCCCACCATGCCCCCCCTGCGATGCCTGCGGTGATATGTTGCTCATTTGCCTATCCCCCTATTGATGCATCCCCTATTGCGGCACTCCAGCTTTCAGCAGCACATCGGCGATCAACTTGCCGATTGAGAAAGCTGCGCTTGGCGTACGCCTCAGGTATCCGCCAACCGTAAAACCGGGCTCCAGAGTTAGGAGCTGTCGCGCGGATTCGCGCGCGTCCTCGTGCATGCCGAGCTGCCACTGTGCGACGATGAGAACCCGCCAAGTCGAGGTGTGCATCCGGTTCGCGCGCAGAGACCGCTGCGCAAGATTCAAGGCGCGAGCGTAATTGCCCGCCGTGAGATTCGCTGACGCGACCAGCGAATCGTAGAAAAACCGGTGCAGATCGAGAGGGGACAGCAGCAGCGCGAGCTCGGTATCCCTCACGGCTTGGTCTCCCTCGTCGCAAAAGGCGTGCATCATTCCTCTTAGCAAGAGGGCCAGCGAGTCACTCGGATTGGCCTGGATCGCAAGGTTGTAACGTTCCCGCGCAATATCGAAACGCCTAAGGAGATTCGTGTGCACAAAGCCATCGACCGCGAGGGCGAGCGAAAAATCGGGATCGGAATCGAGAGCCCGTTTTGTCAGCTCGAGCGCTCGGTGCGCATCATCCATGACGTTGTCGGACCAGCCTTGCTGCACGCGCAGCACATGCCACTTCGCCAACCATGCTTGCGCGAGTGGTTGATACGATCCACGTTCCAAGATCGCTTCCAGCATTTTGCGGGCATCGTTGAAGTCGCCAAACCTCAGGCGATGCATTGACACAATGGCGCCCATAAGAAGGGCGTAGCTCTCAAGCGTCGGAAGCGGCTGCGAGCGTGTACGCCGCAGTTCGCGTGCCATGATCGCATTGCTGATCTCGGCAACCGTGTGACCAACGATTTCCTGATCGCCCTCGAGAATTCCTATGATCCGCTCCGTCAGGCGGTTCTCCCAAACGATTTGCCCTGTCTTTGTGTCTGCCAGCTCTGCATCCAGGCATACGCTGTCGCCGGTCACCCGGCAGACGCCGGAGACGGCATAGTTGGCGTGCAGGTGCAGTCTCACCTCATCGAGATCCAGTTTGCGTCCGGCGAAAGCGGTCGTTGAGAGCCGTGAAATAACGTTGAGCTCTTGCATACGACACAACGCCCGGATGATCTCGTCGGCCAAGACCTCCCCCAGAATCCCGTGTTCCTCGGCTTCGCCCCGGACGGCGAAAGGGATGACAGCGAGGGTTGGGCGCAATTCGCCCAACGACCAATGGGACTGGACCACGGGATGGGCTCCCGGCTGTCCAATTCTAAAGGCGCGTACGGGGGCTTCGATGTTCTTGAGATAGCACTCGCCCAGGTCCTCAATGTCGGCATCGAGGAGAGGCGTCAATTGTCCCCGCGCACGCTCAGAGATGACGATTTCGCCCGGACCGGCGAGGCCCATGAGCCTGGCGGCGAGGTTCACGCCGCGCCCGTAGAGATCTTGGTGCGATATGATCACATCGCCGACGTCGATGCCGGCGCGCAGCAGTATCTGGGAATCGGGCGGCTGTTCGGCGTTGTCGCGAGCACTTGCGTTCTGGATCTCGAATGCTGCCGACGCTGCCGCCTGCATATTTTCGAATTCAAGAAGCATTCCGTCGCCGAGATGCTTGACGACGCGCCCCCCCGATCCAGGCAGAATGGAGTTCTCGATGCTGTCCACCATGCCGAGCCAACGCACGATGGTCCCTTCTTCATCATGTTCAATGAGACGAACGGAATCGACGACATCAATGAATAGAATCGCTCGGGACGCGTGCCCCAACTCGCCTATGTTCATGTCGCTGGCCTTTTCAGAAGGGTATATGCAAAATGCACATACTTGCTTTTCCGAGAATCCAGATACGGATGAGATTAAGAGCGCCGGACGCTGAGTACCCTAAAAAAGTGTACCCAACATGCCGTGGCATTGATATCACCCAAGACGTACCATCTTTGGGCTAGGTAATACCTGAGATGCGGCGTTACCTTCGAAGAGGTATGTACTTACCGAGGGGCGGCGGAAGCGACAGGCAGGCGTTCTGCGCCGAAATGCCCGATTTCCGTCACGAAACCGGCGGGAAATCATCCGTTTTCACTGAAATTGTTGCCACGGTGACATCAGGTCCGCCGTGCCCTCCAAGTTGTTCTGCGTGAGTGTCCGGCCTTTCGACTCATTCTCTCGCCAAACCGGCCGGCAGGCCTTGGCGATAGCAATCCAGTCGCGCGGGGGCACCGTCTTGAAAATCAGCAGCGACATCAAAAGCATTCAATATCTGCGCGCCATCGCAGCGATCTCCGTTCTCTGCTTCCATGTCAGCGACGCATATGGACTGGAATTCAGGGTCGGAGCGGCGGGGGTCGATATATTCTTCGTCATCAGCGGCTTTATCATGTGGGTCACGACCGAGGGAAAACCGGTCGGTCCGCAAGAGTTCATGGTGCGCCGGCTATTCAGAATAGTGCCGCTTTACTGGATTGCGACGGTGGCGACATTCGTCATGGCCGTGTTGAAACCGCAGTTCTTCTTCAACATGGACACGACGGTCGGGAATTTGATCGGCTCGCTGCTTTTCCTGCCCGTCATGAAGGGCGAAGCAATGCATCCGATCGTCGAGCAAGGATGGACCCTATCCTACGAGATGTTCTTCTATCTCATCTTTTCCATTTCGCTACTTCTGCCGGAGTTCAGGCGGCCATGGTTCCTCATGGCGGCTCTGGTGACCGTCGTCATGGCGCATTACCTGCTGCCGCTCGGCTATCTCAGTGTTTTCACAGAGCCGGTCATCCTCGAATTTGCGGCCGGCATCGTCATTGGGCGCCTGTGGAAGCAGGGCTTTCGCCTGTCTTTTCACGCCTCTATCGGCTTGATGGTCGTCGGATTCGTATTGCTGCTGGCAAGTGACCTGATGCCCCATGTCGACCGCGCGGTTCGCTGGGGCATACCGGCGGTGCTGCTGTTGTCGGGCGCTGTTTTCGCCGAACGGGAGCGCGGTGTTCCCAAACTTTCGTTCCTGCATTTCCTGGGGGACGCCTCTTATTCCATCTACATTTGGCACGTACTTACCGGCGTCCTGGTCACGGCGCTGCTGTTGCGCATCGGGGTGCGACACGCCGCACAGCCTGTATTCCTTGCATTGGGTTCGCTGGCCTTTGCGATCGTTTGCTACCTGTTCATAGAGCGTCCGATACTCCGAAAGATGCGACCGTCACGCCCGCAGCCGGCATATCGCGGCTGACGCATAGGGCCGGATCGGGGCTGTCTGAGGCGTATCAAGCGCGCGAAACATAGGAGTGAACGCTTATGGTTGGGCCGTGCGGTGCTCGTTGCGCGCGGCACTCCACACCTCGCGTGCAGCGTCCGCATTCATCGCGGCGATCGCCAACCCCACGATGAGGTCGGGCCAAGCCGAATGCCAGACGAAGGCGGTCATAAGACCGGCTGCGATGATGGCGATGTTTGCGAGAGCATCATTGCGGGCGGACAGAAACGCCGCGCGTGTAAGGCTGCCGCTATGGTGACGGTAGCGGGTGAGCATCAACGCGCAGGAAAGGTTGACGACAAGCGCACCCAGGCCCGTCAACGTCAGCGGCAGCGGATCGGGTGCGACAGGGGTCATGAACTTCTGCCAGGCAGTCCACACCGTGGCGAGACCGGGCACGAGCAATATGCCGGCCAGCGCCATGCCTACGCGAGCACGGTTGCGTGCACTCCAGCCGAGCGCAACGGCGATCAGCAGGTTGATGGAAGCGTCCTCAAGGAAGTCGACGCTGTCGGCAAACAGGGACACCGAACCGATCGACAGCGCGACCAGAAACTCAATCCCGAAATAACCGAGGTTCAGGAGGGCCACCTGCCTTACCACGCGCTTCACACCTTCGCCCATCAACACGGTCATCGTCACTCCTTCTGCTCTGTTGACCTGGAAGCGTTGCTCCGCATCTCCTCATGCACCTCGAACAGCGCGCAACTAGAATAGCCACTCTATGTTACATAGGCTTCTCAGAAATCGCTCATTCTCCCACCCGAAAAGCTGCGACAGAGCGCACGACCCGTGGCATAAGGCGCCAAAACTTTCTTCGGGCCTCGCGTAGACATGATTCGTATCGAGAATATCAGCAAGCAGAACAGCCATCGCATCCTCTTCATCGAGGCATCCGCTGCGCTCAACAGGGGCGACAGCGTCGGGCTCGTCGGCCCGAACGGCGCGGGCAAGACGACGCTGTTCCGGATGATCACGGGACAGGAGCAGCCCGATGAAGGGCAGGTTTCCGTCGATAAGGGCGTGACCATCGGCTACTTCAATCAGGATGTCGGCGAAATGGCTGGCCGCAGCGCCGTCTCCGAAGTGATGGAAGGCGCCGGCCCCGTCAGTGCGGTTGCCGCCGAGCTGCGCGAGCTGGAAGCCGCGATGATCGATCCAGATCAGGCCGATAAGATGGACGAGATTATCGAGCGCTATGGCGAAGTGCAGGCTCGTTATGAGGAACTGGACGGTTACGCCCTCGAAGGGCGTGCGCGCGAAGTGCTGGCGGGCCTGAGCTTCAGCCAGGAGATGATGGACGGCGACGTCGGCGCACTGTCGGGCGGCTGGAAAATGCGCGTGGCGCTTGCCCGCATTCTCCTCATGCGCCCCGATGTCATGCTCCTCGACGAGCCGAGCAACCATCTGGATCTGGAAAGCCTCATCTGGCTGGAAGAATTCCTGAAAGGTTATGAAGGCGCCTTGCTGATGACCTCGCACGACCGCGAGTTCATGAACCGCATCGTCACCAAGATCATCGAGATCGATGGCGGCTCGTTGAGCAGTTATTCCGGCGACTATGCATTCTACGAACAGCAGCGGGCGCAGAACGAAAAGCAACAGCAGGCCCAGTTCGAACGCCAGCAGGCAATGCTTGCCAAGGAAATCAAATTCATCGAACGCTTCAAGGCGCGTGCCTCGCATGCCTCGCAGGTGCAGAGCCGCGTGAAGAAGCTGGAGAAGATCGATCGGGTGGAGCCGCCGAAACGGCGCCAGACCGTCGCCTTCGAATTCCAGCCGGCGCCGCGCTCTGGCGAAGACGTGGTCAACCTGAAGAGCGTTCACAAGAAGTATGGCAGCCGCATCATTTATGAAGGACTGGACTTCATGGTGCGGCGAAGGGAGCGCTGGTGCATCATGGGCATCAACGGCGCCGGCAAGTCCACCTTGCTGAAGCTGGTGGCGGGCTCGACGCAGCCGGATGGCGGCAGCGTCGCTCTGGGCGCCAGCGTGCAGATGGGATATTTCGCTCAGCACGCCATGGACCTCCTTGACGGCGAGCGCACCGTCTTCCAGTCGCTGGAACACGAGTTTCCCCAGGCGGGACAGGGCTCATTGCGCGCACTGGCGGGATGTTTCGGTTTCTCCGGCGATGATGTCGAGAAGAAGTGCCGGGTACTGTCAGGCGGCGAGAAGGCGCGGCTCGTCATGGCGATGATGCTTTTCGATCCGCCAAATCTCCTCGTGCTGGACGAGCCGACGAACCATTTGGACCTCGACACCAAGGAAATGTTGATCAAGGCCCTGTCGCAATATGAGGGCACCATGCTGTTCGTTTCGCACGACCGGCATTTCCTGGCCGCTTTGTCCAACCGCGTGCTGGAATTGACGCCCGAGGGTATTCACCAATATGGCGGCGGCTACACCGAATATGTGGCACGCACCGGCCATGAGGCTCCGGGTCTTCGGAGCTGAGCCTCAGCGTACGCTGACGGGGGACGCCGTTGCATCGTTGATCACGGCAACGGGCGTGGTCCTGCCGCGGACCCGGATTTCGATGCGCCGGCGGGATTCTACGGCACCCGCCTGCCCTGCCGTGATCGTATCGCCCGGCAGGATCAGTTGGGCGGCCGACATCGGCAAGATGGTGACGTTCTTCAGCTTCGGATTGGCCTTGAGGACATTGGCGACCGCGACGGCGCGCGCCAACCCCAGCCCGGCATTATCAGCAGGCTCGACAGCCGATATCGGCAGTTTGCCATCCATTGCCCCGATCAGCGTATCGTCGAGGTTCGAGCTTGGCCGCGATACGCGCTGCTCGTCCGTGTGGCCGATCACCTCGACAATATCGGCATCGTAGAGGCTGAGATTGCTGGCAATCTCATTCGAGATTGTGGTGTCGAGCATGCGTTCAAAAGTCTTGGTCAATTCGGCGCTGCCCGACTGGAAATAATTCTTCTTGGCGTCGTCAAGATTGATGATCGGCGGCCAATCATGAGCGCCTTTTCCGCCGCCCTCTCCCGCCAGCAGCTTGCTCACCTCGTCGGGCGCCTTGGCGAGATCGACGCCATGCTGCTTCAGCACGTCAGCGATTTTGGCGAGCTCCTGCAGATCCTCCGGCTTCGTACCATCGGCGCTCATGCTGTCCAGCGTCTCGCGCGCCTGGACCAGTTCACGCCATTCCTTTTCTAGCGTCGCGCGGTCGTCCGCCGATAGGTCGCCGGAAATCAGCTTCAATTGCAGTTGCACGATGCGCGCCGCCTGCTCGGATTGTTTCTTTTCCAGGAGCACAAGCCGTTGCTCGGCATCTTTCAATTTCCGCTCGGCCTCATAACGATGGTTCCTCTCCGCGGAAATCATGGCGGCAGCGACCAGAAGCAGGCAGAAGACCAGCAGCAGCATGGATTCGGCCATGGTCAGGCCGAGAATGAGCCCGCGATTATAGCCCTTGTGTTCTAGCTTTGGCGCAGTGTCCGAGACGCGCATCACCATAGATGCCACCGTCGCTTACGCCTTGGCGGTTCGTTTTCATTGGCCGTGACCGCCGTTATCGCTCCGGAGAGCGTCTCATCGCCCATGGGTGCAACATGGGGATCGATCGGCTTGAGTTCCGGCGGAAACGATCGTCCCGGCAAATCCGCCATGCGGCTCAATGTCTGCTCGATATTCTTCAATGGCTGCAACTGCGCCTCGGCCATTTCCTTGATGGCGGCAATGGCCGGCGCCAGCTCGGCGCGGACGACGTCTTCGGGCGAGCGGATTTCCTCGAGCTTCTTGCCGACAGTTTCAACGGCCGTGCCGAATTTGCCGATGATGTCGGAAAGCTGCGATGTCGTTTCCGTCAGTTGCGCAGCCGCCTCGTTGATCGGCGTGACCGCCTGCTTCGCCAGGACTTCCAGGATCTTCTGAATTTCCTCGCCGCTGCGTTCCGCCTGGCGCCCGATCTCCTCGAAACCCTCCGACAGCATCTGGTTGCTGACGCGCCGGTAGTGGGAGAATTCGCGCGACGAAGAGTCGAGTTCCGAGCGCACGCGGCGTGTCATCTCCGCCAGCTCGTGGCGGACGCTGCGCTCGATATCGATCGGATCACGGCGCATCTGGTTGAAGAGAATGCGGAGCGTCACGCCGGCGATGGTGGAGGTGACGGCAATGCCGAAATTGCGGACGATCGTCTCGATCGAGGTCTCGCCGGCAAAGAGGTAGAGGGAGACGCCGAGGCTCGACAGGGTGAACAGAAATCCCATGTAGTAGAGATTGTCGCCCGCCTGCTCGTTGTGCAGGCGAAATCCGGCGAAAGCCACCGAGATCACGAAATAGACTGCCATCAGCAGCAGCGGCACGCCGGTCACGATCGGCAGCGGCCAACCGAGCAGCTTCGACGTCCAGATGAAAATCATGCCGCCGACGGTGACCAGCCCGAAGAGGACCATCGGCCCATAGTCGCGTATGGCCAGCCTCGCCTCAACATCGGCCATCAGCGTATCCCCTCCAATCGGACGAAGCCGTCGAAATAGCCATTATTGCTCTTGATCCACTGCGCCCAGAAATTTGCGAGCTCCTCCATAGTGAACTTCATGTTCGGCCTTTGAAAGGCGAGTATCCTGATCATGACACCATCCAGTGACGTCCGGAATTTATCACGCGCGGGGCTCTGCTGGAATTTCTGATAGGAGGCACCGTCGCGATAGTTCGAGAAGGCGTCGGTATGTTCAATCATGTCGGACGCGATGTAGAGATGTTTCGGTATGCCACCGGCAGTGCTCGCAAAGACTTCCAGATTGATCTTCTGGATGGCAGCCATGATCGGCGATTGCTTGCCCGCCTCCCCGACGCTCAGCTTACCGGCGATATCGGCAAGCGGCTTTGCGAAGCCTTTTTCCCAGCGCGCCTGCGCCAGGCGGGGATTGCTGGTCCATTCGTCGACACTGGCACCGCTTCCCGGATTGCAGCCATGGAAGGTCTGGATCAGTTCGCCCTCTTTCTCCGTCAAAGCATAGATGTCGATCGCGCCGCCGACGGGCACATCGGCGACGATTTTCTGGAACTGATTGCGCAGGTCGAGCGCCGTCGTGTCCGAGATCGGATCGGTGACATCGAGCAGGATCGCCGTTTCTGCCTTCGGGCCATCCACCGGGCAGAGCGAGGCCTGGTCGACCGCGACATTGCCGCTCGCCTTGTAGCGAAGCCAGCCATAGGCGCCGACAATACCGAGGGACAGAACGGCGAGGCAAACCGTCGCGATGATAAGGCCGGCCGAACTGCCGGCTCGGCTACGCCGCTTGCGTCGTGCCAATGATGCCCTCCGGGAAAAGATTATCGAGCTTGTGATATTTCTCGATGGCGCTTTCGAACTCGTCGCCGATCCGCTTGATCTGCTGGGTCAACTCGGCCTGCGCGCTCTGAATGCGCTCGCCGAGCACCTTGTCGTCCCATTCCTCATCGGTGTGCAGAACCGGCGTCAGACGCTCCAACTGATAGCGGGATGTGAAATAAGCTGGCTCCGGCTCCGTCCGCGCACCTCTGTTGGCCTCGCGATAGATGGTGAGAAGCGTATTGGCCGTGCGCTCGAGATGATTTTGATGTTCGAGGAAGAGGCCCGCCGTTCTGGCGCGATGGGCGATGATGGCGGCGGTCTCCTGCCGGCGCATGCTGAGATCGCGGATGATCTCTTCGATCTTGCCATTGTGTTCGTCGCGGATATCCCGGAGATCGTCGATCAGATCGAGCTTGCGGTCGATGTAGTTGCTTCGCGCCGCATCGAGGCGTTTCTGCACGCCGGCAAACCCCGGATAGGGATCGGTCAGATAACAGCCGTCGATGAAGGCGATGAGCGAGAACATCAGGCCGACGGCAAAAAGCATCCAGGAATTCAGCTCCTGCAGACCCAGCGGCGCAGTCTTCAGCCGCTGCATGACCTCCGTGCCGGCGCCGGAGAGAATGGTTGCCGACACTTCGCGGTAGTGCGCCAGCGCGATGTTGATCGCGAGCGCCACGGCGACATAGGCGACCAGGCCGAGCAGACCAAGCAGCTTCAGGAAGAACGACCTGTGCACAAGGAAGCGCACGCAGAAGAAGGAAAACATCAGCGCCGCGCCGATGTTCAGGAAGGCGAAGGCCGCCGCCTCCGTAACACCGCCGACCATGCCCTGCGCGCTCCCCTTGGCAAGGAAGCTGCCGTTCATCACCATCTCGATGAGGATGAGAAAGATGATCAGCGCAACCTTGAAGGCCCAGGCGGCCTTGCTGGAGACCTTCGCCGCGCGCTGCAGCCTGTGCCGGGACTTGAAGTCGACCATCTCGTCCTCGGCAGTCTTCAGATTGCGACGCAGGCCGTGCAGCTCGTCGACGCCGCTTGCAACCTCTGCCTTGAAATCCGAAACGCTGGACGCATTCGCCTGCCGTATCAGCCCGAACTGACCTTCGAAATCGAGATTGCGCAAGCGGCTGTCGAAAGTCTGGAACTGGTCTTCCAGCACCTGATAGGAGCTTTTCTTTTCCGCCTCGACCCAAGCGATGACACGCTGCTCGGTCTCATCGAAAGACTGAGCGCTTTGCCCTGGCCGGTTGAGCCCGCCGTTGGCGGCGCCCTTCTCCTTCAGGCTGAGCGTCGTACTCAGCTTCTCAATATCGACAACAGGAAACACGTCGGTAGAGGCCTGAAAATCATGGCTAGTCTCCCGAACGGTCTCCCAGAGGCGGTTTAAGGCTTCGAAACGCAAAGATCTTCCTCGGCGACACGATCAACTTTAAAAGGACCAGCGACAAACCGATACCGCACTGGTTGTTTCTGGTCCAGCACCGCCGCCGACGTTAAAATGTGATTGTGGTAAAGAATAGCCCGAGCGGACGATGCCGGTTCGAGTTCGACCATAGTTTCGATGAAACGGCGGAATTGCGCGCCAACTCTGCCCGCCGGGTCTCGCCAAATCATGGAGACGACCTAACTTCTTCCGATCGCTACGGACCTGGAGATCAAGGCTATGGCATCCCCCTCGCTCAAAACCATCTGCGTCTACGGCGCGGGCGCGCTCGGCGGCGCCATCGCGGCGAAACTGGCTTTGGGACTGAGGGAGCAAGCGACCGTTTCCGTCGTGGCGCGTGGCGGGCATCTGGAAGGCATTCGCGCGGATGGCTTGCGGGTCTGGGAGGCTCAAGCGGACAGCCCGCTCGTGGCGCAGGTGACTGCAACGGACAACACCGCGGAGCTTCCGCCACAGGACTTGGTAATCACGGGACTTAAGGGCCACCAGCTCGATGCGGCAGCCCCCGGCATCGCCAGGCTCCTGCATGATCGGACGCGTGTCATGATGGTCCTGAACGGCATACCCTGGTGGTATTTTCATCGGGATGAGCAAAGCGGCCATGCCGAGCGCCAGATGGAGGAGCTCGATCCGAACGGCAATCTGTGGCGGCTGATCGGGCCTCAGCGCGTTGTCGGCTGCGTCGCCTATCAGGGCGCCGAGGTCATCAATCCCGGCGAGATCAAGCTCAGCAACAACGGTCATTTCGTCCTCGGAGAACCCTCCGGCGAAACGACCGCCGACATCGAAGCGATCGCAGCTCTCTTGAAGCGCGGCGGGGTCAACGTCTCGATCTCACCGCGCATTCGCGACGAAATCTGGAGCAAGCTGATGGGCAATGCCGCCTTCAATCCGATCAGCGCCCTGACGCGAGCACTGATGTCCGACATCATGGACAACCCGGCCCTGTCGGCCATGGTCGGCCAGGTGATGAACGAGGTGAAGACCGTTGCGGAAGCCTTGGGTGCACGCCTGGCGATTTCCGTCGAAGAACGCCTCGAACGCTCCCTCCAGATCGGTCCGGTACGCACCTCGATGCTGCAGGATCTGCTAGCCGGCAAGGCGCTGGAAATCACGCCGCTGGTCGGCATGGTCGTCTCGCTCGGCAAGCTCGCCGGTGTCGCGACGCCGACTTCGGCGACAATCCTGGCGCTGGTGACGCAGTTGGACCGGGAGAACTTGCGGGTGGCGGGATAAGCCTGTCATCCGCCGACTTCCCCACCTGCCCCGCCCGGTTCGGTGAACCTCTGCATCTTTATATCTCCCCTATTTCTTTGCCCTCTGCCTCGAATGGATTTCCTATGCGGGTCGGCGCTACCGTGGGGATCAGATGCAGAGGTAGACGCCATGCTTGAGACACACTCCACCAACCTTGCAGAGTCCATCCGTTTTCTTGTGCGGGGCAGCGACGAAAGACGCCAACGCATTGTCGCTTCTACCCCCACGGCCAAAGCCCCACCGAAGCGACGGCTTCGCGACCGGCGTGTCCGCGAAAGACGTACCTTCTACGCCATGTTCGCCTTCGGGCTGCTGCTCGGCGGCCTTGAGCTTTTCATAGTGCTGCATGCTCTCTGAGCGGCCAGAAGATCATGATGAAACCGGCCTTGCGTGTGGGCGGTGCGATCACCTCGCTCGTCACGCCGTTTCGGGACGATACGATCGATACCGTCGGTCTGATGGCGCATGTGGAATGGCAATTGCTGAGCGGCATCGACGGCTTGCTCGCCTGCTCCTTGACCGGCGAAGGACCTGTGCTCACTGCGGCTGAGCGAGTGCGGATCATCGAGATCTGCGCCGAATTGGCGGAGGGCCGGGTCCCCGTTATCGTCGCTACCGGCACCAATAACACGGCAACGACGATCGAGGAGACACGGCAGGCCCAGGCACTCGGCGCCGATGCGGCCTTCGTTACGCTTCCCTATTATTCCAAGCCGAGCCAGAAAGGTCTTGTCCATCATTTCGAGCGGCTGGCCGCCAGCACCGATCTGCCGCTGATCATCCATAACCTGCCCGCCCATACCGCCATCGACCTGACGCCCGCGACGGTCGCGCGGCTGGCGGAAATCCCGACCATCATCGGCATCGCCGATGGCAGCGGCGATATCGGCCGCATCAGCACCTGGCGTCCTCTGCTGCCGGAAAGGATCGGGCTCTATTCGACCCATGATGCAACCGCGCTCGCCTTCACCATGGCTGGCGGACGGGGTTCGTTTTCAAGTGCGGCCAACATCGCACCGCGGCTTTTCCGCTCCATGCAGCTATCGGCGGCGTGCGACCATATGGCGACGGCGCTGCTGATCGACGATCGGCTGCGGCCGCTGCTCAAGGCGCTTGCGCGTGAACCCGAACCGGCAACGGTGAAGCATGCCTTGTCTCCGATAAGGGACATCAGCCCGGATGTACGCCTGCCGCTAACCGGCGTCGAAGCCGAGACGGATGCGGCGATCAGGACGGCGATGGCTTCGCTTCAACTCGCCTACCAAAGCGACGCATCCTCGCCGAGGACTTTCCGAACAGGATTATGAAAGCAACCTATCCCTATGAGATTTTTATATTTTAGCGTTTTCTGCCAAATGGAAAACATATCGGATCACTCATAGATTTATTTGCATGGCGCTTGCGTCGCCCAAAATCGACCGCAGCGCCGGTGACACTTGGAAAGGAACTATGATGTCACGTTACATGCAATATGGCGCTGCTGATCCGCTCCAACGCCCTCGCCCCACCGCTCTCGTGGGGACCAAGCGGCCGACCCCGTTTCATACACTGCTAAACGGACTTCGCGCCATAGCGCCACGCCTGGCGCTCGTCTTCCTCGGCGCCGGCATCATCCAGGCGCTGATGCACTGGGCTGGCAACTGAGTGTAGCGAAGCGATTTACGAGGGAAAACACATGGCAGATGCACAGCATATTCAGCGCCGCTCGGCTCACATTGCCGTCTCGCCGGCACCCGCCCGCTTCACGGTCGGCCGCGACCGCCGTGGCGCCTGGATCGTCTGGGATCGGCAGGGTCTTGTCGGCGGCCTGTTCGCCACCGAGAAGGCGGCGCTGCATTTTGCAGCGGAAGAGTGCAACTATAATCCGGCCGATATATGCCGCGCCCCAGAGGGCTCGGTGCTCGAACTCGACGGCTTCGCGATGCCGTCTCCAAATCTGCATTAGATGTAGCAATTCGAAACAGCTTCGATCGCCTCACGGCACCCGACCCAACTCTTCCTTAACCGGCACTTGCGTAAAATAGCGGCCGGGTGTCACCAGAGTAAAAGAGCAATGTCGAAGCCTGCCTTCCGTTACAGCCACTATGATCTCAACGAGCAGCGCGCCGGCACCGTGATCGAGATCACACTGTCGGCCATCGCCAATGTCCGGTTGATGAACAGCTCGAATTTCGAGCGCTTTACGGAAACTCTGAAGCACCAGTTCCTCGGCGGCGTCGCCAAGAAATCGCCGATCCGGCTGTCCATTCCGGAGACCGGCCATTGGCATCTGGTCGTGGATATGGAAGGCCACAACGGCATGGCGGAATCGAGCGTCAAGATGATCGACAAGGCTCCCGCACCGCGCATGCAAAAGGCAGCGGAAGTCGTCACCGCTAGGTGACGTCCAACCTATGGTTCGCCGCGCTCCTTGCGCAGCTTCGCCCACCAGTCCAGCCGTTTGCGGATTTCGCGCTCGAAACCACGCTCCGGCGGATCGTAGAAGGTCTGGCGGCCCATCTTTTCCGGAAAATAATTCTGGCCCGAAAACGCGTCGGGCTCGTCGTGATCATAACGGTAACCGTCGCCATATCCTTCCGTGCGCATCAGCTTCGTCGGCGCATTGAGGATATGCTTGGGCGGCAGCAGCGAGCCGTTCTGTTTGGCGGCCTGCGTGGCAGCCTTGAAGGCAGTATAGACGGCGTTCGACTTTGGAGCGGTAGCGAGATAGACACAGGCCTCGGCCAAGGCCAATTCACCTTCCGGTGACCCCAGATAATCATAAGCATCCTTGGCGGCGTTACAGATGACCAGCGCCTGCGGATCGGCAAGGCCGATATCCTCCACCGCCATGCGCACCAGCCGCCTTCCGAGATAAAGCGGGTCTTCGCCGGCATCGAACATGCGGGCGAGATAGTAGAGCGCCGCGTCAGGGTCGGAGCCGCGCACCGACTTATGCAGAGCCGAAATCAGATTGTAATGGCCGTCCTGAGCCTTGTCGTAGACCGGCGCCCGGCGCTGCACGATCTTGACCAGCGCATCAGGATCGAAAAGCTCGTCCTTGCGCGCGGCGCGCCAGGCTTCTTCGGCCAGAGTCAGCACTGAGCGGCCATCGCCATCGGCCATGCGGATCAGGCTGGCGCGGGCATCCTCGGTCAACGGCAACGGCCGGCCTTCAGCCGCCTCGGCGCGGCGCAGCAATTCCTCCAGGCTTTCCTCGTCATGCGAGCGAAACGTCAGGACACGCGCACGGGATAGGAGAGCGGCGTTGAGCTCGAAAGACGGGTTTTCAGTGGTGGCGCCGACCAGAATGACGGTGCCATCCTCCATGACCGGCAGGAAGCTATCCTGCTGGGCGCGGTTGAAGCGATGGATCTCGTCGACGAAAAGCAGCGTCTGGCGGCCATCCATGCGGCGCAGACGCGCGGCTTCGAACACCTTCTTCAGATCTGCGACGCCGGAGAAGATTGCCGAGATCTGCTCGAAGGCCAAGCCCGCCTCGCCCGACAGCAACCGTGCCACCGTCGTCTTGCCGGTGCCTGGCGGCCCCCAGAAGATCATGGAGCCGAGCGAGCCGGAGTCGATCATTCGCCGCAGCGCGCCATCCTCACCGGCCAGATGTGGCTGGCCGGTGACATCGCTCAAGGTTTGCGGCCGCAGACGATCGGCGAGAGGCCGCCTCTTGGCGACCTCCTCCGGTATCCGCGGTGCAAACAGATCGTCACTCATCGGAAGAACTGCCGGATGCGTTGACCGTCGCGCTCGATTTCGACGCGCCAGAAGCTTGGATTGCCCGTAACGGCCTGCTGCAGCACGTCCGTCGAGGTGATCGCGACGCCGTTGACGGAAACGACGATATCCTTCGGCGCAAAGCCAAGGCGCTCTGCCTGCGAATCCGCCTTCAGGTTCTCGACGACGACGCCGTTCGCATCTGGAGGCAGATGCAGTTCATCGGCGACGCGCGGCGAGAGGTTGGCAACGGTCGCACCTGAGAAGGGATTGTTGCCCTGGATCAGTTTCTCATCCCGCGGCGTGGATTCCGGCGCGGCGGCGAGCGTCATGCTGTCGTGCATTTCTTTGCCGTTGTCCAGAACGGTCAAATCAACGGTAGCACCGAGGCCAGCCGTCGTCAGACGATAACCAAGCGCGTCCGGATGCTCGACCGGGATATTGTTGATGGCCGTGACGACCTCGCCAGCCTTCAGACCAGCCTTCGCCGCCGGCCCGCCATCGATCACCTTGGTCACCAGCGCACCGCGCACCTTGTCAAGGCCCAGCGCCTCGGCAACATCAGATGTCACCGGTTCAAAGGAAGCGCCGATATAGGGGCGATCGAAGGTCTTGTCGCCGCGATCGGCCGCCGCGAGAAACACCTTGACCAGATTGGCGGGGATGGCGAAGCCAATGCCGTTCGAGCCGCCGCCCTGGGAAAAGATGGCCGTGTTGAGGCCGATCAGTTCGCCCGACATATTCGCCAAAGCACCGCCGGAATTGCCGGGATTGATCGAGGCATCGGTCTGGATGAAGAAGCCGACCTGGTTCTTCACCTGGTTGCGGGCCAGCGCCGATACGATGCCGCTCGTCACCGTCTGGCCAACGCCGAAGGGATTGCCGATCGCCAGCACGAGATCGCCAACTTCGACGGCATCAGAATTGCCAAGCGGCAGGATGGGGAAGCTCTGGTTCTTGGATTTGATCTTCAGAACGGCGAGATCGACCCGATCATCCTTCAGCACGACATCGCAGGGAAATTCGCGGCCGTCGGAGAGTGCGATCTTGATATCGTCGGCACCGTCGATGACATGGTTGTTGGTGATGACCGTGCCGTTGGCTTCGACAATGACGCCGGAGCCGAGCGAAGACTGCTTCTCGGTGCGATTCGGCATGCGCTGGCCGAAGAACTGTTCGAAGAAGGGATCGCCGGCAAAGGGCGACTGCCGTTGTACCATCCGCTCGGCATAGACATTGACCACGGCGCCGGCCGTCTGTTTGACCAGCGGCGCAAACGAAAGCTGCATTTGCATCTGGCTCTGCGGCACGGACTTTGCTGTCTGTGCCTCGGCGGAAAGCGGCATCGTCATGATGAGGGCGATCATCGAAACGGCGGTGCGCTTCAGCAGGACCTGCATGGAATTTTCCTTCTTTAATGCTCTTGAAACAACGTTGTAGCGTCCGACGCTAGAAAGGAAAGAGGGCGGAAGCATGAAGTATAATTGGTCGTTCACACACGGGAAGAACAGGTGTGATGAACAAAAACGCGTGATCGCGCATTTCGTTTCGGAAACCGGCAGATGGAGCAAAATCATGCGATCAACCAGCCTTGCAGCAGTCTTTCTCGTTACCCTCCTGACGACGGCCAACACATCGGAGGCTGCGAGCTTCAATTGCGATTCGCAGACCCTTCAGCCGGACGAGAAGATGATCTGCGACAACAGAGCGCTCAACGATGCCGACGTGAAAATGGTGACGACCTTCGACCTGCTCTCCGGCCTGCTCGCCATGGGCTCACGCGGGACGCTGCAAGACGAACAGACGGCCTGGCTGAAGAAGCGACAGGCCTGTGGCGCCGATGCCGCTTGCATCAAAGAGGCTTATGACGAACGGCTGAAAGCGTTGGATGAGACGTATAAGCGGATCAATCGGCCGTTGTGAGCAGGCCTCTTGCACGATCGTCCCCTCGCCCCGTGTAAACGGGGAGAGGGCTAGGGTGAGGGGCTACCGCGGGTCCGGCAAACTCTGCCGTCGCGGTTGATTTCCAGAAGGCCCCTCATCCGACCTGGTACAATTTCGCTGTGCTCAATTGTGCCAGCCCACGTTCTCCCCGCCCCTTCGACAAGCTCAGGACGGGGCGAAGGAATTTAGTCATTTACCACCCAAATCGCGGACCGCACCCCGGTCAGCACTCGTCGCAAAGGCCGCATAAGCCTTCAGCGCCGTCGTGACGTTGCGCTTGCGCTGTTCTGCCGGATGCCAACCGCTGGCGTTCTGAGCTTCGCGGCGGACGGCGAGTTCTTTTTCGTCAACGCGCAGGCTGATGGTGCGATTCGGGATGTCGATGTCGATCATGTCGCCTTCACGCACCAGGCCGATCGTGCCGCCATTGGCCGCTTCGGGCGAAACGTGGCCGATCGAGAGGCCCGAGGTGCCGCCGGAGAAACGGCCGTCGGTGATCAGCGCGCAGGCCTTGCCGAGGCCCTTCGACTTCAGATAGCTCGTCGGATAGAGCATTTCCTGCATGCCCGGGCCGCCCTTCGGGCCTTCATAGCGGATGACGACGACGTCGCCGGCCTTGATCTCGTTGCTGAGGATAGCCTTGACGGATGCGTCCTGGCTTTCGAAGACCCTGGCTGGGCCGGAGAATTTCAGGATCGATTCATCGACGCCGGCCGTCTTCACGATGCAGCCGTCCAACGCCAGATTGCCCTTGAGAACAGCGAGACCGCCATCCTTGGAGAAGGGATGCTCGACGGAGCGGATGACGCCGTTCTGGCGGTCGGTGTCGAGTTCTTCCCAACGGGCGTTCTGGCTGAAAGCGACCTGGGTCGGAATGCCGCCGGGAGCCGCACGGAAGAATTCGCGCACCGTCTCGCTGTTGGTGCGGGTAATGTCCCAGCGGTCGATGGCATCGCCAAGGGTTTCGGCATGAACGGTCGGGCAATCGCGGTTGATCAGGCCGCCCTTGTCGAGCTCGCCGAGGATCGACATGATGCCGCCGGCGCGATGCACGTCTTCCATATGCACATCGCTCTTGGCCGGCGCGACCTTCGACAGGCACGGCACGCGGCGCGAAAGGGCGTCGATATCAGCCATGGTGAAATCGACTTCGCCTTCATGGGCGGCAGCGAGAATATGCAGAACCGTGTTGGTGGAGCCGCCCATGGCAATATCGAGCGCCATGGCGTTCTCGAAAGCCTGCTTTGAAGCAACGGTGCGCGGCAGGACGGAGCCATCCTCCTGCTCGTAATAGCGGCGGGCGAGATCGACGATCAGATGGCCGGCTTCGACGAAGAGGCGCTTGCGGTCCGCATGGGTGGCGAGCGTAGAGCCATTGCCCGGCAGCGACAGGCCGAGAGCTTCGGTCAAGCAGTTCATCGAATTGGCCGTGAACATGCCCGAGCAGGAGCCGCAGGTCGGACAGGCCGAGCGTTCGATGACCTGAACGTCCTCGTCGCTGATCTTGTCGTCGGCAGCGGCAACCATGGCGTCGACCAGATCGAGTGCATGCTTCTTGCCGTGCAGGACAACCTTACCGGCCTCCATCGGGCCGCCGGATACGAAGACCGTCGGGATGTTCAGGCGCAGCGAGGCCATCAGCATGCCGGGGGTGATCTTGTCGCAGTTGGAGATGCAGACCATGGCGTCTGCGCAATGGGCATTGACCATGTATTCAACGCTGTCGGCGATCAGCTCGCGCGAGGGCAGCGAATAGAGCATGCCGTCATGGCCCATGGCGATACCGTCATCGACGGCGATGGTGTTGAATTCCTTGGCGACGCCGCCGGCGGCTTCGATTTCGCGCGCTACGAGCTGGCCGAGATCCTTGAGGTGAACGTGGCCCGGCACGAACTGGGTGAAGGAGTTGACCACTGCGATGATGGGCTTGCCGAAATCGCTATCCTTCATACCCGTCGCGCGCCAAAGGCCGCGCGCGCCCGCCATGTTGCGGCCATGGGTCGTGGTTCTGGAACGATAAGCTGGCATGGTGTCTTCCTCGTCGTCTTGGAAATTGTGAGGCGCCGGCCGGCCAAGGCTTTGCGCCGAAGGGAGCGCCGACAATCCTGCTTTTTGGAATTGTCCTAATCCAATCGCACCGGACTGTCACTGTCAACTAGACCGAATCCGGTACGCCGCAAGGGCAAAGCAAGTCTCGGGCTCAGTCATCGGCCAAATGACATGGACACCGCAGAAGACGATTTATTCCCTCACGGAAGCACACAAAAAGTTGGTTTCCGTTGAAAAGAAATAACGTCGTAAGACGGTAACAAATCGTGCTTCTCCTCCGTAGAGGCCGTATCATCTCTACGATCGTAGAAAGGAATATTGTAATGCCTTCCTATCGCCCGCCGAAGATCGCTTCTTCCGAGATCACGCCGCGCTCGGTCTATCTGAGGCGCCGGGAATTCCTGACGGCTGCGGCCGGCGCCGGCCTCGCGATTGCTAGCGGGAAAAGCGCTTTTGCCGATACGTTGAACGCGACGAAGAGCAACTATACGGTCGACGAGAAACTGACGCCGCTCAAGGACGTCACCACTTACAACAATTTCTATGAATTCGGTCTCGACAAGGCCGATCCGGCGAAGCTTTCGGGCAATTTCAAGCCGCGGCCCTGGACCGTCAAGGTCGATGGCATGGTCGGCAAACCCGGCACATTCGACATCGATGCGCTGATCAAGGACTTTCCGCCGGAAGAGCGCGTCTATCGCATGCGCTGCGTCGAGGCATGGTCGATGGTCATTCCCTGGGACGGCTTTCCGCTCTCTGCCCTGCTCGACAAGGTCGAGCCGCTTGGCAGCGCCAAATTCGTCGCCTTCGAAACGGTCGTACGGCCGGAGGAGATGCCCGGGCAGTCAGGCGTTTTCCAGTCGCTGAACTGGCCCTATGTCGAAGGCCTGCGGCTCGATGAAGCGCGCAATCCGCTGACACTTTTGGCCGTCGGTCTCTATGGCGAGATGTTGCCGAATGCGAACGGCGCGCCGATCCGCCTTGTCGTGCCTTGGAAATATGGCTTCAAGGGCATCAAGTCGATTGTCCGCATCACGCTCACCGACAAGCAGCCAGTGAACACCTGGCAAGCGACCAACAGCCAGGAATACGGCTTCTATGCCAACGTCAATCCCGCGGTCGATCACCCGCGCTGGAGCCAGGCGACCGAGCGCCGCATCGGCGAAGGCGGCTTCTTCGGCGCCAATCGTCACCCCACCCTACCCTTCAACGGCTATGCCGATCAGGTCGCAAGTCTTTATGCCGGCATGGACCTGCGGGCGAATTTCTGATGACTCTTTCCCTCGCCCTGCCCAAACGCTGGCAGCCTGCTTCCGTCTGGACGCTTTACGTCGTCGGCCTGATACCGGCCGCATGGGAATTCTATCTCGGCACCACGGACCAGCTCGGCGCCGATGCGGTGAAGACCTTCGAGCTATTCCTCGGGCTCTGGGCGATCCGCTTCCTGCTCTTGACGCTCGCCGTCACCCCGGCGCGCGATCTCTTTGGCTGGAACTACCTGCGCTACCGCCGGGCGCTTGGCCTGCTCTGCTTCTACTACGCGCTGATGCATCTGGCAGTCTATATGATCCTCGACCAGGCGCTGGACGTGCAGGCCCTCATCGGCGATGTGCTGAAGCGGCCCTTCATCATGTTCGGCATGGCGGGGCTTGTGATGCTGCTCGCGCTGGCCGTGACCTCCAACAATTTTTCGATCAAACGTCTCGGCAAGAAATGGATCTGGCTGCATCGGCTGGTCTACATCATCGCCGCCTGCGGCGCGCTGCATTTCGCGCTGTCGACCAAGGTGCTGTCGCTGGAGCAATTCATCTATATCGGCCTGCTGATGGCCATGATCCTTTATCGATCGTACCGTCCGATCATGATGGAGAAACGCAGGGCGGTGCGGAAACCGGCTGCGGTTTCCCGCTCCAAAGCCGCTTAGGATCGGAACTGAAGCCCGTCGTTCTCGGGCTTCAGTTCGTCATTGGAGAGCGACTTTGCTTTGCTGCTGCGAAACCTCCACGGTCGCGGTCAGGCCGGCGATCAGCTTGGTGTCGTCAGGCACCTTGTCGAGAGCAATACGCACGGGAACACGCTGCGCCAGACGAACCCAACTGAAGGTTGGCGTGATATTGGCGAGCAAGCTGCCCGAGGTGCGCTCGCGGTCCTCTATGCCGGTGGCGATGCTCTCCACATGGCCCGTCAGCTTCTCCGTCTGGCCCATCAGATGGATCGATACCTCATCGCCGATCTGGATACGCGGCAGCTTGGTTTCCTCGAAATAGCCTTCCACGCGTAGGGAGTCGGCGTCGATCAGCGCAACCTTCGCCTTGCCCGCGGTGACGTAATCGCCCGGACGGAGACTAAGATTGGAAACGCTGCCGTTCACCGTCGCCTTGACCTCGGAGCGGTCGAGGTTGAGCTGGGCGAGAGCGCGATTGGCCGTGGCCTGGCCAAGAGCGGCCTGAGCCTGTTCTTCCGCGGTTTGCGCCTGCTCCTTCTGCTGGACCGAGGCGGCATCGCCGAGGCGCTGCTGTCGCGCGCTTTCGCGCTGCGCCTGATCGAGTGTCGCTTTGGCCCCTTCGAGCGCGGCGTCGGCTTGAGCCAGCGCAATGCTGAAGCGGTCGCGATCGACACGGAAGAGGACATCGCCTTTCTTGACGATCTGATTGTCCTTTACCAGGACTTCACTCACCAGGCCGGAAACATCGGGCGCAATGCCGACGACATCGGCGCGCAGCCGCGCGTCTCGCGTCCACGGCTCGTCCATATAGTGGCCCCAAAGCTGACGGCCGACAAAAACGGCTGCGGCGACGAAGACGAGGGTGACGGCGATCCGGCCGATAAGTTTGAACGCGTTCATATGAAGTACCAACGGGTGAAAGAGGAAACGGCCCCAAGAAACAGCACATAGAGGGCAAGGTCGAAGAGCCCGCGGTGCCAGACGAGGGAGTAGGCACCGAGCCGGGCCAGGACACGGCGGAAGACGATGCTCAGCCCGAGGCTCAGAAGCATCAGAACGAGGAGGCGCGGCACATAGACGCCGTAAAGATCGAATTCTGCGGGCATGGCTTTATTCTGCGGCAAGGGAAAGAGGTAAGAAGACGGATTGCTTTGATCGCCAGCTTTCTGGAGGCGGCGCCTGGGGATAAAGTGCGCGGCGCAGGCCAACCAAAGCATCGAGGCTGTCGCGGCCGCTGCCGGCATTCTCCTCGGCGATCACTCGCAGGCTTTCGTCGATCGACTGACGAAGATCGTCGGGAGCGTCGAGCGCCTGGCCGGCCTTCAGCCTTGTACGGTAGAAATGCGAAATGCCGGATAGAACGGCCCCGATAGAGGATGCGCTCGACGCGCCGAGACGCGCCCGCTCCTTCTGCAGCATCAGCACATTGAAGCCGAGGCGAACCTCTGCAAACCCGTCAACCTTCTTGAGCTCGCGATCCTCGACCGCGGCAAGACGCGGCACGAGCTGGCCCAAACGATCGAGAATACGGCCAGACAGTCGCTCGTAGTCGGCACTGCGGGCGCCGGCGGCCGTCTCCGCCAGATCCGCCCAGCCGGCATGCACCAGTCGCCGGGCTGCAATTTCGGCACCGAAGGGGCGAGCAATCAGCGTCCAGAGGAGCGCGAAACCGATGCCCGCCAAGGCGGCGATGGCTTCGTTGGTGAAGGTGGTGAAATCCGACGTATAGCGGTCCTGCAATGCGATGAAAGAGGCGCTGTTCACCGTCAGCAGCATGGCCAGCATATTGGACTGCGGCCTCGGAATGAGCAGGCCGAGCAACAGGAACGGAGGCGCGAAGGCGACGACCAGCATCTCATAGCTGTTGATGGCGGGCAGGATGGCGAAGATGTAGGTGAAGGCAATGACCAGGCTGACGGCGCACCAGATGAACATGGATGTGATGAAGGGTGCGGGGCGATCGAGCGCGGCAAAGAAGGAACAGGCGACCGCCGCCATGGTGACGAAGCCGGCGCCATTCTGCCAACCGGTGAAAATCCAGAAGAAGCAAGCGATCGCCGTTCCGACGACTACGGAGCCGGCGGAAAAGGCGAGCAGCGCATAGTCATAATGCCGGTTAGGTCCGACGACGTTGCGGTGCCGGAAAGTCGGCCGCCACACGCCGCCCTTACCGCCGGCGATGATCTGATCGCGCAGCGTCAGGCAATCCTGCCAGAGATCGACGATTTCCTTCAGCCGCGCGAGAGCACTCGACAGAACGAGATCATTCCAGCCGAAATCGGGATCGCTTTGCTGCAAGTCCTCAATCTTTCGCGACAGAATGTCGACGGTATCGCCGGCCTTGCTGCCGCCGCCTTGCCCCAACCAATCCGCCACGTCGTTCAAGACCGCGACGAGGCTCTGAGGCAAGGGGTTCTCCCCTGCCTTCAAGGCGTGTAGACGATCGGCAAGGGAAGAGAAGAGCGGCAGCAGCATCAACAGGCGGCCGCGCAGTTCACGCGAATGACGGACGATGTCCCGGCTGCCGGCATCATAGCCGAGCTGGCTGATGATGAGATCAAGCCCCGTGACATCGGCCGCGAGTTTCTGCCGTTTCAGCGGTGTCGCGGGTGACGCGCCCTCCCCGCGCAGAATTTCATCCGCCCAACTGCCGGCGTCATCGAGCCATGTCGTGATGCGTTGACCGAGAACGGTGCTGACGCTGGTCGGAAAAACGGTGGCGCTGACAATGCTGGCGCAAACGATGCCGATGATGATCTCTTCCGAGCGGGCGAGTGCGACGTCGAAGATCGTTTGAGGCGAGCCGACGGTCGGCAAGGCGATCAATGGCAGCGAATAGCCAGCGAGCATGAAAACGTAGCTGCGCGACGTCCGGTCGAGCATCGAAATGAACAGCAGCGTCCCAGTCCATAGCGCGACGACAATGGAAAGAAGTTCGGGAGCATCGACGAAGAGCGGAACGAAGAAGACCGCGGCGGAGGCTCCCAGGAGAGTTCCGAGCGCGCGATAAAGCGCTTTCGAACTCGTTGCCCCTGCGAGCGGATTGGCTACGACATAAACGGCCGCCATGGCCCAATAGGGCCGCGGGAGATCCAGCGACAGCGCGATGAACAGCGCAAGCATGGATGCGAGAAAGGCCTTGGCCGAAAACAGCCAGTCGCGCCAGGACGGAAGGTTCATGACACGGCTTCGCGCTGCGGATTGGATTCGGAAGGCTTCGGCTCCTCGAAATCATCGAAGGCCTGCAACACACGGATCGCGGCTTCGAGATCGGCCTTGTCGACATTGGCAAGGATCCTGCCGCGCAATTCGTCAAGCGTCTCTTCCATGCGGGCGGCGAGCATCTCGCCCTTGGCCGTCAGCCATAGGCCCTTTGCCCGGCGATCCGTCGGATCGTCCTTGCGCAGGACAAGCCCCAGAGCTTCAAGCTGGTCGAGCAACCTCACCAGCGACGGCCCTTCGATGCCGACATAATTGGCAAGGGCCACCTGCCGCACACCGCCGCCAAGACGGCCGATCCATATGAGCGGCGCGGCGGCAGCCTCCGAGATGCCATGGGAGCTAAGCGCAAGATCGACGGCCCGGCGCCATTGGCGGCCGGTCGAAAGGAGATTGGCAGTGAATATGCGTTGCAGGGCGCCAAAAGATTTCATAGCAATCTATTAGCATTAAATTAGTTAGTATTCAAATTATTTTAGCCCTAAGCTCTATCGAAAATGTGAAATGCAGCTATGCGCTCGGGGGTGGGAGGCGCGACAAGCCGACTGAGGCCGCAAAGCCGAGCTCGCTGCTCACATCATCTCTTGTCTATCGACGCTGCCAAGATAGGAGCAGATCATTCTCACCAGTTCCTGCTTCAGCTCTGGCGAATCCAGGGTGCCCTTTCGAGCCCCGTTATGGATGACGCCTTCCACCACGCCGGAGATGAGTTGAGCGAGAATGTCGTTCGAAGGACCAGCGTTGCCGCTCCGATTCGCAGCCACAAAACGCCTGTAATGATTTTGATAGTCTGCCAAAAACGCATCATGGCAGATCTCGAACCTTCAAGCCCAGGCACCTCGTCCAGAAGCACCCTGTGAAGCTCCGGGTTCACACTGTGAGCATCGATCATCCCTTGTACAAGGGCCTCGACACTCCGTTGCAGCGGCAAGTCGGATGCAGTCGCCTGACGCAGGACGGTTAGGACTTCGTCGAAATGGCGGCGTCTTATGGCTTCGACCAGAGAGAGCTTGTCTGGAAAATACTGATAGAGCGAACCGATACTTATGCCAGCTACGGCCGCGACGGTATTCGTCGTGAAGCAGGCCCATCCGTGGTCGCCCAAAATGCGAGCACCGGCCTCGATGATCGCGTCCACCGTTGCCCGCGAACGCGCCTGGCTCGGCTCTTTCCGCATCGGCGACCGCGGCTTTTTAATGCGAGTAGACATGCGCTCCCCGCTTCGTAAAAATGTGAACACTCTACTCGCATTTTTCCGGCCGCCGAAAGGGCAATATCATCATGAGCGAATTGTCATTGCTGCAGACTCTTTTCAACTATCAGGCCTGGGCGAATAAGGAACTGCTCGACAGCATCGGCCACCTCGATCCGACACAGCATGGCAAGGAGCGCCATCTCTCGATACGCCTGATGAATCATTCGCTGGTCGTCGCCCGGATATTTGCGGCGCATCTGACCGGGCAGGAGCATGGCTACGCAGACGACAACACACCCGAGACGCCTTCCCTTCTGGATCTTCATGCGGCGCTGACCGCCTCGGATCAATGGTACCTGAAATACCTCGAAACCATCAGCCCCGAGCTTCTATCCGAAGCTTTGCCATTTGTCTTCACGGACGGAGACAGAGGCTGCATGACGCGCCAGGAAATGCTCCTCCACGTCGTCACGCATGGAGGCTATCACAGGGGCGAGATTGGCCGCCTCCTGACACAACTCTCCATCACGCCGCCCTGGGACACGCTTGCGGTTCATCTTCACCGCAGCGAACCCTCGCGCCGGCTGACTGCCGCCGCCGAATGAGGCGTGCCGGCATTCAGACAGAAGGTTTGGGCCCCGACAGCGCACGATCAAGGACCAGCGCCATCGCGATACCGGTGGCGTAGGCCAAGATATTCCAAGGGGAAAACACCCGGCCCAGCAACAGAGCCCCGGCGGTGGTCAATCGAAATGCATCCAGCGCCGGCGTATGCCAAAGCCTGAAAAGTTCGACGAACACAGCGACAATCGCCGCCGCCGAAGCGACCCTGAAACGCCTTGTCGAAACGAAGATCGTCGCGAGGAGCCAATAGACCATCGCTCCCCACAATAGTGAGCCGCCATATTTGACGGCCACAAAGGGCAGATGCATCGCATAGCCATATCGGCGCAGCGCCAGACCGCCGACTATGGTCAGCAGCAGCGCCGAGAATAGGAACACTCTTCTGCGTGTCATTTTTCGCTGCATGTCCAGCGGCGCTCCTCACAGGTAAATGCGCGTAGGCCAGTGTGCGACTCAGCAATGCAGCGTCGCTATTCCATAGCGATCAGTCGGATGAAAGTCCGCCCCGGCGGATCGTAAACGCAAAGAGGCCGGATGATCGATCATCCGGCCTCTTAATCTTGTATTCGAAGCGAGCCGATTAAGCGGCTGCGGCTTCTTCTTCGGCAGCAACGCGAGCCTTGTCGGCTGCGCCCTTGGCGAGGGTGTCGCGATCGACGAACTCAACAACAGCGAGAGCGGCATTGTCGCCCTGGCGGAAGCCGGCCTTCATGATGCGCAGGTAGCCGCCGTTGCGGGTGGCGTAGCGCGAAGCGATCGTGTCGAACAGCTTCGAAACGACGGCTGCGTCGCGGATCTGCGAGATGGCCTGACGACGAGCGTGCAGGTCGCCGCGCTTGCCGAGGGTGACCAGCTTCTCGACGATCGGACGAATTTCCTTCGCCTTCGGGAGCGTGGTGACGATCTGCTCATGGGTGATGAGCGAAGCCGCCATGTTGGCGAACATCGCCTTGCGGTGGCTAGCGGTTCTATTCAGCTTGCGGCCGGCTTTACCGTGGCGCATGGCTATTCTCCTTCACTTGCAGACATTCGCCCGCAGTTTGATTGGTTAGTATTGGTCTTCGTAACGCTTGGCGAGATCTTCGATGTTCTCGGGCGGCCATGCCGGCACTTCCATGCCGAGGTGCAGGCCCATGGAAGCGAGAACTTCCTTGATTTCGTTCAGCGACTTGCGACCAAAATTCGGCGTGCGGAGCATTTCTGCTTCGGTCTTCTGAATGAGGTCGCCGATATAGACGATGTTGTCGTTCTTCAGGCAGTTTGCCGAGCGAACAGACAGTTCCAGTTCGTCCACCTTCTTGAGGAGCGCCGGGTTGAAAGCAAGTTCGGTAACTGCTTCTTCTTCGGCTTCCTTCTGCGGCTCGTCGAAGTTGACGAAGACGCCAAGCTGATCCTGGAGGATGCGAGCCGCGAAAGCGACGGCATCTTCGCCGGTGATCGAGCCATCGGTTTCGATCGACATGCTCAGCTTGTCGTAGTCGAGAACCTGTCCTTCGCGGGTGTTTTCAACCTTGTAGGACACCTTCTTGACCGGCGAATAGAGGCTGTCGACCGGGATAAGGCCGATCGGAGCATCTTCCGCACGATTGCGCTCGGCCGGGACATAGCCCTTGCCGTTGTTGACGGTGAATTCCATGCGGATTTCGGCGCCCTCGTCGAGCGTGCAGATGACATGCTCGGGGTTGAGGATTTCGATATCGCCGACCGTCTGGATGTCGCCAGCCGTTACTACGCCTGGGCCCTGCTTACGCACGACCATGCGCTTGCTGTCATCGCCGTCCATCTTGATGGCGATTTCCTTGATGTTCAGCACGATGTCCGTCACGTCTTCCCGCACACCCGGGATAGAGGAGAACTCATGCAGCACGCCGTCGATCTGCACGGCCGTCACAGCGGCGCCGCGCAGAGAGGACAGCAGAACGCGACGCAGCGCGTTGCCGAGGGTGAGACCGAAGCCACGCTCCAGCGGTTCGGCCACGAGCGTTGCCTTGGTGCGGCCGCTCGAGGAGAACTCGACCTTGTTCGGCTTGATCAGTTCCTGCCAGTTTTTCTGAATCATGTTCTTGCCTTCCGTTCGTTGCCACCATCCAATCGTGGCAACCGAGCTTGAGAAGCACCGAGCCGGACACAAACGCGCCGGCTGGTGTCGTGAGTGGCGATGATCAGACGCGGCGCTTCTTGCGCGGGCGGCAACCATTGTGCGGGATCGGGGTCACGTCGCGGATGGACGTGATCATGAAACCGGCAGCCTGGAGCGCGCGCAGAGCAGATTCACGGCCGGAGCCCGGACCGCAAACTTCAACTTCCAGCGACTTCATGCCATGTTCCTGGGCCTTCTTGGCGCAGTCTTCAGCAGCGATCTGAGCAGCGAACGGGGTCGACTTGCGCGAACCCTTGAAGCCCTTGGCACCAGCGGACGACCAGGCAATAGCGTTGCCCTGTGCGTCGGTGATGGTGATCATCGTGTTGTTGAAGGTCGAATTGACGTGCGCAACGCCCGAAGTGATATTCTTGCGCTCGCGACGGCGAACGCGGACGGCTTCCTTGGCCATGGTAGTCCTTTCTTGGATCTCTTCACCGCCGTAATGCCAGCGGCTACACCGGAGCGACGCCTATGCGGCCTCGCTCCAAACTCAAAAGAGGCCGGCGCAGACCGCCAGCCTCCCACATCCGGCTTCCCGGAAATTACTTCTTCTTACCAGCAATAGCCTTTGCCGGACCCTTGCGGGTGCGAGCATTGGTATGGGTGCGCTGACCGCGAACCGGTAGGCCGCGACGATGACGCAGGCCGCGGTAGCTGCCGAGGTCCATCAGACGCTTGATGTTCATCGCGGTTTCGCGACGAAGGTCACCTTCGACCTGATAGTCACGGTCGATGGTTTCGCGGATCTGCAGAACTTCAGCATCCGTCAACTGATTGACGCGACGCTCGGCCGGAATACCGACCTTCTCGCAGATTTCCTGTGCAAACTTCGGTCCGATCCCGTGAATGTAACGAAGCGCAATTACTACGCGCTTTGCAGTCGGGATGTTGACGCCAGCGATACGAGCCACGCCTGTTCTCCTTGCATTCCCCCCGCCTGAGCGAAGGTCTTTGTTATGCAGCCCTGGAGCTGCTTGTTCAAACTTGGGTCCGCAACACGTCAAAACGACCGTACCCGGACTTCCCTACGGAAATCCGCGCCGATCGCATGGCATGTCGCGAGTTGGCGCGGTGTTTAGCGGAATCAGCGCAAAAAAGCAACCGCTCCGGCAAGTTTATTTTAGACCACCTAGAGCTTGGACAGGATGGCCTCGATATTGGCCGTCACATGCTCGATATCGGCCATGCCGTCTACCGACTGCAGCTTGCCCTTGGCGTAGTAGTAGCCGATGAGCGGTGACGTTTCCTTGTAGTAGACCTGCAGGCGCTCGACGACCGTCTCTCTGTTATCGTCGGCGCGGCGCTTGAAATGCGTGGAACCGCAACGGTCACACACCCCCTCCACCTTCGGCTTCAGGTTTTCGTCGTGATAGCCGGCGCCGCAGTTGGCGCAGGTATAACGGCCCGAAATACGATCGGCGAGCACGGCATCATCGACCTTGATCTCGATGACGACGGAAAGGTTGATACCCTTCGCCTTCAACATCTCCTCGGTCGCATCGGCCTGAACGAGCGTGCGCGGATAGCCGTCAAGAATGAAACCCCTGGCGCAATCCGGTTGATCGATTCGCTCCGATACGATGGCGTTGACGATTTCGTCTGAAACAAGCTTGCCGGAGTCCATGACTGCCTTTGCGCGCTTGCCTACTTCAGTCCCGGCCGCCACCGCAGCTCTCAGCATATCGCCCGTGGAAAGCTGGGGAATACCGTACTTTTCCACGATACGCTGGGCCTGGGTCCCCTTACCTGCTCCCGGCGGCCCCAAAAGTATCAATCTCATCGCCCCCTCTTTCCTCCACGCAACTTCGATTTCTTGATCAGGCCTTCATATTGCTGTGCAATCAGGTGACCCTGAATCTGCGCCACCGTATCCAGCGTTACGCTAACCACGATCAGAAGCGAAGTGCCACCCAGGGACAACGGAATACCGGTCTGGGACACAAGAATTTCGGGGAGAATGCAGACGAAGACGAGATAGATCGCGCCAATCACCGTGATTCGGGTCAGCACATAATCGATATATTCGGCAGTGCGCTCACCCGGACGGATGCCCGGAATGAAGCCGCCATGCTTCTTCAGATTGTCGGCCGTATCCTTCGGATTGAAGACCAGCGCGGTGTAGAAGAAGGCGAAGAAGGCGATCAAGGCGGCGTAGAGCACCATGTAGATCGGCTGGCCATGACCAAGGGCCGCGATGATCGAGGTGACCCATGTCGGCAGGGCGGTGTTGTTGCCAAGGCCGGCGACTGTCGCCGGCAGCAGCAGCAGCGACGATGCGAAGATGGCCGGAATAACACCAGAGGTGTTGAGCTTCAGCGGCAGGTGCGAGGTGTCGCCCTGGAACATCCGCGTGCCAACCTGGCGCTTCGGATACTGGATCAACAGGCGGCGCTGAGCGCGCTCCACGAAGACGATAAGCCCGATGACCAGGACAGCCACGACCAGTACGGCCAGAATGAGGCCGGTCGACAAAGCGCCCGTGCGGCCAAGTTCCAGCGTACCGCCAACTGCGGTCGGGAGACCGGCTGCAATACCTGCGAAGATGATCAGCGAAATACCGTTGCCGATGCCGCGCGACGTAACCTGTTCACCAAGCCACATCAGGAACATCGTGCCGCCGAGCAGCGTAACGACCGTCGAAAGGCGGAAGAACCAGCCTGGGTCGAGGACCACGCCATTCCCGTGCTCTAGGCCGATCGCAATGCCGTAGGCCTGCAAGGCGCCGAGCAGCACCGTGCCGTAGCGGGTGTACTGGTTGATGATCTTGCGGCCCTGCTCGCCTTCCTTCTTCAGGTTTTCGAGCGCCGGCACGACCGAGGTCATGAGCTGCACGATGATCGAAGCGGAAATATAGGGCATGATTCCGAGGGCGAAGATCGCCATGCGCTGCACGGCGCCGCCGGAAAACATGTTGAAAAGGCCGAGGATGCCGCCGGACTGATTGTGAAAGGCTTGGGCATAGGCACCCGGATTGAGGCCCGGAATCGGGATGTGGGTACCCAGACGGTAGACGAGGAGAGCGCCGAGCGTGAACCACAGTCGCTTCTTGAGATCCTCGGCTTTGGCAAAGGTCGAAAAATTGAGATTGGATGCCAATTGTTCCGCTGCAGAAGCCATGCAAATCTCCGCATTACCAATTCCGGCATAATCGGCCGGGTCCGGAATCAGTCTTTAATTGTTCAAAAGCCGGGCTTTGGACGGATTGCACTGCAATCGGATGCCTCACCCTTGGTTCCCGTTATTTCCTGAAAAGACACTGCTGCATCGTCCAGGTTCGTGAGGCTCACATATGGGAGCAAAATCGCCCGGTGTGAAGCACCCCGGGCGATTTATTGATAAGATTATTCTGCGACAGAAGCGAGCAGCTTGACGGAACCGCCAGCCTTTTCGATCTTTTCGACCGCCGACTTGGAGGCACCAGCAACTTCCAGCGAAAGCTTCGCCTTCAGTTCGCCGTCCGAGAGAACGCGAACGCCGTCCTTGACGCGGCGAATCACGCCTGCAGCCTTCAGAGCTGCAGCATCGACGGTTGCCTTGGCATCGAGCTTGCCGGCATCGACGGCAGCCTGGATGCGAGCGAGCGACACGACAACATAATCGGCAGCGAAGATGTTGGTGAAGCCGCGCTTCGGCAGACGACGGTAGATGGGCATCTGACCGCCTTCGAAGCCGTTGATGGCAACGCCCGAACGGGACTTCTGACCCTTCACACCACGGCCGCCGGTCTTGCCGGAGCCGGAGCCGATGCCGCGGCCGAGGCGCTTGCGGCTATGGGTCGAGCCTTCGTTATCCTTGATCTCATTCAGTTTCATAGCGAATACCTCCGGCTCACTTCTCGTCGACAACGCGAACGAGATGCTGGACAGCACGGATCATGCCACGAACGGCCGGAGTATCTTCCAGCGTGCGGCGACGGTGCATCTTGTTCAGTCCGAGACCGATCAGCGTCTTCTGCTGAACATCCGGACGGCGGATCGGGCTGCCAATCTGCTCGACCGTAACGGTCGCCTTGGCTTCAGCCTTCTTGGTCGTCTTGGCCATAGGTCAAACTCCCTTATTCTTCGGAGGCGTTGCCCGAGGAGGTACGGCGAGCCTGCAGGGTGGCATACTTGATGCCGCGCTGAGCTGCGATGTCCTTCGGGTGAACCTGGTGCTTCAGGGCGTCGAACGTGGCGCGAACCATGTTGTACGGGTTCGACGAACCGGTCGACTTGGCAACGACGTCATGAACGCCGAGCGTTTCGAAAACGGCGCGCATCGGGCCGCCGGCGATGATACCGGTACCGACCTTGGCCGAGCGCAGCAGAACCTTACCGGCGCCATGGCGGCCATGGACGTCGTGATGCAGGGTACGGCCGTCACGCAGCGGTACGAAGATCATGTCGCGCTTGGCGCTTTCAGTGGCCTTACGGATCGCTTCCGGCACTTCGCGTGCCTTGCCGTGACCGAAGCCTACGCGGCCCTTCTGGTCACCGACGACGACGAGAGCGGCGAAACCGAAACGGCGGCCACCCTTAACAACCTTGGCGACGCGATTGATCGCGACCAGCTTGTCGACGAATTCGCTATCGCGCTCTTCACGGCTCTGGCGGTCTTCCCGCGGAGCCCTCTTTTCCTGTGCCATTGTCCTCTTCCTTTTTCTTTTCCGGGTGCAATCGGCAAACAAAACGAAGACCGCATCGACCTCCCAAAGGAGATCAGCGGTCCGGTGATATCCGGCCGGCGCTCTAAAGCCACCGGCCGGAAACTTGATCAGAAGGTCAGGCCGCCTTCGCGGGCTGCATCGGCCAGAGCCTTGATGCGGCCGTGGTAGATGAAGGCGCCGCGGTCGAACACGACTTCCTTGACGCCGGCCTTGGAGGCGCGCTCAGCAACGAGCTTGCCAACGAGGGCAGCGGCTGCGGTGTCGGCACCGGTCTTCAGAGAACCGCGCAGATCCTTGTCGAGGGTGGAGGCAGACGCGAGCGTCTTGCCGGCCACATCATCGATGACCTGGGCGTAGATGTTCTTCGACGAGCGATGAACCGACAGGCGCGGACGGCCATTGGCCACCGACTTGAGTTGACGACGCACGCGGTTGGCACGACGTGCAAGTGCTTCTTTCCTGCTAGCCATTTCGCGTGATCCTTACTTCTTCTTGCCTTCTTTGCGGACGATCCGCTCGCCGGCATACTTAACGCCCTTGCCCTTGTAGGGCTCAGGACCGCGGTATTCGCGGATTTCAGCGGCAACCTGGCCGACCTGCTGCTTGTTGATGCCGGTGACGACGATTTCCGTCGGCTTCGGCACAGCGATCGTGATGCCCTGCGGCGGCTCATAGATCACGTCGTGGCTGAAGCCGAGCGCGAGCTGCAGGTTCTTGCCCTGCATGGCGGCACGGTAGCCGACGCCGTTGATTTCGAGCTTGCGCTCGTAGCCGTCCTTGACACCCTTCAGGATGTTCTCGATCATCGTGCGGGACATGCCCCACTTTGCACGAGCGTCCTTGGAGTCGCTGAGCGGCGTTACGACGATTGCATTATCTTCCAGCTTGAGACCGATTTCGTCGTTAGCGACGAAAACCAGCTCGCCCTTGGGGCCCTTAGCAGTCACCTTCTGGCCATCAATCGAGGCCGTGATTCCTGCAGGCACCTGAACGGGCTTTTTACCGATACGAGACATTTTTCAAACCTGTCTGTTTCGAAGGAGATCTCTGTTCGATCTTAGAAGACCGAGCAGAGAACCTCGCCACCAACATTCTGTTCACGAGCCTGGTGATCGGCCATCACACCCTTCGGAGTCGAAAGGATGATGATGCCGAGACCGTTCGCGACCTGCGGAATGGACTTGACCGAGACATAAACTCGGCGGCCCGGCTTGGACACACGGCCGATCTCACGGATCACCGATGCGCCTTCGTAGTACTTGAGTTCGATGTTGATCTCAGACTTGCCGTTGCCGAAATCGACGACGGAGTAGCCACGGATGTAGCCTTCAGCCTGCAGAACATCGAGAACACGCGCACGGAGCTTGGACGAAGGCGTCGAAACCGACGACTTGCGGCGCGAAGCACCGTTGCGGATACGGGTGAGCATATCGCCCAAAGGATCAGTCATAGTCATCTAATCTGCTCCTTACCAGCTCGACTTGACGATGCCCGGCACCTTGCCGAGATTGCCGAGTTCACGCAGCGCGATACGCGACATGCGCAGTTTGCGGTAATAGGCACGCGGGCGGCCCGACACTTCGCAACGGTTGCGAATACGGGTCTTCGATCCATCGCGTGGGAGCGATGCCAGCTTCAGAGTGGCCTTGAACCGGTCTTCGATCGGAAGAGACTGGTTCATGATGATTGCCTTCAGGGCAGCCCGCTTCGCGGACTGGTTGGCAACCGTATTGCGGCGGCGCTTGTTCTTTTCGACTGCGCTTGTCTTCGCCATATCAGGGTTCCTTTTCTACGCTCGTCGTTACGGTTATTGACGGAACGGGAAGTTGAACTCTTTCAGAAGAGCCCGAGCTTCGTCGTCGGTCGTCGCCGTCGTGCAAACGATGATGTCCATGCCCCACATCTGATCAACCTTGTCGTAGTTGATCTCAGGGAACACAATGTGCTCCTTGATGCCCATGGCGAAGTTGCCACGACCGTCAAAGCTTTTCGGGTTCAGGCCGCGGAAGTCGCGAACGCGCGGGAGCGCGATGTTGACCAGACGATCCAGGAACTCATACATGCGGGCGCCGCGCAGCGTCACTTTGGCGCCGATCGGCATGTTTTCGCGGACCTTGAAGCCAGCGATGGAGTTGCGTGCACGGGTGATGACCGGCTTTTGGCCAGCGATGGCCGCCAGGTCGGCAGCAGCAACGGTCGGCTTCTTCGAATCAGCCGTCGCTTCGCCAACGCCCATGTTGATCACGATCTTGTCCAGCTTCGGGATCTGCATCTCGTTAGCGTAGGAGAACTTCTCCTGCATGGCTGCACGGATGCGAGCAACGTATTCCTTCTTGAGCCGCGGCTCGTACTTTGCCTCAGCCATCGATCACTTCTCCCGAGGTCTTGGCCACACGGACCTTCTTGCCGTCTACAACCTTGAAACCGACGCGGGTCGGCTTGCCGTCCTTGTCGACGATCGCAATGTTGGACAGGTGAAGCGGGGCTTCCTTGCTGATGATGCCGGCTTCCTGGGTCTGCGTCTGGCGCTGATGGCGCTTGACGACGTTGACGCCACGGACGACCGCGCGGTCTTCCTTCGGCAGCACTTGAATAACTTCGCCGGTACGGCCCTTGTCCTTGCCGGTCAATACGACGACCTTGTCGCCTTTACGGATCTTTTGCATCGCTCCGCTCCTTACAGTACTTCTGGAGCCAGCGAGATGATCTTCATGTGGTTCTTGGCGCGAAGTTCGCGCGGAACCGGTCCGAAGATACGGGTGCCGATCGGCTCTTTCTTGTTGTCGATGAGGACTGCTGCGTTGGTATCGAAGCGGATGACGCTGCCATCCGGACGACGGATGTCCTTGGCGGTACGAACAACAACCGCCTTCATCACGTCACCCTTCTTCACACGGCCGCGCGGAATGGCTTCCTTGATCGAAACGACGATAACGTCGCCGATCGAGGCATACTTGCGCTTCGAGCCGCCCAGCACCTTGATGCACATGACACGACGTGCGCCGGAATTATCCGCCACGTCGAGGTTTGTTTGCATCTGAATCATGTCAGGTCGCCTTCTTGTTGTTACCGGAATGGTTGGGCCAAACGGCCCCCTACCCCGGCTTATGGACTAGTGTCTTGTCTGATTTCTCCGGCATTCGGGACCACCTGGGTCACCTTCACCGGTCATCAATAAAGCAAAAGAACGCCCGTTCTCGAGCGTCCTGCTTCCAAGCTCGTGCTTCATACAGATATTTCGCCCAAGCGCAAGGGCCTGAGCGAAATTCTATTACTTGGCCTGGGCGGAAACGACCGTCCAGGTCTTGTCCTTGGAGATCGGCGCGCATTCCTCGATGGAAACGACGTCGCCGACCTTGTACTGATTGTTTTCGTCGTGAGCCTTGTACTTCTTGGAACGACGAACGGTCTTCTGGAGCAGCGGGTGAGCGAAACGACGCTCAACGCGGACAACTACCGTCTTCTCGTTCTTGTCGCTGACCACGACGCCCTGCAGAATGCGCTTCGGCATGTTATTCTTCCTTTAGGCCTTTGCTTCTGCCGCCTTCTGGCGGGCAATGGTTTTCACGCGAGCGATGTCCTTGCGAACTTCGTTGATGCGCGAGGACTTTTCAAGCTGGCCGGTCGCCTTCTGAAAGCGCAGATTGAACTGCTCCTTCTTCAGCTTGGCAAGCTCATCCTTGAGTTGGTCGGCGCTCAGGGCGCGAACATCTGCGGCTTTCATGAGCTTCTTCCTTACTCTGCAATGCGCTGCACGAAGCGCGTCTTGACCGAGAGCTTGGCGGCGCCGAGGCGCAGAGCCTCACGAGCGATTTCTTCGCTCACACCATCGATCTCGAACATCATACGGCCGGGCTTGACCTTGCATGCCCAGTATTCGACAGAGCCTTTACCTTTACCCATACGGACTTCGGTTGGCTTTGCGGTTACCGGAACATCCGGGAACACGCGGATCCATACACGGCCGGCGCGCTTCATGTAGCGCGTGATCGCGCGGCGAGCCGCTTCGATCTCACGAGCGTTGACGCGGTTAGGCTCCTGCGACTTCAGACCGAATTCGCCGAATGCGAGGTCAGAACCACCCTTGGCAACGCCCTTGATGCGGCCCTTAAATTGCTTGCGGTACTTAGTACGCTTTGGCTGCAACATTTTCTTATTCTCCGAACTTATCTGCCACGAACGCTATCAAGCGTTTTCGCGGCGGCGGTCTCTATCGCGATCGCGGCTAGCCGGACCCTGGGCGTCGCCCTCGAGCGCGCGGCGTTCGGAGGCCATCGGATCGTGCTCAAGGATTTCGCCCTTGAAGATCCAGACCTTGATGCCGCAGATGCCGAAAGCGGTTTCTGCTTCAGCCGTACCGTAGTCGATGTCGGCGCGCAGCGTATGCAGCGGCACGCGACCTTCACGGTACCATTCCGTACGAGCGATTTCCGCACCGCCGAGACGGCCGGCGCAGGTGATCTTGATGCCTTCAGCGCCAAGACGCATCGCGGACTGAACGGCGCGCTTCATGGCGCGACGGAAAGCAACACGACGCTCGAGCTGCTGAGCGATCGACTGGGCAACCAGCGTCGCGTCGATTTCCGGCTTGCGAACTTCAACGATGTTGAGGTGCGTTTCGGAATTCGTCATGTCCGACAGCTTCTTGCGGAGCTTGTCGATGTCAGCGCCTTTCTTGCCGATGATCAGGCCCGGACGAGCCGAGTGGATCGTGACGCGGCACTTCTTGTGCGGACGCTCGATGACCACCTTGGAGATACCGGCCTGCTTCAGTTCGTTCATGACGAACTTACGCATCTTCAGGTCTTCGTGAAGAAGCTGACCATACTCGGCATTGTCCGCAAACCAGCGGCTATCCCAGGTACGGTTGATGCCAAGACGAAAACCGATCGGATTGATTTTCTGACCCATTATGCGGCCTCCCCTTGAGCTTCCACTTCACGAACGACGATCGTCAGGTGCGCGAACGGACGCTCGATGCGAGACGCACGGCCACGGCCACGAGCGTGGAAACGCTTCATGACGATCGACTTGCCGACGTAAGCTTCGGCGACGACCAGCGAGTCAACGTCGAGATCGTGGTTGTTTTCTGCGTTGGCGATCGCGGATTCGAGCGTCTTCTTCACGGCACCAGCGATGCGCTTGCGCGAGAATTCCAGCTCTGCGAGCGCGCGATCAACCTTCTTGCCGCGGATCGAAGCCGCGACCAGGTTGAGCTTCTGCGGGCTGACGCGGAGCGTGCGCGCAACTGCCTGCGCTTCATTGTCCTTCAGCCGGCGTTCGGTTTTTGCCTTGCCCATTGTTACTTCCTCTTCGCCTTCTTGTCCGCACCGTGACCATAATAGGTACGGGTCGGGGCGAACTCGCCGAACTTGTGTCCGACCATGTCTTCATTGACGCTGACCGGAATGTGCTTGCTGCCGTTGTAGACACCAAAGGTGAGACCAACGAACTGCGGCATGATGGTGGAGCGACGGCTCCACATCTTGATTACTTCGCTACGTCCGCCTTCGCGCACCTTCTCAGCCTTCTTGAGAAGATAGCCGTCAACAAACGGACCTTTCCATACTGAACGAGCCACTTGAGACTTCCTCTCTTACTTCTTGCGCTGATGGCGCGAGCGCATGATCATCTTGTCGGTCGACTTGTTCGACCGCGTACGCTTGCCCTTGGTCGGCTTGCCCCATGGGGTCACCGGATGGCGACCACCAGAGGTACGGCCTTCACCACCGCCGTGCGGATGGTCAACCGGGTTCATGACAACGCCGCGGTTATGCGGCTTCTTGCCACGCCAACGCGAACGACCGGCCTTACCGTCGTTGATGTTGGCATGATCCGGATTCGAAACCGCACCGATCGTTGCAAGGCAATTGCCATGCACGAGGCGCTGTTCGCCGGAGTTCAGGCGAAGGATCGCCATGCCCTGGTCACGACCAACGAGCTGAGCGTAGGAGCCAGCCGAACGAGCGATCTGACCGCCCTTGCCCGGCTTCATCTCCACGTTGTGGATGATGGAGCCGACCGGGATGAACTGAAGCGGCATGGTGTTGCCCGGCTTCACGTCCACTGCCTTTTCCGAAGCGACGACCTTGTCGCCGGCAGCAAGACGCTGCGGAGCGAGGATGTAGGCCAGTTCGCCGTCCGTGTACTTCACCAGAGCGATGTAAGCGGTACGGTTCGGGTCGTATTCGATGCGCTCGACCGATGCCTCAACGTCGAACTTGCGACGCTTGAAGTCGACCAGACGATAGCTGCGCTTGTGACCGCCACCCTGGAAACGCACGGTGATGCGGCCGGTGTTGTTGCGGCCACCCTTGGAGGTCAGGCCTTCCGTCAGCGTCTTGACCGGCTTGCCCTTGTAGAGCGAGGAGCGGTCGACAATGACGAGCTGTCGCTGGCTCGGGGTCGTCGGATTGAATGTTTTCAATGCCATTTTCTTATTCCTCAGAGACCGGTGGAGACGTCGATCGACTGGCCTTCGGCGAGCGTCACAACAGCCTTCTTCACGTCCTTCTGCTTGCCGACGAGACCTTTAAATCGCTTGGTCTTGCCCTTGCGGAGCAGAGTGTTGACGGCCGTAACCTTGACGCCGAACAGCGCTTCGACGGCAGCCTTGATTTCAGGCTTCGTCGCGGTCTTGGCAACGTTGAAAACAACCTGGTTGTTATCCGAAACCAGCGTGGACTTTTCGGTGATCGCAGGAGAAACGATCACATCGTAATGGCGAAGATCCGTCACTTGAATCGCTCCTCTAGAGCTTCAACTGCAGCCTTGGACAGCACAAGCTTGCCGCGGCGCAGGATGTCATAAACGTTGATGCCCTGGATCGGCAGAACATCGATGTTCGGGATGTTCTGAGCCGCGAGCTTGAAGTTGCTATCGAGCTCAGCTCCACCGATGAAGAGCGCATTGGTCAGGCCGAGCGTCTCGAAAGTGCTGGCCAGAGCCTTGGTCTTGGCATCGGCTGCAACCAGGCTGTCGATGACGATGACGTCTTCGGACTTCAGCTTGGCCGACAGAGCGTGACGCAGGCCGAGGGCGCGAACCTTCTTCGGCAGATCGTGCTCGTGGCTGCGAGCGACCGGGCCGTGAGCCTTACCACCGCCGCGGAACTGCGGAGCGCGAGCCGAATGGTGACGAGCGCGGCCCGTACCCTTCTGCTTGTACATCTTGGCACCGGTGCGCGCTACATCTGCGCGGCCCTTTGCCTGATGCGTGCCCTGCTGCTTCTTTGCAAGCTGCCAGCGGACGACGCGAGCGAGGATGTCCTCACGCGGCTCGAGGCCGAAAATCGCATCAGAAAGGGAAACCTTCCCAGCGTCTTTTCCCTCGAGGGTCTTGACGTTCAATTCCATTGGTTTGGCTCCCTTACTTCGCGGCCGACTTGACGGCGTCGCGCACGATGATCCAGGCACCCTTGGAGCCGGGAACTGCACCCTTGACGAGGATCAGACCGCGATCTTCATCGGTCGATACCACTTCGAGGTTCTGCGTCGTGACGCGAGTCTGGCCCATGTGACCAGCCATCTTCTTGTTCTTGAACACCTTGCCCGGATCCTGGCGCGAGCCGGTCGAACCGTGCGAGCGGTGCGAAACCGACACACCGTGCGTGGCGCGCAGACCGCCGAAGCCGTGACGCTTGATAGCGCCTGCAAAGCCCTTACCGATCGTCGTGCCGGTCACGTCGACGAGCTGGCCCGCCGTGAAGTGAGCGGCCTTGAGCTCGGTGCCGACTTCGAGCAGGTTTTCATCCGTAACACGAAATTCAACGAGCTTGGCCTTCGGCTCAACGCTGGCAACGGCGAAATGACCGCGCAGGGCCTTCGTCGTGTTCTTAACTTTTGCCTGGCCGGCACCGAGCTGAACTGCGGTGTAGCCATTCTTTTCTACTGTGCGCTGGGCCACGACCTGGCAGCCATCCAAACGCAATACGGTTACCGGGACGTGCTCGCCGGCGTCGTTATAGACGCGGGTCATTCCCACCTTCTGTGCAATCACACCTGAACGCATCGGTTCAATCCTTCTCACTCAGCTCGAGGACCAGAGGTCTCAGAGCTTGATCTCAACATCGACACCGGCGGCGAGATCGAGCTTCATCAGCGCGTCTACCGTCTGCGGGGTCGGGTCAACGATGTCGAGAAGGCGCTTATGCGTGCGCATCTCGAACTGCTCGCGGCTCTTCTTGTCGATGTGCGGGGACCGGTTTACCGTGAACTTCTCGATACGAGTCGGAAGCGGAACGGGGCCCCGGACGCTAGCACCGGTGCGCTTCGCCGTCGACACGATCTCGCGCGTGGAAGCATCGAGAATTCGGTGATCGAACGCCTTCAGGCGAATGCGGATATTTTGGCCGTTCATTCGACGTTATCCTTGTGTTTTGTTATCTCGCGTGCCGCTAAAAAAGGGCACGGATTGTTCTTTTTCCTAAGGCGGACCACCGGTTTCAAAGATCGAGGGGGACGCCGGCTGCGGCATCCCCATCCACTTCTTCAGACCTTTCGGCCCACCTTATTGTTAATCTCATTGGCTGCTTCGTTATCCGAAGCAGCGCGCAAATCGCGCTCGCGCGCCATTTGCAACATTTCGATGTCATAAGCAAGCGGCTACTGCCGCTTGCATCATATTATTGTCATCGAATCGGCCACTCGGATGGAGTGGCCGGCTTCGAATTACTCGACGATGCTAGCGACGATGCCGGCGCCGACGGTACGGCCGCCTTCGCGGATCGCGAAGCGCAGCTTTTCTTCCATCGCGATCGGAACGATCAGCTCGACGTCAACCGTGATGTTGTCGCCAGGCATAACCATTTCCGTGCCTTCCGGAAGCGTCACGATACCCGTCACGTCCGTCGTGCGGAAGTAGAACTGCGGACGGTAGTTCGTGAAGAACGGCGTATGACGGCCGCCTTCTTCCTTCGTCAGGATGTAGGCTTCGGCCTTGAACTTCTTGTGCGGCTTTACAGTGCCCGGCTTGCAAAGGATCTGGCCACGCTCGACGCCGTCACGGTTCACACCGCGGATCAGCGCGCCGATGTTGTCGCCAGCCTGGCCCTGATCGAGCAGCTTACGGAACATTTCAACGCCGGTAACCGTCGTCTTCGACGTCGGACGAATGCCGACGATTTCGACTTCTTCACCAACCTTGACAATGCCACGCTCGACGCGGCCCGTCACAACCGTACCACGGCCGGAGATCGAGAACACGTCTTCGATCGGCATCAGGAACGGCTGGTCGATCGGACGCTCAGGCGTCGGGATGTAGGCGTCAACCGCTGCCATCAGCTCGCGGATCGCGTCTTCGCCGATCTTCTTGTCGCTGTCTTCCAGAGCAGCAAGGGCCGAACCCTTGACAACCGGAATGTCGTCGCCCGGGAAGTCGTAGGATGACAGAAGTTCGCGAACTTCAAGCTCGACGAGCTCCAGAAGCTCGGCGTCGTCAACCTGGTCGACCTTGTTCAGGAACACAACGATCGCCGGAACGCCAACCTGGCGGGCGAGCAGGATGTGTTCGCGCGTCTGCGGCATCGGGCCGTCAGCAGCCGAGCAAACCAGGATCGCGCCGTCCATCTGCGCAGCACCCGTGATCATGTTCTTCACATAGTCAGCGTGGCCGGGGCAGTCGACGTGCGCGTAGTGACGAGCAGGCGTCTCATATTCAACGTGCGCCGTCGAAATCGTGATGCCGCGTGCCTTTTCTTCCGGTGCCGCGTCGATCTGGTCATACGCCTTGAACTCACCGAAGAACTTCGTGATCGCTGCCGTCAGAGACGTCTTGCCGTGGTCAACGTGGCCGATCGTGCCGATGTTAACGTGCGGCTTATTGCGCTCAAACTTACTCTTTGCCATTTTCGGCTCTCCGTTTTTCTTGTCCCCGAAGGGATCAATTCTTGTTATCGGTCAATTGGTATTCCGGTCACTTCTGACCGGAATACTTTGCCTGGATTTCCTGTGCGACGTTCGACGGGACCGGCGAATAATGATCGAAGGTCATCGTGTACTGCGCGCGGCCCTGAGACATGGAGCGCAGGTTGTCGACGTACTTAAACATGTTTGCCAGCGGGACGTTCGCGTTGATGACAACAGCGATACCGCGGCTTTCCTGGCCCTGGATCTGGCCACGACGCGAGTTCAGGTCGCCGATGACGTCGCCGACGTAATCTTCCGGCGTCACGACTTCGACCTTCATCATCGGCTCGAGGAGCTGGGCACCAGCTTCACGGGCTGCTTCACGGAAGCAAGCGCGCGAAGCGATTTCGAAGGCCAGAACCGACGAGTCGACGTCGTGGAAGGCACCGTCGATCAGTGTCGCCTTGACGCCGAGCATCGGGAAGCCAGCCAGTGGGCCCGAAGACAGAACGCTTTCGATGCCCTTCTGAACGCCCGGAACGTATTCCTTCGGAACAGCACCGCCGACGATCTTGGACTCGAACTTGAAATCGTCGCCTTCCGGGTTCGGTTCGAACACGATCTTGACGCGAGCGAACTGACCGGTACCACCCGACTGCTTCTTGTGGGTGTAGTCCTTCTCGGTCTGACGCGTGATGGTTTCGCGGTAAGCAACCTGCGGCGCGCCGACGGTTGCTTCGACCTTGAATTCACGACGCATGCGGTCGACGATGATGTCGAGGTGAAGTTCACCCATGCCGGCAATGATCGTCTGACCCGATTCCTGGTCCGTCTTGACGCGGAAGGACGGATCTTCGGCAGCCAGGCGGTTGAGCGCGAGGCCCATCTTTTCCTGGTCGCCCTTGGTCTTGGGCTCGATCGCGATCTGGATGACCGGCTCGGGGAATTCCATGCGCTCGAGGATAACCGGCTTCAGTGGATCGCAGAGCGTATCGCCAGTGGTGGTTTCCTTGAGACCGGCCAGAGCAACGATGTCGCCAGCGAAGGCTTCTTCGATGTCTTCACGCGAGTTGGAGTGCATCTGCAGCATGCGGCCGACGCGCTCGCGCTTGTCCTTGACCGTGTTCATGACCGACGCGCCCTTTTCGAGCTTGCCGGAGTAGATACGGGCGAAGGTCAGCGAACCGACGAAGGGGTCGTTCATGATCTTGAACGCCAGCATGGAGAGCGGCTCAGCATCGTCAGCGTGACGGTGGATTTCAGCTTCCGTCTTGACGTCAATGCCCTTGATCGCCGGGATGTCGATCGGAGACGGCAGGTAATCGACAACAGCGTCGAGCAGCGGCTGAACGCCCTTGTTCTTGAAAGCGGTGCCGCAGAACATCGGGTGAAACTTGACGTCGATCGTGCCGCGACGGACGAGCGCACGGATCTGATCGTTGTCCGGCAGGTTGCCTTCCAGATAGGCTTCGGTCGCAGCTTCGTCGATCTCGACAACCGTCTCGATCAGCTTTTCGCGATATTCTTCAGCCTTGGCCTTCATGTCTTCCGGGATTTCGACGACGTCCCACTGGGCGCCGAGCGACTCGTCGCGCCAGATGAGAGCGTTCATCTCGATCAGGTCGATAACGCCCTTGAAATCGCTTTCAGCGCCGATCGGGAGCTGCATGACGACGGCGGTCGCACCGAGGCGGCTCTTGATCATCTCGACCGAGCGATAGAAGTCGGCGCCGGTCTTGTCCATCTTGTTGCAGAAGATCATGCGCGGAACATGATACTTCTCAGCCTGACGCCAGACGGTTTCCGTCTGCGGCTCAACACCAGCGTTGGCATCGAGCAGAGCGATAGCGCCGTCGAGAACGCGCAGCGAACGCTCGACTTCGATGGTGAAGTCGACGTGGCCGGGGGTGTCGATGATGTTGAAGCGGCGCATCTTGCCGTCACGGCCCTTCCAGAAGGTCGTGGTAGCAGCAGAGGTGATCGTGATGCCACGCTCCTGCTCCTGCTCCATCCAGTCCATGGTGGCTGCGCCGTCGTGGACTTCGCCGATCTTGTGCGACTTGCCGGTGTAGTAAAGGATACGCTCGGTCGTCGTGGTCTTGCCGGCGTCGATGTGCGCCATGATACCGAAATTGCGGTAGTCTTCGATTTTATATTCGCGAGCCATAGTGGACTGCCTTTCGGAAACCGTTCGGGATTACCAGCGATAATGCGAGAACGCACGGTTGGCATCAGCCATCTTGTGCGTGTCTTCGCGCTTCTTGACGGCAGAGCCGCGGTTGTTGGAGGCATCAAGAAGTTCGCCGCAGAGACGGTCGACCATGGTGGTTTCGTTGCGCTTGCGGGCAGCAGAGATCAGCCAGCGAATAGCAAGAGCCTGACGGCGCTCGGGACGAACGTCGACCGGAACCTGATATGTAGCACCACCAACGCGGCGCGAACGGACTTCAACGTGCGGAGCGATGTTATCCAAAGCCTGATGGAACACGCCGAGCGGCTCCTGCTTTGCCTTGCCCTGCACGGCGTCGAATGCGCCGTATACGATGTTTTCAGCTACGGACTTCTTGCCGTCCAGCATGATGGCATTCATGAACTTCGTGACAACCAGATCGCCGAACTTCGGGTCCGGATTGATCTCGCGCTTTTCTGCTCTGTGACGTCGGGACATACTTCTCGTCTCTCAACTGTTAGCGGCGCTTTACAACGCGGAGAACCTCGCGCAGCGCCGGATTACCTGAAACCGAATTACTTCGGACGCTTTGCACCGTACTTGGAACGGCGCTGCTTGCGGTTCTTGACACCCTGGGTATCGAGAACGCCGCGGATGATGTGGTAGCGAACACCCGGAAGGTCCTTGACGCGGCCGCCACGGATCATGACGACAGAGTGCTCCTGAAGGTTGTGACCTTCGCCCGGGATGTAACCAATGACTTCAAAGCCGTTGGTGAGGCGGATCTTTGCGACCTTACGCAGAGCCGAGTTCGGCTTCTTCGGCGTCGTCGTGTAGACGCGGGTGCAAACACCACGCTTCTGCGGGTTCTCCTGAAGAGCGGGAACCTTATTACGCTTTACCTGCGCCTGGCGAGGCTTGCGGATTAGCTGGTTTACGGTAGGCATTCAACCATCCCTTGTAAATCTGTCTCGACACCCTTGCGGGCTTAACTCTCGCCGTCTCCGGCACGACACACGTTCGCCTCAATGCGCAAAACGTGGCCCGATCCGCTTTCGCAGATGGACCACAAAAAAGCAGAGGACGCAGCAAATTGCGTCTTGCGTGCAGCATTCGTGTCTTCAACGTGCGTTTAGAACCTTGTTTGAGGTGAACTCCAGAGCGCGTCGCTCCGAACAGCCATGCCTCACATGGGTCCTGATGGCGGCGGTACTACTGGTTTCCCGCAGGTTCGTCAAGGCCGGTTAAGAATTATCTTTGTCACAAACCCCGAAAAGACGGGCCAAACCAGCCGTTTGGCGCCTCAGACGAGGAAATGGCGTCGCTCCGGCAAGATAGACTTGGGTATTTCGTTAAAATCCCTATAAGGAATCACAGAAAGACAATTTCACCGATCGGCAAGGGCAGTTCAGAGAATCGCTCGGCCGAATCGATACCACCGAAGGAAGACTTATGATCACAGAGCCAGACAACGACAACAATTTCGACGGCCCCATGGTCTTCATCATCATCGGCAAGGGATATGAAACGGACGGCGGCGAAGGCGTCGACCTGCATGTTATGCTGAAGGCACCAGATGACGACACCGCTGTTCGCGAAGCGCTGAATGCCCTTGCTGAGGAAGGCTTCATCGAGGCCGATCTCGATCAGATCGGCATGCTGACCGACGTGCCCGACGAAGAACCGCATGCCTCGGCCTATCAGGGCGCGCTGGAAGGCGAAGTGGCGATCATTCGGTTTCGCTAGACGGGATCGCACTCCCCTCGCCTGCTCTTCACACTATGGATGAAAAAAGAAACCGCCCGGATCGCTCCGGGCGGTTTTTGATTCCAGCTTAACTCCAGCCGCTTATTCAGCGGCCGGGGCGTTTTCGTTGGCCATGTCCTGCAGCATCGGCGTGGCGACGGCGGCGCCCGTGCCCTTGCGACGCTCTTCCAGGATCAGCTCGTCGCGAGCCGTCGCGATGCGACGGATCTGCGTCATGGTACCACCGGTACCGGCCGGGATGAGACGGCCGACGATGACGTTTTCCTTCAGACCCTGCAGGCCGTCGGTCTTGCCGGCGATCGCAGCTTCCGTCAGCACCTTCGTCGTTTCCTGGAAGGACGCGGCGGAGATGAAGGACGGGGTTTGCAGCGACGCCTTGGTGATGCCGAGCAGAACCGGATCGCCGTAAGCGGGCTTCTTGCCCTCTTCGATCAGGCGGTCGTTGTTATCGTCCAGCTCGATACGGTCGACATTGTCACCAACGATATACTGGCTGTCGCCTGCATCGGTGATTTCCACCTTCTGCAGCATCTGACGGACAATCACTTCGATGTGCTTGTCGTTGATGACAACGCCCTGGAGACGGTAGACTTCCTGGATTTCGTTGACGAGGTAGGAAGCCAGAGCCTCCACGCCCTTGATCGCCAGGATGTCGTGCGGAGCCGGGTTACCGTCGAGGATGTAGTCACCCTTTTCGATATAGTCGCCTTCCTGAAGGTGGAAGGGCTTGCCCTTCGGGATCAGGTATTCGACCGGCTCGACACCGTCTTCCGCCGGCTCGATGATGACACGGCGCTTGTTCTTGTAGTCGCGGCCGAGGCGGATCGTACCATCGATCTCTGCGATGATGGCGTGGTCCTTCGGACGACGGGCTTCGAACAGTTCGGCAACGCGCGGCAGACCGCCGGTGATGTCCTTGGTCTTGGCGCTTTCCAGTGGCGAACGGGCAAGAACGTCACCCTGCGACACTTTCTGGCCCGGCTCGACGGACAGGATCGCGTCAACCGAGAGCAGGAAGCGGGCTTCACCGCCGCGCGACAGCTTGGCGACATTGCCGCTGGCATCCTTGATGACGATCGCCGGCTTCAGATCCGAGCCGCGCGGCGTCGAACGCCAGTCGATAACCTGACGCTTGGTGATGCCGGTCGACTCGTCGGTCGCTTCGAGAACCGAGAGACCGTCGATAACGTCTTCGAAGTGCACCGTACCGGCGACTTCCGTCATCATCGGACGGGTATACGGATCCCATTCTGCGAGACGCTGACCGCGCTTGACCTTGTCGCCTTCGTCGACATGGAGCTTGGAGCCGTAGGCGACGCGCTGCGAAGAGCGTTCGACGCCACGTTCGTCCAAAATCTGCACCGTCATGTTACGGCCCATGGCAACCAGGCTGCCTTCGGAGTTGCGCAGCATGTTGCGGTTCTTGATCTGAACCGTGCCCTCATACGAGGCTTCCAGGAACGACTGGTCGACCACGGTCGCCGTGCCGCCCAAGTGGAAGGTGCGCATGGTGAGCTGCGTGCCCGGCTCACCGATCGACTGAGCGGCAATGACGCCGACAGCTTCACCGATGTTGACCGGCGTACCGCGAGCAAGGTCGCGGCCGTAGCAGACCGAGCAGACGCCCGTCTGGATTTCGCAGGTCAGCGCCGAACGGATGCGGATCGACTGGATACCAGCCTTTTCGATCTCGATGACATCCGGCTCGAGGATCATCTTGCCAGCATCGACGATGCGCTCACCCGTGATCGGATGGTCGATATCGTCCAGCGCCGTACGGCCGAGGATGCGGGCGCCGAGCGAGGCGACAACCTGACCGGCATCGACGATGGCAGTCATGGTGAGGCCGCTTTCGGTGCCGCAATCGATGTGCGTCACGATGCAATCCTGCGCGACGTCGACGAGACGGCGGGTCAGGTAACCGGAGTTCGCGGTCTTCAAGGCGGTGTCTGCCAGACCCTTACGGGCGCCGTGCGTCGAGTTGAAGTACTCGTTAACGGTCAGGCCTTCCTTGAAGTTCGAGATGATCGGCGTCTCGATGATTTCGCCCGACGGCTTGGCCATGAGGCCGCGCATGCCGCCCAACTGACGCATCTGGTTCGGAGAACCGCGGGCGCCCGAATGGCTCATCATGTAGATCGAGTTCATCGGCTTCTGACGACCGGTCTTCTCGTCGAATTCGACGGCCTTAATGCGGGCCATCATTTCTTCGGCGACCTTTTCCGTGGCCTTGCCCCAGGCGTCGACAACCTTGTTGTACTTTTCGCCCTGGGTGATCAGACCGTCGTTGTACTGCTGCTCGTATTCCTTCACCAGGGCTTCGGTGTCACCGACGATCTTAACCTTGGTATCCGGAATGACCATGTCGTCCTTGCCGAACGAAATGCCGGCGCGGCAGGCATGAGCGAAGCCGAGCTGCATGATGCGGTCGCAGAAAATGACCGTGTCCTTCTGGCCGCAGTGACGGTAGACCGTGTCGATCATCTTGGAGATGTTCTTCTTGGTCATTTCCTGGTTGCAGATGTCGAAGGTCACCTTGCCATGCTTCGGCAGCAGTTCGCCAATCAGCAGGCGGCCAGGGGTCGTTTCATAGATCTTCGAATAGGGCTTGCCCTCTTCGTCGATCGACTTGAAGCGGCCGCGGATCTTCGAATGCAGCGTCACGACCTTGTTTTCCAGAGCGTGATGAAGCTCACCGAGGTCGGAGAAGGCCATGCCTTCGCCCGGCTCGTTCTGGTTCAGGATCGAGAGGTAATAGAGACCGAGAACCATGTCCTGCGACGGAACGATGATCGGTGCTCCGTTTGCCGGATGCAGGATGTTGTTGGTCGACATCATCAGCACGCGGGCTTCGAGCTGGGCTTCGAGCGACAGCGGCACGTGAACAGCCATCTGGTCACCGTCGAAGTCGGCGTTGAAAGCCGTGCAGACGAGCGGGTGCAACTGGATGGCCTTGCCTTCGACCAGCATGGGTTCGAAGGCCTGGATGCCCAGGCGGTGCAGCGTCGGCGCGCGGTTCAGCAGAACCGGATGCTCGCGGATGACCTCGTCGAGGATATCCCAAACTTCCGGCTTTTCCTTTTCAACCAGCTTCTTGGCCTGCTTGACGGTCGAGGAATAACCCTTCGCGTCGAGGCGGGCGTAGATGAACGGCTTGAAGAGTTCGAGCGCCATCTTCTTCGGCAGGCCGCACTGATGCAGCTTGAGCTCCGGACCGGTCACGATGACCGAACGGCCGGAATAGTCGACGCGCTTGCCGAGCAGGTTCTGACGGAAGCGGCCCTGCTTGCCCTTGAGCATATCGGACAGCGACTTCAGCGGACGCTTGTTGGCGCCGGTGATGACGCGGCCGCGGCGGCCGTTGTCGAACAGCGCATCAACAGATTCCTGCAGCATGCGCTTTTCGTTGCGGATGATGATGCCCGGAGCGCGCAGTTCGATGAGGCGCTTCAGACGGTTGTTACGGTTGATGACGCGGCGGTACAGATCATTCAGATCCGACGTTGCGAAACGGCCACCATCGAGCGGCACCAGCGGACGCAGGTCCGGCGGGATGACCGGGACGACCTTCATGATCATCCATTCCGGACGGTTGCCGGATTCCATGAAGTTCTCGACGATCTTCAGGCGCTTCATCAGCTTCTTCTGCTTGAGATCCGACGTGGTGTCGGCAAGCTCGGAGCGCAGGTCGCCGGCGATCTTCTCGAGGTTCATGCTGGCCAGCATCTCGTAGATCGCTTCAGCGCCGATCATGGCGGTGAACTGGTCTTCGCCATATTCGTCAACGGCGAGCATGTACTCTTCTTCCGTCAGGAGCTGATGCTCCTTGAGCGCGGTCAGGCCCGGCTCGGTGACGATGTAGTTTTCGAAGTAGAGAACGCGCTCGACATCCTTCAGCGTCATGTCGAGCAGCGTGGAAATGCGGCTCGGCAGCGACTTCAGGAACCAGATGTGGGCAACGGGAGCGGCGAGCTCGATATGGCCCATACGCTCACGGCGAACGCGCGACAGCGTGACTTCGACGCCGCACTTTTCGCAGATGATGCCCTTGTACTTCATGCGCTTGTACTTGCCGCACAGGCATTCGTAATCCTTGATCGGCCCGAAGATTCGCGCGCAGAACAGACCATCGCGTTCCGGCTTGAACGTACGATAGTTGATCGTCTCCGGCTTCTTGATCTCACCATAAGACCAGGAAAGAATCTTCTCCGGCGATGCGATCGAAATCCGGATGGAATCGAAATTCTGTGCAGGCACCTGCGGATTGAAAAGATTCATGACCTCTTGGTTCATGCCTGTCTCCTTTAGGGGCGAAACGCCCTCGAATTGCAATCAGTGCCGGCAAATTCCCGGGAACCGGACTGACGCCTTAAAACGACAATAACCGCAGAATGCGGCGAAATCGTCCCTGCCTAGCGCTACACGAATTCGGGCGCCGGCGGGAACGGTGCGCGCTGACGAACAGCGCGCACCCTATCGGCTATTACTCGGCTGCGTCCGGAAGCTGGCCCGCTGCCTGCAGCTCGTCGACCTTGGAGTTTTCCAATTCGACGCTGAGACCCAGCGACCGCATTTCCTTGACGAGAACGTTGAAGCTCTCCGGAATGCCCGCTTCGAAGGTGTCGTCGCCACGAACGATGGCTTCGTAGACCTTGGTGCGGCCGGCCACGTCGTCCGACTTGACCGTGAGCATTTCCTGCAGCGTGTAGGCTGCGCCGTAAGCTTCGAGCGCCCAGACTTCCATTTCGCCGAAGCGCTGACCGCCGAACTGCGCCTTACCGCCCAGCGGCTGCTGGGTGACGAGCGAGTACGGGCCGATTGAGCGGGCGTGGATCTTGTCGTCGACCAGGTGGTTCAGCTTCAGCATGTAGATGTAGCCAACCGTGACCTGGCGGTCGAACTGCTCGCCGGTACGACCGTCATAGAGCGTCGACTGACCGGTCTGCTTAAGACCTGCCATTGCGAGCATCTCGTTGACGTCGACTTCGCCGGCGCCGTCGAAGACCGGGGTCGCGATGGACACGCCACGCTTCCACTGATCGGCCAGACGCAGAACCGACGCGTCGTCATACTCGTGAACGTCGTCGCTCTTCGGACCGTCGCCGACGACCATGTCGATCGTCTGGCGCAAAGGCTCGATGTTGCCGCTTGCCTTATAGGCTTCGATCAGCTCGCCGATCTGACGACCCATGCCGGCGCAAGCCCAGCCAAGGTGCGTCTCGAGAATCTGACCGACGTTCATGCGCGACGGCACGCCGAGCGGGTTCAGCACGATGTCGACATGCGTACCGTCTTCGAGGAACGGCATGTCTTCGACCGGCACGATGCGCGATACAACACCCTTGTTGCCGTGACGGCCGGCCATCTTGTCGCCCGGCTGGATCTTACGCTTCACAGCGACGAAGACCTTGACCATCTTCATGACGCCCGGAGGCATTTCATCGCCGCGCTGGACCTTCTCGACCTTGTCCATGAAGCGCTGTTCAAGGCGCGACTTGGACTCGTCGTACTGGCCGCGCAGAGCTTCGAGCTCGCCCTGGACCTTTTCGTCCTCGACAGCGAACATCCACCACTGCGAGCGCGGATATTCGGAGACGACGGCGTTGGACAGTTCCGTGCCCTTCTTGAAGCTCTTCGGACCGGCAAGTGCAACCTGGCCGCGGAGCATTTCGATCAGGCGGCCGTAGACGTTACGGTCGAGGATCGCCTGTTCGTCGTCGCGGTCCTTGGCCAGACGTTCGATCTCTTCGCGCTCGATCGCCATGGCGCGTTCGTCCTTCTCGACGCCGTGGCGGTTGAAGACGCGAACTTCGACGACCGTACCGTAGGTGCCGGGCGGCATGCGCATGGAGGTGTCGCGAACGTCGGACGCCTTTTCACCGAAGATGGCACGCAGGAGCTTTTCTTCCGGCGTCATCGGGCTTTCGCCCTTCGGCGTGATCTTGCCGACGAGGATGTCGCCCGGCTGAACTTCAGCGCCGATGTAAACGATGCCGGCTTCGTCCAGGTTCTTCAGCGCTTCTTCCGAAACGTTCGGAATGTCGCGGGTGATTTCTTCCGGACCGAGCTTGGTGTCGCGCGCCATCACTTCGAATTCTTCGATGTGGATGGAGGTGAACACGTCGTCGGCAACGATACGCTCGGAGAGCAGGATCGAGTCTTCGTAGTTGTAGCCGTTCCACGGCATGAACGCGACGAGCACGTTGCGGCCGAGCGCCAGATCGCCAAGATCGGTCGACGGACCGTCGGCCAAGATGTCGCCCTTGTTGACCACGTCACCGACGGTGACCAGCGGACGCTGGTTGACGCAGGTGTTCTGGTTCGAACGCTGGAACTTCATCAGGCGGTAGATATCGACGCCGGACTTCGACGGATCGAGGTCTTCGGTGGCGCGGATAACGATACGCGTTGCGTCGACCTGGTCGACCACCCCGCCGCGGCGGGCGCCGATAGCAGCACCAGAGTCACGGGCGACAACCGGCTCCATGCCGGTGCCGACGAACGGAGCTTCGGCGCGCAGAAGCGGCACGGCCTGACGCTGCATGTTCGAGCCCATGAGAGCGCGGTTGGCGTCGTCGTTTTCCAGGAATGGGATCAGAGCAGCAGCGACCGAAACAAGCTGCTTCGGCGAGACGTCCATCAGGTTGATGTTGTCGCGCGGAGCGAGCATGACTTCGCCAGCATGACGGCAAACGACGAATTCCTCGATGAAGGAACCGTCGGCGTCGAGCTCGGCGTTGGCCTGAGCAACGTAGTACTTCGCCTCTTCCATGGCGGAGAGGTAGAGCACGTCGTTGGTCACCTTACCGTCGATGATGCGGCGATAAGGGCTTTCGATGAAGCCGTACTTGTTGACGCGGGCAAAGGTCGCCAGCGAGTTGATGAGACCGATGTTCGGGCCTTCCGGCGTTTCGATCGGGCAAATGCGACCATAGTGGGTCGGATGCACGTCGCGGACTTCGAAGCCGGCGCGTTCGCGGGTCAAACCGCCCGGGCCAAGAGCCGAAAGACGGCGCTTGTGGGTGATTTCCGAGAGCGGGTTCACCTGGTCCATGAACTGCGAGAGCTGCGAGGAGCCGAAGAATTCGCGAACGGCGGCAGCGGCCGGCTTCGCGTTGATCAGATCCTGCGGCATAACCGTGTCGATTTCGATCGAGGACATACGTTCCTTGATCGCGCGCTCCATGCGGAGCAGGCCGAGACGGTACTGGTTTTCCATCAGCTCGCCGACCGAGCGGACGCGGCGGTTGCCGAGGTTGTCGATGTCGTCGATTTCGCCCTTGCCGTCGCGCAGTTCGACCAGCATCTTGACCACGGCCAGGATGTCGTCCTTGCGCAGGATGCGGACGGTGTCTTCGACGTCGAGATCGAGGCGCATGTTCATCTTCACGCGGCCGACGGCGGAGAGGTCGTAACGCTCCGCATCGAAGAACAGCGAGTTGAACATGGCTTCGGCCGATTCCATGGTCGGCGGTTCACCCGGACGCATGACGCGGTAGATGTCGAACAGAGCGTCTTGACGGTTCTCGTTCTTGTCCGCAGACAGCGTGTTACGGATGTAGGCGCCGACGTTGATATGGTCGATGCCGAGAACCGGGATTTCGTCGAAACCAGCCTTGAGGATCACCGGAAGGGTCTTCTCGTCGATTTCATCGCCGGCTTCGAGATAGATCTCACCGGTCTGGAAGTTGACGATGTCTTCCGCCAGGAACAGGCCGTAAAGCTCCTCGTCGGTGGCCTTCAAGGCCTTGAGGCCCTTTTCCTGCAACTGACGCAGCAGGCGCGGGGTCAGCTTCTTGCCGCCTTCGACTACGACTTCGCCGGTATCGGCGTCGATCATGTCGGTAACGGTCTTGGCGCCCTTCAGCGTTTCCGCCTTGAAGGGAATGCGCCAGCCCTCGCCGGAGCGCTCATAGAGCGACTTCGTGTAGAAGGTCGACAGGATTTCTTCGCCGTCCATGCCGAGCGCCATCAGCAGCGACGTCACCGGAATCTTGCGGCGGCGGTCGATACGGGCGTAGACGATGTCCTTGGCGTCGAATTCGATATCGAGCCAGGAGCCGCGGTACGGAATGACGCGAGCAGCGAAGAGCAGCTTGCCGGAAGAGTGGCTCTTGCCCTTGTCGTGGTCGAAGAAGACGCCCGGCGAACGGTGCATCTGGGACACGATAACGCGCTCGGTGCCGTTCACGATGAAGGTACCGTTGTTCGTCATGAGCGGCATGTCGCCCATGTAAACGCTCTGTTCCTTGATGTCCTTGATAGACTTCGCGCCGGTATCTTCGTCGATATCGAACACGATCAGACGGAGAGTGACCTTCAGCGGCGCGGCGTAGGTCAGGTCGCGCTGGCGGCATTCGTCGACGTCGAACTTCGGCGGTTCGAACTCATAGGATACAAACTCCAGCATGGAAGCGCCGGAGAAATCGGTGATCGGGAAAACCGACTTGAATACGGCCTGGAGACCCTCGTCAGGGCGGCCGCCCTTGGGCTCTTCGACCATGAGGAACTGATCGTAGGACGCCTTCTGAACCTCGATGAGGTTCGGCATCTCTGCGACTTCGGGAATCTTACCAAAAAACTTGCGTACGCGCCTGCGACCGTTGAACGAAAGGGTCTGAGCCATCGTCGCTCCTTTAAAATCCTGCACCCGGGCCTGCAACGGATGGGAACCGCTGGCCAGGCGATCCCATCAATCAATGAGTAGTTCAATCTCGTCTAACTAACCGAAAACCGCTCGGCACGGATTGCGTCGCGGTTCGGTCTGAGACCATCCTCTTGAAGAACCCATTACCCAAAAGCCGTTTTAGCCGCGGCTTTTGGGTAATTTGTTCGGAAAAACGGCAAATGGGAGGCGGCAAAATGCCACCTCCCAAAGCAGTTTCAAGCTTACTTGACGTCGGCCTTTGCGCCAGCGTCTTCGAGCTTCTTCTTGATGTCAGCGGCTTCAGCCTTGGAAACGCCTTCCTTGACAGCCTTCGGAGCGGCTTCAACGAGGTCCTTGGCTTCCTTGAGGCCGAGACCGGTGATGGCGCGGACTTCCTTGATGACGTTGATCTTGTTCGCGCCGGCATCAGCGAGGATGACGTCGAACTCGGTCTTTTCTTCTTCAACGACAGCAGCAGCGCCAGCACCACCAGCAACGGCAGCAACAGCTACCGGAGCAGCGGCGGAAACGCCCCACTTTTCTTCGAGGAGCTTGGACAGTTCTGCGGCTTCGAGAACGGTCAGCGAGGAAAGGTCTTCAACGATCTTTGCGAGATCAGCCATTTTTGTAGTTCCTTTTGTTCGGTTCGAACTGGTTGATTATGAACAGCGAAAAACCGCCTTAAGCGGCTTCGTCCTTCTTGGCGTAGGCCGAGAACACACGAGCAAGCTGGCTTGCCGGTGCTGCAACCACACCTGCGATGCGGGTAGCCGGGGTCTGGATCATGCCCAGCAGCTTTGCACGCAGCTCGTCCAGCGAAGGCAGGGTCGCGAGCGACTTGACGCCTTCCGGGTTGAGCGTGGTTGTTCCCATGGCGCCGCCCAGAACAACGATCTTATCGTTGGTCTTGGCGAAATCCACGACGACCTTCGGAGCGGTAATCGGATCGGTGCTGTATGCGATCAGCGTCTGACCCGTGAAGAGATTGGAAATCCCTTCTGCATCCGTGCCCTGAAGAGCAATTTTGGCCAGGCGGTTCTTCGCGACTTTGACGGTGCCGCCAGCAGCGCGCATCTTGGAACGGAAATCGTTCATCTGAGCGACTGTAGCACCAGCATAGTGGGCCACGACAACCGAGCCCGAAGCCTTGAAGACTTCGTTCAGTTCCGTGACGAATTCGCGTTTTTCCGCTCTTTCCACTGCTTTTCTCCAGTTGACAGGACCGCGATAAACGGACCTGCCGGGTTGCCTTTTGCCTCCTGGGATCAGCTAAGAGATCCCAAGCGACGCTTGAGGATCCTGTCCCCTCGCGCTCGAGCCGTAAGGCTCCAAGGCACAAGGCATCCAAGGCTCGAACCGAGTTTATCGAAGCAGAACTTCTTCAAAATTCGGGTCTTACCCGTCTCATGCAGGCAAAGTGATTAAGGTCTCAACCACCTGCAATCTCGGACAGGAATTCCGGATTTCTCCGGATATCCTGGCCCCGAAGGGCCAGGAATTCTTAAATGCCGGGCAACAGGCCCGACAAAACCATTAGGCGCTCGGTGCCGTAACCGTCGACGGCTCGATCTTGACGCCCGGGCCCATGGTCGAAGAGATCGCTACGCGCTTGACGTAGTTGCCCTTTGCACCGGCCGGCTTCGCCTTGATAACGGCGTCAGCGAAGGCGCGGATGTTTTCTTCCAGAGCCTTGGCATCGAAGGAGGCCTTGCCGATACCGGCATGGACGATACCAGCCTTCTCGACGCGGAACTCGACTGCGCCGCCCTTGGAGGCTTCGACAGCACCCTTGACGTCCATGGTGACGGTGCCGACCTTCGGGTTCGGCATCATGCCGCGCGGGCCGAGAACCTTACCGAGACGGCCGACGAGCGGCATCATGTCCGGGGTCGCAATGCAGCGATCGAAGTCGATCTTGCCGCCCTGGACGATTTCAACGAGGTCTTCTGCGCCAACGATGTCAGCGCCGGCAGCCTTGGCTTCATCAGCCTTGGCGCCACGAGCGAAGACGGCAACGCGAACCGTACGGCCGGTGCCGTTCGGCAGGTTGACGACGCCGCGAACCATCTGGTCAGCGTGACGCGGGTCAACGCCGAGGTTCATTGCGATTTCGACGGTTTCGTCGAACTTGGCGACAGCCCGTTCCTTGACCATGCCGATAGCCTGGGTCAGAGCATAGAGCTTAGTGGGATCGACGCCTTCGCGGATCTTCTGAATACGCTTTGCAACCATGGTCTTAACCTACCACTTCCAGGCCCATGGCGCGGGCAGAGCCCTCGATCATGGCCATTGCGCCTTCGATATCGGCGGCGTTCAGATCCTTCATCTTGGCTTCGGCAATCGACTTGACCTGAGCCTTGGTGAGCGTGCCAGCCTTGGCACCCTTGCCCGGCGTCTTCGAGCCGGACTGGATCTTCGCTTCCTTCTTCAGGAAGTAGCTGACCGGCGGCTGCTTCATGACGAAGGTGAAGGACTTGTCCTGGTAGTAGGTGATGACGACCGGGATCGGCATACCCTTTTCCATTTCCTGCGTGGCGGCATTGAACGCCTTACAGAATTCCATGATGTTAATGCCACGCTGACCAAGCGCAGGACCGATCGGCGGCGACGGATTCGCCGAGCCGGCCTTAACCTGCAGCTTGAGCTGGCCTGCAACTTTCTTAGCCATATCTCTCTGCCTTTCTGATTGACCGGTTGCCCGGCCCATTATGCCGGATTGCTCCGGCGGCTGCGGTTGCGTGGTGCGGATCAAAAGGTCCGGCTAAGACCCCTGCCCTTCCACGCGGATTGCGGCTTCGCCGCGAGGTGTAAGCAAATACTCACTTACACCCAAACTCAAACAAACGATCAGACCTTCTCGACCTGACTGTATTCCAGCTCGACCGGCGTAGCGCGGCCGAAAATCGACACTTCCACCTTCAGGCGCGAACGCTCTTCGTCCACATCCTGAACCGTGCCGTTGAACGACGCGAACGGACCGTCGGAAACGCGGACCTGCTCGCCGATCTCGAAGGACACCGAAGCCTTCGGCCGCTCGACGCCTTCCTGGACCTGACCGAGAATACGCTCGGCTTCATAATCCGGAATCGGAACGGGCTTATTGTCGGAGCCGAGAAAGCCTGTGACCTTCGGCGTATTCTTGATCAGGTGGTAGGCTTCATCCGTCAGGTTGGCGCGCACCAGCACATAACCCGGGAAGAACTTGCGCTCGCTGTCGACCTTGCGGCCGCGGCGCACTTCAACCACCTTTTCGGTCGGCACAAGGATCTTCTCGAACAGATGCTCGAGACCCTTCTGCTTGGCCTTCTCCTCGATGGATTCAGCCACCTTCTTTTCGAAGTTAGAATATGCGTGGACGATGTACCAACGTGCCGCCATGTTCATCTCCACCCGATATCAATTGCCGGTATTCAGCACGTAGCCGAGAATCCAGCCAATGAGCTGGTCAGCAGCAAAGAAAAACAACGAGGCGAAAAGGACCATAACGAGTACCATCACCGTCGAGATCATCGTCTCACGGCGGGACGGCCAAGTGATTTTCGACGTCTCGGAGCGGACCTGCTGCAGAAACGCAAGTGGATTCGATTTGGATGCCATTGACTGCCCACGCAATTACGGCGCGTAAAGCTGAACATATCAGCCCCACGCACCGCGTGTCTGTTGAACCCTACATAAACATCGATTCCCAATTTAACAAGAGGGAATTCGGTGCTTTCGAAAATTTGCCGCCAAACCGGCATAATCCCCAACCCAAGAAGCAGCGAAACCGACGCGCTATTCAAATCAAGGAAGATGGCAGGGGCAGCAGGGCTCGAACCTACGACCTGCGGTTTTGGAGACCGCCGCTCTACCAACTGAGCTATACCCCTTCATGCTTCGATCACTGGCACCGAGCGGTGACCCGCCAGCGCCTTTCGAAGGCATGGCGCTCCTTTAAGACGGGACGAAACGATTGGCAAGTGCGTTTTTCGTTTTTTCCCAAGAGGGTGCGCAGCTTCGTTCAATGCGGACAATTCCCGAAGGCGCCGACCACAGGAATTGCGGGCTTTGCCGCATCTCCCGAATGTGTCGCGCGGGCAATTCTCAACCTTCCTTCGGCTCTCCCGGCGTTCCCTTGGGCTTCCGCTTCAGGAATTTCGGCCTGAGGTGACGCAGAAAATTGTCTGTGGAGCGAATCACATTGGTCAACGAGATCAGCTTGTCGACTTCCGCGTCGGTATTGCCGAGCCGCTCGGTCAGCACCTCTGCCGCAGCCAGCGCAATTTCGGCCGGCGGAACCTCACAGAAGCGCTCGGCAAGCCGGATGTAGGGATTGAGCGAAACGCCGCCGTGGATGACGATCTTTCCAAGACGGGCAAAGAGGCGCAGGAAGGTCTGCTCGAAGGTCCAGTCGTGAACAGACACGACCCTCCATTTTTCGCTACGCTTGGCCGAGAAGCCGGCAAGCACGATGGCGCCGGGCAGTTTCAGATCGCTCAGCCAAAGCGCCATGGCAAAGCCGCTGGTCGGCGTCTTGCCCTCCGTGTAGAAATCGCTGCAGAAGCCGACGAGATCGAGGTGGCCTGTGGGCGCGCCCTGGAAATCGGCGGCAGGATTCAGTTTTTCCTCGCGCCCGAGGCGGATGTTCATGATCCCGAGGAAATATTCCTTCGGGAAGAATTTGACGACGTCACCCACCTCGCCCCGATAGACGATATTCGCGCCGCGCGGTTGTCCGCGCGAAATCAGCAGCGAATGCCCGTGGAACGGGCGGTCCAGGACCTTGTAGACCTTATTGAAGAAGATGAAGAGCGCGCTCGACGGAAACTGCTGCTGGAGGCTGCCGATATCGACCGCATCGCTGTTTGCGACAAGAACGATGTGGGAGAAGGCCGCCAGCACGGACCGCCATTCATCGGCGGTCGTCAAGCCTGTGGCGGCCCCTGCAGCCGGGAAGCCGATTTCGTTGTTTCCTGCTTCGACACCCACGCCCGGATCCAGCCCGGTTACTTCTGCTGGACGTGCAGCATGCGATCACGCATGGCGAACCATTCTTCGGCGTAGTCGTCGTTGCGATACTCGTCGAAATACGGACCGCCATCGGTGAAGTGCACCAGTTGGGCATCCGACCGGTAGTCATATTCGTTGACGAGGTAATTCCAGGTCACGGGAACCTCACCGATCTGATCTTCGCTTTCCAACCATTTGAACTGGTGAAGCTGCAGGCCCGTGGCGGTGTTGACGTAATCCTTCGTCAATGCCCGGCATTTGGCATTGTTGAAAAGGATCATGCTCGACCAGTTCTTCTTTTCATATTTGGTCTGCGTCTGGCCGAGGAACTTGGTCTCGATTTTCGGCTGGTAGTCGTGCTTGACGCACATTGCGGCATAGCGGTCGTCGCGCAGCTTCCAGAGTTCGGCAATGTCGGCGCGAGCCAGCATGTCGCAATCCATGAAGATGCTCCAGCCCTCGTAATTGCTGAGGTAAGGAACCAGAAAGCGGGAGAAGGAAAATTCGGTCGACTGCAGCGGGTTGCGCTCGCGCGTGAAAATGCCGTCGAGATTGCTGAGAACGATCGGCGAAAACGCCACCGGGATCGAAGAGTGCTCGATTATGCTTTGCGCGAGGACGTGATAGGCGACGACTTCCTTAGAATCAAAGCCGACAAAAATACGTGCAACACCGTCGTTCATAGTCCCTCCGAAGCGGCTGACCACCAAAGGGATCAACCGGTTAATAGCTTTCAAGTCGCAGCGCAAATCGCGTTGCGAAGCATCCTGCCGGCTCGCAAGCCACATGATGTCTATTCAAAACACGAGTCCCAACCGCATCATGGAAAACAACTGCAATTTCCACGATACGCCCCGCGAACGCAAACCTACTTACTTCAACTCGGATATTTGTCGAGTGTTTGCGGAAGCATTTTTGGTTTTCTTCCGTAACAAATGGAGAGCCATCATTGCTCTCGACGGGGTTTCGACCGGGCGTCGCAACGGCGCCCGGCTTTCATTTCATTCGGCAATGCAGCCTCAAACCTTCACGTAGCGGCGCCAGTTATGCTCTTCCTTGAAGCCCAGGACTTCACGGATCTTGCGGTTGGAGAGCAGGCCTTCATACTCGCCGATCTCGCGGGTAAACGGCACGTTCGGGAAGTATTTGGCGGCAAGATCCCGGGACGGCGTGTTGGCCGATACCGTGTCGTTGGCGGCGTTGAACACCTGAAAGCCGAGACCGCTTTTTTCAATACAGAGATGGACGATCTGGCCGAGATCGCGTGCGTCGATATAGCTCCAGGCTATGCGCTTGCGGATGTCGGTGTCGGCAAAATATTCCGGGAAACGCTCATATTCATGAGGCTCAATGACGTTGCCGATGCGCAGCGCATAGATGTCGATGCCGAAACGCTCAGCGAAGGCGCGTGCCGTCTTCTCGTTCAGGACCTTCGAGAGGCCATAGGAATCCATCGGATTGACATCATAGTCCTCTTCCAGCGGGAACTGATGGAAATCGCGATGGCCTTCGGCAAAGCAGACGCCATAGGTCGTTTCGCTGGAGGCGACGATGATCTTCTTGACGCCGAGCTTTGCCGCCGCTTCGATGACATTGTAAGTGCCCATCGTATTGATGCGGAAGGTCTCGTTGTCAGGCTTGATCAGAATACGCGGCACGGCGGCGAAATGCACGACGGCGTCGTAGGGCTGCACACCCTTTCCATGATCGAGATCGGGGAAATCCCGATGCATGGTGAGCACGTTGTAGACTTGTCCTGCATCGGTGATATCGGCATTCAGATTGGTAACGCCGGGGCTGTCCAGCGGCACGAGATCCACATTGTGGACCTCGTAACCGGCATTAATTAGCCAGGGAACGGTATGACGCCCGGCCTTGCCGCTACCGCCGGTGAACAGAATACGTTTCTTCATGAAATCTCCTCCAGGTAAAATCGAGCGATAGATAGGCCCTTTCGGGCATTTCGCAAGACATCGGCCGTGGGACATTCTGCTGCGATTCCTTGCCGAGCAGCAGTAACCCACCAAAGTCACCAACCGGAGACTATCGATGGATTGGTTTACGACGACTGCTTGTGCAGATGTTCCAACATGTGCTCAACACATTGATCAAGCGAAAGCCGGCTCGTATCGAATACCTCGCAGCCATGCTGGACGGCCTCCCCGCACAGATAGGCAGCCCAGTTCATCATGTCCTTGTTCGCGAGCTCCGGCTGGCCTCTTCCGACCGCAAGCCGCTCCGTTCTTGTAGCATCGTCGCAATCAACCAGGAGCAGCTTGTAGTCGGCGATATTGGCCGCCGCGGCTGCTTCGAGGACGAAAGCGATCCGCATCTGCCCTTCAAACAAGACCGGCTTTCCACTCCGCGCAACCCTCGCCAAGCGCACCATCCATTCCACGGTCTTGTCGCGCTGCCAGGCTTCCGGCGAGCCGTGATCCCTGATCATCGCATCCACTGCCGGCACGCCGATGCTGTCGAACCGATAGATCGCAAAATCATCCGGATACCTCTCGGCGATCGCATCGGCAATTGCCGTCTTTCCGGAGCCGGATGCGCCTGTCAGAACGATCAATCCCATTGGTTTCCTCCGAAATGCGAAAGGCCCCGCTGTTTCCAGCGGGGCCTTCGTAACCACGAATAATCCGGAGATTACTCGACGATGCTAGCGACGATGCCGGCGCCGACGGTACGGCCGCCTTCGCGGATCGCGAAGCGCAGCTTTTCTTCCATCGCGATCGGAACGATCAGCTCGACGTCAACCGTGATGTTGTCGCCAGGCATAACCATTTCCGTGCCTTCCGGAAGCGTCACGATACCCGTCACGTCCGTCGTGCGGAAGTAGAACTGCGGACGGTAGTTCGTGAAGAACGGCGTATGACGGCCGCCTTCTTCCTTCGTCAGGATGTAGGCTTCGGCCTTGAACTTCTTGTGCGGCTTTACAGTGCCCGGCTTGCAAAGGATCTGGCCACGCTCGACGCCGTCACGGTTCACACCGCGGATCAGCGCGCCGATGTTGTCGCCAGCCTGGCCCTGATCGAGCAGCTTACGGAACATTTCAACGCCGGTAACCGTCGTCTTCGACGTCGGACGAATGCCGACGATTTCGACTTCTTCACCAACCTTGACAATGCCACGCTCGACGCGGCCCGTCACAACCGTACCACGGCCGGAGATCGAGAACACGTCTTCGATCGGCATCAGGAACGGCTGGTCGATCGGACGCTCAGGCGTCGGGATGTAGGCGTCAACCGCTGCCATCAGCTCGCGGATCGCGTCTTCGCCGATCTTCTTGTCGCTGTCTTCCAGAGCAGCAAGGGCCGAACCCTTGACAACCGGAATGTCGTCGCCCGGGAAGTCGTAGGATGACAGAAGTTCGCGAACTTCAAGCTCGACGAGCTCCAGAAGCTCGGCGTCGTCAACCTGGTCGACCTTGTTCAGGAACACAACGATCGCCGGAACGCCAACCTGGCGGGCGAGCAGGATGTGTTCGCGCGTCTGCGGCATCGGGCCGTCAGCAGCCGAGCAAACCAGGATCGCGCCGTCCATCTGCGCAGCACCCGTGATCATGTTCTTCACATAGTCAGCGTGGCCGGGGCAGTCGACGTGCGCGTAGTGACGAGCAGGCGTCTCATATTCAACGTGCGCCGTCGAAATCGTGATGCCGCGTGCCTTTTCTTCCGGTGCCGCGTCGATCTGGTCATACGCCTTGAACTCACCGAAGAACTTCGTGATCGCTGCCGTCAGAGACGTCTTGCCGTGGTCAACGTGGCCGATCGTGCCGATGTTAACGTGCGGCTTATTGCGCTCAAACTTACTCTTTGCCATTTGAATGCTTCCTGTGAACGTAAATGGGTGACCCCGGCGAACCGGTTTAGTGCCGCCGTTTAAGGCTTTCATCGCGTTTGCGCAAGACTTAATTGCAGGCCCTATTCTTGGCGAAGTGTAGCCGATGGCGGACAATGCGCGCCGTCGACATTGATTCGCCGCGAAGGTTTCGCCGGCCGATCCGGAAAGACGCAAAAGCATTTGCCGGTTCAGATGCTTAGATAGGGTCGCTGAGGAAATAGTTCCAGGTGTCCCACGCTTCTCCGCGGAATTGAACGCGCCTGTGGATCGCGAAACAACAAAAACGCCCTCCCCGATCAAGAAAAGGCTTCAAGGGATAGGCTTTCGGAAGGAGACTTCTTTCCGAACGATATGCAGCAGTCAATCAGGGAGGTCGGCCATTGCAGAATGTCCGGCAATAGATCTATGCGGCAGTGATTCAGCAATTGGAAATCTTGGAGCGGGTAGCGGGAATCGAACCCGCGTATTCAGCTTGGAAGGCTGCTGCTCTACCATTGAGCTATACCCGCGGGTGGCCAAGATCCTGCGCGGAATGGTGGAGGGAGTTGGATTTGAACCAACGTAGGCTGAGCCAACGGATTTACAGTCCGTCCCCTTTAACCACTCGGGCATCCCTCCAGTTTTCCGACTGGATCTTGCGACCAAGCTTGCTAGACCGGACGTCGCCGCCGCGATCTGCGCCGCGTATATGACCGGACCGTTTCCGTCTGTCAACATGAGGTTCGGGCAAAAATGACGAAAAAATTTCAACTTGCTGCAAAAGCCCACAGACGAAAGAGGACTATGCGCTCAAGGGCGCTCCCGCTATAAAGCCGCATGAGCAAAGACAAAACATCCGGCCGTTCCGGCCCTGAGAACACCGCCGGCGACAAGTCGGCCAAGGACACGCACTACGCAACCCTGCGGCGCGCGCATCGCGACGCCAAACGCGAGCGCGGCGAAATCCCGACGCCGACGCCACAGAAGCGCAAGCGGGCGGGCGCCGACGATTGGAAGCCGCCGGCGTTGGCTCCCGACCAGGTCTATCTCTACGGTCTGCATACGGTCCGCGCGGCCCTTGCCAATCCCGAACGCAAGAATATCAAGCTGTCGACGACGCAGAATGCGCTGGTGCGGCTGGAAATCGGACCTGCCGACGAACTCGGCATTCCCGTCGAAATCGTCTCGCCGCAGGATATCGACAAGGTGCTTGGTCCCGAAGCAATCCACCAGGGTGTGATGCTGGAGACGCGTCCCCTGCCCGTGCGCCGACTGGAGGCGCTGAAGGACAGCCCGCTGCTGCTGGTTCTCGATCAGGTGACCGATCCGCATAATGTCGGCGCGATCATGCGCTCGGCCGTCGCCTTCGACGCGGGCGCCGTTATCACGACACAGCGCCATAGCCCGACCGAATCGGGCGTGATGGCGAAATCCGCCTCCGGCGCGCTTGAGCTTATCCCTTACATACAGATCACCAATCTTGCCGACGCGCTCGGCGAGCTGCACCGCCTCGGCTTCGTCACCATCGGACTTGATTCGGAAGGACCGGCGCCGCTCGAAGGCACGTTTTCAGGTGAGAAAGTTGCCTTGGTCCTCGGCTCCGAGGGCAAGGGCCTGCGCCAGAAGACGCGGGAAACGGTAAACGCGCTGGCGCGCCTCGACATGCCGGGCGCGATCAAATCACTCAACGTCTCGAACGCGGCCGCGATCGCCCTCTATGCAGCGCGGTCCTATCTGAAAATCTAGCGGCACTGGGGTTGCCGCAGCAGATTTGGGGGAATTTGTCTTGATCCGCAGTTTTTGTCTCGCGGCGGCTTCTGCCGCCTTCATGCTCGCCGTCGGGCAACCGGCTGCTGCCGCCGACGACGAACTTATCAAGTCCCAAGCTGGCCCATGGCTGCTGGCGCCCGAAAGCGGCGCCAAGGGCTGCCGCCTCACCTTCGAAACCACCCCGGCGACCGGCGGCTACGCCATCAGCGGCGCGGATGCCTGCGCAACAGCCCTGCCCACCTACGCCAAGGCGGCCGCCTGGAATTTCAGCGATGACGGCACGCTCACGCTTTTCGATGCGACGCAGAAGGTGGTGGCTCGCTTCCAGGAAGAAGAGGGTTCGCCCTGGGAGAGCGAAGACGGAGACCCGACCTGGCTGCTGCCGGCGCTAGGGGACGTCGACCATGTCCCAACCGTCGCGACTCTAGCAGGCACCTGGCAGATCCAGCAACCCGACGGCAAACTCATCTGCAACATCACGCTGTCCAGCGATACCGACGCGGACGGGACGCCAAAAATGTCATCGGGCGGTGACTGCCCTGCCGACGTTCGCGATCTCAAGCTTTCCCTCTGGGTCATGGAGGGTTTTGGCCTGGTGATGATGGGCATTGACGGCTCTTCGCTCTCCTTCGACATGCGGCCCGATGGCGGCTTTCAGAAATCCGAGGAAGAAGAGGGAGAACCGATGGTGCTGATCCGCAAGTAAGGCAGCCAAGAACCCCGATATCCCGCTCGTGGGCTGACGTCCGAGAAATGTGACTATGTTAGCTTGAGCCGGTCCGAACCCGGCCAATTATTGTCACATATTGGAAAAACAGGTCCAGGGCGCATGATTTTATCGAATATCCGCAAATTCATCTTCCACGAATTGCGAAGTGTAGAAGGATATATTGACCCACCGGACGCCCTTGTTTATCTCTCCATTTTGGAACGCCAAAGAGCACATGGATTGGGCGGCGGAATTGCCGAAATCGGCGTCTATTTCGGCCGTTCTTATTTTCTCCTGAAAAAGATCACATCGCCGGAAGATCGGGTGCTTGGCATCGATCTCTTCGACATCGGGGAGATGTCGAATGGCGTTTCCGAGCAATACCGAGCATTTCTCGAGAATGGCCATCGGCTCGGATTGCCTGTCGACGAGGATTTGCTGGTCGTCGGCGATAGTTCGGAGCTATCGCCGCAAGACATATCGAGCAAGGTCGGCAAGGTGCGCTTCTTCAGCGTCGATGGCGGACATACATTGTCGAATCTGGAGGCCGACAGCCGCCTGGCAAAGGAGACGATCGCCGACCATGGCGTCATCGTCTTCGACGATACTTTCAATCCCGCTTGGCCGGAAGTCACCGTCGGCGTCGCGGATTTCCTGCGCAACAACGACGAGGCCTTCTCGGCCTTCTGCATGACGAAATACAAAACCTATGTCTGCCGGCGCGAGTTCCACGATTTCTACCGTGCGGCTATCCTGCGAGCGCCGCATCTCAGAGCCTTCGAGCTGGCGGAAACGCATTTTCTGGGGTCCGATGCCGTCCGCCTGCACAATCCCTTCGGCCGGCGCATACTCTATGAACTCATGACCCGCTCGGGTATGAGCGCCATTTCAGAGCGCGCATACCGCTGTCACTAGCGCCTAGCGAACTGCAATAGGCTGCGGATGCCAAGCGGATTGCTGCCACGGAGATCGCTCTGTGACCGGGCATCCATCCTGTAGCTTCGACCAGGAGGTGACGTTGAGGTTCATCTCGCACTGCGCGAGATAGCTTTTACCGTCCACGGTCATGCAGGCGACGTCGCCGACCGCATGCAGCTTTCCGTCCGTGTTTTTGCAGTAGCAATCCTGCCCGGCCAAAGCTGGCGTGGTCGCAATCACCACAAGCGACAATCCCAAGACAATATGCCTGAATGTCCTGCGCATAGACGTGCCCTCGCCCGCCGTTGATGGGGAGAGTCTATGCCTATTTTAGACGTTGTAAATGCGCCCGTATCCGACGGATTCCCAGCCGAAATTTGGTTGAGAATCCAATAGGTCAGGTACGCGCCCGCCGCCGCCAATGCATTTCATAACCATAGCAAGCGGGTCGGCGTGGCTTAGTGAATTACCGGATCCGAATCATCAAAGAATGTTCTGATCCCATCGCGCGCGATCGTCGCCAGGAACTCATCGAAGGCTTCGCGGTCCGTCGCGAACGGTTCTTCCCATTCGATGAGATCTTCCTCCGGCGTGATGACTTCCATCCGCCAATCTCCCTGCGTGCCCGCGGGACGGAAGATATCGACGAGCACAGTCACATCATCTTCCGTAAATTCACCGGAGAGCTCGGAATGTTCGAGTTTGGGCTTCTTGGGCTTAACGGTCATATTTTCCCACGTGCGGCGATGACGAGAATCGTAAGTTAGTGATCATCCTGACCATTGCAAAGGGCAGCGGCGTTACAATCGCATGAAGCTGGCGCCGATTTGGCGGCCAAACCCGAAAGATACTGTCGCCGAATGACAACGCTGTACAAGCGGAAGTCATCGTGAGCGTGAATGGGATCCTAGTCTCCCGTCTGAACGACAGAATTCTATTCAGACCGTAGGCAATCCAACGCCGCTCGGCGAGAAATTGGATGGCTTCCTCCCTGTTGGATCAGAGCTTTCCAACGGTAATCAGCAGCCAGATAGCTTTGCAAATAATGTGCAGCACCTGATCTTGAGCGAACGTCGTTTTCCCCCTCACCTTCAGCTCGTCGATGACCGCATGGGCCAACCATTCTGCCAGGCCCAACCACACATTTCCCGTCACCAACGCGACGGCGGCGCCATGGATGCCGGCGTGGGCCAAGAGATGATAGATCCGCAGCGGTCCATTCTGCTTTGCCTTGGCGAGGAAATCACCCTGTAGCGGATAATCACACACCCAGTGCGCGCCCAGCAACATCAGCGCCATCGTCAGAATCTGTTCCATTCTCTCGACACCCGCAATGATCGTTAAATTTCTCTACCTCGCGCTAACCGTTCGCGAAACTCTTCGGTGTAGAGCCTGCACTTGGTTCAATCGGGGATTATAATGAAATATATCCGCATCTTGCCAGCCATTTGCGCGCTGGCTCTCCATTCTGCATGCGGCAAGGATATTTAAGACGGCACGGCTACGCGCGAGCAATCAAGGGAAGCGCGTTGCAACACGAAATGCAGCATGTCGAGCCGAGCAACCAAAGAACCCAGCACCAAGCAATTGAAAATATTGATGAAAGTGATGGTGCCCCCGGCAGGGTTCGAACCCGCGACCCCCTGATTACAAATCAGGTGCTCTACCAACTGAGCTACAAGGGCACATCGGCATGCCAAGTAGCAGATTTTGATTTCCTGTAAAGGGAAAATCGGCTGTTTGGCTTGGATACCGCAGATCGAAGCCCCTGAGGATTCACCAGTCTTTGCAAAACGGCTTGTCGCATAGGGGGAATATCATTACCTAGTATGATTATTCAAAGGACATTGCATGTCACGCGCTTTTCAATCCGTTTGTTTTCTTGCATCGACCGCGCCGGAGGCCCAATCGGCGCGAGAGGAATTGATTCGCCTTTATGGTCAGACGCCGCAGGAAGATGCGGATATCGTCGTTGCGCTCGGCGGCGATGGCTTCATGCTGCAGACGCTGCACAATACGATGAACTCCGGTAAGCGCGTCTATGGCATGAACCGCGGCTCGATCGGCTTCCTGATGAACGATTATCGTACGGAATGCCTGGCCGAACGCATCGAAGCGGCTGTTGAGAATGCTTTTCACCCGCTGCAGATGAGTACGCGCAACGCAGACGGCAGCACATCCGTCGCGCTTGCCATCAATGAGGTGTCGCTGTTTCGCCAGTCCTATCAGGCTGCCAAGCTGAAGGTCGAGATCGACGGCCATGTCCGTCTGCCGGAACTGATCTGCGATGGGTTGATGGTGACGACACCGGCTGGTTCCACCGCCTATAATCTCTCCGCTCACGGCCCTATCCTGCCGCTGGAGGCGCCGCTTCTCGCCATTACCCCCGTCAGCGCTTTCCGCCCCCGCCGCTGGCGCGGAGCACTGCTGCCCAACAAGGTGACGATCGACATCACTGTGCTGGAGTCGGAAAAACGCCCCGTCAATGCGGTAGCCGACAATACCGAAGTCAAATCGGTCATGAGCGTCAAGATCGCCCAGACCGAGGACACGACGGCACGCATTCTCTCCGATCCGGACCGATCATGGTCGGAGAGGATATTGGCGGAGCAGTTTTCGGATTGAGAACTGCCACACAGGCCTGTCTAGTAAGCCAGACGCAGGGAGCTATACAGATGGTGCTCAGCATCCGAAATGAAGAAGCGGATACGCTTGCCAGAGAACTGGCAAGGATCGACCAAACGACCGTGACGGATGCTGTCATCGTTGCGTTGAGAGAGGCGATCAATATGCGCCTGCGTCGGGAAGCACCAAGCGAGACTGCCCGCAAAATTCTCACTAAACGTGGTTTGTCTTTTGCGCCAAATCGGAAACCAGCGCCGCCTGAGGCTTATCACCAGCTTGATCACAATCTCAACGGTAACACACCGCTTCTGACATTTAACCAATTTTTGCTTGAGACGGATACCGACACTATACCTCGAGCATAGCCGTCCTACCTGGGCATCTGCGGACTCGCGAGCACTATTGTAGAGAGGTTCTGGAACGCGACCTTCCGATCAATTCCGAAGAACGTCCTTCAATGCCTCCGGAAATAGGAGCGTGTCTTCTTCGAGGCCTCTCCAAAGTCCATGTTCATCGTTGCCTTCGAGGTCCGGAAAGAATGTGCGGTCGTACAGCGTTTCGTCGACGAATCGGCACTCGACGAGCAACGCGATTTCGTGTCTGAGCACCCCACCAACGACGAAGAATGACTCAGTAACTCCCAGCGTGGCCAGAGGCTCTACGACTATGCCGATCTCTTCGCGAATCTCGCGCCCGGCCGCATCTGCGGCGGTCTCGTTGAACAAGATGCCGCCGCCGAGAGGGCGATGATAGACGAGATCGCGAGTGGAATCCCTCCCCTCAAATACTAAAAGGCACCCGGTGGTTGGATGCCGAATAATGGCGAGCGCGATGGCGCGGATATGCGGATCAGACATCGAGAACTCCCGGACGCATTGGCCGTCCCGCTCTCTAAAACCATCTCGTGACTGCCGTGTTATACGCAGCAAAAAGCCCCGTTTCCGGGGCTTTTCAACACTCTATCAGATTCTCTTCTTAATCGACGTCGTCCACCACCGCATCGGCCGCGCCGCTGATGCGGTGCGCGAGGGCGGCTTCCATGAACTCGTTGAGATCGCCGTCGAGAACATCGCCAGGGGCGGTGCTGGCAACGCCGGTGCGCAGGTCTTTTACGAGCTGATAAGGCTGCAGCACGTAAGAGCGGATCTGATGGCCCCAGCCGATATCGGTCTTCGAGGCGGCTTCGGCGTTCGCAGCTTCTTCCCGCTTCATCAATTCCGCTTCGTACATGCGGGCGCGCAGCATGTCCCAGGCCTTGGCACGGTTCTTGTGCTGCGAGCGTTCCTGCTGGCACTGCACGACGATGCCGGTCGGGATGTGCGTGATGCGCACCGCCGAGTCGGTCGTATTGACGTGCTGGCCGCCAGCACCGGACGAACGATAGGTATCGATGCGGCAGTCGCTCTCGTTGATCTCGATCTGGATCGAGTCGTCGACGACAGGATAGACCCAGATCGACGAGAAGGACGTATGACGGCGGGCGTTGCTGTCATAGGGCGAGATGCGAACGAGGCGGTGAACGCCCGATTCGGTCTTCAGCCAGCCATAGGCATTGTGGCCCTTGATCAAAAGGGTCGCCGATTTGATGCCGGCTTCTTCGCCGTCATGGACTTCAAGCAGTTCCACCTTGAAGCGCTGACGCTCGGCCCAGCGGGTATACATGCGCAGCAGCATGTTCGCCCAATCCTGGCTCTCGGTGCCGCCGGCGCCCGAATGAACTTCGAGATAGGTATCGTTGGAATCGGCCTCGCCGGAAAGCATGGCTTCCACCTGCCGACGGGCAGCTTCGGCCTTCAGAGCCTTCAGGGCGTCTTCCGCGTCGCGCACGACATCGGCATCGCCCTCTTCCTCGCCAAGCTCGATCAATTCGACATTGTCGGCAAGCTGCTGCTCAAGCGCGCGCACGCCGTTGATGCCGTCATCGAGCTGCTGGCGCTCGCGCATCAGCTTCTGCGCCTCGGTGGCATCGTTCCAGAGGGTCGGGTCCTCTGCCTTGTTATTCAACCAGTCCAGTCGTCTTACCGCCTGATCCCAGTCAAAGATGCCTCCTCAGCAGGCTTATGGCCTGCTTGGTTTCGTCGACTACATTCTCGATTTCCGCTCGCATATTCCTGCTTCTTTATTCGGCCGTTCGATGTGAACTGCGGTTCCATTCAAAGAGTGCTGGTGACATAGATATACATGCCGCGACTGTAAAGCCCCGCGGCATGATCATTGGACAAATCCGCTCAGATCAGAAGAGACCGCCCGCGCCTGATGTGACCGCCTGGTTGGCCTGCGGCGAGGTCTTCAGAATTTCCTCCGGCGCGACCTGCGCCGACGCATCGCCGCCGCCAATGACCGTATAGGTGGTCGCCGGGCCGGTACCGGGCTTGAAGGCTTCCATGATGGCATCGGGATCGCCGGGCTGCGCGGCCATGCCGGTTGCACGGTTGACGGCCATCATATTCATGCCAGCCGGAACCTGGAATTTCTCCGGCTGCTCATCCTTGGTAGCGGCCTGCATGAACTCGTTGAAGACCGGAGCGGCGATCGAGCCGCCGGTCGCGCCGCGGCCGAGTGTGCTCGGCGTGTCGTAACCGACATAAAGACCGGCGACGAGGCTCGGCGTAAAGCCGACGAACCAGGCATCCTTCTCGTCATTGGTCGTGCCGGTCTTGCCGGCGACATCGGTATTCAGCTTTATCTTGCCGGCGGCCGTACCGCGGATGACGACGCCCTGCATCATCGACGTGACCTGATAGGCAGTCATCGGATCGAGCACCTGTTCGCGATTGTCAGCGATGACAGGCTCATCTTGGTTCTGCCAATCGCTCACATTGCAGGAATCGCAGACGCGTTCCTCATGCTTGAAGATGGTCGCTCCGTAACGGTCCTGAATGCGGTCGATCAACGTCGGCTTGATCTGCTTGCCGCCATTGGCGATGACCGAATAGGCGGAAACCATGCGCAGCACCGTCGTCTCGCCGGCGCCGAGCGCCATGGCAAGAACCGGGTTCATACGGTCATAGATGCCGAAACGGTCGGCATATTCAGCGACCAGCGGCATGCCCATATCGGCGGCGAGACGCACCGTCATCAGGTTACGCGAATGTTCGATGGCAAAGCGCAGCGTATGGGCGCCACCGCCCTCGCCTTCGTAGTTTTCCGGCTTCCAAACCTGCCCGTTGCTGAGCGTGATCTCGAGGGGATCGTCGAGAATGACCGAAGCCGGCGTATAGCCATTATCCATGGCCGCGGCGTAGACGAAGGGCTTGAAGGAAGAGCCGGGCTGGCGTTTAGCCTGAGTGGCGCGGTTGAATTCCGATTGCGCATAGGAGAAGCCGCCGACCATGGCCAGCACACGGCCAGTATGCGGATCCATCACAACGAGGCCGCCCTGCACCTTCGGAGGCTGGCGCAGCCGATAGGCGCTCGAATCGGCATCGCCGGTCTTCTGAACGAAAATCACGTCACCGGGGCTCAGCACGCCACTCGGCGATTTCGCCGTCTTGCTGCCGCTGGCCGAGCGGTAAGCCCAACGCATGTCGGCGGCAGCGATCGTACCGCGCTTGCGATCATTCGCGACCTTGCCGGCGGCGTCGACACTCGGCTGCAGGCCGATATCGACCGTCTGGTCGGATACCGAGAGCACGACGGCCAACTGCCATTCCGGCACGTCACTCAAGGTGGGAACCTTGGCGAGTTCAGAACCCCAGTCCTGCGATGTCGTGATCTGCTTGATCGGGCCATGGAAGCCGCGGCGTTCGTCGTAGTCGACGAGACCATCCTGCAGCGCCTTGCGCGCTTCTATCTGCAACTGCGGATCCAGTGAGGTGCGGACCGAAAGTCCGCCTTCGAGGAGAGTCTTCTCGCCATATTGGTCGATCAACTGGCGGCGGACTTCTTCGGAAAAATAGTCAGAGGCGAAGAGCGACGGACCGCTCTTCGGCGGCGCGACGCCGAGCGGCTGCTTCTTGGCCTCTTCGCCGTCGCTCTGGCTGACATAGCCATTCTCGACCATACGGTCGATGACCCAGTTGCGGCGGGTCATCGCAGCTTCGGGGTGACGGAACGGATTGTAATTGGACGGGCCCTTGGGCAGTGAAGCGAGATAGGCCGATTCGGCAATGGTCAGTTCGTTGACCGACTTGTCGAAATAGGTGAGCGCCGCTCCGGCGATGCCATAGGAATTCAGGCCGAAATAGATCTCGTTCAGATAGAGCTCGAGGATCTTGTCCTTGCTATAGGCCTGTTCGATGCGGAAGGAGAGGATCGCTTCCTTGATCTTGCGATCGAACGTCTGGTCAGCCGAAAGCAGGAAATTCTTGGCGACCTGCTGGGTGATGGTCGATGCGCCGACAAAACGGCGGCCGGAACCGATATTCTGAAGGTTGACGGCGACGGCGCGCATCAGGCCGCCGACATCGACGCCCGGATGATTGTAGAAATTCTTGTCTTCAGCCGAGAGGAAAGCGGCCTTGACGCGATCGGGAATAGCCTGGATCGGCAGGAACAGCCGGTTCTCCCGCGAATATTCCTTCATCAGTGCACCGTTGCCCGCATGAATGCGGGTCGTCACCGGCGGCGCATATTTGGCAAGGACCTCGTAGTCCGGCAGATCCTTGGAAACGACGCTCAGATAAATAGCTGCCGCAGCCGCCGCACCCAGGAACAGGATGCAGCCCAGCCCAAAGAAATATCCAATCAGTCTGACCATATGATGCTACCGGTGCTTCTTTTTCCTGCGGCGCATGTGCGAGACCATCGCACATTCACGGGCGTTTTGCACGCTCACGGCGTTAATGCAAGACGGCAACAGCACAAAGCCGTGCATGCCGACCGCGGTAAACTATACTTTGGTGTAAAGACGGGAATGTGAGCAAAATAGGGCCCACCGCCTGTATTCCTCACTTCATCCCCGCCCATTAGCAGCGTCTGTTACATGGAAGACACGAACGGCGCCCGCCATCCATGGTTTCAGCCGCCATTCGCAATGGTTGAAACGCGGTATTGCTTGACGGCGTCGGTCAGCCGATCCGCCAATTTCTGCCGCCAATCGAGATCGAGCAGAAGCTTCTCATCATCCTTGTTCGAGAGGAAGCCGAGCTCGAGGAGAATAGAGGGAACATCCGGCGCCTGCAGCACGCGGAAGCCGGCATGGCGATGCGGATTGTTGATCATGGAGATCTGGCCGTTGAACGAGCTCAGCACATCCTGCGCCAGCGAGATGGAAAACGCCTGCGTCTCGCGCCGTGTCAGGTCCATCAGAATATCGGCGACGGCGGCGGGCTGCACCTGCGTCTCGGCGCCGGCGAGCTGGTCGGAATTGTTTTCTCGGTCGGCGACTTCACTGGCAAGCTTGTCGGAGGCCTTGTCCGAGATCGTATAGACCGTGGCGCCTCGGATATCCTTCTGCTTCAGCGTGTCAGCATGCAGCGAGATGAATAATGACGCATGATTCTGCCGGGCGATGGTCACCCGCTGCGACAGCGACAGATATTCATCATTGTCGCGCGTCAGAAAGGCTTTGATGCCCGGCTGGGCGTTCAGCTTGTCAGCCAGAAGCTTGGCGAAGGCGAGCGTGATATCCTTTTCCTGCGTGACGCCATCGCTGGCGGTCGCGCCGGCGTCGATACCGCCGTGACCCGCGTCGACAGCCACCAGGAAGGTGCTTGGATCAGGTTTTTCGATCGGCGCCACCGGACCGACATCCTTTGCGGTGTCATCGTTGGTCCAGCTTTGCTGCTTGATAAGATCGGCGAATTGCCCGGCAGGCAGCATCTCGGCATCGAGGACGAGGCGATGCCCCTTGCCGTTCTCGTCGGGCTGCACCTTGGCCATGACCAGCTTCACCGGCTTGGTCGCCGTCAGCACGATGCGGGCGCTATCCTCTTCCATGGTGCCGTAGCGGATATCCTTGAAGAGGCCGATCGGCTTCAGATCGGCAGCCGGGAAGCCGAAAGCGGTTGCCGGAAGATCGACGATGATACGTACGGGGTTATCGAGATAGTGAACCGAGAACGTCGGCTCACGATCCATATCGATGACGATGCGGGTGCGGGCATCGTCGCCGGCGATGCGTGCGCCATAGGCGAGCAACGGGTCGGCTGCGGCCAAAGTCGCAGCAAGCGGCGAAAGAATCGGAAGCGCCATCACTGCGAGGGCCACCGCTGCAATTCGCAAAGCCCTCACGCCATTCTCCGTCGCATGCCGCAATCCCTTTAACAACTGTCCATCGCGCCCCATATTGGTTTGAACGTTGTTTTTGAAGTCCAAAAATAACGGGAAAACCACGAATGACGCGATAGTGCTGATGTGATGGCGTGCCGGGAGAAGAATCGGAAACGCCGTCCCCGCACCTTCATCATACGACGAATCCATCAATATTATGGCACACTTGGCTTTCCCCTTGCTATTGTGACAGATAAAACATACAACGCATATTAGGGTAGAAGTGTTGACGGGATAGAGTCGCCGCAAAGGCAGCCGCCTCGAGTACTAGGCGCCATAAGCGGCCGTCATCCGCCGTCTCCAGTACTTCTGCTCCCTATACTGGATATCTGAATTTCCGGTTTTGCGCGGGAAATTCATCGGTGGAGAGCCACCAAACGCTCTTTAGAGAGCACATTCATCGGACCCGTTCGTTGGGTCTAAGGCATTGTCGATCTCGCTTGGTTACGGATGGTACCGCAGCAGCTTTTTCAGGAAGTGAACAGACCCCGGGGAACTAACGTCCCGGCTGCTGTCTGGCTGCTGTCACTGTCATCGCAAAACAACCAATCGCGACTTTCATTATCCGGTGCAGCAATGGCGGAGTGCAACCAGCCTGTTCTAGCGACAGGTCGGCGCCTTTCCGCATGCCGGCGCCGAGGAGCACAGCTTACATGGCAGACAAAATGCTTATCGATGCGTCTCACGAGGAAGAGACGCGTGTCGTTGTGGTTCGTGGGAACCGCATAGAAGAATTTGACTTCGAGTCGCAGCACAAGAAGCAAATCCGCGGCAACATCTATCTCGCCAAGGTGACGAGGGTTGAGCCCTCGCTGCAGGCGGCTTTTGTGGATTACGGCGGCAACCGCCACGGCTTCCTGGCCTTTGCCGAAATCCATCCCGACTACTACCAGATCCCGCTCGCCGACCGGCAGGCGCTCTTGAAGGCGGAAGCCGAAGAGCATCGCCGCGACGATGATGTCGAACATGTCGAAACGGCGCTCGATCTTTCCCAGCAGGAACAGCCCGACATCGGCATCGTCCACAAGGACGAGGCTGAAGCAGAACCCGCTGTAGCGGAAGAAGCTGCTGCCTCCGAGGTAGCCGCTCCCGCTGCCGAAGAAGCTCCGGCAAAGAAGGCCAAGCCGCGCCGCAGCCGCAAGAAGGTTGTCGCGGAAGCGCCGGCCGACGAGGCATCTGCGCCCGAAGCGATCGCAACGGTCGATGCGCCCAGCGAAGATGAAGAAGGACCGTCCGGCGAAATGGCCGCGATGGTCGAAAGCGATTCGATCTCCGAGGATGTCGATGTTTCCAAGCGCCGTCATGACGATGACGACGACGATGATCACGACCAGGAAGAAGAAGTGATCGAATCCGTCGGCGCCGAAGACGCGATGGAAGAGGTTCCGGACCGCACGCAGCGTAAGCCGCGCAAGCAATATCGCATCCAGGAAGTCATCAAGCGTCGGCAGATTCTGCTGGTGCAGGTCGCCAAGGAAGAGCGCGGCAACAAGGGCGCAGCGCTGACCACCTATCTTTCGCTCGCAGGCCGCTACTCGGTTCTGATGCCGAACACGGCGCGCGGCGGCGGCATTTCCCGCAAGATCACCAATCCGCAGGACCGCAAGCGCCTGAAGGAAATCGCCAAGATGCTCGAAGTGCCGCAGGGCATGGGCGTCATCCTTCGCACCGCCGGCGCCAACCGCACCAAGGTCGAAGTCAAGCGCGACTTCGAATATCTGATGCGCCTGTGGGAAAACGTCCGCACGCTGACGCTCGCTTCGACCGCGCCTTGCCTCGTCTACGAAGAAGGCAGCCTGATCAAGCGCTCGATCCGCGACCTCTACAATAAGGATATCGGCGAGATCATCGTTGCCGGCGAAGAAGGCTATCGTGAAGCGAAAGACTTCATGAAGATGCTGATGCCGAGTCATGCCAAGGTGGTTCAGCCCTATCGCGACATCCATCCGATCTTCTCGCGCTCCGGCATCGAAGCGCAGCTTGACCGCATGCTGCAGCCGCAGGTGACGCTGCGTTCCGGCGGCTACCTGATCATGAACCAGACGGAAGCTCTGGTTTCGATCGATGTCAACTCCGGCCGCTCGACGCGCGAGCATTCGATCGAAGACACCGCGCTGCAGACCAATCTGGAAGCGGCGGAAGAAATCGCCCGCCAGCTTCGCCTGCGCGACCTTGCCGGCCTGATCGTCATCGACTTCATCGACATGGAAGAAAAGCGCAACAACCGCGCTGTCGAGAAGAAGCTGAAGGAATGCCTGAAGAACGACCGGGCTCGCATCCAGGTTGGCCGCATCTCGCATTTCGGCCTGCTGGAGATGTCGCGCCAGCGCATCCGCGCCTCGGTTCTCGAAAGCACGACGCAGATCTGCTCGCATTGCGGCGGCACCGGCCATGTGCGCTCGCAGTCTTCCGTTGCGCTGCATGTTCTGCGCGGCATCGAGGAATATCTGCTGAAGAACACGACGCACGACATCACCGTGCGGACGACGCCGGACATTGCGCTTTACCTGCTCAACCACAAGCGCCAGACGATCGTCGACTACGAAAACCGTTTCGGCGTCGCCATCGTCATCGGTGCGGACAACGCCGTCGGTACGCAGCATTTCGCGATCGACCGCGGCGAGCCGGTGGAAAATCCGGTCAAGATCGAATCCCTGTTCAACTTCGCCGCCATTCCGGAAGACGAGGACGATGATATCGTCATCGAGGCCGATGAGGACGAAGATGAAGAGCTCGAGGAAAAGGCCGCTGCTGTCGAACAGCAGCCCACCGCCCGCTCCGAGAACAATGAAGGTGGCCGCAAGCGCAAGCGTCGCCGTCGCCGTCGTGGCCGTGGCGGTGACGCCCAGGCTGCTTCCGAGTCAGGCGATGCGTCCAGCGAAGATGGTGACGAAGAGGCGGATGAGGGCGAAGAGGATGAGGCAAGCGGCAGCAGTGAAGCTGCGGCCGCGTCCAGCGATGATGGCCAGCAGAAGCGCAAGCGCCGTCGCCGCGGCAAGCGTGGCGGGCGTCGCAATCGCGACGGCGAAGGCAATGAATTGGCAGCCGGCAGTGAAGCCGGTTCCGACGAAGGCGCTGACGATGAGGATGACGGCGAAAACGATGTCGCAGTGACCGTCGCTGACATCGCAGTCGCCGAAGGTGAAGCGGCCGTCGAAAGCCAGCCGGCTATGGCGGCTGTCGAAACCGCAGCCGTCGTCGCCGAAGACGTGAAGCCCGCCAAGAGCCGTAGCCGCCGCAAACCGAAGGCTGAAGCATCGCCTGTCGAAGCGCCGATCGCCGAAGAGGCGCCCGTAGCCGAAGCCGAAACAGTTGCCGAAGTCGTCGGCGATCTCGACAAGGCCGCCGAACCGGTAGCGGCTGCCGAACCCGAAGCGGTCGAGGCAGCAGCCAAGCCGGCTCGCGCCAACCGCGAGTCGAACGTCTCCTCCTCCGAGCCGGTGGTCAAGTCCACCCGCACCAGCGAGGGCGGCGATGGTGATGGCGAGCCGACCAAGCCGAAGAAGGCCGGTTGGTGGCAGCGCCGCGGCTTCTTCTGAACGCTGCTGTTCGGAACGAAATAACAAAATCCGGCCGTGGTAACGCGGCCGGATTTTTGTTTGGGAAGACCGCAGGCTGGTATGGTCGACGACCGGTATTTCTCTTCCGTCGTTTATCCTTCTCGCGAGTTTCGGTGCTCACACCCGCCCTCGTCCTTCGAGGGTCGCTTTGCTCCCGCCTCAGGATGAGGGCTAACCCTTCGCATCCGACCGCGAGTTATCCTTTGCTTTACGGTGCTTTACAGCAAGTCGTGAAGCCGGCTCCGCCTCATCCTGAGGCGGGAGCGAAGCGACCCTCGAAGGACGGGGCGGCCCGGTTCGGTCGCCCTCGAACCTTGTCCACAACTCTCCAAAATACTTTCAAAACCCGCCGCAAACCTCTGATCTAAGAGTCTATTTCAACCACGCCGCCATGCGCTCCACTGCTTCCTCGATCTCTGCGTTCGAGCCGGCATAGGAGATACGCATCACGCGGTGCCCCTCGATCGGATCGAAATCGAGGCCCGGTGTGGCGGCAACGTTGATTTCGGCCAGCATCTTACGGGCGAAAGCCATGCTGTCGTTGGTAAAACGGCTGACATCGACATAGGCGTAGAAAGCGCCGTCCATCGGCGAAGCGATGGAGAAGCCGATTTCGGGCAGACGGCGCATCAGGAAATCGCGGTTGCGGCGATAGCTTTCGCGGTAGACGTCCAGTTCTGCCCCTGCCCCAAGCGCTGCGGTGGCGGCGATCTGCGAGAGTTCCGGCGCTGAAATATAAAGGCTCTGGGCGACGCGCTCGATCGGACGCACCAGGCGCCCCGGCAGCACCATCCAGCCGATGCGCCAGCCAGTCATGCAATAATATTTCGAGAAGGAATTGATGACGATCGCCTCGTCGGTTAGCTCCAGCGCGCTCGTCTCCTCGCCGACGAAAGTCAGTCCGTGATAGATCTCGTCGGAGATGAAGGCGATCGAACGGTCGGCGCAATAGTCGGCGAGCGCCTTCAGCGCCGCCCTACCGGTCACCGTGCCGGTCGGGTTGGCAGGGCTTGCAAGCAACACGCCCTTCAGCCGCTTGCCGCTCGCTGCTTGCGCCGCCTCCAGGCTTTCGGGCGTCAGCGTGAATTGCGTCTCGGCGGTCACAGGCACTTCGACGACATCAAGCCCGAGAGCGGCAAGAATATTGCGATAGGCAGGATAGCCGGGCCTTGCGATGGCGACGCTGTCGCCGGGGTCGAATAGCGTCAGAAAGGCAAGATTGAAGCCGGCGGACGAACCGGTGGTGATCGCGATCCGCATGGGATCGATGGTCAGCCCATGACGAGCAAGGTAATGACCGGCAAGCGCTTGCTTCAGCGCCAGCGTGCCAAGTGCCTCCGTGTAACCGATGCGACCGTGACCTAGTGCCGTGCGCGCTGCCTCAAGGGCTGCCTGCGGCGCGGGATGCGACGGCTGACCGACCGCCATCGAGATGACGGCATGTCCCGCCTGACGCCGACGCGTTGCCTCCGCCAGCACATCCATGGCGTGGAAGGGTTCGACATCACTGCGTTTGGATAAGGAAAACAAGGTCAATTCTTTCTCGGATCGGATTGGAGCCAGACAATTGCCGTAATATTAGCGTGTTCACAATCCCGCGATTGCGGCTTTGTCGTGAAAATTCCTGTTTCTGGAAATACACATGCACCGTAAATTGCCGAAACACATTTGTGGATTTTAACCTCGCGGTGATATCCCGAACCGGACGATGAGTCTCAGCACCTACTTAAACGAGGACCCGATGACCCTTTTTTCCAAAACCCTGCTGGCGGCTTCAGCGATCGCCATTGCCGCGTCGCTCGCCATGGTCCAGCCCGCCGCCGCGCTGGATGACCAGCAGAAAAAGGAATTCGGAGAGTTCATCAAGGAATATCTCGTCGCGCATCCGGAAGTTCTCTTGGACGCACAGGCGGCACTTGAGAAGAAGCAGGATGAGCAGCGCATCGCTCAGTCCGCCCAGGCTGTCGCCCAAAACAAGGATGCCATCTTCAATTCCAAGGATGACGTCACGATCGGCAATCCGAAGGGCGATGTCACCGTCGTCGAGTTCTTCGATTATAATTGCACCTATTGCCGCCATGCACTCCCCGACATGGACGCGCTGCTGAAGCAAGACTCAAACGTGCGTTTCGTGCTGAAGGAATTCCCGATCCTCGGACCGGATTCGGTTGCCGCGGCTAGGGTCTCCGACGCTTTCCGCAAGCTGGCGCCGGAAAAATATGCCGAATTCCATCATACGCTGCTTGGCAGCGACGGCCGCGCCTCGGAAGACAGCGCCATGGAAGTTGCGACCTCGCTTGGCGTCACCGAAGCGGCAATCCGCGCCGAAATGGCCAAGAGCCCGAACAATGATTCGGTCAAGGCCACGTACCAACTCGCCTCCGATCTCAACGTCACCGGCACGCCGGCCTATGTCATCGGCAACGAGACAATCTCCGGCGCGATCGGCCTCGAGGCCATTCAGCAGAAGATCTCCAATGTCCGCAGTTGCGGCAAGACCACCTGCTAAATAGTGGCGATCACTGAGGCGCGCATCTTTCCGGACGCGTAAGGGACACAGTGGCGCTTCGGAAGCTGCACAAGCCTTTTCGAAGCCGAACCGATTTTGGGGTTATGCGTAAAATCGCCAAAATCCGGGCGTTTCCACACCTAGACACGCGCAACCTACGTCCTGGGGGCTTTCCTATAGGCCCTCGGGAGTCTATAGGTTGCGCTGCACTTTGACGGAACCTCTGATGGCGCAAACCATTTTTGTCCTGAATGGACCCAATTTGAATGCCCTCGGCAAGCGCGAGCCGGGCATCTATGGCGGCAAGACGCTCAAGGATATCGAAGCCGACTGCAAAACCGTGGGCGAAAGCCTTGGCTTTGTGATCGACTTTCGGCAGAGCAACCATGAAGGCGTGCTTGTCGATTGGATGCACGAAGCGGCAGACGTCGCTGCCGGCATCGCGATAAACCCCGGCGCCTATGGCCATACGTCGATCGCGCTTCATGACGCGATCCGCGCCATTTCCATTCCGGTGGTGGAGGTTCACATCTCCAATATCCACGCACGCGAAGAATTCCGGCACAAATCGATGATCGCGCCCGCCGCCAAGGGCATGATCTGCGGTTTTGGACCCTACAGTTACATCCTGGCGCTGCACGCGCTGAAATCCATCACCCAATAACAAGAATACAGGGCAAAACATCCATGGCTGATAAGAAAATGGGTATCGACCAGGCGCTGATCCGCGACCTCGCCAATATTCTCAATGAGACCGATCTGACCGAGATCGAAGTCGAGCAGGAAGATCTGCGCATCCGCGTATCGCGCGCCGGCACGACTCAATATGTTCAGGCACCGATCGCAGCACCTGCCTATGCCGCAGCAGCTCCTGTCGCCGCCGCTCCCGCTGCAGCCGCCGCGCCTGCCGGCAAGTCGCGCAATCCGGATAACGTCGTCAGCGCACCGATGGTGGGTACGGTCTACATGGCACCCGCTCCAGGCGCTGCCGCTTTCATCGAGATCGGCGCCTCCGTCAAGGAAGGCCAGACGCTGCTCATCATCGAAGCGATGAAGACGATGAACCAGATTCCCGCGCCAAAGTCCGGTATTGTGACCGAAATCCTCATTCAGGACGGACGCCCGGTCGAATACGGCGAAGCCCTGGTCGTCATCGAGTAAACCCTATGCCCATGATTTCGAAGATTCTCATAGCCAATCGCGGAGAGATCGCCCTTCGTGTGCTGCGCGCCTGCAAGGAGCTCGGCATTGCGAGTGTTGCGGTGCATTCGACCGCCGACGCCGACGCTATGCATGTGCGCCTGGCGGATGAAAGCGTGTGCATCGGCCCGCCGCCGTCGCGCGAAAGCTATCTCAACATCCACCAGATCGTCGCGGCCTGCGAGATCACCGGTGCCGACGCCGTTCATCCGGGCTATGGGTTCCTGTCGGAGAACGCCAAGTTCGCCGACATTCTCGAAGCACATGGCATCACCTTCATCGGCCCGACGGCGGATCATATCCGCATCATGGGCGACAAGATCACCGCCAAGACGACTGCGCAGCAGCTCGGTATTCCCGTCGTTCCCGGCTCGGACGGCGAAGTGAAGACCGAGGCGGACGCGCTGAGGACCGCCAAGGAAATCGGCTATCCCGTGCTGATCAAGGCAACCGCTGGCGGCGGCGGACGCGGCATGAAAGTGGCACGTACGGAAGCGGATGTCCTCGAAGCCTGGTCGACGGCACGCACCGAAGCCGCAGCCGCCTTCGGCAATGAATCCGTCTATATGGAAAAATATCTCGGCAAGCCGCGCCACATCGAAATCCAGGTGTTCGGCGATGGCGAAGGCAATGCCGTGCATCTCGGAGAGCGCGACTGCTCGCTGCAGCGCCGCCACCAGAAGGTCTGGGAAGAAGCCAATTCACCGGCGCTCAACGTCGAGCAACGCATGAAGATCGGCCAGATCTGCGCCGACGCCATGAGGAAGCTCAAGTATCGCGGCGCCGGCACGATCGAGTTCCTCTATGAAAACGGCGAGTTCTATTTCATCGAAATGAACACCCGCCTGCAGGTCGAGCATCCGGTCACGGAAGCGATCACCGGCATCGATCTCGTGCATGAGCAGATTCGCGTCGCCTCGGGCGGCGGTCTTTCCGTGACACAAGAGGACGTGCATTTCCACGGCCACGCCATCGAATGCCGCATCAATGCCGAGGACGCACGCACTTTCGTGCCCTCCCCCGGTACGATCACGCATTTCCATGCGCCGGGTGGCCTTGGCGTGCGCATCGATTCTGGCGCCTATCAGGGCTACAGAATTCCGCCCTACTACGACAGCCTGATCGGCAAGCTGATCGTGCATGGCCGCACCCGCGTCGAATGCATGATGCGCCTGCGCCGCGCGCTCGATGAGTTCGTGGTCGATGGCATCAAAACCACTCTGCCTCTGTTCCAGGATCTGGTTTCCAATCAGGATATCGCCAATGGCGACTATGATATCCATTGGCTGGAAGACTATCTGGCGAAAGGCTCGGCTTGACCTATGGCAGGACCGCGCGGCAGAAATCCGGGCATTACTCCTGAGATTCTGCTGCGCGCCTATTCCATCGGTCTCTTCCCGATGGCGGAATCGGCTGACGATCCGGAAATCTTCTGGGTCGAACCGGAACTGCGCGGCGTGCTGCCGCTCAACACCTTCCACGTTTCGAAAAGCCTGGCGAAGACCATCCGCCACAAGCCCTTCGATATCAGGTTCAACACGGATTTCGACGCGGTCATTGCCGCCTGTGCCGAGCAGACCAGCGGTCGGCCAAGCACCTGGATCAACAAGACCATCAAGTCGCTCTATTCGACCCTGAACCATATCGGCCACGCCCACTCCGTCGAGGCCTGGGAGGGTAGCAAACTGGTTGGCGGGCTCTACGGCGTATCGCTGGGTTCGGCCTTCTTCGGGGAGAGCATGTTCTCACGCCGCACGGACGCCTCGAAGATCTGTCTCGTCTATCTCGTCGAGCGCCTCAAGCAGCGTGGCTTCACTCTCCTCGATACTCAATTCACCACCGAGCATTTGAGGACATTCGGCGCAATCGACGTGCCGAAGGATCAATATGCCAGGATGCTTGAGAAAGCGATGGAATCGCCCAATCTGAGCTTCACCGGCAGTTGAGAACCCCCATACATACATTGATTTAAATCAAGAATCCGCTACGTTCGGCACAACAGCCGGGGGTAGTATCTTGAAAAAATATCTTGCAATCGTATTTCTCGCCGCATTGGCCGCAACGCAGGCCAACGCCAAATCCTTTCACGACATGTTCGGCACCGACGCTCCGGAGAGCGGCAGAGGAGCCGTGCTGAAGACCATCGATTTTCAGCAGGGACCGATCAAATTGCCCGGCGCCGACGCGATGCTGAATGTCTCTGACCAGCTCTACTATCTCAATCCGGAAGATACGCGCAAAGTGCTGGTTCAGCTCTGGGGTAATCCGGCCAGCGCGGCCGAAGGTACGCTCGGCATGATCTTCCCAGCGAAATATGCGCCGATTGATCCGCGCACCTGGGGTGCGGTCGTCGAATATGATGGCAGCGGCCATGTCTCCGACGATGACGCCGCGTCGACAGACTATAACGCCCTGCTGAAGCAAATCCAGGATGGGATCAAGGAACAAAATCCCGAACGCGAGCAGCAAGGCTACGCTCCGATCACTCTGGTCGGCTGGGCCGAGCCGCCGCACTACGACAAGGCGACCCATGCGCTTCACTGGGCCCGCGACCTTGTCTTCGGCAAGGACACCAATGGTCTGCATACGCTGAACTATTCGGTGCGCGTGCTCGGTCGCGAAGGCGTCATGGAACTCGATTTCGTGGCCGGCCTCAACCAGTTGCAAGACATCAACAATGCCATCCCGAATGTCATCAACGCCGTGCAATATGACAGCGGCAAGCGCTATGCCGACTTTGTCAACGGCGACAAGATCGCTGCCTACAGCATGGCGGGTATGATCGCCGCCGGCGCCGGCGTGAAGATCGCCGCAAAGCTCGGCTTCCTGGCGGTCGTCCTCGGCTTCTTCAAGAGCTTCGGCGTAGCGCTGCTGGCGTTGAAAAAAGGGCTGATCGTCGTTGTCGCCGGGATTGCTGCCATAGGGCGAAAGATCCTTGGTGCGTTTCGCCGGGATAAAAGTACCGACGCCTGAGAACGGCTCCGGCCGTCTGGCGCGCGCTGAAAGCGCCATAGGCTTTCCGGGGCGCCAACGGCTTCAAATCCGCGTTTTTATCTGCTAATGCTCGCCTGAAGAGCGTTGGTGCATCGAGGTTCCACTTTGCCGTCGTAAATACCGGTCTCATCCAGTTTCACCCTGTATGTCAGGCCAGCGTCATCGCTGCCGGACGTATGATCATGTTCATCGGGTGGTGGCCTGAGACCGGTTTGGCATTGTTGAAATGCGCCATGCGCAGCCATTGCTGTCTCAGTTCTTCAGCCGTCCGAAACATCGCCACGCCGCGCCCGTAGTGGGCTTGTCTTACCGCCAACTTGGTGAACTTCCGAACGGAAGACCAAGACGGTATGTGCAATATTCTCCAGGTCCGATGGACCATCAATCCTCGAACTGCCCCTCAGCCATGGATCGCCTGCAGCGGATGCGGATGCCTCAAGCCTTTTAAGTCGAGCGGCAGGGTCCGGCTCAACGCCAACGGCAAGAAGCTCGATGCCTGGCTCGTCTATAAATGCGTGGATTGCGATAAGACATGGAACCGAACGCTCTTTGAGCGTCAGGCGATTCGTGATCTCAATCCTCTTGTTCTGGAAGCACTGCAGGGCAACGATCCCGACTGGATACGGGCCTGGGAATTCGATCTCAACGGGCTGCGGCGCAAGGCTCAACGCGTCGACGAATTTGCCGATGCAGATATCGAGAAAGAGGCGTTGAACGAACCGGATGGCTGGACGATGCTGGAAATTGGTCTGGCGGTTGCGCTTCCTTTCAACTCCCGCCTCGACCGCTTGCTTGCGTCCGAACTCAGCATCTCACGCTCCCGGCTACAGGCGCTGAACCACGGCGCAAAACTTCTGATCCATCCGGATCGCGCCGATGCCATGCGGCGAAGGATCAAAGACGGCTCGCGCATCGTCATCGATCTCTCCGACGACACCGACCGGCATTCGATTTGGAAAGTAGCTGCTTTGGGCAGGAAGGACGGCTGAGCGGATTGCCACAGGATTGCTCGCGACGGTGTTGCCTTCGTGAGCCAATCTTGCCGCTTTGCGATATTTGGAGAGAAGCGTTTTACTTGGCGCCGGCGCTGTCCGGCGGCGGGATATCCGACTTCTGCTTGCACTCTTTCAGCCAGACGTCATAGATCGGATGTTCGACGGCGTTGAGGCCTGGGCTGTCGGCAAACATCCAGCCGGTGAAGATGCGGCGGATGCGGCGGTCGAGGGTGATCTCGTCCACCTCGACGAAACCGTCGACCTTCTGCTGCTCGGTATCGTCACGCGAATAGCAGGCCTTCGGCGTCACCTGCAGCGCGCCGAACTGCACGGTCTCGTTGATGTAGACATCGAACGTGGTGATGCGGCCGGTGATCTTGTCGAGGCCGGAGAAAACGGCGACGGGGTTGGAGATGCGGGCAGCCTCTGCAGACGGCGGCAAGACAGCGCCCGCAGCAAGGGCAAGCGCCACTCCCGATATCGCACGCAAAGAAGCGCTCCGCGTGAAAAACGTCATATCCGCCAATCTCCGCTTGGTCTCGGTCAAAGCGCCGAGCACGAGCCGGCATGTTCTGCGCCAAGAGCGGATCAGCGTTCCCTGGAATCGCTTTCCCCGCTCTATCTTTTTGTTTTTTTACGCATTCCGGACGGAAAACCGCTTCGCACTTTTCCTGGAACTACTCTAAAGGCCAATTGTGGCCAAAGGACGGGCCGGCCTTCCGTGCTCAGTTGCCCGGCGTCCAGGCGTCGTAGTCGCCGGTCACGCGCGGACGTTCGCCGGCAACGGCCAACGAGCCCGGCGGGCGATAGGCCTGCGGCGAGCCAGTCGGATTGGCGCGATGCGCCTTCTGCCATTCCTTGGCAACGTAGTTGTCCTTGGTCGGCGGAACGTCGGTGCGGTGGTGCATCCAGCCGTGCCAGCCCGGAGGAATGGCGGAAGCTTCGGCATAACCCTTGTAGATCACCCAGCGCTTCGGAAGACCGTAGGACGACGTGCCGCCCTCATAGTAGACATTGCCGAATTCATCCTCGCCGACGCGCTTGCCGAACCGCCAGGTCGCAAAGCGGGTGCCCATCGTCTGACCATTCCACCAGGTGAAGGTTTGTACGAGTAAATTCCACATGTCTTTTCCTTATGCCCGCTGGGAGTGCGTGCGAAACCAGAATTCGATCCCTCGCTTATGCCGCCACTATGCCGCCTTGTCCAGTGATTCCAGCGGGAAAAGCGGTCATTTCAAAGCCATCTTGAAGCCAAGATGGCTCGGCTTGAAACCCAATCTCTCATAGAAGCGATGGGCATCCTTGCGAAGAGCATTCGACGTCAGTTGCACCAACCGCATGCCGCGGCTTTTTGCCTCGGCAATGCAAAAATTGATCATCGCGGCACCAATCCCCTGTCCGCGCAGATCCGAGCGCGTCTGAACCGCCTCGATGATCATCGAGGAAGAACCGCGGCCGGTCAGCGATGTCGTGATCATGGTCTGGAATGTACCGACGACCTCGCCGCGGAACTCGGCGACATAGAGTGTTTGATCTGGCGAGGATTGGATCGTGCGAAAGGCGCGGAGGTAGTCTTCATATGCGGCGGGATCGGTCGTGTCGCCGTGACCGCCGAGAGCATCGGCGGCGAAGAGGGCGATCAAGGAAGGAAGGTCAGCTTCTCTGGCTGCGCGGATAAGTAGATCTTGTGGCGGCAATGTTTTCTACCTACGTCTAACTGAACGGCAACGCTGTGACTCTGGAAGGCCGTATGTCTGCGAGCGAAACACACTCATTTCAATACTTCATGCCCGAACTGCACCTAAAAACAGTCCTGCAAATATCCCTGATGGGGCTGCTTTTATTTTTGCTCGTAGTGCCAAACACCGACGCGGCATTTAAGCTTCTTTTAATTTTACTTTTGCTGCCTGTATCCTTCTATGTCGTTGTCGCGCTTCGAACAATAACCTCTCAATCCAATAGCGCGATCGTGACTATCGGCCCGGAAGGCATATTGGATAGCCGATTTGGGCTGGGTTTCATTCCGTGGTCCGCCATAGAGCACATCGATGTGGACGCACTGAAATTCGAGCCCAATTCTCCTAATGCGGAGATCCTCCGTTTCATCTCCCGTGGTACTCTGCGCCTCTTGGCCATGTCTGGACTGTATGGGAAATTGACAATTCCAAGCGATCTCAGCCTGTCCAAATATAGGGATAGGCGTAACATCAAGTTTTGGTTGCGCTCTGGCGTACACTTGGAGCAAACGACGCCTGCTGCGAGACTTCGGATAAAAGACAACAAAGACGGTACACAGCGCGTTTACATCGCGATGGCAAACCTTTCGGTTTCAAGGAAGGAACTTCTTGATCTCATGCTGGCGTTCCACAAGCAGTATGCGAGCGCTGCACCCGCCACGCCAGTTACGTAGTCAGCCGCTTCTCAAACACCAACGCCGGAATGCCCGACTGTCCCTGCCCCGCATTCTCGTTGCGGCCGACCTCGGTGAAGCCGTGGGCTTTGTAGAAGGCGATCGCTTCGGCGTTTTTGGGTTCGACGTCGAGGCGCATGACTTCGGCGTCCGGAAAGCAGGTTTCCAGCTCGGCGAAGATGTCGCGGCCGATGCCGTTGCGTTGCAGTGAGGGACGGACATAGAGCATATGTAGGAGAACGGTCTTGGTCATCTGCTCGGACATGACGGCATAACCCATGCCGCCGATATCCTCGCCATTGTCGGCGACCAGGAACTCCGATTGCCGCTTCGCCAACCGCGCCTTCAGCTTGGCCGGCGAGAGCAGAAACTCGATCAGTTCATCGACCTTCGCCGCGCCAAAGTGCCGGTCGTAAGCCGCATGCCAAGTCTCGACGAGAAGGTCGCGGACCTTCCCGAGATCCTTCTCGCCGGCCGTGCGGACGAAATACACGGAGCCTATTCCTCTTCGATGCCGAGCTTGGCCTTGACGAGACCTTGTACCGCCTGCGGATTGGCCTTGCCACCGGTCGACTTCATTACCTGACCGACGAACCAGCCAGCAAGCGTCGGCTTAGCCTTGACCTTGGCGACCTGATCCGGATTGGCGGCGATGATCTCGTCGACCGCCTTCTCGATGGCGCCAGTGTCGGTGACCTGCTTCATGCCGCGGGCTTCGACGATCTCGGCAGGATCGCCGCCCTCGTTGAGCACGATTTCGAACAGGTCCTTGGCGATCTTGCCGGAGATGGTTTCGGCCTTGATCAGGTCGATGATGGCGCCGAGCTGGGCGGGCGAAACCGGAGTCTCTTCAATGGTTTTGCCGGTTTTGTTCAAGGCACCCAAGAGGTCGTTGATCACCCAGTTTGCCGCGATCTTGCCGTCGCGGCCGGCAGAGACCGTTTCGAAATAATCGGCAATCGCCTTTTCCGAGACGAGCACGGAGGCGTCATAGATCGACAGGCCCATTTCACGAACGAAACGCTCCTTCTTGTCGTCGGGCAGTTCCGTCAGATTGGCTCTCAAGGCATCGATAAATGCGTCGTCGAATTCGAGCGGCAGCAGGTCCGGATCGGGGAAATAGCGGTAATCATGCGCGTCTTCCTTGGAGCGCATGGATCGCGTTTCGCCCTTGTTCGGATCGAACAGCCGGGTTTCCTGATCGATCGTGCCACCGTCCTCGAGGATCGCAATCTGGCGGCGGGCTTCGTATTCGATCGCCTGGCCGATGAAACGGATCGAGTTGACGTTCTTGATCTCGCAGCGCGTGCCGAACTCTCCACCCGGACGGCGGACGGAGACGTTGACGTCGGCGCGCATGGAGCCTTCGTCCATGTTGCCGTCGCAAGTGCCGAGATAACGCACGATCGAGCGCAGCTTGGTCATATAGGCCTTCGCCTCGTCCGACGAGCGCATGTCCGGCTTGGAGACGATTTCCATCAGCGCCACGCCGGAACGGTTGAGGTCGACGTAGGACATGGTGGCGTGCTGGTCGTGCATCGACTTGCCGGCGTCCTGCTCCAGGTGCAGGCGCTCGATGCCGATCTCGATGTCCTCGAACTGGCCCTGGCGATCCGGACCGAGCGAAATGACGATCTTGCCTTCGCCGACGATCGGATCCTTGTACTGCGAGATCTGGTAGCCCTGCGGCAGGTCGGGATAGAAATAGTTCTTGCGGTCGAAGACCGAGCGCTTGTTGATTTGAGCCTTCAGACCGAGGCCGGTGCGGACCGCCTGCCTGACGCATTCCTCATTGATGACGGGCAGCATGCCGGGCATGGCGGCGTCGACCAGCGACACGTTGGAATTCTGCGGCTTGCCAAACTCTGTCGAAGCGCCGGAGAAGAGCTTGGATTTGCTCAACACCTGGGCATGGACTTCCATCCCGACAACAACTTCCCAATCGCCGGTGGCACCGGGAATGAAACGCTTCGGATCTGGCGTGCGGACGTCGACAATGGTCATGAGAGGCTCTTGAAATGCTGTTCTTCTGAACTTTGTGAGGTAGAGCAATTGGCGGTGCGGCGCAAGACTTTCAGCACCCCGCTGCCGTTATATGCCCGTGCCATATGTCCCTTCGCTACTATCGAGCAGCGGTTTCGAAAGGCCGACCGTCGGCACGTCGCGATCGAGCTTCGGGGAATAGTCAACGGAGAGCCAATGGATGGCATAGCCGTGTGCTTTGAAGAACTCGATCGCGTCGGTATTGCCTGCGTGGGTCTGCACCGCGACCTTCTCCAGCCCCTGCTCCAGAACATCCTTCTCGATCTGCGCCAGCAGTGCCGAACCAAGCCCCTGCCGCAGGTGATCGGGATCGATCCAGAAATCGGAGATATTCTCGTCTAACGCCTCGCGAGCAGCCCAGCCGGCAACAAGTCCGTTCAGCTCCACAATCGTGATAGTCAGCCATGACCTGCGGGTGAAATTCGAGAAGGCTTCTCTGGCACTTTCGAGCAGAGCATCCGTGCCACCGATCGACCGCATGGCCGTTTGCCACGACCGCAGGCCGATATTGACTAATATCTCCGTCTCTCCCTCGTGGGCATTGCGAATATGGATCATCAGGCCCCCGCCGTTTTCAGCAGTAAAACACCGGAAAAGGGCTTTTTCCAGCCGCCAAATGAGAACAGGCGCAGGATGGCTAACAGGAGTGAAACTTGACCGAGAATACAACCTGCTTTAGATGTTAGGCATCAATGGAGTCTTGATGTCCACCTTTTCTCAGACCCGGTAAAGGCCCTGCCCGCAAGTCTTTCTTGCGCGCTGGGCCCGAAACGAAGCCCCGAATTCCCCAAGGGAATGTCGGATCGTTTTGTCGCGCCTTACGGCGCTTTCCGGATCTTGAAAACCATGGATATTTCCCGCGCCGAACAGCGCATTCTGCATCTGCTCGCCCAAGGCGGCCGCATTGAAATCAATCGCTCCGAAAACAAGAAGATCGAGACCGTCCGTTGCTTTACACGCGACGGCTGGCTTTATCCCGGCTTCGGCCTCGATCTCTTCCGCAAACTCAAACGCCTAAGAGCCATCAAATCCTCCGACGGTCATCCGTATCGGATTACCGAGCACGGATTGCGGCTGGTGAGGGCGCAGTTGGATAATAGGTAGGCCGCATCATCCGCCCTCGTGGTTCGAGGCTCCGCCATTTCGCTATGCTCAAAGGGCTTCAAACCTCACCATGAGGGCTACTCCCCTCGCTTGCCGTCAGATATTCGGCCGCTCCAGACCTCATGGTGAGGTGCTCTGGCACCGAAGCGATAGCGAAGGTGACAGGGCCTCGAACCACGAGGTCTGGCCCGTCACTTTCAGCTATCGACCTTTCCGGATATGCTACTTACCACCACTTCGCCGGCGTGAACTTGCCGGCGGCCTGTTCGATGACGTGGGCGGTCTTGAACAGGGTTTCCTCGTCGAATGGCTTGCCGATGAGCTGCAGGCCGAGCGGCAGGCCCTTCGGGTCGAGGCCGGCGGGAACGGCGATGCCGGGGAGACCGGCCATGTTGACCGTTACCGTGAAGATGTCGTTGAGGTACATCTTGACCGGATCGGAAGCGAGGTTTTCGTCGGCGATGCCGAAGGCCGAGGACGGCGTGGCGGGCGTCAGGATGGCGTCGACGCCGGCGTTGAAGGCGAGTTCGAAATCGCGCTTGATCAGCGTGCGAACCTTCTGGGCGCGCAGGTAATAGGCGTCGTAGTAGCCGGCCGACAGAACGTAGGTGCCAATCATGATGCGGCGCTTCACTTCCTGGCCGAAGCCGGCAGCGCGCGTCTTTTCATACATGTCGACGATGTCCTTGCCATCGACGCGCAGGCCGTAGCGCACGCCGTCGTAACGGGCGAGGTTCGAGGACGCTTCGGCAGGCGCGACGATGTAATAGGCCGGCAGGGCATATTTCGTGTGCGGCAGCGAGATGTTGACGATCTCTGCGCCTGCATCCTTCAGCCAGGCAATGCCCTGCTGCCAAAGGGTTTCGATCTCTTCCGGCATGCCGTCGACACGGTATTCGTTCGGGATACCGATCTTCATGCCCTTGAGCGACTTGCCGAGCGAGGCTTCGTAATCCGGCACGGGCAGATCGACCGAGGTCGTGTCCTTGGCGTCGACGCTTGCCATCGACTTCAGGAGGATGGCTGCGTCGCGAACATCGCGAGCAATCGGGCCGGCCTGGTCGAGCGACGAGGCGAAGGCGACAATGCCCCAACGCGAGCAACGGCCATAGGTCGGCTTGATACCGACCGTGCCGGTGAAGGCGGCCGGCTGGCGGATGGAGCCGCCGGTGTCGGTAGCCGTGGCGCCGGCGCAGAGATGCGCGGCGACGGCAGCGGCCGAACCGCCCGAGGAACCGCCGGGAACGAGCTGCTGGTTGGAACCGGCGGCGCGCCAGGGGTTGATCACCGGGCCGTAATAGGAGGTCTCGTTGGAGGAACCCATGGCGAACTCATCCATGTTGAGCTTGCCCAACATGACGGCGCCGTCGTTCCAAAGGTTCTGCGTGACGGTCGATTCGTAGTGCGGCTCGAAACCGTCCAGGATGTGGCTGCAGGCCTGGGTATGAATGCCTTCGGTGCCAAACAGGTCCTTGATCCCGAGTGGAATGCCTTCCAGCGCGCCGGCTTTGCCTTCCGCAAGGCGGGCGTCCGACACCTTGGCCATTGCGAGCGCCTTTTGCGGCGTCACCTTCACATAGGCATTGAACTGAGCATTGGCCGCCTCGATCGCCGAAAGATAGGCCTCGGTCAATTCGGTGGCGGTGATGTCCTTGGCGCGCAGCTTGTCGCGGGCTTCGGCAATGGTCAGGCTGGTCAGTTCACTCATCTTGTTTCGCTTCAGGTCTAATGAGGGCAATGGGTCGGAACAGGCTCGTCCGGCCGTTATTCAACAACTTTGGGAACCAGGAAGAAATTCTGGTCGGTATTCGGCGCATTGGCGACGATGTCGGAGGCCTTGCTGCCATCGGTGACACCATCAGTCCGCTTCTTCATCGCCATCGGCGTGACGGAGGTCATGGCCTCGATACCATCGACATTCACTTCGGAAAGCTGCTCGACGAAGCCCAGAATGCCGTTCAGTTCGCCCATCATTCTCTGCGCTTCGTCCTCATTGACGGCGATACGCGCAAGATGGGCGACGCGTTTGACGGTGGCGAGATCGACGGACATGGCATTCTCCGGATAGTTGATATCCACCAACAGTGGATTTTCCTCACGCTATAAAGGCCATGTCCGCTATACGCAACGGGTATCGTTACGCCGAGATGGTCTCACCGGGCTTCGGAGCCGCGACCGCCGTCTTCGAGCCTTCCAGGCCGGCGATGAACTTTTCCGCGGTCTGGTCGATGATCGGGAACGTGCCGTAGTGGCCCGGAATGGCGGTCTTGAAGTTGAAGAAGCGCTGGCAGGCGAGCGCGGCAACGGCGCCGCCCATGGTGAAGCGGTCGCCGATCGGCACAATGCCGATATCAGGCTGATGCAGTTCGTTGATCAGGCCCATGTCGGAGAAGATGTCCGTGTCGCCCATGTGGAACAGCGTCGGCTCGTCGTCGAAATGCAGCATCAGGCCGTTCGCGTTGCCGAGAGAATGCGAAACACCGTCCTCGGTGAGTTGGGCGGAGGAGTGCAGCGCATTCGTGAAGGTGGCAGAGAAACCGCCGAGACCGACCGTGCCGCCGGTATTGCCCATTTCCAGCTTCTCGACACCCTTGCTGCTAAGCCAGGCAGCAAGATCGGCATTGGCGAGAACAACCGCGCCCGTGTCCTTGGCAATCTGAACGGTGTCGCCGACATGGTCGCCGTGACCGTGGGTCAAGAGAATGTGGGTGATGCCGGCGGCTACATCCTTGATATTTAGCCCCGTGCCGGCGAAGGATGGATTGTAGCTCAGGAAAGGGTCGATAAGGATTTTGGCGCTAGCCGTTTCGATGCGAAAGGCTGCATGGCCGAGCCAAGTGATCTTCATGGATTTTCTCCTTAATACTTGATTTCTAATGCAAGACTGGTGTCTTAGGACATATCCGAAACCGCCACAAAGAAAAGCGGCGCGGACTTCAATTTGTTTTGACGGGGGACGAGAGCTGATGACGACGCTGACCATCGAAGACCTCGCCGTGATGCTCCTGCCCGGTCAGCCGATCGCCGGGCTCGATCTCGGCACCAAGACGATCGGGCTCGCCATGTCCGATCTCGGCCGGCGGTTCGCCACGCCTCGCCCGGTGATCAAGCGGGTGAAATTCACCCAGGATGCCCAGGTGCTGGTTGCCTTCGCCGAAAAGGAAAAAGTCGCGGCCTTCGTCATCGGCCTGCCGATGAACATGGACGGTTCGGCAGGGCCTCGCGTGCAGGCGACGCGGGCCTTCGTGCGCAGCATGGCCGACAAGACCGCCCTGCCCTTCGTCTTCTGGGATGAGCGGCTGTCGACGGTCGCCGCCGAACGGGCGCTGCTGGAAATGGATGTGTCGCGCGCCAAGCGTGCCGAGCGGATCGACTCGGCCGCCGCGAGCTTCATTCTTCAGGGAGCTTTGGATAGGCTTTCAGCGCTTGGCAGGCCGGTCTTTCCCGACCTCGAGACTTGACGGCGGTTCCACCATTCCAGAATGACGGCGCGCTTGCGAAAGCCGAAGATGGCGAAAACCAGCAGGCTGTCGAAGGCGATGGCGCGGGCGACCAGCGGCGGAATGCTTTCCGGTGGGATGCCGAGGATCTTGCCGTAGATCTGGAAGACGAGGTCGTGCGTCTGCCGCGTGAACATGAAGATGCCGAAACTCATGTCGTAGTAGGACAGGTAGTACCAAGCCCCGAGAAACGAGACCGGCGCGGCCCAGAATATCAGCAACCACTTCATGCGGTTCCCCTTCGACGCTGGTATTGCGCCGCTTCAGTCGAAAGGACCAGCCAGTTCGACAATGCCATGGCGCTCAGCACCAGTGCCGGTAGCGTTATATCTAGTGCCAGCACGGCGAAGAACATCATCGCCGCGACAAGAAGCACTATTTTTGCGGGTCTGGGCCCCATGGCTGCACGCTTAATGGTTAACAATCGGTCCACATAGAGTGGCCATTTAACCGGTGCTGCGCAACGTAAACCAATTGTTAAGGTTAACGGCCAGACGGGGCTGTGGATATCTTCTGCGCGGCGGCGATGTCAGCCGTAGACGCCGCGCACGATCCGCTTCAGCGCGGTCGCGGCCTTCTCCCAATCCTTCGCCGTTTTCAGGGCAAGACCGGCGCATTGGCCGCTGATGGTCGCCGAAAGAACGAGATGCTGAATAGCGGCAAAGATCATGGCATTGACGGCGACCGTATCTATCCCCTTGGGCGGGGTGAGCGAACCGCGCATGCGCTCGATCCAGCCGGCAAGCGCCTTTGAGCGGGCTTCCGATAGCCGGCGCACCTGCTCTGTATTTTCGGACACCTCCCAAGCGACGATGCGACGCATCAGCGGATCGGCGCGCAATGCATCGAGGAAAAGCAGGGCCAGCCGTTCCATCAGGTCGCCATAGGTCAGTAGGAACATGCCGCCGGTATCGTCGGGGATGCGATCCTGCACCCAACCGCCGAGATCAGTGCCGATCGCCTCGACCAGGCCATCGAGACCGCCATAGTAGCGATAGATCAGTTGCTTATCGCAACCGGCGCCGCGGGCGACGGCGTTGATGCCGAAATTCTGGAATCCCTCTTCCGCCAACAGCCGTTTCGCAGCATCCAGGATCGCCTGCTCGGTGGCGGCGCGATTGCGCACCCGCTTCTCCGGCTCAGCCGGCGTTTCGATCGGTTTTCTCAGAACGGCGTTTGCGCTTGACATCATCTCGGCCCCAACTTGTCACCAGCCGGTGAATAGCAAGCCGCATACAAGTGAACAACGAGGCGATGAGATTCGATAGATTTAAAACTGTGGAATCCACAGATTAGAGAGATTGGCCGAACCAGACGGTGTTTCCGGACGTCAGCTCCGGCGGCAGTTCGAGCCGGGAAAATCCGCGCGATGCCCAGAAGCGTATGCCATTGTGGTTGCCAACATTTGCCCCGAGATGCACGCCTCTGACGCCACGGGCGCGGGCATGCGAGAGCCATCGATCGAGAAGCGCACTGCCGATGCCCTGCCCCTGCGTGCGCGCCAGGAGATTCATATGAATATGCGCCGGGAACGGATCGGTGAGAGCGGCGGGCGCTCGCTTCGGATGATGGATCGTAAAACTTCTCTGCTGATCCGCATTCCAGGCCGAAGCATCGCCAGATGGTTCCGCATAGCGTTTGCGCAGCTCCGGCCACCACTCGCGCTCCAGTCTTTCCTCGAAAGCAACCGTGTCGAAGACGCCGGCAATATAGCCGCAGACGCCCTCCCCATCTTCGGCGACAAAGACGGTTTCCGGGCTGAGTGCCGCATAGGGTACCGAGTAAATATGCCCAATCATCCGTCCATCGCGATGGAGCGCCGTCGCGTCCCTGCCGGCATCGCCGGTAACCAGGGAGATGACATAGAGTTGATCGATGTCATCGGGTTGGACGGAGCGGAGGTTGATCATGGAGACTTCTTCCATATCTACCGGACTTACTCGCCATATGTAGCTCGCATCCGCTTCAGGAACGCAGCGTTGTCAAAAGGACCCGGCTTCCCTGACTCTTCCCCTGCGATGAGTGCGTCCTGAAGAACCCTGACCTTCGCCTCGTGTTCTTCCAGAAGACGCAACCCTGCCCGGACAACATCGCTGGCGGAGCCATATCGACCTGTCTGCACTTGACTGTCGATGAAGTCGGTAAAGTGGTCACCAAGCGAAATGGATGTGTTGCGGGCCATAGGCAACTCCTTGCTGATACCAATATATAATAATTATTGGTATCGCATCAACTATGGATGCTATCGCGAACCCGCTGTCTCCGTTGAATGGCAGCTTCAAGTCGCCGGCGGATAGAGTAGATCGACGATGTAGCTCGCATCGAAGCGAGCATCCAGCATGCCGTAGGTGGCGCGCCAGCCGCCTGCCAAGCGGGTTTCGATGAAGGCATCGGCGATCTTGCCTGCGCCCAGGCGATAGAGTTCGGCCGCACCCGCGGCGAGTGCCATCTGCTCGATCAGCAGACGAGCGGCACCTTCATCCTGTTCGCAAAGCGCCATGGCGGCGCGCAGAACATCGATGGTCTTCTTGCCGGCCGGACCGAGATCGCGGGCAAGACCGGCGAAGACGGTTTCGAACAGATCTCTGCCCCGGTTCAGAACGCGCAGCACGTCAAGTGCCATGACGTTACCGGAGCCTTCCCAGATCGCATTGACCGGCGCCTCCCGGTAATGCCGGGCGATGGGGCGTTCCTCGATATAGCCGCTGCCGCCGATGCACTCCATCGCCTCGTAGATCAGCGCGGGCGCGATCTTGCAGCACCAATATTTCGCGACCGGCGTCATGACGCGGGCATAGGCGGCATCTTCGCTGCTGCTGCTTGCCTTGTCGAAGGCTTCCGCCAGACGGAAGGCGAGGGCAGTCGCTGCGGCAACATCGAGCGCCATGTCGGCAAGCACGCGCGTCATGATCGGCTGATGGACCAGCATCTTGCCGAAGACGCTGCGGCCGCGGGCATGGTGCACCGCTTCGGCGAGCGAGGCCCGCATGATGCCGGCAGACGCCAGCGCGCAATCGAGGCGTGTCAGCGTCACCATATCGAGAATGGTGCGAACGCCGCCATCGGGCGCCCCGAGCAGGAAGCCGAAGGTGTCGCTGAACTCGACTTCGGAGGACGCATTTGAGCGATTGCCGAGCTTGTCCTTCAGCCGCTGGAACTGCAGGCCATTGGCCGAACCGTCTTCGAGGAGGCGCGGCACCAGGAAGCAGCCCATGCCGTCCTTGGTCTGCGCCAGCATAATGAAGGCGTCGCTCATCGGCGCTGACATGAACCATTTGTGGCCCGAGAGCCGATAGATGCCATCGCTAACCTTGTCGGCGGTCGTCTTGTTGGCGCGCACATCCGTGCCGCCCTGCTTTTCCGTCATGCCCATGCCGATGGTGACGGCGCTTTTCTGCATGGCCGGCTTGTTGGACGAATCATATTTGCGCGAGAGAATCTTCGGCGCCCAATCCTTCTGCACCGCCGGAGACGCCATCATTGCAGCGACCGAGGCGCTGGTCATGGTCAGCGGGCAGAGATGGCCGCATTCCAATTGTGCGGTCAGATAGAAGCGCGCGGCACGGACCTTATGCGACTGGCCCTTGGCTTCCGGGTCAGCCTGTGGATCCCAGATCGAGGAGTGCAGGCCAGACGACATGGAGCGGCGCATCAACGCATGCCAAGCCGGATGAAACTCGACGACATCCAGCCGTTCGCCACGCGGGCCGTGGGTGCGCAGTTGCGGCGCTCCCTGGTTCGCCATGCGCGCCAGTTCCTGTGCCTCATGCGAGGTGACGTAACGGCCCATCTGCTCCAGATCGTCACGCGTCGAACGCGGTAGGCCGGACGTCAAATCAACGATCAGCGGATCGGAACGATAAGCGTTGATGCCGGACCAGAGGCTCGGCTGGTTCAGTTCGGCAAATGTGTCGTCAGTCCGGGTCGGTTGGGTCATGGATCGCTTGTAGAGCAAGAGGGTTGCAAAAGGAAACTGGAACTTTCGTCTCCCAACAGCATAGCCGCTGTAGCGGGATTCGAACGAAATTGCATGGGGAACAAGCGGGCATGACGAAAGCCCACGCTTGCCCCTGAGGCACTCCCTCTTTATAGACCCCCTGACGAAATCCGGAGGGCAGCGTCATGGTCTTCTTCCCCCACCGCCACCTCATCGGCATCAAGGGCCTCACCGAACAAGATATCACCTATCTTCTCGACAAGGCCGACGAGGCGGTGAAGATTAGCCGGCAACGCGAAAAGAAGACGTCGACGCTTCGCGGGTTGACGCAGATCAACCTCTTTTTCGAAGCCTCGACCCGCACACAGGCCTCCTTCGAGCTGGCCGGCAAGCGGCTCGGAGCCGACGTGATGAACATGTCGGTCGGCAATTCTTCCGTGAAGAAGGGCGAAACGCTGATCGACACGGCGATGACGCTGAATGCCATGCGGCCGGATGTCCTCGTGATCCGCCATTCCAGCGCCGGTGCCGCCTCGCTGCTGGCACAAAAGGTCTCCTGCTCCGTCGTCAACGCCGGCGACGGCCAGCACGAGCACCCGACACAGGCGCTGCTCGACGCACTGACCATCCGCCGCGCCAAGGGCAAGCTGTCGCGCATCATCGTGGCGATCTGCGGCGACGTACAGCATTCGCGCGTCGCACGCTCCAACATCCTGCTGCTGAATGCCATGGGCGCCCGGGTCCGGGTCGTGGCTCCCGCCACGCTGCTGCCCGCCGGGATCGCCGACATGGGGGTCGAGGTCTTCCATTCCATGAAGGAAGGACTGAAGGACGCTGACGTGGTGATGATGCTGCGGCTGCAGCGTGAGCGTATGTCCGGTGCTTTCGTGCCGTCGGTGCGCGAATATTATCACTTCTACGGGCTCGATGCGGAGACGCTGAAGGCGGCCAAGGAGGATGCGCTGGTCATGCATCCCGGTCCGATGAACCGCGGCGTCGAGATTGCCTCCGAGGTGGCCGACGGACCGCAAAGCGTCATCGCCGAACAGGTCGAAATGGGTGTCGCAGTGCGCATGGCGGTCATGGAAGCGCTGCTGATCTCACAAAACCAGGGGCCGCGCACCGAGGGAGCTGGCGCATGAGCAACTCGATCGTCCTCCAGAACGTCCGTATCATCGATCCCTCGCGCAATCTCGACGAGGTCGGCACGATCATCGTCGAAAACGGCGTCATTCTCGCTGCCGGCAAGGATGCGCTCGGGCGTGCGGCGCCAAAAGGGGCTGAAGTGCGTGATTGCACCGGCCTCGTCGCCGTGCCCGGTCTTGTCGATGCCCGCGTCCATGTCGGCGAGCCCGGCGGTGAACATCGCGAGACCATCGCGTCGGCGAGCTGCGCGGCGGCAGCAGGCGGCGTGACCTCCTTCATCATGATGCCGGACACAGACCCCGTCGTCGACGACATCGCCTTGGTCGAATTCGTCAAGAAGACGGCGCGCGACACCGCCGTCGTCAATGTTTATCCGGCAGCGGCGATTACCAAAGGGCTTGCTGGAGAGGAGATGACGGAAATCGGCCTCCTCCGGGAAGCTGGCGCCGTGGTCTTCACCGATGCGCATTCCGGCGTCTATGACACGCAGGTCCTGCGCCGCATCATGACCTATGCGCGCGAATTCGGCGCCGTTGTCTCCTGCGAAACCCGCGACAAATATCTCGGCGCCAACGGCGTCATGCATGAGGGGCTGCTGGCAAGCTGGCTCGGGCTATCCGGTATCCCGAAGGAATCGGAACTCATCCCGCTGGAACGCGATCTCAGGATCGCGGCGCTGACCCGCAGCCATTATCACGCGGCGATGATCTCCGTGCCGGAATCGGCAGAGGCCATCCGTCTCGCCCGTTCGCGCGGCGCGAAGGTCACCTGCGGCATCTCGATCAACAATCTGGCGCTCAACGAAAACGACATCGGGGAGTACCGCACCTTCTTCAAGGTCTATCCGCCGCTGCGTTCCGAGGATGACCGCACGGCCATGATCGAGGCGCTTGCGGACGGCACCATCGACATCATCGTCTCGGCGCACGACCCGCAGGATGTGGATACCAAGCGCCTGCCTTTCGGCGAGGCCGAGGACGGCGCGATCGGGTTGGAGACGCTGCTGGCCGCCGCGCTTCGCCTGCATCACAGCGGCGAAGTCAGCCTGATGCGGCTGATCGACGCCCTGTCCACACGGCCGGCGCAGATCTTCGGTCTTGACGCCGGCACGCTGAAGCCTGGCGCGAAGGCGGATATCGCCTTGATCGATCTCGACGAGCCTTGGCTTGTTGCCAAAGACATGCTTCTGTCGCGCTCGAAGAATACACCGTTCGAAGACGCACGAATGACCGGCAGGGCAGTCGCGACCTATGTCGCAGGCAAGCTGGTTCACAGTCTCTAGGCAAAGCTCGGGCTTATGGGGAATAAAAAGTGATGGCGGATTTCTGGACATGGCAGCTCACCCTGCCGACGGCGCTGGCAGCTATTGTCATCGGCTATCTGCTCGGGTCCATTCCCTTCGGCCTGGTTCTGACGCGGATGGCCGGCCTCGGCGATGTCCGCAAGATCGGCTCCGGCAATATCGGCGCGACCAATGTGCTGCGCACCGGCAACAAGCCGTTGGCGGTAGCAACGCTGCTGCTCGACGCCTTCAAGGGGACGCTCGCCGTGCTGATCGTCTCGCATTTCTTCGGTGAGGATGCGAGCGTGCTCGCCGGTTTTTCCGCCTTCATCGGCCATATCTTTCCGGTCTGGATCGGCTTCAAGGGCGGCAAGGGCGTCGCGACCTATCTCGGTATTCTCCTGGGCCTCGCGCCGTTGATGGCGCTGATCTTTTCCATCGTCTGGCTGGCGATCGCCTTTACGACCCGCTACTCCTCTCTTTCCGCGTTGGTTGCAACCCTTGTCATTCCGGTTGCATTATGGATATTGGGCGCCGATAAGATCGCCGCGGCCATGGCGCTGATGACCGTCATCGCCTGGTATAAGCACAGAGCAAATATTGCCCGGCTGACGGCCGGCACGGAAACCAAGATCGGAGCGAAGGGGTAATGGGAAGAGGCAGCGCAGGACGAATTGGAATTGCGCTGACGGAAAAACAAAGGATAGCTTGGCTCCGCCTGATCCGTTCCGACAATGTCGGCCCTTCCACCTTCCGCGACCTCATCCGTCACTACGGCTCAGCCGAAGCCGCACTCGCCGCGTTGCCGGAGCTGTCGCAGCGCGGCGGCTCGACCCGAGTGATCCGCATTGCCAGCGAGCAGGATGCGTTGCGTGAACTGGAAGCCGCCCATCGTTTCGGCGCACGCTTCGTCGGCATCGGCGAACCGGACTATCCGCAGGCGCTGAGGGAGATCGACGGCGCGCCGCCGCTTCTCGCCGTCAAAGGCAATCTGCCGACAGCAACCCGGCCGGCGATCGGCCTCGTCGGCTCGCGCAACGCTTCGATCAGCGGCGCCAAATTCACCGCAATGATCGCCCGCGCCTGCGGACAAGCCGGCTATGCCGTCGTCTCCGGCCTTGCCCGCGGCATCGACACGGCGGCTCACCGCGCCAGCCTGGAAACCGGCACGATCGCCGCGATGGCCGGCGGGCTCGATCAGCCCTATCCGCCCGAAAATATCGGCCTTTTGCATGAAATATGGGATGGCAATGGACTCGCCGTCAGCGAAATGCCCTTCGGCTGGGAACCACGCGCACGGGATTTCCCGCGCCGCAACCGGCTGATAGCAGGCATCTCGCTGGGCGTCGTCGTGATCGAGGCGGCAACGCGCTCCGGCTCACTGATTACCGCGCGGCTCGCGGGCGAATTCGGCCGTCTGGTATTTGCCGTACCCGGTTCTCCGCTCGATCCGCGTTGCGAAGGCACCAATGGCTTGTTGAAGGATGGTGCGATGATCGTGACCAGGCCGGAAGATGTCATCGAAGCCTTGAGGCCGCTGGCCGAGCCCGATCTTTTCCGCCCGCAGCTTGCCGAAGCGCCCGCTGAAAAGAGCGACAAACCGATATCATTGCCGCCGGACGATACCGACCGCTGGGAGATCATCGATGCGCTCGGGCCGACGCCGGTAGAGATCGACGATATCATCCGGCATACCGGTCTATCGGTATCCTCAGTCCATTCCGTGCTTTTGGAACTCGACATGGCCGGCCGGCTGCATCGGCATCCCGGCGGACTGGTGTCAATCTCGATGTTGGATTGAAAATGTTGCCGACCATTCCGATATGATGACCGTACCCCGCCAAGAGCGTTCGAAGGCGTTTATCAGCGATTGTAACATAGATGTCATCTTGCAGGATCGCATCGCCGCGCTGATTGCAAAAATCAACTTCACCTCTTGACCGCGACGAATTCCCTGTCCATGTCGGAAGGCCGGGGAAACTAAAATACCCCGTCTCTCCCGCGCCGTTTTCCGGCGCGACCTCGTATTCAGAGATATGTGATGAACGTTGTAGTGGTGGAATCGCCTGCCAAGGCCAAGACAATCAATAAGTATCTGGGACCCGGATATAAGGTTCTTGCTTCCTTCGGCCATGTGCGTGACCTGCCTGCCAAGGACGGTTCGGTTCTGCCGGATCAAGACTTTGAAATGCTCTGGGAAGTCGACGGCGCTTCGCAAAAGCGCATCAAGGACATTGCCGACGCAGTGAAATCCTCCGACGGCCTGATTCTCGCGACCGACCCGGATCGCGAAGGCGAAGCGATTTCCTGGCACGTGCTCGACCTCTTGAACAAGAAGCGCGTCATCAACGGCAAGCCCGTAAAGCGCGTCGTCTTCAACGCCATCACCAAGAAGGCCGTGCTCGACGCGATGGCCGAGCCGCGCGATATCGACGTGCCGCTGGTCGACGCCTATCTTGCCCGCCGCGCCCTCGACTATCTCGTCGGCTTCAACCTGTCGCCTGTGCTCTGGCGCAAGCTGCCCGGTGCCCGTTCGGCCGGCCGCGTGCAGTCGGTGGCCTTGCGCCTCGTCTGCGACCGCGAGTCGGAGATCGAACGTTTCGTCTCCGAAGAATACTGGAACCTCTCGGCGATCCTGAAGACACCGCGCGGTGACGAATTCGAAGCGCGGCTGGTCGCCGCCAACGGCAAGCGCCTGCAGCCGCGTTCGATCGGCAATGGCGAAGAAGCCGGTAAACTGAAGACGCTGCTGGAAGGCGCGGCTTACGTTGTCGACACGGTCGAGGCAAAGCCGGTCAAGCGTAATCCGAGCCCGCCCTTCACCACGTCCACCCTGCAGCAAGCCGCCTCCTCCAAGCTCGGCTTCTCGGCATCCCGCACGATGCAGATCGCGCAGAAGCTCTATGAAGGTGTCGATATCGGCGGCGAGACTGTCGGCCTCATCACCTATATGCGTACGGACGGCGTGCAGATGGCGCCGGAAGCGATCGATGCAGCGCGGCACTCCATCGCCGATCAGTTCGGCAATCGCTACCTGCCGGAAAAAGCACGCTTTTATTCAACCAAGGCCAAGAACGCTCAAGAAGCGCACGAGGCGATCCGTCCGACCGATTTCGATCGCTCGCCGGATCGCGTCCGCAAATTCCTCGATGCCGATCAGATCAGGCTTTATGACCTCATCTGGAAGCGCGGCATCGCCAGCCAGATGGCGTCGGCTGAGATCGAGCGAACCACCGTCGAGATCCTGGCTGACAATGCCGGCCAGAAGGCAGGCTTGCGCGCTGTCGGTTCGGTCATCCGCTTCGACGGCTTTATCGCTGCCTACACCGACCAGAAGGAAGACGGCGAGCAGAGCGACGATGCCGACGACGAGGATGGCCGCCTGCCGGAGATCAATGCGCGCGAAAATCTCGCCAAGCAGAAGATCAATTCGACCCAGCACTTCACCGAGCCGCCGCCGCGCTATTCGGAAGCATCGCTGATCAAGAAGATGGAAGAACTCGGCATCGGCCGCCCGTCGACCTATGCGGCGACGCTGGCGACGCTGCGCGACCGCGACTATGTGACGATCGACAAGCGCAAGCTGGTGCCGCAGGCCAAGGGCCGGCTCGTCACCGCTTTCCTCGAAAGCTTCTTCACGAAATACGTCGAATACGACTTCACCGCCGATCTCGAAGAGAAGCTTGATCGCATCTCCGCCGGCGAATTGAACTGGAAGGACGTGTTGCGCGACTTCTGGCGCGATTTTTTCGCCCAGATCGAGGATACGAAGGAGCTGCGCGTCACCAATGTGCTCGACGCGCTGAACGAGGCGCTCGCACCGCTGGTCTTCCCGAAGCGCGAAGACGGCAGCGATCCGCGTATCTGCCAGGTCTGCGGCACAGGCAACCTGTCGCTGAAGCTCGGCAAATACGGCGCCTTCATCGGCTGCTCGAACTATCCGGAATGCAACTACACGCGCCAGCTTTCCTCGGAAGGCGGCACGGAGGCCGAAGCCAGCGGGCTGAGCGAACCGAAGGCGCTCGGCGCCGATCCGGTAACCGGCGAAGAGCTGACGCTGCGCTCCGGCCGCTTTGGACCTTATATCCAGCGCGGCGACGGCAAGGAAGCCAAGCGTGCGTCGCTGCCGAAGGGCTGGAAGCCCGAAGATATCGACTATGAAAAGGCCATGGCGCTGATTTCGCTTCCACGTGATATCGGCAAGCATCCGGAAAGCGGCAAGATGATCTCGTCCGGCATCGGCCGCTACGGGCCGTTCCTGCTGCATGACGGCAGCTATGCCAATCTCGAGACGGTCGAGGATGTTTTCACCGTCGGTCTTAACCGTGCCGTCACCGTTCTCGCTGAAAAGCAGAGCAAGGCTGGCGGCGGTGGGGCACGCGGCGGTACGCCAGCGGCGCTGAAGGATCTCGGGCAGCATCCGGACGGCGGTGCAATCACCGTTCGCGATGGCAAATATGGTCCCTATGTCAATTGGGGCAAGGTCAACGCCACGCTGCCGAAGGGGACTGACCCGCAGGCAATTACGGTCGAGGAAGCTCTGGCTCTGATCGCAGCAAAGGCCGGCAAGAGCGGCAGCGCGCCGAAGAAGACGCCTGCCAAGGCGAAGGCTGCGGCCGCAGGCGCCAAGGCGACGAAGACGACCGCCAAGCCAAAAGCTGCTACAAAGAAGCCTGCGACCAAGACGGCAACCAAAAAGAAGAGCGCAGAGTGAGCAGAGAACCGCGCGGCAGGATTTCATCGTCGGAGCGACGCCCCGGCAAGGCCGGGCGTGCGGCGAAAAACAGCGGCGACCAGGAACCGATGATGGCGATCGTGCACGGTGTATTGCCGCCGCGCGAAGTCCTCCTGCGCTTCATCGCCGATCACCCGCAGCAGGCTTCCAAGCGCGAGCTTGCCAAGGCCTTCGGGTTGAAGGGCGAGAGCCGTGTCGAGCTCAAAAACCTCCTGCGCGAGCTTGAAGAAGACGGCATGGTGCAGAAAAGCCGCAAATCGCTCATCCGCCCCGGAGCATTGCCGCCGATCGCCGTCCTCGACATTACCACGCGCGACAAGGATGGCGGATTGATCGGCCGTCCGACCGAATGGCCGGAGGAAAACGGCGTGGCGCCGGCCGTAATGATTAAGCAGTCCTCTTCCCCTGCCGGTCGCAACGGCAAGGGCAAGGCTCCGGTTGCCGGCATGGGCGATCGCATCCTCGCCAAGATCTTTCCGGCGGTCGATCGCGGCGGCCCGGCCTATACCGCGCGCATCATCAGGGTCATCGACAAGCGTCTGGCCGCGACCATGGGCGTCTTTCGCGAGACGCCGGGCGGCGGCGGACGGCTGATGCCGATCGAGCGGCGCGGCGAGGAAATGGTCATCGATCCGGACTATACCGGCGACGCCAAGGACGGCGATCTGGTCGAAGTCGAAGTGGCTCGCCTCGGCCGTTTCGGCCTGCCGCGCGCCAAGGTGCTGTCGGTCGTCGGCTCCGTCGCTTCCGAAAAGGCGATCTCGATGATCGCCATCCATGCGCATGGCATCCCGCATGTCTTTCCGGCGGCCACGATCGCCGAGGCTGACGCCGCCAAGGCCGCCACCATGTCGCATCGCGAGGATTGGCGCAGCCTGCCGCTGATCACCATCGATCCGGCCGACGCCAAGGACCATGACGATGCGGTCTATGCCGAACTGGATCCCTCGCCTGACAATCCGGGTGGTGTGATCGTCACCGTCGCCATCGCCGATGTCTCCTGGTATGTGCGCCCGGGCTCAGCGCTGGATCGCGAGGCGCTGAAGCGCGGCAATTCGGTCTACTTCCCGGATCGCGTCGTGCCGATGCTGCCCGAGCGCATCTCCAACGATCTCTGCTCTCTCAAGGAAGGTGTCGACCGCCCTGCCCTTGCCGTGCGAATGATTTTTTCCAAAGAAGGTCGCAAGGCTGGCCATACCTTCCATCGCATCATGATGAAGAGTGCCGCCAAGCTCTCCTATCAACAGGCGCAGGCGGCAATCGACGGCAAGCCGGACGACAAGACCGGACCGATGCTGGAGCCGATCCTGAAGCCGCTCTGGCATGCCTATGAGGTCATGAGGCGCGGCCGCGACCGGCGCCAGCCGCTCGAGCTCGACATGCCCGAACGCAAGATCCTGCTGAAGCCGGATGGCACGGTCGACCGGGTCTTCGTGCCGGCGCGTCTCGATGCCCACAAGCTCATCGAAGAAATGATGATCCAGGCGAATGTCGCCGCCGCCGAAACGCTGGAAAAGAAGCGGCAGGTGCTGATCTATCGCATCCATGACGGCCCGACGCTTGCCAAGCAGGAAGTGCTGCGCGAATTCCTCGCAACGCTCGGCATCTCTCTCGCCAAGGGCGGCAATGTCCGCGCCAACAGCTTCAACGGCATCCTGGCGAAGGCTGATGGCACGGCGCATCAAACCATGGTCAACGAGATGGTGCTGCGCTCGCAGAGCCAGGCGATCTACAGCCCCGACAATATCGGTCATTTCGGCCTGAACCTGATGAAATACGCGCATTTCACCTCGCCGATCCGCCGCTATGCGGATTTGATCGTGCATCGCGCCCTCGTCGGCTCGCTCGGCTTCGGCGAAGGCGGCATCACGCCAGACGAGGAAGCAACGCTCGACGATATCGCCGCCGAAATTTCCACATTCGAGCGCCGTGCCATGGCTGCCGAACGCGAGACCGTCGACCGGCTGATCGCGCATCATCTTGCCGGCCGCGTCGGCGAGGAATTCGAGGCGCGCGTTGGCGGTGTCACCAAATCGGGACTTTTTGTCACCCTGCCCGACTATGGCGCTGACGGCTTCATCCCTATATCAACGCTCGGCTCCGACTATTTCATCTATGACGAGGCCCATCAGGCGCTGACAGGTGAAAAGACAGGGCTAGGCTTTCGCCTCGGTGACAGCGTCACGGTGCGTCTTGCGGAAGCGATCCCGCTTGCCGGCGCCCTGCGCTTCGAAATGCTGAGCGACGGCCGCGCCATGCCCACGGCGGTGCGTTCCTTCCACAAGGCGACGCGGCGCAACAAGACCCCGGCGCGCAAAGCGCCTGGAACGAGACCGCCGCGCGGACGCCGATAAAACGGTGGCTGCCGGCAGGAAGGAAAGTACCATGACGAGCAGCCCGTCCGATCCCATCATCCGCTTTGGCGGCCCCGACGAGGCTGAACGTCCGCTCGGACGCTCGATCGCCCGCGGTTTGCTGAACCGCTGTCCGCGCTGCGGCACGGGAAAGCTCTTCAGGGCCTTCTTGAAACCAGTCGACCGTTGCGCCGTCTGCGACGAGGAGCTGTTCCATCAGCGTGCCGACGACCTGCCGCCCTATCTGGTGGTCCTCCTGCTCGGCCACGTCGTGGTCGGCGGCTACATGATGACGGATATGGCCTTTCATTTGCCGATCTGGGCGCATCTTGCCATCTGGGCGCCGATTACGGTGATCACTGCCCTCACAGCAATCCAGCCGATCAAAGGCGGTGTCATCGGCCTGCAATGGGCGCTGCGGATGCATGGCTTCGGCGGCCATGACGACAGTCCCGAAGAATGGGATCGGGGAAACGGCCGGTCGTGATCCAAAGGCTCGAGCTGAGATCACCAGCCTTGCCGGCCGGCAGGAGCGAGCGTGCGCCCTTACTCCCTTCGGATGGAACCAGTATCGATCCGCCATATATTCATGATTCGCGGGAATTGCTTGATCTCCAATGGCTTGACATCGGCGGCATTTCTTGTCTGAACATGCCGGGCGTCGAAAGGAGCATTGTGGAGGACATGATCGATCCCATGAAAGCCGACCCGTCACCTGGATTTGGCCGAGCCGTGCCTTTCTATCTTCCGCGTTGCGAACGATTCGTTCGCCACATGCTCTAAGGATCAATTCATGTTTGAACCGACGAACGGCAAGGCCGGCCATGTCGAAGAAATTCATTGGCCTTCGCTCGTCGCCGCCATTTCGTCCGTTTCCGCTGTCGGCATCGCCATCGGCCTCGGCCTTCCGCTTCTCAGCATCATCCTCGAAAAACGCGGCATTCCCTCGAGCCTGATCGGGCTCAACACGGCAATGATGGGGATCGCCGCGATGATAGCGGCGCTGATCACCACGAAGCTCGCCCACCGATTCGGTGTGGTGCAGACGATGATCTGGGCCGTCGTGCTCTCCGCGCTGAGCTCGCTCGGCTTCTATTATGCGGAAAGCCTGCTGCTCTGGTTTCCGCTGCGCCTGATCTTCCACGGGTCCACCACTACCCTCTTCATCCTGTCGGAATTCTGGATCAACGCCGCCTCCCCGCCCTCCAAGCGCGGTTTCGTACTCGGCCTCTACTCCACTGTCTTCTCGCTCGGCTTCGCGGCCGGTCCCCTGCTTTTCTCGCTGGTCGGCAGCGAAGGGCTGATGCCCTTCATCATCGGCGCTTGCATCATTCTGGCGGCGACAATCCCGATCTTCATTGCCCGCAACGAAAGCCCCATCGTCGACGAAAAGCCGGAGCTGCACTTCATCCGCTATGTCTTCCTGGTGCCCACGGCGACCGCCGCCGTTTTCGTATTCGGCGCCGTGACCGTCGGCGGCGGGTCGTTGTTCACCAGCTATGCGACCCGGCTTGGTTTCAACGAATCACAGGCGGCATTGCTGCTGACCGTGATGGGCGTCGGCAACTTCGTCTTCCAGATCCCCCTGGGGCTGCTTGCCGACCGCCTGCGCGACAAGCGGCCGCTGCTGTCGATCATGGCCGCCATCGGGCTGGTCGGAGCGCTCCTATTGCCCTCTCTGGCCTGGAATTGGATACTTCTGGCGGTCATCCTGTTGTTCTGGGGCGGCTGCGTCTCCGGCATGTACACGGTCGGCCTCAGCCATCTCGGAACGCGGCTGACGGGCGCGGACCTTGTCGCCGCCAATGCCGCCTTTGTTTTCTGTTATGCCGTCGGGATGGTTCTCGGTCCACCGACGATCGGAACCGCCATGGATTTGGTCAATCCCAGCGGTTTTGCCTGGGCAATCGCCTTTTTCTTTGGACTATATGTCCTGCTTTCGGCGATACGGCTGCTTTTCATGGGCAGCAGGGGTTGACTTTTCGGGCGCGATTTGTAGTTTCGCGCCAGAATTTGCCGTGGACCTCCGCACTGGCCGTCCACGGCTTTCATTTTTCTTAAAGGCAGGACGACCATGGCCAAGGCTACCACCATCAAGATCAAGCTGCTGTCGACGGCCGACACCGGTTTCTTCTACGTCACGACGAAGAACAGCCGTACGATGACGGATAAGATGACGAAGACGAAGTACGACCCGATTGCTAAAAAGCACGTCGAATTCAAGGAAACGAAGATCAAGTAAGTTTCCTAAACTTCTGATTACAAAAGGGCGCAACCATAAGGTTAGCGCCTTTTTCTTTTGGCGGCTTTCTTTTTCTGTGCAAAACCTCATCAAGGCGCCGGAAAAACAGAAAAAGCTAAAACTCAACTTTCTGATATTAACAAAGAAAAACGCCGCACTTCCTTTGGAAGGCGGCGTTTCGAATTGGGGGTCGGCTAGCCTGCAAAACGGCACGAGGAACCGCTTAAAATTGCTTGCCAGCCGACCGACCCCACGACCCAGGAGATGCGGCGGACCTGAGCATCATGGGGTATTGCCACGCCCTTGCGGGCCTGTCCTTGTACGAGACTAAATTTGCGCGAAATCGAAAGAAAATCAACAAATTCTTAATGATAAAAAGTTCTCGTCTGCCCGAATGGTTAAAATTCCTGCTGTCATTCAGTCTTGTTGGCTTGAAAAAACGACAATCTGAAAGCGAGTAGATCTCAAAAATAAAGAGGTAATGATCGTATGCATAGCAAAGTTTGACTACAGATATTTAGGCGCCTTTTCATACCATGATGACAGTCATGTTATTCATGGAATACTCACAGTTTTTCGCCATTTCAACTTTATACATGGCAAAATTATCACAACAAATACACGCTATACATCGATTTTCTATCAAATATAACAAGTATTTTCTGTGAGCTTACTGTGGCAAATATAGAGCCTATTCTCCTGTGGAAATCGGCATGCCTGGTCCGGGAACAAAGATTACAAATTTGTAATCACTGTTCAAAACTTGCAAAAGCCCATGAATATTAATGGGCCTCGACAGCATCATTTTGATCAAGCCGCCGCCGCGACAACCCGGTTGCGGCCACCGTGTTTAGCTTCGTAAAGGGCGCGATCGGCCTGCTTCATCAACTGCTCGGGTGTTTCGACTGTCTCCAAACGCGACGAAATGCCGAACGAGGCGGTGACATTCAGCGCAATCCCTGCCTCGCGCAGCGTGAAGGGCATGGTCTCGACGGCAGCGCGCAGGCGCTCGGCAACGGCGGCCGAAACATCAGGCGGCGTATCTGGCATGACCACGACGAATTCCTCGCCGCCATAGCGGCAGGCCAGATCGGCGCCGCGCACGGTGGAGCGAATACGGGCGGCAAACTCCTTCAGCACCTCATCGCCGGCGTCATGGCCATAGGTGTCGTTCACCTGCTTGAAGCGGTCGATATCGGTAATCAGGACCGAAAGCGGCCGTCCGCGCGTCAGCGAACGGTTGAAGAGGATCTTCAGATGATTGTCGAGATAGCGCCTGTTGTTGAGCCCGGTGAGTGCATCGGTCACGGCAAGCTCGATCGTGTGCTGCACGCTGGCACGCAGACGATCGTTGTAGCGCTTGCGACGGATCTGCGTCAGGCAGCGGGCAACCAGCTCGTTCGGATCGAGCGGGCGGATAATATAGTCGTTGATGCCGAGATCGAGCGCCCGGACGATCATTTCGTCAGCCCCCTGCTCCGTCACCAGCAGCACCGGCAGGAACCGAGTGCGCTCCAGTGAGCGGAGCTGCGAGCAAAGCCTGAGCGGGTCGTAGTCATCGAAATTCGAATTGACGACGACAAGCTCGAACGGCTTTTCGGCAGCCTCGAACAGGGCCGCCTGCGGATCGGACGTCACCGTCACCTCGGCGATCGGCTTCAGGGCGCGGATGATGCGCTCCTGCGAATTGGCGCGGCCATCGACCAGCAACACATGGCCGCTCTCGTCGGCGCGGCCTTCACCGAAGCGCAGGAGATCGTCGATGCCGAAGTTGCGCGCCGTCTCGTTGCGCATGCGCAGCTCATCGCTGAGCGTCTTCAGGCGCAGCAGGCTTTTGACCCGCGAAATGAGCTGCAAGTCGTTGACCGGCTTGGTCAGGAAATCGTCGGCGCCGGCCTTCAGGCCGCGCACGCGATCGGCCGGCTGATCCAACGCGGTGACCATGACCACGGGAATATGCGAAGTACGCGGATCGGACTTCAGCCGCTCGCAGACTTCGAAACCGTCCATGCCGGGCATCATGATGTCGAGCAGGACGAGGTCGACCTGGGTGCTTTCGCAGATGGCGAGCGCTCTCAAGCCGTCCTCCGCCGTCAGCACGTCGAAATATTCGGCCAGCAGCCGTGCTTCGAGCAACTTTACGTTTGCGGGTACGTCGTCAACCACCAGGATACGCGCGGTCATTAGTCTTTCCCCGCGCTCAGGCGTCGCCCAGATAAGTCTTGATGGTCTCGATGAATTTCGGGACCGAGATCGGCTTGGAGACATAGGCTTCGCAGCCGCCTTGACGGATTCGTTCCTCGTCGCCCTTCATCGCGAAGGCGGTGACCGCGATCACCGGAATGACGTGCAGATCGTCATCCTCCTTCAGCCACTTCGTCACCTCGAGCCCCGAAACTTCCGGAAGCTGGATGTCCATGAGGATCAGGTCCGGGCGATGTTTGCGAGCGAGATCAAGCGCTTCCATGCCGTTCCGGGTCTGGATCGTGGTGTAGCCGGACGCCTCGATAAGATCGCGAAAGAGCTTCATATTGAGCTCGTTGTCTTCTACAATCATCACCTGCTTAGGCATGGAGAGCTGTCCCTGCATCCGGTATTGCATCCATTCTATGAAAATATAACGTCGCGAGAAATCGATTCCAGAAATACTTGAATCCGACGCTAGCGGCATTTGGTTGAAAAATAGGTAACTTACCCCTCAAAATGCAAAGTAACTTCAAGAACTCGAAGGTGGCGGCCGCCGATCCGCAGGAAACCGCGATCGCCGTACTTGGCTGGCTGGCCAATGAGCCTGATATGTTCGGCCGCTTCCTGGCGCTGACCGGTGTCGAACCGGCACAGGTGCGCAACGCCATCAACGAACCCGCTTTCCTGGCAGGCATGCTGGATTTTCTGATGAACCACGAGCCGACATTGCTCGCATTCTGCCAGGCAAGCGGCATCGCGCCGGAAACGGTTGCTGCCGCCTCGGCACATTTCTCGCCGCCCGGCCTTTCCTCGGGGGAATATTGACGATGGATGCCCCGATCGAATTTGATACATCGCATGTCCGCCTTGGAGACCGGCCGCTGATCGTCTGCGATGTCGATGATGTCGTGCTGCATTTCTTTGCGCCTTTCCTGATCTTTCTTGACGGTGAAGGCCATGAATTCCTGCCGCGGTCCTTCCGGCTGACCGGCAATATCATTTCGAAGAGGGGTGGCGCGGCGCTGGAGGAAAAAGAGGTCCATCGCCTGATCGACGCCTTTTTCGAAGCGCAGGAGCAGTGGCAGACGCCCTTGGATCGCGTCATCGATACCCTCGACGGCTTCTCCAGGGATGCCGACATCGTCTTTCTCACCGCCATGCCGCCGCAGTTCTGGGCGCAGCGCCGCCGTCTTCTCGACAGGCTGGGCCTTGCCTATCCGCTGCTCGCCTCGCTGCAGCCGAAGGGGCCGATTGTGCAGGCATTGCATGGCAAGCGCACCCTGCCCGTCGCCTTCGTCGACGATATGGCGCACAATCTGCATTCGGTCCGCGAGCATGTCGCAAGCTGCCTTCTGATCAACCTGAGGCCGGATTCGATCGTCCATAGCATGGCGCCGGCTGTGGCGGCCGATATTCCCCAGGCGAACGATTGGGCAGAGGTGGCGCCATTGATCCGCGCCCATATTGCCCGCTAAGCTCGCCCGCCCCGGCATCAGAGAACAAGGCGCATCAAAGGGCGCCCGTCCTTTCGTTTGGCGACCTCGGAAAATCCTGCCGCCTCGAATATGTTGAGCGAGCCGACATAGAGGCCGACGGATTTCGATTGTTTCGTCCGTTCAATCGGACAACCCTCGAGAATGCGTGCACCGGAAGCCTTGGCGAAATTCACCGCCTCCGACAGCATCCGATGGCTATACCCCTTGCCGCGGTCGCGCGAATTCATGAAGAAGCAACTAACGGCCCAGACCGAGCTGTCTTCGGCATCGTCCGGATCGAGCGGCCGCGATACGGTTTTCGGCGAATTCCATTGCGGCAGTTCCGATCGCGGTCCTACCTGCGTCCAGGCAACCGGGCGCGCACCGATATAGCCGAGAAGGCCGGGCGGCGGGCCAGCGGCGACGCGGGCTTGCATGAATTCTTTCTTCGCTCCGCCATCCATCGTTTTGCGGTCGGATGTCGGGACGCGGAAATGGGTGCACCAGCAGCCATAACAGGCACCGCTTGGCCCGAAGAGCGTTTCGAAATCGCCCCAGCGTTCCGCCGTCAAAGGCACCGCTTTCAACTCCTCCAACATCTCCTCCCCGCTCTTTTCCGTCTTGAGACTCACGAGCTTAAAACATAAGGTGGCGATGTTCAATTTTTGTTCTATTTTCATGACCAGCGCGCCCGACAAAGTTTCCGGTTTCTGCCGCGATTGCCTGAGCGAGCAATCGGCTGAGCGCACGCGTTGCCGGGCCTGCGGCAGTCCACGCCTCGTCTATCATCGCGAACTCTATGGCCTGACGTTGGCCCATATCGATTGCGACGCCTTCTATGCCTCGATCGAAAAGCGCGACAATCCGGAGCTGGCCGACAAGCCGGTCATCGTGGGCGGCGGCAAGCGCGGCGTCGTCTCCACAGCCTGCTATATCGCCCGCATTCATGGGGTCCGGTCGGCCATGCCGATGTTCAAGGCGCTGGAGGCTTGCCCGCAAGCAATCGTCATCCGCCCGAATATGGAGAAATATGTCCGCGTCGGCCGCGAAGTGCGCGCGCTCATGCAGGAGCTGACGCCGCTGGTGCAGCCGCTTTCGATCGACGAAGCCTTTCTGGAGCTCGAAGGCACGCAGCGCCTGCACCATGATCCGCCGGCCCGCATCCTGGCGAAATTCGCCAAGCGCATCGAAAGCGAAATCGGCATCACCATTTCGGTCGGCCTTTCCTATTGCAAATTCCTGGCCAAGGTCGCTTCCGACCTGCAGAAACCGCGCGGCTTTTCCGTCATCGGACGGCAGGAGGCGCTGTCGTTTCTGGAGCCGCGTCCGGTGACCACCATCTGGGGCGTCGGCAAGGCCTTTGCCGCGACATTGGAAAGCGACGGCATCCGCACCATCGGCCAATTGCAGACCATGGAAGAAGGCGACCTGATGCGCCGCTACGGCGTCATCGGCCAGCGGCTCTTTCGCCTGTCGCGCGGCATCGACGATCGCACGGTGCATCCGAACGAAGCGGCAAAGAGCGTATCGTCGGAGACGACCTTCTTCGACGATATTTCCCGCCATGACGATCTAGTGCCGATCCTGCGCGATCTCTCGGAGAAAGTGTCGCGCCGCTTGAAGCGCAGCGGCATTGCCGGGCAGACCGTCGTGTTGAAGCTGAAATCGGCCGATTTCAAAAGCCGCACTCGCAACCGTCGTCTGGAAGACCCGACTCAGCTTGCCGACCGCATTTTCCGGACCGGCCTGCGATTGCTCGAACACGAGACTGACGGTACGAAATTCCGCCTGATCGGCATCGGCGTTACCGATCTCTGCGACGCCGCCCGCGCCGACCCGCCGGATCTGATCGACGAACAGGCGACCCGTCGCGCCGCAGCGGAAGCGGCGATGGACAAGCTCAGGGAAAAATTCGGCAACAAGACGGTCGAAACCGGCTACACATTCGGCGGCAAGCGCGAGAGCTGAATTATGGCCGGCAGCATGTCCGTCTCTTCGTCGAAAAGTGCCGTGCGATTGGCTATTGCTTGCTCGTAGTTCGGCCTGATCGCAATCGCCTTTTCATAGCTCGCCAGCGCTTCCTCCGTGCGCCCCAAACGGCGCAACGCATTGCCCTTGTTATTATAGGCAATCGCATGGGCTGGCTCCAAGGCGATGGCGCGTTCGTAGCGGACGACGGCGCCTTCGAAATCCCTGACCGCGGCGAGGATATTGCCATATGTGCAATGGGCTGCAGCGGAGTCGGGACGCAGCTCCAGTGCCCGTCCGATCTCGGCTTCCGCCTCCCTGGCCTCGCCGCGCAGCAAAAGAAGTATACTCAGCCGATGCACAGCATCGAAATCTCCCGGGTTTTCGGCGATGGTAGCGCGACATTGCTTCTCCGCCTCGGCGCGGTCGATCACTCCTTGGTCGTCCGAGCTGATATCCTCAGCAGCATCGGACGAGATCGCCTGCCAGAGCGTCCGCGACGCCACGACTTCGCGGTAGAGCGACAGGGCCTCACTTTGTGCCGGCTCGATGGCAAGAACCTGCCGGCAGCCGATTTCGGCATCGCTCAGATCACCGGCGGAATACAGGTTCTTGATGCGGGCGAACACAAAGGGGAGGCAATGCTCGTCGAGCCGCTCGCCAAGGTTCCGCCCTGTCCGTGTGTTGATCCGGTAGCGCTCGATGCGCCGGCTGACGGAGCCGAAAATATACTTGTGCGGATAATCGCCGGCACCGAGATCGTAGATCCGAAAGCCGTTCTCTATCGCCCAGCGGATCGTATAGGCATGCAGCATCAAGCCCGGGGACAGATCTCGGATCGAGACATCACGGGCGCTGAGGAAACAGATCAGGCTCTTCCTGGGACGATCGAGAAGAACGGCGGAAGCGGCAATCGCTACCCCGTCCTGCCATAGAACCGGCAGAAAAAGATCACCGCTGCGAAAGCAATCCGGCAGAACCGACCGCGAATTGTCAAGGATGTAACGCATATAGCCGTGATTGCGACATCCCCATTGCTTCGACCAGAGGCTCAGCAGCGTCGCAAGATTCTCTTCGATGGTTGATGTGTCGGCATGCGTCATCCGCAGTGCCGCCGAGTCCTCGAGCGTTCGCAGGCAGTGGCGGATATTGCGCCGCGCCCGCCAATGCAGTTTCTCGTGCAGGAACGAATCGAAATCCGCAGGCAGCGTCACATGGACGTGGATCTCCGGATCGATCCTCTCGGCCGCATCCGATATCTGTATCGGGCGCTTGACCCTGTCGCCGACAAAGTCCTCTGGTGGAAAGCGGTCGAGGAAGGACTCGATGCGCGTGGACGATCGATCGATATCGTCGAGATGCAGACTGCACCAATGAAGGGTGCGAATGTGATCGGCAAAGGCTGAGACCGCACCACCGGCATGGGCCGGATCGCAGAGAATACCCGTATAAGGGGCGAAATAGGAGCCACCCAGGACGATGGTATTGTAGAAGCCGTTGCCCCTATCGAGCCCCGTACCGAGCTGAATTGGAAGGAAGGCCACATAGGCACCGCCCTCATCTTCCCTTGCCGCCAGCACGAGCCAGGCCAGGGAACGAGAGGCAAACCAGCTCGATATCCAGGTCCAGGATAGAAAACAATGTGCTTCCGGGTCGATCTCATAGATCCGATCCCAGTTGTCTTTCAGCCCCCGCAGATCTTCCAGCTTTTCGATCACGTCCACATGCATGTCGAACGCCCGCCCGGCTCCGCATCCTACAATTTAAGATTTACATAAAATACTTCCTGTCGCAATTGCGCCTATCGGACAGGCCTTTGCTGATGAAGCTGCAAAAGAGCAATTCAAGTGGACGGCTCGTCTTCAAGTCTTCCTTAAACTTCGAAGTCTAACGTCCGGCCATACGAGTATTGCGTTTTGGTATGTGTATATGAAGCCGCGTTTCCTTTTCGGGCTTGGCCTGCTGTCGGCCACAGCTCTCGTTCATCCTGCCTTCGGCCAGGAAGATGCCCGCACATTGCAGATCGTCGTATCGAAGGACCGGCAATCGCTTGCCGTCTATGACGGCGACAAGGTGGTGGCGACATCGAAGGTTTCGACAGGCAAGCGCGGCCATACGACGCCGAGCGGCATCTTTTCCATTCTGGAAAAAGAGGTCTATCACGAGTCCAACCTCTATTCGGCGTCGCCGATGCCCTTCATGCAGCGGCTGACCTGGTCCGGCATCGCCCTGCACGAATCCAATTCGGTGCCGAACTATCCCGCCTCGCATGGCTGCGTGCGGATGCCCAAGGCCTTTGCCAAGATGCTCTATCAGATGACGGAACGCGGCGTGCATGTTGTCATCGCCGACCAGCCGCTGGTGCCACAACCTTTCGAACATGCCATGCTGTTCCAGCCTGAAGTCGCGCCCGCCGCTGCTCTGTTCTCCGATATCGAACTGCGCCCGTCGACGGCGGCCTTCCTGCCGCAGGCGCAATCGGTGCAGGTCGCCACAAACGATGTCGCCTCCCTGCCCATGCCAAAGGCCATACAAGCACCATCAGCCGATCAGGCTCCGCTCGGCATCCTCATCACCCGTCGGGGCCTGCGGGAAAATGTCCGCGACCTACAGGGCATCTTGAACAGCATGGGCTTTGCGACAGGCACGCCGGACGGCATGCTCGGACCTGCGACGGTGCAGGCGATCGAGGATTTCAAGAAGGCCCATAACATCACGACATCGGGTGGCCTCGTCAGCCCGGCGCTGATGAAGGCTGTCTATATCCTCGCTGGCAAGGGCGAGCCGGCGAACGGCGAAATCATGGTTCGGCAGAATTTCAAACCGCTATTTGAAGCGCCAGCCATCATCGCCGAGCCGCAGGAAGCCCTCGGCACGCATTTCTTTACCGCCCATACGATCGACAAAGTGAACGGCAAGGCGGACTGGTTCGGCGTGACGCTGGAGGACGATCTTTCCAGGGATGCGAAAAAGCGGTTCGGCATCACCAGCGAGGAACAAGCCGAATCACTCGACGCCGCCGACCGTGCGCTCGACCGCATCACCATACCCGATGACGCCAGGCGCAAGATCCAGGACCTGCTGACCGCAGGTTCCTCGCTGACAATTTCCGACACCGGCATCGGCCCGGAAACCGGCGACGGCACTGATTTCATCACCATCACCAACCGCGGCGCCCTTGGGAAAAACGGCTAATGCATGTCGCGCAAAAGTGTGCGGCGGTTTTGCGAAAACGATATGCAAAAACAAGGAGCTAAAGCGTGGGAGCGAATCTGAAAGATCGCGACGAGCTTTAGACCAGCTCGACGTCGATCACGCCCGGCGCGGTGCGCAGCGCGGCCGCGATTTCCGGTGTGATGCGGTATTTCTCCGGCAGCGCCACCTCGACCTCGCGCTTGCCCTCCTCCTTGATGACGATGAAGGAGACCAGGCCGTCGCCCTTGGCGTTGAGGTGCGCGGCGACCGCTTTCAGCGGGCCGGAATCACGGACGTAGACCCGCAGCGCTTTTTGCATCTGCAGCGACTTTTCCTCCAGCGACTGCGCCGTTTGCAGGCGCAGGCTGATGCCTTCCGGCCGCTCGTCAGCCTGCGCGGTGATGACGAAGGATTTGCCGACTTCCAGCACGTCGCGATATTGATTGAGCACTTCCGAAAACAGCACGGCCTCGAACTGACCGGAGGCATCGGAGAAAACGAAGATGCCCATCTTGTTGCCGGTGCGCGTCTTGCGCTCCTGCTTGGAAATGACCGTGCCGGCCAAGCGGCCATTGCTCGCCCCCTGCTTCACCGCCGCAGAGAAATCGGCGAAGGTCTGCACGCGCATCTTGTTCAGCACGGTCTTGTAGGTGTCGAGCGGATGGGCGGTGAGGTAGAAGCCCAGCACCTGGAATTCGCGCAGCAGCCGCTCCGAGGCGAGCCAGGGGGTGAAAGGCGGGAATGAGATCTTCTCAGGTCCCGAGGCTGCGCTTCCGAACATGTCGGACTGACCGCTTCGCTTATTTTCCTGCGCAACTTGCGCATAGCCCATGACCCGGTCCAGCCCGCCGATCAGTTGGGCGCGATCGATGTCGAAACAATCGAAGGCGCCGGCGCAGATCAGGCTTTCCAGCACACGGCGATTGATCTGCTTCGGATCGATGCGCAGGCAGAAATCCTCAATGCCGGCAAAAGGCTGGTCGCCGCGCACCCCGACAATGTGGTCGACGGCGGATTCGCCGACGCCTTTAATGGCGGCCAGCGCATAATAGATGCGGTTCTCGCCCGTCTCGAAATGGCGGAACGAAGTCTGGACCGACGGCGCGATGACCTCGATGCCGAGACGCTTGGCATCCTGGCGGAAATCGTTGACCTTTTCGGTATTCGCCATATCGAGCGTCATCGAGGCCGCAAGGAACTCCACCGGATAATGCGCCTTCATATAGGCGGTCTGGTAGGAGACGATCGCGTAGGCGGCGGCGTGCGATTTGTTGAAGCCGTAGTTCGCGAACTTGGCGAGCAGGTCGAAAATGACGTCCGCCTGGCCCTTCGATACGCCATTCTTGACGGCGCCGTCGACAAAGCGTTCGCGCTGCTGATCCATCTCGGCCTTGATCTTCTTACCCATGGCACGGCGCAGAAGATCGGCTTCGCCGAGCGAATAGCCCGAGAGGACCTGGGCGATCTGCATCACCTGCTCCTGATAGACGATAACGCCCTGCGTTTCCTTCAGGAGATAATCGATCGTCGGATGGATCGATTCGATCTCTTCTTCGCCATGTTTGCGAGCATTGTAGACCGGGATGTTTTCCATCGGGCCCGGACGATAGAGGGCCACCAGCGCGATGATGTCTTCGATGCAGTCGGGGCGCATGCCGATCAGCGCCTTGCGCATGCCCGCACTTTCCACCTGGAACACGCCGACCGTCTCACCGCGCGAGAGCATGTCGTAGGTCGTCTTATCGTCGAGGGGAATGCTGGCGAGATCAAGCGTGATACCGCGCTTGGCGACGAAATCGACAGCTGTCTTCAGAACCGTCAGCGTCTTCAGGCCGAGGAAGTCGAACTTCACCAGGCCGGCCTGCTCCACCCATTTCATGTTGAACTGGGTGACCGGCATGTCGGAGCGCGGGTCGCGATACATCGGCACCAGCTTCGACAGCGGCCGGTCGCCGATCACGATGCCAGCGGCGTGCGTCGAGGCATGGCGATAGAGGCCCTCGATCTTCTGGGCGATATCGAGCAGACGGGCGACGACCGGTTCCTTGTCGGCCTCCTCCTGCAGACGCGGCTCCTCCTCGATCGCCTTGCTGAGCGGTGTCGGATTGGCGGGGTTGTTCGGCACCAGCTTGCAGATCTTGTCGACCTGGCCATAGGGCATTTCCAGCACACGGCCGACGTCGCGAAGGGCGGCGCGCGCCTGAAGAGAACCGAAGGTGATGATCTGCGCCACCTGCTCGCGGCCATATTTGGCCTGAACATAGCGGATCACCTCTTCGCGGCGATCCTGGCAAAAATCGATATCGAAGTCGGGCATCGACACGCGCGACGGATTGAGGAAGCGTTCGAACAGCAGCGAGAAACGCAGCGGATCGACGTCGGTAATCGTCAGCGCATAGGCGACCAGCGAACCTGCGCCCGAGCCGCGGCCTGGGCCGACCGGAATGTCATGCTGCTTGGCCCATTTGATGAAGTCCGCGACGATCAGGAAGTAGCCGGGGAATTTCATGCGCTCGATGACGCTGAGCTCGAATTCCAGCCGCTCGCGATAGTCGTTCTCCGTATAGCCCGACGCCATGCCGAGCGAGGCGAGACGCCGGTCGAGACCTTCGACCGCCTGGGCACGCAATTCAGCCGCCTCGGCGCGTTCAGCCTCCTCCGGATCGGCGGTGGCCCCGGTGAAGCGCGGCAGGATAGGCTTGCGTGTCTTCAGAACAAAGGAGCAGCGCCGTGCGATCTCGACGGTGTTCTCCAACGCTTCCGGCAGATTGGCGAAGAGCTTCGCCATATCGGCACGGCTCTTCAAATAGTGATCCGGCGTCAGGCGAAAGCGGGTATCGTCCGAAACGATGGCATTGTGGGCGACCGCCATGAGCGCATCATGGGCATCGTAATCATCGCGCGTCGGGAAGAAGGCCTCGTTGGTCGCGACCAGCGGCAATTCATGCTCATAGGCGAGCGCGATCATCTTCTGTTCGTGGCGGCGATCGTAGGTGCCGTGACGCTGCAATTCGACATAAAGGCGGTCGCCGAACAGGCTCTTCAACGTCAGCAGCCGCGACAGCGCCTGCGGCGCGTGGCCTTCCTTCAGCGCCATATCGACCGGACCGCCGAGCGAGCCGGTAAGCGCGATCATGCCGTCCGTGCCGATCTCCTTCAGCCAGGAGGCGGTAATATGGACTGCCTGATTGCCTTCGCCGCCGAGATAGGCGCGGCTGACAAGATCGACCAGCCGCTCATAGCCACGCTCGGTGGCGGCGAGCAACACGATGGACGGCAGCTTGGCAAGCGCCTGTTGCGGCCCGCGCTTTTCGCCCTCGACACCATCTTCCATGTCGATCGACACCTGGCAGCCGATGATCGGCTGCAGGCCCTCATCCATCGCCTTCTGGGAAAATTCCAACGCGATGAAAAGGTTGTTCGTATCGGTGATCGCTATGGCCGGCTGGCTATCGCCGGCCGCCTTCGCGAGAATCTTCTTCAGCGGCAACGCGCCTTCGAGCAGCGAATAGGCGGAATGGACGCGAAGGTGCACGAATTCCGGCGTATCTCCGACCGGCGCACCTGTTGCGCCGCTGCTCACCATATCCGCCATCATATGCCCTTCCGCATGCCCAAATGAATCGGCTGCATTCTCGGCATAGCGGACGATAAAGTCCAGAAGTTGACCTCATGAATCACGGGCGCATCGCGACACCCGTGGGGATAAGATTCACATCGCCATCACGATGAGGGAAAAGCTGGCGACAAACATGACGATGGAGGTGAATGCTGCAACGTCTCGAATGATATCGGTCATTTACGCGCTCCTTACTCGTTATGTTTCTTATTTGTTCTATTTATGTTCGAGAGTCAATAGCTGCATCAATAATTTTCATCCTCGGTATTTTGAAGGGTATCAATGGACGGAAGCACAACCCTAAGCTATCAAAACGCGAAGGAAGGGATCACCATGAAACCACTTGCCTGCGCTCTCATTCTGCTTTCGGTTACATCAGCGGCTCATGCGGAAAATACCATCACGCCGGACCGCATCATCGACGTAGCGGTCGGCGACTGGAACAAGGACGGTAAGCCGGACCTCGCATTGCTGGCGTTGGCCCCGCAAGACGACGAGACCACGATCGGCATCTATATTTATCTCCGCGACAAAGAACATGAGCTGCTCAAGCTGGTGACGACCGCACCCGACAAGGTATGGGGCCGCGGTGAGCCGGGCGGTATCTTCGGCCAGGAACCGTCGATCGCGGCTATGCCGAACGGTTCGATCGCAGTTATGTCCCAGAACGATGGGTACGGGCGCTACCGCTGGCATCAGACGCTCACCCTCGCCTTCCGCAACAATGCCTTCGTCGTTGCCGGCTACACCTATGATTTGCGAGACAATCTCAAGGCCGAGGAGAGCTATAGCTGCGACTACAATGTCCTGACGGGCAAGGCGACGAAGGGCGGCAGGGAGCTCACGGCCGAAGCCAAGACTATCAGGATCGAGGACTGGAACGACGATATCGGCCACAAGGGTTGTGGGCAAAACCCATAGCAGCGCCATTTGTTCACTATTTGTTCTTTACTTGTTATCAAAAGCGTGGCATTTTGATCCCTCATCATGGATGGAGAGGACCATGCCGGATCTTGCCGAGCTGAACGATTTTATTGTTGCCGCGAAGGCGGAAACCTATGTCGGCGATGGCGAGAGACTGCCGTCCTGCCGCAGTGGTTCGCATGATATCGGCTATGCCAGTGGCCGCTGGCGCTATCTCGACAGTTATTTCGGCGGCACGGATTTCGCCGGACAGGAGCTGATCTGGCTCGACGACGAACCGGTCTGGGCGATGAACTATTTCGGGCGGATCGTCGAGCGTGATCTGATCGACGCCACGGCTGCCGGGATGGTCATCAAGGCGGCGCTGATGCGGCTCTACCTGGATGAGAAACGCTTTCTCGGCGGTTACGAATTCGCGCATTCATTTGGCCATTATGTCGATCGCAGCACCGGTGGCTGCGATCATTTCATTGGCCATGAGGTCATCCTGGTGGACGGGCGCAAGGCGTATGAGCTGGATTACCGCGGCGGGCTGATCGTCCCGTAATTACACCGTCAGAATTCGACGACCTTGCCGTCTTGGATAGTCACACGACGGTCCATGCGTGCCGCCAGCTCGTGATTGTGCGTGGCGATCAGCGCTGCGAGCCCGGACTGGCGCACGAGCGCCTCAAGCGCGTCGAAGACATAATGCGCCGTATCGGGATCGAGATTGCCGGTCGGCTCGTCTGCCAAAAGCACCAGCGGTGCGTTGGCGACGGCGCGGGCAATGGCGACACGCTGCTGCTCGCCGCCGGAAAGCTCGGCCGGGCGATGCTCGGCACGGTGACCGATGCGCATATAGTCGAGAAGCTGGGCAGCGCGAGCGCTCGCCTCTTTCTTGGAGAGGCCGGAAATCAACTGCGGCATCATGATGTTTTCCAGCGCGGAAAACTCAGGCAGCAGATGGTGGAACTGATAGACGAAGCCGATCTCGCTGCGACGGACGGCGGTGCGCTTTTCATCGGACAGACCCTCGCAGGCCTGGCCGTTGATCGTCACCTCGCCACCATCAGGATGCTCGAGCAGGCCGGCGACATGCAGAAGCGTCGACTTGCCCGTTCCCGACGGCGCAACCAGCGCAACGATCTCGCCGCTGGTCAAGGCGAAATCGGCACCCTTCAGGATCGACAGCCGCGTTTCGCCCTGCCCGTAATGACGCTCCACGCCCGTAAGCTGGAGAACGACGTTGCGTTTGATCAAATGTGGAATTCCTTATTCGTACCGTAGCGCCTGCACCGGATCGAGCCGCGAGGCACGCCAGGCCGGAAAGATCGTGGCAAGGAAGGACAGCGTCAGCGCCATCACGATCACGGAGATGGTCTCGCCGAGATTCATTTGCGCCGGCAACTTGCTGAGGAAGTAGACCTCGGGATTGAAGATCACCGTGCCGGAAATCCAGGAGAAGAACTGACGGATCGATTCAATGTTGAGGCAGACAATAACGCCAAGCGCAACGCCGGCGACAGTGCCAACTACGCCGATCGCCGCCCCTGTCATGAAGAAGATGCGCATGATCGCCCCCGACGTCGCGCCCATGGTGCGCAAAATGGCGATATCGCTTCCCTTGTCCTTCACCAGCATGATCAGGCCGGAAATGATGTTAAGCGCAGCGACGATAACGATCAGCGTCAGGATCATGAACATGGTATTGCGTTCGACCTGCAATGCCGAGAAGAAGGTCTCGTTCACCTGCCGCCAGTCGGTCAGAAAGACCTGCCGTCCCGCGGCCGCTTCGATCTGCGGCCTGAGTTCGTCGACATCATCCGGGTTGCTGACGAAAAGCTCGATCTTCTCGACGATCCCTTCGACATTGAAATAGAGCTGCGCCTCCTCCAGCGGCATGAAGACCACGGAGGCGTCATATTCCGACATGCCGACTTCGAAGATGCCGGAGATCGTATAGGCCTTGACACGCGGATTAACCCCGAAGGGCGTCACGTCGCCATCCGGCGCAGTCAGTGTAATCTGATCGCCGACCGTCAGACCCAGTTGCCGTGCCAGGCGCGAACCGACCATGACGCCCTGGCCGGCGGTGAAGCCCACCATGTTGCCATCGACGATATGGTCCGAAACCGTCTTGAGCTTGGTGAAGTCTTCGGGCCGGATGCCGCGGACGAGCGCACCGGTGCCGGAACCGCCGCGACCGGAGGCAAGTGTTTCGCCTTCAACCAACGGCAAGGCCATGGTGACGCCAGGAACGGCAGCGAGTTTCTGCGCCAGCACGGCATAGTCATTCAGCGGCGTATCCACGGGCTGAACAACGACATGGCCGTTGAAGCCGAGAATCTGCTTGAAGAGCTCGGCGCGAAAACCATTCATGACCGCCATGACGATGATCAATGCCGCGACGCCGAGCATGATGCCGACCAAAGAGAAGCCGGCGATGACCGAGATCGACGCCTCCTTGCGCCGGGCGCGCAGATAGCGCCAGGCGACAAGCCGCTCGAAGCCGGAGAACGGACGCGATGACGGGCCGGTCTTGAAAGCCTTACCCTGCTGCTTCACTGCCGCGTCTGCCGCCATTCGCTTCTCATCCTATCGTTTTATCAGCCTGCCAGCCGATTGATCGCCGCTTCGATGGTCATCGTTTCGCGGGCGCCGGTCTTGCGGTCCTTGACTTCCACTTCGCCGTTCGCGACCGAACGCGGCCCGGCGATAATCTGCACGGGCACGCCGATCAGATCGGCAGTGGCGAATTTCGTTCCGGCGCGATCGTCCGTATCGTCAAGCAGGACATCCTTGCCGGCCTTCGAGAGCGCAGCATAGATCGTCTCGCAAGCTGCATCGCAGGCCTGATCGCCAGCCTTCATGTTGATCACGACGGCATCAAAGGGCGCGACCGAGGCCGGCCAGATGATTCCGTTTTCATCATGCGATGCTTCGATGATGGCGGGAACAAGGCGTGTCGGGCCAATACCGTAAGAACCCATGTGGACGGCATGTTCCTTGCCGTCGGGACCCTGCACTTTCGCGCCCATCGGCTCTGAATATTTGGTGCCGAAATAGAAGATATGGCCGACTTCGATACCGCGGGCCGACAGACGCTCGCCGTCCGGAATGGCGTTGAAGGCCGCCTCGTCGTGCATCTCCGAGGTCGCCGCATAAACCGACGTCCATTTGTCGAAGACGGCTTTCATGCCCGCGACATCGTCAAAATTCGTGTCTTCCGCGGGGATGTCGAAATTGACGAAATCCTTGTGGCAGAAGACCTCGGATTCGCCGGTGTCGGCGAGAATGATGAATTCATGACTGAGATTGCCGCCGATCGGGCCGGTGTCGGCGCGCATCGGAATGGCTCTAAGGCCCAGCCGATTGAAAGTGCGTAGATAGGCGGCGAACATCTTATTATAGGAGTGTACGGCACCCTCGAGCGTCAGATCGAAGGAATAGGCATCCTTCATCATGAATTCGCGCGAGCGCATGGTGCCGAAGCGCGGACGGATCTCGTCGCGGAACTTCAACTGGATATGATAGAGGTTCAACGGCAGGTCCTTGTAGGACTTGACGTAAGAACGGAAGATGTCGGTGACCATCTCCTCATTGGTCGGGCCGTAGAGCATTGGGCGCTCCTGACGGTCCTGGATGCGGAGCATCTCTTTGCCATAAGCGTCATACCGGCCGCTTTCCTGCCAGAGCTCGGCCGACTGCAGCGTCGGCATCAAGAGCTCGATGGCGCCGGCGCGGTTCTGTTCCTCGCGGATGATATTGTTGACCTTGTTGAGGATACGCTTGCCCAACGGCAGCCAGGAATAGATGCCTTGCGACTGCTGGCGGATCATGCCGGCACGCAGCATCAGCCGATGAGAAACAATTTCAGCCTCTTTGGGATTTTCCTTCAGAATGGGCATGAAGTAACGAGACAGACGCATGGGCTTATTCCAGATGGTTTGACGTTCCGCACCGGCGGAATCGTTAGAAATTAACTTCTGGAGGCGTTCATAACTGCTTCGGCGCAGGAAAGAAACCCGCATTTAACGCGAGTAAACCGGGCGAACACCCACAAACGCGGGCGAACCTCATATGTTTCTATAAATTCGAAAAAATGCACGTTTATAAGTATTTGACGGGGAAATCTGTCAACAGAAAAATTCTACGCGACTGTAGCAAAAATGCAAAAAAACAGATGACAAAGCTCAATCTTTGAGCTAATTTTAGCTCACAAAAGAGGCAAGAAGGTTAATTCTTGTCGTTTCGCGGTCAAGTCTTGGGAGGATCAGATCTTAGGCGCGCTCGTTCGCAGCCCCGGCAACGGATAAGGATCACGCGATACTTAAAAACAAGGCTTACAGCCTTGTTTTTTTTTGCTTTTCTACCTCATTTAACCATCAGCTTTTTAAGCGGGAAGGCTTTGAATCCTTCTTCTACCGCAGCCAAGCTGACGTAACGGAATCACCACCGTCGCGCCGCCTCTTTGCCTCAAATAGATGACAACGGTATGACGGATTGCACGCTATTCAATAGCGCATGATTTTCATCTACAGGTTGAAAAGAGTTTTTGGAAATAAACGTCAGCCATCGTAGCGCGGAATGATCGGCGGGATCGAGTCGAAGCCGAAACCCAAATAGTGCGAACTGATGTACCACGCAGCGTAGATCACGCCGGATACCAATGTCGTGATCAGCACCACCCTCAAACCGCGGAATTTCGTCGGCGCGCTTTCGACGGTGCCGAGGACCACCTGATTGTCTTCAGCCTGGGTGCGCATGCCGAAAGGCAGGATGGCGAAGAGCGTGATCCACCAGACAACGAAATAGACAGCGCATGTCGAAAAAATCTGCTGGACCATTATGCTTCCTCAAGACAGGCCTCAAACCGGCCTGCGCGCTCCTCGCCCTAACCCGCCTATAGAGCCAAAGCCTCCGCGTTTCAAAGTGCTGCTCAGCGCTCTAATGTCACACTGCTGTGCTGACATCAGCGCTCTGCTCAAGTTCAATGAGGGTTCCGAAGAAGTCCTTCGGGTGCAGGAAAAGCACCGGCTTGCCGTGGGCGCCGATCTTCGGTTCGCCATTGCCGAGCACGCGAGCGCCGGCCTCGATAAGGCGGTCACGCGCAGCCATAAGATCATCCACCTCATAGCAAATATGGTGCATGCCCCCGTCGGGATTCTTCGCGAGAAATGCCGAGATGGGCGAGGCGTCGCCAAGCGGTTCCAGTAGCTCGACCTTGGTGTTCGGCAATTCGATGAAGACGACGGTGACGCCATGTTCCGGCAAGAGCTGCGGCGCCGATACTTTGGCGCCAAGCGTGTCACGATAGGTGGCGGAAGCGGCGGCAATATCCGGAACGGCAATCGCGATATGGTTGATGCGCCCGAGCATGGCGTCCCTCCTCCCCGACCAGATAGTAACGCTATTGCCCAGTTACGCGGGTAATGAACACGGTCACGACCGGCTTCTTGCCCCAGCCATGGTTGGCCGCAGCGCGCACAGCCCGACGCGCGGCTTCCTGCACCATGTCGATATCCTTGCGGCGGGCGCGCGGGATGCTTTCGATGGCACTGACGATGGCATCGAAGAGCGTGTCTTCCATGTCCTCGCCCTCATCGTCATAGGCCGGAAGGCCGATAGCAACGAGATCGGGATCGCCGACGATATCATAACGGGCATCGAGCACGACATTCACAGCGACATGGCCGACATAGGAAAGCTTCTTGCGCTCGCCAATGCCCATCTCGTCGAAATCGCCGATCAGCGTGCCATCCTTGAAGATACGGCCATGCGGCGCCTCGCCGATCACCTCTACAGGACCCGGAGCCAGTCGCAATATGTCGCCATTGCGAACCCGCGGCACAATGGAAATGCCGGACTGTTCGGCCAGTTCTTTATGTGCGGTCAGATGCGTCGCTTCGCCATGCACCGGCACAACGACCTTCGGCCGCGTCCATTCATACATCCGCTGCAGCTCGTTGCGGCGCGGATGGCCGGAGACATGTACCAGTGCTTCGGCATCCGTCACGACATGCACGCCCTGCTCGGTGAGGCCGTTCTTGATATCCTGGATGGCCTTCTCATTGCCGGGAATAGCGCGCGATGAGAAAACGACGATATCGCCGGCGGCGAGCGCGACGTTGCGCATCTCGTCACGCGAAAGCTTGGCAAGCGCCGCGCGCGGCTCGCCCTGGCTGCCGGTCAGGATGACGACGACCTTGTCGCGCGGGATATAGCCATATTCATCTTCAGCGATGAACGGCTTGATGCCTTCCATGATGCCGATGTCGCGCGCGACATCGACGACACGCTTCAGCGAACTGCCGAGCAGCAAAATCTCGCGGCCCGCAGCCTCGGCAGCCTCGGCGATGGTGCGAATACGGCCGACATTCGAGGAGAAAGTCGTGATCGCTACTCGACCCTCTGCGTCCTCGATGATCTTGCGCAGGCTTTCGGAAACATCCTTTTCCGAGGGAGATACGCCGTCTCGCAGCGCATTGGTGGAATCGCACATCAGCGCCAGCACGCCTTCATCACCGAGCTGGCGGAAACGCGCCTCGTCGGTCAGTGGCCCGAGCGACGGCTCGTGATCGATCTTCCAGTCGCCGGTGTGGATGACATTGCCGACCGGCGTGCGGATCATCAGCGACATCGGTTCGGGAATGGAGTGATTGACGCCGACACCCTCGATGCTGAAGGGGCCGACATTGATGCGATCGCCAGCCTTGAACGGCGTGATCGGGATCTCGCCCATCGACTTTTCGTAGTCGCGCTTGGCTTCCAGCAGGCCGGCAGTGAAGGCGGACGCGTAGACCGGAACGTTCAGGCCCGGCCAGAGATCGTTCAGCGCGCCATAGTGATCCTCATGCGCATGCGTGATGATGATGCCCTTGAGGTTCTTGCGTTCCTTGGCGAGGAAACGAATATCGGGGAGCACAAGATCGACGCCCGGAAGGTCCGGACCGGGAAAGGTGACGCCGCAATCGACCATGATCCACTGGCGATGCTCAGGCGCGCCATAGCCGTAAAGCGCGAGATTCATGCCGATCTCGCCGACGCCGCCGAGTGGCAAAAACACCAGTTCGTCTTGGTTTGCCATATCTATCTTTTACCTACGATCTGAAAAAAACGTCGCCCGCGGCGATCGGCAAAATCTTGCCGCCGATATCGAGCATCAATAAGCCATTATCATCGATTCCGGCGAAATGGCCGGAAATCGAACGGTCCGGCAGATTCACGGTGATCTTTTCGCCGATGCCACAAGCGACCTCACGCCAGCGTGCGGTCACCTCGCGAACGCCTTTGCCGCTGTTCCAAACGGCCAATGCCTCGGCCATGGACGCGTAGAGATGCGCAAACAGTTCCTCCGGCGATACGGTCGAGCCATGCTCATGCAGGTAGGTGACCGGATAGAGCGGGTTTTCCGGTTTGACGGCAATATTGATCCCGATGCCGATCACCAGCGCATACCGTCCATCCGCAAGGGCCTCTCCCTCGATCAGAATGCCGCAGGTCTTCTTGCGGCCGATCAGGATATCGTTCGGCCATTTGACCTCGACGGGCTCCGCGGCCAGAGGCAGCACGCCACGCACCGCCTGATGCACGCCAATTGCGACAGCCAGCGGCAGGGAGCCGAGGCGGTCCATGGGGGCCGGATCGATCAGAAGAAGGGAAGCATAGAGATTGCCGCGTTCGGACACCCAAGGGCGCCCGCGGCGTCCGCGGCCGCCTGTCTGGCGGTCCGCTGTCACCCAGAGATTGCCGGCATCGCCTGCCCGCGCCCGCTCCAGGCATTCGCTGTTGGTGGACGCGGTCACTGAAAGGGCATCGTGCCGGAAGTCGGCGAGCGACTTCCGGCTGTTCATGTCAGACGCCATCAAAACAGCGTCGCGGCAGCGAGATCGGCCGCACCGCCGATAGCACCGCCGAAGAAGACGTAGGTGACGACGAAGAGACCCGAAAGGCCGAAGACCAGACGCAGCGAACCGGCAGTGCGGGTAAACTCGTCCTTGGCTTCATCGAACCACATCACCTTGATGACGCGCAGATAATAGTAGGCGCCGACGACCGATGCGAGAACGCCGATGATGGCGAGCGCATAGAGATGGGCCTGGATGGCTGCGACGAAGACAAAGTACTTTCCGAAGAAGCCGGCGAGCGGCGGGATGCCGGCAAGCGAGAACATCAGCGCCGTCAACACGACCGCCATGAACGGATTCGTCGTGGAAAGGCCGGCGAGGTCGTCGACGTTCTCAACCTGGCGACCATCCTTGCGGCGCATCGCCATGATGATGGCGAAGGAGCCGAGCGTCATGACCATGTAGATGACCATGTAAAGCATGACACCGGAGACGCCGGTCTTGTTGCCGGCAGCAAGGCCGACCAGCGCATAGCCCATGTGACCGATGGAGGAATAAGCCATCAGTCGCTTGAAGTTGCGCTGACCGATTGCGGCGAAGGAGCCGAGCAGCATCGAGGCGATCGAGATGAAGACGATGATCTGCTGCCAGTCGGCAAGCACCGGATGAAAAGCGGTGACCACGATACGGGTCAGGATCGCCATGGCCGCAACCTTCGGGGCAGCGGCAAAGAAGGCGGTGACCGGGGTCGGCGCACCTTCATAGACGTCCGGCGTCCACATGTGGAACGGCACGGCGGAAATCTTGAAGGCCAGGCCGGCGAGCACGAAGACCAGACCGAAGACGAGGCCGAGCGAACGGGTCTCAGCGCTGAGCGCGGTGGCGATGGCATCGAAGGTCGTGTGACCGGTGAAGCCATAGACCAGCGACATGCCGTAAAGCAGCATGCCCGAGGACAGCGCGCCGAGAACGAAATACTTCAGACCGGCTTCCGTCGACTTGACGCTGTCGCGGTTGATGGCAGCAACGACGTAGAGCGCCAGGGAGTGCAGCTCCAGCGACAGATAGAGCGAGATCAGGTCATGTGCCGAGATCATCAGCAGGATGCCGAGGGTCGCCAGCAGCAGCAGCACGGGGAATTCGAAACGATCGAGCTGCTGCTCGCGCGCATGCCCCATGCTCATGAACATGGCGACGATCGAGCCCACTAGGGCGACGATCTTCATGAAGCGCGAGAAGCCGTCGGCGAGGTAGGCGCCGCCGTAAGCCAGGCCTTCGCCGGGCACGAAGATGATCCAGAGACCGGCCACCGCAAGAACCGCAATGGCAAGACCGGTTACCGTCGGTCCCGACCGTTCGCCCGAGAAGACGCCAATCATGAGCAGCACAAGCGCACCGACCGCGAGGATGAGCTCCGGGATGGAAAGATGCAGGCTTGCAAGAATTGTGTCAGCAGTCATGTCGAATAAGTCCCGTCATCAATTCATCGACAGCGCAACATTCTGCGCGGCGTGCAGGGCTGCGGTGTAGTTGTTCACGAGCAGATCAACCGAAGCGGCCGTCGCATCGAAGATCGGAGCCGGATAGACGCCGAAGAAGATGGTCAGCGCGATCAGCGGATAAAGGATGAGCTGTTCGCGAGGCGACAGATCCAGCAGCTTCTTCAGGTTTTCCTTTTCCAGCGCGCCGAAAATGACGCGGCGGTAGAGCCAGAGCGCGTAAGCGGCTGAAAGAATGACGCCGGTGGCAGCGAAGAGTGCAACCCAGGTGTTGGCACGGAAGACGCCGATCAGGGTCAGGAATTCACCGATGAAGCCGGAGGTGCCGGGCAGACCGACATTGGCCATGGTGAAGACCATCATCGCGACGGCATATTTCGGCATGTTGTTGACCAGGCCGCCATACGCCGCGATCTCGCGGGTATGGGTGCGGTCGTAGACCACGCCGACGCAAAGGAAGAGCGCGCCGGAGACAATGCCGTGCGACAGCATCTGGAAGATCGCACCCTGAACACCCTGCTGGTTGGCCGCGAAAATGCCCATGGTGACATAGCCCATGTGCGCGACCGAAGAGTAGGCGATCAGCTTCTTGATGTCTTCCTGCATCATCGCCACGAGCGAGGTGTAGATGATGGCGATGACGGACAGAGCGTAGACGAGCGGCGCGAAATATTCCGACGCATTCGGGAACATGCCGATCGAGAAGCGGATGAGACCGTAGCCGCCGAGCTTCAGAAGAATACCAGCCAGGATGACCGAGCCCGCCGTCGGCGCCTGAACGTGTGCGTCGGGCAACCAGGTGTGAACCGGCCACATCGGCATTTTCACCGCGAAGGAAGCGAAGAAAGCCAGCCATAGCCATGTCTGCATCTGCGGCGGGAACTTGTAGGCGAGCAGCGTCGGGATGTCCGTCGTGCCGGCCTGCCAGTACATCGCCATGATGGCGAGCAGCATCAGCACCGAGCCGAGCAGCGTATAGAGGAAGAACTTGTAGCTAGCGTAGACGCGATCCTTGCCGCCCCAGACGCCGATGATCAGGAACATCGGGATCAGGCCGGCTTCGAAGAAGACGTAGAACAGCACGATATCCAGCGACGTGAACACGCCGACCATCATCGTCTCGAGGACGAGGAAGGCGATCATGTAGTCCTTCAGGCGTTTCTCGACCGAGAGCCAGCTCGCCAGCACGCAGAAGGGCATCAGGAAGGTCGTCAGGATGACGAACAGCATGGAAATGCCGTCGACGCCCATGTGATAGCTGATGCCGGAGCTCAGCCAGCCATGCTTCTCGATCATCTGGAAGCCCGGATTGGCGTTGTCGAAGCCAATCCAGACATACAGCGACACGACGAAGGTGAAGACCGTGGTCAGCAGCGATACGTTCAGGATGTTGCGGCGGCCGTTGGGTCCGTCATCCCGCATGAACAGCAGGAGAAGGACGCCCACCAGCGGCAGGAAGGTGACCGTTGAAAGAATAGGCCAATCGGTCATCAGAGGGAACTCCCGAGCATCATCCAGGTAACGAGGGCCGCAATACCGAGCAGCATCGCGAAGGCATAGTGATAGAGGTAACCGGTCTGCAGGCGGACGACGCGGTTGGTGACATCGACGACGCGGGCAGCAACACCGTTCGGGCCGAAGGTATCGATGACCCCGATATCGCCCTTCTGCCAGAGGAAGCGACCAAGCGCCTTGGCGGTACGGACGAAGAGGAAGTCATAGAGCTCGTCGAAGTACCACTTGTTCAAGAGGAACTCATAGAGAACGCGATGCTGCCGTGCGAGGACCTTCGGGGTCTCCGGCGACTTGATGTACATGTACCAGGCCAGCACGAAGCCGAGCAGCATGGCGATGAACGGGCTGATGCTCACCCAAGCCGGAACATGTTCCATCTCTTCGAAGATGTGGTTCGTGGGCAATGTGAACAGCGCGGTCTTCCAGAACTCGCCATAAGCCTCGCCGACGAAATCGCTTCTGTAGACCATACCGGCGAGGACAGCGCCAAGCGCCAGCAGATAGAGCGGGATCAGCATAACGTTCGGCGATTCATGCACGTGATGCATGACCTCGTGCGAAGCGCGGGGCTTGCCGAAGAAGGTCATGAAGATCAGGCGCCAGGAGTAGAAGCTGGTGAACAGCGCGGCGATGACCAAGAGCGTGAAGGCGAAGCCAGCGACCGAGCTGTGCGAAGCATAGGCAGCCTCGATGATCGCGTCCTTCGAGATAAAGCCGGCAAAACCGAAATGGGTGAAGGGAATGCCAACACCGGTGATCGCCACCGTGCCGATAATCATCATCCAGAAGGTCTTCTGGATATGCGGGCGCAGGCCACCCATGTAACGCATGTCTTGCTCGCCATCGACGGCGTGGATGACCGAGCCGGCGCAGAGGAAGAGCAGAGCCTTGAAGAAGGCGTGCGTGAACAGATGGAAGATAGCCGCGCCGTAAGCGCCGACGCCAAGGGCGACGAACATATAGCCGAGCTGCGAACAGGTCGAATAGGCGATGACGCGCTTGATATCGTTCTGCACCAGACCGACCGTCGCAGCGAAGAAGGCGGTGATCGCACCTATGACGGTAACGAAGGTCAGGGCGTCAGGCGAAAGTTCGAAGATCGGCGACATGCGGGCGACGAGGAAGACACCGGCGGTGACCATGGTCGCGGCATGGATGAGCGCCGACACCGGGGTCGGGCCTTCCATTGCGTCCGGCAGCCAAGTGTGCAGCAGGAATTGTGCCGACTTACCCATGGCGCCCATGAAGAGCAGCAGGCAGACGCCGGTCAGTGCATGCGCACGATCAAGATGCATGCCGAAGAGGTTGAGCACGATATCGCCCGGCTGACCACCCTGCCCTGCGGCAAAGCTCTGGGCGTTGCCGAAGATGACATCGAAGTTGATCGAGCCGAAGAGAACGAAGACACCGGCGATGCCGAGCACGAAACCGAAGTCGCCGACGCGGTTGACGATGAAGGCCTTGATCGCAGCCGCGGACGCCGAAGGCTTCTTGAACCAGAAACCGATGAGCAGATAGGAAGCCAGACCGACGCCTTCCCAGCCAAAGAACATCTGGGCAAGGTTGTCTGACGTCACCAGCATCAGCATGGCGAAGGTGAAGAGCGAGAGATAGGCGAAGAAGCGCGGACGATGCGGATCGTGATGCATGTATCCGATCGAGTAGACGTGAACGAGGGTCGAAACCGTGTTCACGACGATCAGCATCACCGAGGTCAGCGTATCGATGCGCAACATCCAGGAGACGTCGATGCCGCCGGACTGGATCCAGCGCAGCACTTCCACCTTGATCGGTTCGTCGGTGTGACCAAGCGCGACCGTGAAGAAGACGATCCAGGACAAAACCGCGGCGATGATCATCAAGCCGGTGGTGACGTATTCCGAGGCCTTGGCGCCGATCCCACGGCCGAAGAGGCCGGCAATGATCGCGCCGATCAGGGGAAGAAAGACGATAGCCTTATATAAAAACATAGCTGTATCAGCCCTTCATCACGTTGACGTCTTCGACCGCGATGGAACCGCGGTTACGGTAGAAGACGACGAGAATTGCAAGACCGATGGCCGCTTCGGCAGCAGCGACGGTCAGAATGAACAAAGCGAAGACCTGGCCGACGATATCGTTGAGGAACGACGAGAAGGCGACCATGTTGATGTTGACCGCAAGCAGGATGAGCTCGATCGACATCAGGATGATGATGACGTTCTTACGGTTCAGGAAGATGCCGAAAACGCCGAGTACGAAAAGGATGGCGCTGACCGTCAGGTAGTGGGAAAGTCCGATGACCATATTCTTGTTCCTTTGACCCTCGTGCCGCGCCTTAGACGCCCTGCCCCGGCTTGACCTTGACCACCTCGACGGCGGTCGCGGGCGTGCGGGCGACCTGTTGCGGAATGCTCTGGCGTCTGACGTGGGTGCGATGCCGCAGCGTCAGCACGATCGCGCCGATCATCGCGACCAGCAGCACAAGACCGGCGATCTCGAAGAAATAAACGTAGTTGGTATAGAGCACGTCGCCGAGTGCGGCGGTGTTCGTGCGGGTCGTCACTGCCGGGATCGGCATGGCAACCGACTTGGCGACAACAGGCGAAATCACGCTGCCGCCGATGACGACGATCAGCTCGGCGGCGAGAATGATGCCGATCAGCGCGCCGATCGGCGCATATTCCAGAATGCCGGCCCTGAGCTCGGAGAAGTCGATGTCGAGCATCATGACGACGAAGAGGAAGAGAACCGCGACGGCGCCGACATAGACGACCAGCAGGATCATTGCCAGGAATTCCGCCCCCATCAGGAGGAAGAGGCCGGCGGCATTAAAGAATACCAGGATGAGGAACAGGACCGAATGGACCGGATTCCGCGCCGAGATAACCATGAACGCCGACGCCACCGCGACAAAGGCGAAGATATAGAAAAAAAGAGCCTGCAGACCCATGTTGGTGCCTTTTTCGTCTTCCCCCGGGCAGCCGGGAGTGTCCCTGCCCGATGGGACTTGGCTGGACATGCGTCCGCCAAAGCCCCGGTCTCTATTCCACCGCGACGGCGACAATCTCAGCCGCCCGTCACGGCATATTCAAAATTCCGCTCAGCGGTACGGCGAGTCGATCGCGATGTTGCGCGCGATTTCGCGTTCCCAGCGGTCGCCATTTTCCAGAAGCCGCGCCTTATCGAAATAAAGCTCTTCGCGGGTTTCGGTGGCGAATTCGAAGTTCGGCCCTTCGACGATGGCGTCGACCGGGCAAGCCTCCTGGCAGAAGCCGCAATAGATGCACTTCACCATATCGATGTCATAGCGCACCGTGCGGCGGGTGCCGTCGTTGCGGCGCGGCCCGGCTTCGATGGTGATGGCCTGAGCAGGACAGATGGCTTCGCAGAGCTTGCAGGCGATGCAACGCTCTTCGCCGTTCGGATAACGGCGCAGCGCATGTTCGCCACGGAAGCGCGGGCTGACCGGCCCCTTTTCGAAGGGATAATTGATCGTCGCCTTCTGCTTGAAGAAATAACGCATCGACAAAAAGAATGCGCCGACGAATTCCTTGAGGAACAGCGAGCTGACGGCGTTGGAAATTCCGGCCATCTTCAACCTCCAAATCTGCTTGAAGCGAGGAACGACATCATCATGCCCATCCCGTCAGCTTCAGCACGAATGCAACGATAATGACCATGGCAAGCGACAGAGGCAGGAACACCTTCCAGCCGAGGCGCATGAGCTGGTCGTAGCGGTAGCGCGGCACGAATGCCTTGACCATCGCGAACATGAAGAAGACGAGGCACGACTTCAGCAGGAACCAGATGATGCCCGGGACCCAGTTGAGGATCCAGATATCCACCGGCGGCAGCCAGCCACCGAGGAAAAGGATCGTAGTCAGCGAGCACATCAGAACGACGGCAGCATATTCGCCGAGCATGAACATCATGTAGGGCGAAGAGCCATATTCAACCATGAAGCCGGCAACCAGCTCCGATTCCGCTTCCGGAAGGTCGAAGGGCGGACGGTTCGTTTCGGCGAGCGCCGAAATGAAGAACACGATGAACATCGGGAACAGCGACAGCCAATGCCAGTCGAGGAACGAAGCCGGCAGGCCGAGCTTGGTACCGAGGCCGGTCTGCTGCGACATGACGATATCGGTCAGGTTCAGCGAGCCGACGCAGAGCAACACGGTAACGATGACGAAGCCGATCGAGACTTCATAGGACACCATCTGCGCGGCGGAGCGCAGCGCGCCGAGGAACGGATACTTCGAGTTCGAAGCCCAGCCGCCCATGATGATGCCGTACACTTCGAGCGACGAAATCGCCAGAATGTAGAGAATGCCGACATTGATGTCGGCGATAACCCAGCCATGCGCCACCGGCACGACGGCCCAGGTGGAGAGCGCCAGGACCACGGAGACGAGCGGTGCCAGCAGGAAGACGGTCTTGTTGGCGCCGGCCGGGATGATCGGCTCCTTGACCATGAACTTCAAAAGGTCGGCGAAGGACTGGAACAGGCCGAAAGGACCGACGACGTTCGGGCCGCGGCGCAACTGAACCGCCGCCCAGATCTTGCGGTCGGCAAGAAGGATATAGGCGATGAAGATCAGTAGGCAGACCAGGAGCAACACGGACTGACCGATGATAATCAGCGCCGGCCAAAGATAGGTCGAAACGAATGAATCCATAGTCCTCTGCCCTTACTCTGCCGCAGCCTGGAAATTGTTGCGGGCCAATGCCGAGCACTCGGCCATAACAGCCGAGGCACGCGCTATCGGGTTCGTCAAATAGAAGTCTTTGATCGGCGAAGCAAACCCGGATTTACCCATCGCGCCAGCTTTTTTCGCGAGTGCGGCAATTTGGGCGCTATCGCCTTCGGCGATCTCGTCGATGCCTGCGAAATGCGGGAACGCAGCATAGAGCTTGGCACGCAATTCTCTCAGCGAATCAAAGGGAAGCTTCTTGCCGAGTACATCGGAAAGGGCGCGGATGATGGCCCAGTCTTCGCGAGCATCGCCCGGTGCGAAACCGGCGCGGTTGCCCATCTGAACGCGGCCTTCGGTGTTGACCCAGGTACCCGACTTTTCGGTGTAGGTGGCGGCCGGCAGAATGACGTCGGCATTGTGTGCGCCGTTGTCGCCATGCGAGCCGATGTAGACGGCGAACTTCGCGCCCTTGCGGGTGAAGTCGAGCTCGTCAGCGCCAAGCAGGAAGAGGACGTCCATCGAGGACAGCATCGCCGCAGCGTTGACGCCCTTTGCCCCCGGTACGAAGCCGAGATCGAGGCCGCCAACGCGGGACGCTGCCGTATGCAGTACAGCAAAGCCGTTCCAGCCATCCGTCACGACGCCGACAGCGGCAGCGAGCTTGGCGGCATTCGCCAGCACTTCGGCGCCGTCTTCGCGAATGAGAGCACCCTGGCCAATGATGATCATCGGCTTCTGTGCATTCTTCAGAACGTCGGCGAAGCCATGCGAACCGCTGACGACATCAGCCAGCGTATCCGGACCAGCGCCGAGATAGTCATAGGAGTAGCGCAGGTCGGCATGTTCGCCGATCACGCCGATCGGGAACTTGCCCTTGCGCCAGCGCTTGCGGATGCGCGAGTTCAACACGGCCGCTTCGAAGCGCGGCGTGGCGCCGATGATCAGCAGCGCGTCGGCAGCTTCGATGCCTTCGATGGTCGGATTGAAGATGTAGCTTGCGCGGCCAAGCGACGGATCAAGCGCCGTCCCGTCCTGGCGACAGTCGAGATTTTCCGATCCCAGCGACTTCAGCAGCTCCGAGAGCGCGTACATTTCCTCGACGGAAGCAAGATCGCCGGCGATCGCGCCGATCTTGTCGCCGCTGGTGGCGGCAACCGCGGACTTGATGGCGGCGAAAGCATCGCTCCAGGTCGCAGCCTGCAGGCGGCCGTCCTTGCGGACATAGGGCTTGTCCAGGCGCTGCGTCTTCAGGCCGTCCCAAATGAAGCGGGTCTTGTCGGAGATCCACTCTTCGTTGATCTGCTCGTTGACGCGCGGCAGAACGCGCATGACTTCGCGGCCGCGGGTGTCGACGCGGATGGCCGAGCCGAGCGCGTCCATGACGTCGATCGATTCGGTCTTGTTCAGTTCCCACGGACGGGCCGTGAAGGCGAAAGGCTTCGAGGTCAGCGCGCCGACCGGGCAGAGGTCGACGACATTGCCCTGCAGCTCGGAGGTCATTGCCTGCTCGAGATAGGTGGTGATCTCGGCGTCTTCGCCGCGGCCGATCAGGCCGAGTTCGGAAATGCCGGCGACTTCCGTCGTGAAGCGGACGCAGCGCGTGCAGTGGATGCAGCGGTTCATCACGGTCTTGACGAGCGGGCCGATATATTTGTCTTCAACGGCGCGCTTGTCTTCCTGATAGCGCGACGAGTCGATGCCGAAGGCCATGGCCTGGTCCTGCAGGTCGCATTCGCCGCCCTGGTCGCAGATCGGGCAATCCAGCGGGTGGTTGATCAGCAGGAATTCCATCACGCCTTCTCGGGCCTTCTTGACCATCGGCGTGTTGGTGAAGACTTCCGGAAGCTCGCCATTCGGGCCGCCGCGGATATCGCGCACGCCCATGGCGCAAGAAGCCTGCGGCTTCGGCGGGCCGCCCTTTACCTCGACGAGGCACATGCGGCAATTGCCGGCCACCGACAGTCGTTCATGGAAGCAGAAGCGCGGGACTTCGGCGCCGGCTTCCTCGCACGCCTGGATAAGCGTGTAGTGATCCGGAACTTCGATCTCTTTACCGTCAATCTTCAGTTTTGCCATCGTCCACTCAGTCCTATGTCACGTCTGCCGCCGTATATGGCCGCAGACAATTTCATGATCGCAACACCGTCTCGCCACCGGCGCGGCATTTGAGCCGCGTGGCACCGGTCTTGCTCACAATCACCTTTGCCGAACCTTGCCCCACAAGATCAGCATCTTGGCTGAGACATCACAGGCCGCGCCCGCAAGATGCTCACCGCCTCATTCACACCCTCGGCCGCTCGGGACGCAGCCGAAGAAACTCTCAACTCCGGCCTTTCGGCTGTAGCGCCATCGCCTGGCCAACCCAATCGTCGCGTCGGATACGGCCATCGAAACCGAGTTCCGCATCGATCCGCTCGACATCCGCCTCGTTCCAGGCGGCGATATCGGCAAAGCGCAGAATACCGCGCCCGTTCAAAACCTGCTCCAGCTTCGGACCGATGCCCGAAATCCGCTTCAGGTCATCCGTCTTCACGGCGACTTTGCTGCTGCGTGCAGGCGCCGTGGTCGGCTTTGCCGCAACCGGCTTTACGGCAACAACCTTGGCCTTGACTGGGGCCTTCGTGGGCGCCTTTGCCGGCTCCACCTTCACAGCAACGGGTTTCGGCTCGGCCTTCTGCACCCTCGCCGGCTTTACTGTCACCGGTTTGGCAGCAGGCGATGCCTTCACCGGCGTCGCCTCCCCTGCCACTTCGCTCTTTGCCGCCGGCTTTTCTTCCACAGCGACATTGTTCTTCTCGTCCAGCGAACCAGCGAACTTGTTGGTCGCCTCGACCGCGCTTTGCAGCGCGCCGAAGAATGCACCGGCCATTTGCGACGAGAAGCCGAACCCGATTGCGGTCGCCGCAGCAAATGCAGCAGCCGGATGTGCCATTAGCGGATTGATCGACAAGACTGGCGAATTCCGCAGCATATCCGCAGCAATACGGCCGAGATCAGCCGATGCATCGGCCACTCCGCTGTTCTGCCTTGTATCCGTGGTCTTCGCCATCATCGTCCTTACTCGGCCGCTTCCAGCACCGCGCCGTGGCTTGTGGCATTGGCCGTGTATTGGTCAATGCGCTTTTCGATTTCCGGGCGGAAGTTGCGGATCAGACCCTGTACCGGCCATGCGGCGGCGTCGCCGAGCGCACAGATGGTGTGGCCTTCGATCTGCTTCGTCACCTGGAACAGCATGTCGATTTCGCGCTTCTGCGCATTGCCCCGAGCCATACGCTCCAGCACGCGCCACATCCAGCCGGTGCCTTCACGGCACGGCGTGCACTGGCCGCAGCTCTCATGCTTGAAAAAGGCCGAGATACGGGCGATCGCCTTGATGATGTCGGTCGACTTGTCCATGACGATCGCAGCCGCCGTACCGAAGGACGACTTGACTTCGCGCAGACCGTCGAAATCCATCGGACAATCGATGATGTCGGCCGCCGGAACGACCGGGCACGACGCACCGCCGGGAATGACAGCGAGCAGATTGTCCCAGCCGCCACGAATGCCACCGCCGTGCTTCTCGACCAGTTCGCGGAAGGTGATGCCCATCGTTTCTTCGACCGTGCACGGACGATTGACGTGGCCGGAAAGCATGAACAGCTTCGTGCCGACATTGTTCGGACGGCCGAAGGAGGAGAACCAACCGGCACCGCGGCGCAGGATCGTCGGCGCAACGGCGATCGACTCGACGTTGTTGACGGTTGTCGGGCAGCCATAGAGACCCATATTGGCCGGGAATGGCGGCTTCAGGCGCGGCTGGCCCTTCTTGCCTTCCAGGCTTTCGAGCAGCGCGGTTTCTTCGCCGCAGATGTAGGCACCGGCGCCATGATGAACAAAAACATCAAAATCCCAACCGAGCTTATTGTTTTTGCCGAGAAGACCGGCATCGTAGCATTCGTCGATCGCGGCCTGCAGGGCTTCGCGCTCGCGCATATATTCGCCGCGGACATAGATGTACGCCGTGTTCGCACCCATGGCGAAACCGGCGATGACGCAGCCTTCGATCAGCGTATGCGGATCGTGGCGCATGATGTCGCGGTCTTTGCAGGTGCCGGGCTCGGACTCGTCGGCATTGACGACGAGGTAATGCGGACGGCCATCGCTTTCCTTTGGCATGAAGGACCACTTGAGCCCGGTCGGGAAGCCGGCGCCACCGCGGCCGCGCAGGCCCGATGCCTTCATCTCGTTGACGATCCAGTCCCGGCCCTTTTCGAGGATCTGCTTGGTGCCGTCCCAGTGGCCGCGGCTCATCGCGCCTTTCAGGGACTTGTCCTTGAGACCGTAGATATTGGTAAAGATGCGATCCTGATCCTGTAACATACCTTACCTCTTACTCAGCCTTGTCGCCGACAGCCGTATTGTCTTCTTTGGCCGGAGCCGCCTTCGGATGCTCGGCGGGCAGCGCGGTCTTGCCATCGGCCGGGCTCTTCAGCGCCGGATTGGTCTCAGCATCGCTGCTAACGGGCTTGGCTGCCTCGGATGGCGGCAGCACAACCGTTTCGGCGGCAACCTTAGCACCAGCCTTCTTCTTCGTCTTCGTCGCCGGCGAATCCAGAAGCGACGTCAAACCACCTTCCGGTGCGGAGAAAACACGATCAATCTGCGGACCGGTCTGCACTTCGCTGCCCTTGCCTGCGACAAATGCGTCGATGATCTCTTCGAGACGTTCCGGCGTCAGATCCTCATAGGTATCCTTGCCGATCACGACCATCGGTGCGTTGACGCAGGCGCCCTGACATTCGACCTCTTCCCAGGAGAGCGTGCCTTCGGCGTTGCGTTCCAGCGCGTGGTCGGCGATCCGGCTCTTGCAGACCTTCACCAGGCCTTCGGCGCCGCGCAACATGCAGGGCGTCGTGCCGCAGACCTGGATATGGGCGCGGCTGCCAACCGGATGCAGTTGGAACTGCGTGTAGAAGGTGGCGACTTCGAGCGCCCGGATATAAGCCATATCAAGCATATCGGCGATCTTTTCGATGGCCGCCTTGGTGACCCAGCCATCCTGCTCCTGCGCACGCATCATCAGCGGGATGATCGCGGATTGCTGGCGGCCCTCGGGATATTTCTTGATCGTCTTTTCAGCCCAAGCCGTGTTCTCCTGGTTAAAGGCGAAGGCGGCAGGCTGGAATTGATCTTCGGCTAGTCGACGAACGGACATCTTTCACGCCTTATCTCAGTTTAAGGACCCACACCGCGTATCCGTCAGGGACGAAAATTCGCAGGCATAGGCCGACTGGTCTTTCTGCATAAACACAACGAATTTGCCGCCGTTCGGCACGGCGGCCTTTATTTCATAGCCACGCGACACGAGATCGCCCATGGTCGATACCGCGCTCTGCGTAGCCGTATTTCCGCTCTTCGCAACATTCGAGCTTTTCGCATTCGAACCTTGCACGGAGATGCTGGGCAGCGCCTGCGCCTTACCGGCCTGCTGAGCCGAGGCTCCGGAAGCAACGAGAAGCGCAATAGCGATGACCGGCCAAAACTGCATCAGCGGTCCACCTCACCGAACACGATGTCGAGCGAACCGAGCACGGCCGCGACGTCGGCAAGCAGGTGACCGCGGCACATGAAATCCATGGCCTGCAGATGCGCATAGCCCGGAGCGCGGATCTTGCATCGGTACGGCTTGTTCGAACCATCGGAGACGAGGTAGACGCCGAACTCGCCCTTCGGCGCTTCGACGGCGGCATAAACCTCGCCGGCGGGCACATGGTAACCTTCGGTGTAGAGCTTGAAGTGATGGATCAACGCTTCCATCGAGCGCTTCATCTCACCACGCTTCGGCGGCACGACCTTACCATCGAGCGAAGAGACCGGGCCGGTCTTGGCATCGCCGAGCAGGCGATTGACGCACTGCTTCATGATGCGGACGGACTGGCGCATCTCGATCATGCGGATCAGGTAGCGGTCATAGCAGTCACCGTTCTTGCCGATCGGAATATCGAATTCGAGATCAGAATAGCACTCATAGGGCTGCGCGCGACGCAAGTCCCAGGCGGCACCCGAGCCGCGGACCATGACGCCGGAGAAGCCCCAGGCCCAACAGTCTTCGAGCGAGACGACGCCGATGTCGACGTTGCGCTGCTTGAAGATGCGGTTGCCCGTAAGCAGCTCATCGATATCGTCGAGCGCCTTCAGGAAAGGATCGCACCAGTCGCCAATGTCCTGCACCAGCTTTTCCGGCAGGTCCTGGTGAACGCCGCCCGGACGGAAATAGGCAGCATGCATGCGCGAGCCAGAGGCGCGCTCATAAAACACCATCAGCTTTTCGCGCTCTTCAAAGCCCCAGAGCGGCGGCGTCAGCGCGCCAACGTCCATGGCCTGCGTCGTGACGTTCAGCAGATGCGAAAGGATGCGGCCGATTTCGGAATAGAGCACGCGGATCAGCTGACCGCGGATCGGAATTTCGATGCCGAGCAGCTTTTCGACGGCCAGCGCATAGGCATGCTCCTGGTTCATCGGCGCCACGTAATCGAGGCGATCGAAATAAGGAACGGCCTGCAGATAGGTCTTCGTCTCGATCAGCTTTTCCGTGCCGCGATGCAGCAGGCCGATATGGGGATCGACGCGTTCCACAATTTCGCCGTCCAATTCGAGGACAAGACGCAAAACGCCGTGCGCAGCCGGGTGCTGCGGACCGAAATTGATGTTGAAGTTGCGAACGTTGTGTTCTGTCATGGCGGCGATGCTCGCGTTTTCAGATATTCAGAGAATGGCAGGCTTCCGCCCGCCACACGCCATCAAATTATGCCTTCGCCTTCTCGTCACCCGGGAGCACGTAATCCGTGCCTTCCCATGGGGACAAGAAGTCGAAGTTACGGAATTCCTGCTTCAGCTCGACGGGTTCGTAAACCACGCGCTTGGCGGCGTCGTCATAGCGAACTTCGACGAAACCGGTCGTCGGAAAGTCCTTGCGTAGCGGATGGCCTTCGAAGCCGTAGTCGGTCAGCAAGCGACGCAGGTCCGGGTGGCCGGTGAAGAGAACACCGTACATGTCCCAGGTCTCGCGCTCGAACCAATCAGCGCCGGGATAGACGCTGCAGGCCGACGGAACAGGCTGATCTTCGGCGACCGGAACCTTGATGCGGATGCGCAGGTTCTTCTTCGGCGACAGCAGGTGGTAGACGACGTCGAAACGATCGGGACGCTGCGGCCAGTCGACACCGCAAATATCGATCAAGTTGACGAAGCCGCACTTGGCATCATCACGCAGGAACGTCAGCAGCGCGACGACATTTGCGGCTGTCGTCGTCACGTTCAGCTCGCCGTACTTGATCTCGGACGACGAAATCAGAGCACCGCGAACTTCCGTGAGATAGGTGACTAGCTCGTTCAGGGCTTCACTCATATTGCCTTGTCCCCTGCCTTACCGTTCGATCGTGCCGGTGCGCCGGATTTTCTTCTGCAGCAGAAGCACGCCATAGAGCAGCGCCTCCGCCGTGGGAGGACAGCCCGGTATGTAGATGTCGATCGGCACGATGCGGTCGCAGCCGCGCACAACCGAATAGGAATAGTGATAGTAGCCGCCGCCATTGGCGCAGGAGCCCATCGAGATGACGTAACGCGGTTCCGGCATCTGGTCATAGACCTTGCGCAGAGCCGGAGCCATCTTGTTGGTCAGCGTGCCGGCGACGATCATGACGTCGGACTGACGCGGCGAGGCGCGCGGCGCGAAGCCGAAGCGCTCGACGTCGTAACGCGGCATGGAAACCTGCATCATTTCGACGGCGCAGCAGGCGAGACCGAAGGTCATCCACATCAGCGAGCCGGTACGGGCCCAGTTGATCAGCTCGTCGGTCGAGGTGACCAGAAAACCCTTGTCGGCGAGTTCATTGTTGATCTCGCCGAAGAACGGATCGTTGCTGCCGACAGGCTTGCCGGTTGCGGGATCGATGATCCCTTTCGGCTGCGACGCAACGAGTGTCGTGTTGCCTTGAGCTACTCCCATTCGAGCGCTCCCTTCTTCCATTCATAAATAAAGCCGATGGTCAGCACCGCCAGGAACACCATCATCGACCAGAACCCAAACCAGCCGATCGCACCGAAGGATACGGCCCAGGGGAAAAGGAAGGCGACTTCCAGGTCAAAGATGATGAAGAGAATCGACACGAGGTAGAAGCGGATGTCGAACTTCATGCGGGCGTCGTCGAATGCGTTGAAGCCGCACTCGTAGGCCGACAGCTTTTCCGAATCAGGCGCCTTGAAGGCGACGGCAAACGGCGTGATCAACAACGCTAGGCCGATCACCACGGCAATACCAATGAAAATCGCTATCGGAATATAGGAACTGAGCAGTCCAGTCATCATGTCCATCCCTGCTTGCCATGTGCGCCGGGGCGGCGCCTCTGAGCAAATGCCCAAGCCAAGCGAAAGAGCGTTGCAACAGAGCCGTGGTTAGCGCAGCCGGAGCGCGGGCGCAAGCCTTTTGAATATGTCGTTTCAAGCACTACCGAACCGGACTTATCAACAGGCTGTAACGATATCGCGACAAATCCGCGCAAAGGCAAAACGGCTTTCTCGCAGTCGCAGCAAATTGATGATTGATTGTAATGGCTTGAAGCAAATGGCGCGAGTGACGGGGCTCGAACCCGCGACCTCCGGCGTGACAGGCCGGCACTCTAACCGACTGAGCTACACCCGCGCATCGTTTGACCTTTCGGTCGTGCGAAATCCGGCATTATGCTTTGAAATGGCGCGAGTGACGGGGCTCGAACCCGCGACCTCCGGCGTGACAGGCCGGCACTCTAACCGACTGAGCTACACCCGCACTTCATTTCAAGCATTCCGGATGCTTTCGCACCCATCAAAGCGGCCTCGCCGTTCGATGAGCGGCTAACTACGGGGTTCGCGTTTGGGTGTCAAGCAGGTTTAAATACAAATCCATGACAGAGCACGAATTGTTTTCGCGACCGCCGCCGACATGTTTCGGCTCCGTCGATTTGGCATGGCAGGTTCGCGCCCCACGCATTTCAAAAACGGCTCATAAACCCGCCCCGGCCAGGCCTGGCTTTCGCAGCAGTCGCATGTGGCGATATCGTCCACTGATGCCGCGCCATCAAAAAAATCAAAAAATCTTCACAAACACTCTTGCGGTTTTTTGTCGTTCCGCATAGATCACGGCCACCGAAACGCAGCGGTCCAACGCACCGCTTGCTGCAAGGGCGATTAGCTCAGTTGGTAGAGCGCCTCGTTTACACCGAGGATGTCGGGAGTTCGAGTCTCTCATCGCCCACCATTTTTCAGAGATATAACTGATTGATTGAAATAGCGGCTTTCCGGCTACTTGGCAGCGCTTTCTGCGTAGCTATTGATGCCGATGCGCTCTTCAGCGCCCCTCTCAATAATTCCCGGTAATCACGATCGTCAGAAGTACCGCTGAGACAAGCACGAGAGCTGCGATGATCGCCAGCAGCTCCTTCAGCATAAAACGTTGCATCTTGCTGCCATCCATGGCGTTTGCTCCCCCTGCAAACTGCGTATTCGTTCTTTGTCCCAGCATCGAATCGCTGCGTCAAATCCAGTGCGAATCTCGCATAGGCGGACGGCATGTCAATTTTGGGATCAACAGTCAAAACGGTCGCTCTTGTGAGCGGCAGATGAACACCGTCACCCTCCGAGATTGATCAAAACTGCTGACCGGCGACTAAGGAATATTGATCTTTGTCGGCCTTTGCCGTGGCGGCGGGTCGATAAAGGCGGCCGGCAGGTTGACGCTCTGCGATAGCAGGCGTTCGGCGATCTCATCCGCCGCCGCCCGTGCGCCGACTCGGGAGTAGAAATTCCCGCGCACCTGTATGGATGCGGCAAGCAGTTTCAGAAATGCACTGCGAATGTCCACCGATGGCGTCGCCGGATTGTCCCAGAACAGGTCCAGCGGCTTTTGATCGGTCAAGCCTTGGATATCGTAGATAGCCGCTCCAAGGACTTTCACCGGCCTTTCAGCCTGCAGGGCGGAAAGTGCGGCAGTGGAATTGACCGTCACCATGCCCTGGCTTGCCGAGATCAATTTTTCGAGATTACCGCCGTCGATGAAATGGATGCGGGAGGACAGGGCAAGCTTTGCGCCTATGCCGTGGATATAGCCTTTCCAGTCGACAAGCCCATTGTCGAGCGGATGAAGCTTTATCACCAAATGCCTGTCCAGCGCTGCGTGCAAGGCAAACGACTGCATGACCTGCCTGATTGCATCCTGCTGCCGATGGAAGGGCGAGTGCGCGCGCAGTTGATAATCCGTCTGAAGCTGCAGGGGGTAGACGAAGAATCGCGTTTCAGCGGCGATCAACCGCTCGATCGTAGCCTCCGATTCCCGCGCACGCCTGCCGCTCGACGGCAGCCGGCGGAGCCAGCCCGCATATTCCACCAGCGGATGATAGAGCGCATGGCGCCGATAGCCGGGGTAGAGAAACCAAAGAAAAGCACTGGGAAGATTGTAGAGGAGATCGTATGTCGCCTCCGCCAGGAAGCTGTGACTGAACCGGCGGGTCCAATCCGGCTCGGCAAGGCTCGCCGCAGCCTGGACTATATAAAGTGGATCGACGGGAAAATGCGAATTGGATGACATTCCGTCACGCTCGAGCGTCACCCAATCCGGCCGCAGGTATCCCATCTCGACGACGCTGATACTGGCGGCTCGCCGCCTCGCCTCTTCGATGGCGACCTGATGATACGGACGCTCCTCGCCGAGAAGAATCACATCCGTGACCTTATCTGCCTCGATTCGGCGGCGAACATAGCTGCGCCAGCCGGCAAAGCCGCCGCGATAATTGTAGGCTCCGCGGCGGCGCCAGAATATCCAATCGCCCGGGTTCAGGTTGATGCGGATGCAGCGATGGCCCGCGGTCTCCAGCCTTCTGGCGATCTCCATGAAAAGCGGTGAGGACGGCCCCTGCAGGAAAAGAAAGACGCGCTGGGAAGCCGCTGCATCCCCCTGCCCGTCAGCCGTCACTCCGGCACCTCGGTGCTGAGGCCAGCATAGCGCAGCAGCGTGCCGATAAGGTTCCACGGCGCTTCTTCCTGCGGCGGCACCGGCTTTTGCGAGTGCGACCGCGCACGGCCGAGCGGAACGATGATGTAGTCCGTGCGCGGATCCGGAAAGGGATCGGCAAAGGCCTTCAACAGCGGCGCATGATCGCCGTAGAACAACAGCCACACGGGGCGGTCGAGCCGGTCCAGGTGATGCGCGAGATTGCCGAGCGCATGGTCGGCGCGCATCAGCAGCTCACTATAGATATCCACTGGATTCGTCAGGTCGCCGCAACGGCCAGGTTCCCAGGGTCCATGATTCGCCATGGAAGCCACGAAAACGAAGTTTTTGCCGGCGCCTTCCCCGTCGATCGCTCGAATCACGCTTTTCGTCAGCGACAGGTCGCTGACATAAGGGCCATCGCGTTCCGGCCGGTGATCGAATTCGTCCAGCATCATCATCCGATCGAAACCGAGCTGCGGCATGGCCTTGTGGCGCAGGAAAAAAGTCTTGTCGTAAGGGTGGATGAACTGCGTCTTCCAACCCGCCTTCCGCAGCCGTTGCGGCCATACGACATCCTTGTAGTGGCTGGCGCGCAGATAAGGGTAGCTCGCGTCGATATGGACGTTCTCAGGCAACAAACCGCTCAGCACCGCAAATTCGGTGCGCAGCGTATAGCCACCTTCGAAGACGCTCGTCATCCGGCCCCACTGCGCTGCCTGATCCCGCAGCCGGTCCAGATTGGGAAGCTTGACGTTTTCCGCACCAAAATGCCGGAGGTCGATGAAGGATTCGGATTGCCATATGACGATCAACGGCTCGTCGTCGCCATGTTCCCATAGATCATGAAGGGCGGAGATGAAGCGTTCCGATAGCTGGGTGACAATGGCCTCGCGCCTGACGCCAACCCATATGACGAAATGAAAGACGACGGATTCAAAGGTACCGAACCTGACCGTATCCTTCTTGACGTCGACCTTGCCGAGAACATTCTGCGTGAAACGGCAGACGGGTCCGCTGACGGTCCTGCTGAACAAAGCGAGCCAGGGACCGAAGGCAACCGCCAGCATAACGAGAACCCAAAGGAAACCGTTGTGGTCGGGCAGGATCGACGGCTCGAAATACATATAGAGAGCGCTGACGCCGAACACATAGGAAAGCGCGATGATCCAGAAGACGATGTTCAGAGACGTCGCGTAGAAAATCTCTTTGTATTTGAAAACGTCGACCACCAGGGCGATATCGGAGAAGACTAAGGGCTCACGGATGAACTCGAATTTTGCACGCGAAATTCCGGTGAAGATGACGAAGAAACTGATCACGCCCTGCGCACCGTAAATCGGACGCCAGGAAATCGCGAAGAATAGGGCGTAGATGAGAGCGATGACGGGAATTCTTGCCGCCCACTCGAACGCCAGCCGCTTCAAACTTCTCTCTGTATGATTTTGCTTGTTGACTGCAGGAGGCATCGCAAAAGGATCGGTCAGGAAAATGACGACACAGGAAAAAGCGAAGCACGCAACCGTCAAAAGAGCCGGAAAATCATGAAGTTTCAAAACAATACCGTCCAAATGTCATAGTCTGCGGCGGCTTCCCTCAAAAACCGGAAAAAGCCGCCAATTCTCAATTCTATCGTTTTTTACGCGCATCCCATCAGGCGCGCTGAAGCATCACGCGAATTATGGAAACTGCGCTCAACCAAAGCCTTTGTCGGTCGAGCGGGCAAGGCTTTCATCTCGCCCTTCTTCAATTATTTTTCGAAGCTTGCGGAAATACCACCACATCAACAGCGGCTTTATCAACGGGCCGAAATAACCGAGTGCGGTTAGCGACAATCCAAAATGGATTCGGGTCCTGCCGCGGTCGAGGCCGCGGACGATTTTTGCGGCCACGGCTTCGGCACTCCACGGCTTGACCGTGCCCATCAGAAGCTCCGCTTCCGCAGGCCGCATCGACATTTCATGGCTATATTGCGGGGTGAGCGTATCCGGCGGAAAGCAGATGGAGACATCCACTCCCGAAACGGCCGCTTCGGCGCTCAATGCCTCTGCAAAGCCGATCAGTGCCGATTTCGAGGCGCAATAGGCGGTATAGCCGTAAATGCCGATCAAAGCGGCGCCGGAGGAGATCATCATGATCTTGCCGCCACGGCGGGTCTTCATACCCTTGTAGACGGCGCGCACGACATTTGCCGTTCCCAGGAGATTAGTGGCAATCTGCTCGTCGAAAACCGTAGCCGGCATGCTATCGAAAGCAGAAGGCTCTACGATCCCGGCCGACGCGATCAGGAGGTCGCAAGGCCCGAAAGCGCGTTCGCAGATATCAACGGCCTCCGAAACTCGATTGGCGGATGCGACATCGACAGGGGCGATCTGGATGCGAGAAAGATCGGCACCCGGCATGGCCGCAATCTCGATACGCGCCTGTTCCAGACGCCCGGGGTGGCGCGCGAAAAGAGAAACCTTGGCGCCCCTGGTGGCATAGAGCTTGGCGATCGCCAAACCGATCCCGCTTGAGCCTCCGGTGACGATGACATGCATGAGCTGAGCGCCTTAAGGTTATGGCTTACCGACGGCCTGACGCATCGGCAGCAACTGCATCACCTTGTCCATGTCGATGGAGGCCAGGCCGAAATTCCGATCCTTCAAATCTTGAAGTCTCCGAGCAGTGACAGCAACAGAACGGCGGATTTGCTCTTCGGTATGGTTGCAGGTGATGAAGAAGCGCAGACGCGCCATGCCTTCCGGCACGGCCGGATGAATGATAGGCAGCACATTGATGCCTTCGCTCAGCAGATCGTTGGAGAGCTGCACCGCTCGCAGCGAATCGCCGACGATGACAGGAACGACGGAAAAGCCCATGCTCAAACCGGTATCGAGGCCCGCCTCCCTAGCGCATCGCAGAAAGAGGCTGCCGTTGCGCCTGAGCCGGGCTGCCCTGTCCGGTTCGGATTCCAGGATTTGCAGGCCAGCCATGGCCGCCGTCGCCAGAACGGGGGCAAGACCGACACTATAGACAAAGCCACCGGCCTCCGCCTTCAGGATATCGGCGAGCGCGCTACTGCCGGCGATATAGCCGCCGCAGCTCGATGTCGTCTTCGAAAGCGTTCCCATCCAGATGTCGACATCGCGCGGATCGAGGCCGAAATGCTCGAACGTGCCGCGGCCCCTTTCGCCGAGGATGCCGAGCGCATGGGCCTCGTCCACCATCAGCCAGAAACCGTAACGGGCCTTCAGCTCCAGCAGCGCCGGGAGATCGGCGACATCGCCGTCCATGGAATAGATGCCTTCGACAATGACGAGGATACGGCGAAAATCGGAAGACAGCGTTTTCAGGATGCTTTCGAGATTTTCGACGTCATTGTGCTTGAACAGGCGCCGCGCCGCGCCGGAAAGCTTGATGCCGGCAAGGGCGCTGTTGTGGATGAACTCATCGTGGATGACGAGATCCTGTGGCCCCAGCAGACAGCCGATGGTCGCAACGTTGGTCAGGTAGCCGCTGACGAAGCAGACAGCGGCATCGACGCCATAGAGCCTGGCGAGCTGTTGCTCCAGCTCGACATGCACCGGCCGCTCGCCGGCGACAAGGCGGCTGGCGGAAGCGGAGATGCCAAAGCGGTCGATAGCCTCCTTGGCACGGGCTGCCACGAGTGGGTCGGTGTTGGTGGCCAGATAGTCATAGGAGGCGAAATTGACGAATTCCCGCCCGCCCATCTTCGTCGTCGCGCCGGCGGCGGTATCATGCGAGCGGTAGAAGGGATTGACGATGCCGGCCATCTCGCCGGCAATCTTCTGCGTCATGACGCGCTTGTACTCCGGCAAATCCTCGAAGCGCAGGGCTTGGCGAACCGGCTGTTGCGGTTGTCTGTTCAGCCGCTCCACCCGGTTGCGTCCGGAGGATTCATTGGCGCGGCGCATCTGCTCCAGCAAGCTGCTTTTCTTATCGCCGGGCGGCATGTCGTCATTGGCATCCTGCGTCATGACTGTGCGGCTCTCTTCTGCGGCGATTGCAGGGAGTGGCTTTGGACCAACCGGCTGACCACCTGATCCTCGCTCGCCGCCGAAACCTCGCCCCCCCCGCCACTGCGGTTCATGACCCGATCACGCAAGCGGCTGACGACGTCGCTGACCGTCGTCCCCTCCCCGATTCCGCTCAAGGGAATGTCAAAACCGGTCTTCTGCTGGAAACTGATGCCGAGCTCCATCGCCATCAGGCTGTCGAGGCCGATATCTTTCAGCACCTTGTCGGGTGTGATCGTATCTTCGGTCACACGCAGGATCGCAGCAATTTCCGAGGCGACGACAATGTGCAAAGCAGCCTGCGCCTCGTCCTCGGATTTGCCTTTGATCAGCTCGCCCAGATCGATGATATCGCCATCGTTCAGGGAGTTGTGATCGCGCGCGTGGCGCATCAGCGGCTCGAACAGCGACCGGGCGGCAATCGGCAGCATGCGTGCGGCACTCCAATCGATCTCGGCGATCATGACGGCCGCGGCATCGATCTTGCCGGTATCGGCAAGCATGTAGCGTTCGACCTGCTCCAACGCATCGCGCGCCTTTAGGGCGGCCTTGCCGATTCGCTTGGATAGGAGCTCGTTGACCTCGATATTGCGGGCAAGAAATCCCTTGTCCGCAATAGCGCCGAAGCCGATGGCAAGCGCCGGCAGTCCGGCAGCACGGCGTGCACGCGCCAAACCTTCGAGATAGCCGTTTGCGGCGACATAGTTCGCCTGCCCCGGATTGCCGAGCATCGTCGTCGCTGACGAAAACAGCAGGAACAGATCAAGGCGGTCATGCTGAGTCAATCGATGAAGATTGTCGGCGCCTCGGACTTTCACGTCGATGACTGGCCGATTGCGTTCCGGCGTCAGGTTGGCGAGCAGCGCATCATCCAGGACCATGGCAGCATGGATGATGCCCTTCAGCGCACCCTCGGAACGAAGTGAGCCAAGCAGTGCCTCGACAGCGACCTCATCGGTGATATCGCAGACGTGCAGTGTTGCCACGACGCCTTTCTTCTCCCATTCGCCAACGGCCTTCTCCGTCTCCTCATCGGCGACGCCCCGGCGCGAGCACAGCGCAATGCGGCGCGCGCCCTTGGACACCAGCCAGTCGGCCGCCGCAAGACCGAAACCGCCGATGCCGCCAGCCACAAGGAAAATACCGGCGGGATCGAGCCGCAGGGACTTGGCCGGCGCCGGCAAGAGATGATCGACACCAAGAACGGGCGGACGAACGACGATCTTGCCGATATGACCGGCATTTTGCATCAAGCGGAAAGCGCTGCCGATTTCGTCATAGCCGAAGGCACGATAGGGCAGCGGCGTGAGCTTGTGATCGGCAAAGAGCTGACCGATTTCCGCGAAGATCCGCTTCGTCAAGGCGGGAGCGTTGACCAGCAACTGGTCGGCGTCGATGCCGAAATAGCTGATATTGCGGCGGAAAGGGCGCAGCCCGATCTTGCGGTCGGAATAATAGTCGCGCTTACCCAGTTCCAGGAACCGCCCGAACGGCTTGACCAGCTCGATGCTCCGCTCCATCGCTTCGGAAAACAGCGAATTCAGCACGAGATCGACGCCTTCGCCTCCGGTCACATGGCGCACGCCCGCAACGAAATCGAGCGAGCGGGAGTCGAGCACATGGTCGGCGCCGAGCATTTGCAGGAAACGGCGCTTCTCGATCGTGCCGGCGGTGGCGATCACCTTTGCCCCTTTGAACTTGGCGATCTGCAGCGCGGCAAGACCGACGCCGCCAGCGGCACCATGGATCAGGATGGTTTCGCCCGGCTGGATGCGCCCAAGCTCGACCATGGCGTAATAGGCCGTCAGGAAGGCAACGGGCACCGTGGCCGCGGCGAGCGTGTCCATCGTCTCCGGCAGCTTGGTGACGCCGTCGCGGCGCACGCGCACATGGGTCGAAAACGCAGCGGGACCGATGCCCATGACTTTGTCGCCCGGCTGGAGATCGCCGACACCAGAGCCGGTTTGCAGCACGCGACCGGCGAACTCCATGCCGATCGTTGCGCCAGCAAACCCATCCTCCAGCGCCTCTTCCGGCAACAAGCCCATGGCCCACATGACGTCGCGGAAATTGAGGCCGGTCGCTTCGACGGCAATAATGACCTCGTCGTCCGACGGTGCCGGCAAATCCGACGCTTCCCAAACGACGCTGTCCAAGCGGCCGCTCGAATGTTGCCGGATCGTCGCCGCGACAACGTCGCGGCGGTTCATCTCGGTCACCGCAAACGGACCCGCAACGGCCCGGATTTCGCGGATCTCGCCGGTTACCCTGTCGAGCGCCCACTCCCGGTTATTAGTCTCAGCGAAAAGAACGGTCTCAATGGCCGCAATCGCCCACTTGTCGTCCGTTTCGGCATCAAGGAGATGCACGTCGAAGCCGTCATATTCGTTCTGCAGCACGCGCGCGAAGGCCCACAGTCCGGCATTGGCGCTATCAATCCGCTCCTTGGCAAGCGGCGAACCGCCCGGAGCCATGATGACAAGGCGCGGCCTGTCGCCCTCTGCATATCTGATAAGTGTATCGGCCAGCTCTTTGAACACCTCAAGCCGCATCTGCGACGGATCGGACGCGCCGCGGGCGCCCTCCCGTTCCGCCACATAGAGAATGCGGCGCGGATGATGGGACGTCATGACACCGGCGAGGTTCGAAGACCCTGCCCCAACGTCGACAGCGATCACCTGCATATCGGAAAAGCCGATACCCTCTCCGCGCTCGGACAGAACCAAAAGCGGCGCGTCGGCGCTTGATAAAGCAGGCTCGTCTTCGACCTGACCTTCGGATGCAGCCGCCGCGGTGATCAGCCCGCCTTCCGGGAAAACCTGCTCCTCGAGCTGTACCTTGCTGAAACCGAGCACCGCAAGAATATCCTCGACCTGCTGCAAGGTCCCCAATTGGCCGACAGGGAATTCAGACGATTGACTGCCGGCGAACCATCCTTCCGACAGGCCAAAGGCAAAATCGTTGAAGACGCTCGGTGCGCGATCGGCAAACAGGAGTTGTGCACCACGCGCGGCAGCGCTGCGGATGGCGGCTTTCAGCCCATCATCATGCGATAGAAGAAGCTGGCTCTGATCGCCACAGGCAATGATGACGTCGGCGAGCGGTTGATCGCCAAGCCTGCCGGGCTCCGTGACGATGACATGTGCAGCGCCCTCAAAAGCGATTTCAAGCGCGCGGCGCATCTGCTCTCGCGGTTCGGCGATGATCAGGCACGCACCAGCGTTGGCGGCGACCGCTGCCAACCGCTGGCTGAAGGCGGTGGATGTCGAACCAGCTTCCAAAATGTGGCCGATGCTGCCGGGATTGGCCTCGACGGCAGCCACCAGCGCCTCAGCAATCAACGAAAGCCGCTTGCCGCTCAAGGGCGAATGAACAAGCACATGCTCCAGCGTCGCTCCTCCAGCCGCATGAACTGCGGCCTCGGCCTGCTGTTGGCCAAGCACATATTTATGGACAGCGGCCAGACGCTCCAGGGCCTCGCGATAGGCATTGTTGACGAGAATGGCTTCGGCAACCCGGCCGGCATCCTCGCGATAAAGCTCCTGCAGGGCTTCGCTCACCGTCGGCAAGGTAAAATCGAGCGGAATATGCCATCCGCCATCGACACCCGAAGCAATCCCCGCATCCTCGAGAATATAGAGGCAGTTGATCAGAAACGGCCGGAATTCCGGATCGCCGGGAAGGTTTGAAAGCGAGACCGCTCCGTCTCTGCCTGCGACCGTGAGCGCGATCTCGTGGCATGCCCGGTAGATCGCCGCATCGAGAAGCAGGGTCGCATTATTGAGCGAATGATTTCCATCGAGGCGGCGCAGCGGCGAAGCATCCGGCACGACCATGTTCGACACGGACCGACGCCTAAATATCGTCGATGGCACGGTCTCATAGTGGAAGGCGACGGAATCGAGCGTCGTGTGCCGGCGCAGATAGGTGCGGCGGAAGCGGCAATCGTCGAAAACGGCAATCTCATCGCCATCGCCCCCGAACATGCGGAAGCGGGCCTTGATCGAATTATTGCTGAACCGATCGATCTCTATGATCGCTTTGACAACGGGTTTTCTCTTGCCCGCAACTCGCACGGTGCCGAAACGAACCGGAATATAGGGAGCCCCGGCCTCGTCGCCGGACAGTTGATCGAAGAGCGCGACAAGACCGTGAAATGCCGCATCGATCGACATTGGATTGAGGTTGTAGGTCACGAACGGATGGGTGGGCGCGGCAGCCGGCTTGAGGTCCACTTCAATGATATTGCGCCCGAAGGCGACAGCTTTCGACAGAAGCTGGAAATGCGGACCATATTGCAGCCCGAAACGCTCCGCCGTCTCATAGGTCTTCTCGGACGTCAGGACGGATTTCTGTTCCTCGAACCGCCGCGCGGCCTGGTCCTCGGCGCTGCCATTGCCGGTCGGCTTGCGGCCGCGGGCGACTGCATGAACGGTCCAGTCGTCGTTGCTCAGCCGCTCACGCGAGCGGATCTCGATATCACCGGTCTCCGGGGAAAGGATGGTCGACAGTTCCACCATCCGATCCTGGCGCAGCTCCAAGGGTCTGACGATTTCGAGATTGCCGATCTCAACCGCATCCGTCTGGTAATATCGCTGAACAGCGATGACCGCGATCTCGATAAAACCGCTGCCTGGCAGGATCGATTTGCCGTCGACGACATGTTCCGCAAGGTCGGCGAAGAGATGTGCATCCAGATGGTTCTTCCAGGTGGACGCGTTAGGGTCCGTACGCCAGCCGAGCAGAGTATAAGGGCTCTTGCCGTCGCGGCCGAAAATGTCGATTTCGTCCGTTGTCGGCTGCGAACGCAGCCCCACTGGTTCGAACGGCAAAGGCGGCAGCTTGACGAAGGCATTGCGCGTGGCGCTGCCGCGCGAACGCTGCGCCGGCGCACCATGCGCGACAGCGCGCGCAAAGGCCTGCGAAACCGGATCGCGGCCGGAGAGCGCCGGCTCCCGCAGCAATGTCGGTATAGCAATCGCCTGGACGGACGCCTGTTTGGCGATCTCCGTCACATAATTCGACAGGATCGGACGCGGGGCAATTTCAATGAACAGGTTGCACCCCATCGCCATCGCCGCCTGACAGGCGGCCTTGAAAAGCACGGGATCGCGGACGTTTCGCCACCAATATTCTGCGTCCAGCAGATGGCCGTCACAGGCAGCGCCGGTCACCGTCGAAATGAAGGTACCGAGGCCCGCATCCGGCGCAACATCAGGCAGATCGGCCAGAAAGGCATCCTTCGCCCGATCGATGATCGGATGATGGAAGGGATAGTTGATGTCGAGGATATGAGCGACGATCTGCGACTTGCGGGCGGCCTCCCTGAAAGCTTCGATCTCGTCGACGGGACCAGAAATCGTTATCGAATTCGGCGCGTTGATCGCCGCGATGCAGATATTGTGGAGACCGTGCGATTTGGCGAAGGCGAGTGCTGCGTCCTCGTTGAGAACGACCGCTGCCATCTTGCCTTCTCCGGCAAGAAGATCCTGATGCAGCGAACGCTTGGCGACGATCGCGACCGCCTCCGCAGCCGTCAGCGCTTTGGCCGCGTAGGCGGCGGCGATTTCACCCACGGAGTGGCCGAGGACGGCATCGGGCTTCACGCCCAGCGCCGAGAAACAGTCCGACAGGGACGCTTGAATTGCAAAAAGCAGAGGCTGTGCGATCTTGGTGTCGGCGATCTGCAGGGATAGATCGGGAGAAACCAGAATATCCGTCAGCTTCTGGCCGAGATAATATTCGAAGAGTGCGCTGAACGACTGAAAACATTGCCGGAAATGGCTATTTTCCCGATAGGCCTCGATGCCCATGCCCGCCCATTGCGAGCCGTTGCCGGAAAACACGAAAGCGATCTTAACCGCCTGACCCGGCACTTCGCCCACTTCACCGGCGGAATTCTCACCGCCGAGATGCGCATCGATCGCCGCAAGCACTGCGGCGCTGTCTTTGGCCTTGGCCGCGAAGCGGTGGCGCATCGGCTCGCGATTGGCAGCCGCGGACGCGATGATTTGCCGGGCTTCCTTGGGCTCTGCGCGCTCGAGCCGGCTCTTGTAGTCTTCAAGCAGCTTCGAGAGCGCCGAAGCCGTGTGGGCGCTTGCAATGAATGTCGTGCCTTCGCCGCGCAACTGCGGCTCGGGCGGAGCCACCGGATCAGGGTCGCTGATGACGACATGGGCGTTCGTGCCGCCGAAGCCGAAGGAATTGATGCCGGCAAAGCGTGGGCGTTTGGCCGGAAGAAGCTCGACGGCCGATGTGTTGACCCGAACGTTCAAGCCTTCGAAATCGATGGTTTCATTCGGCTGCTGGAAATGCAGCGATGCCGGCAGGAAATTGTTCTCCAGCGCAATCATCGCCTTCAGCAGACCGAAGAGACCAGATGCAGGCTCGGTATGGCCGATATTGGACTTGATCGAGCCGACCGGCACCGGCGCCCGGCGATTCCGGCCGATGACATCGCCGATCGCCCAAATCTCGGCGGGATCGCCCACCTTGGTTCCCGTACCATGGCCTTCGACGAAGGCGACGCGATTGACGTCGATGTTTTGCCCTTCATAGATCGAACGCAGCAAAGCTGCTTGCGCATCGCGCGAGGGCAAGGAAATCCCATTCGTACGGCCAGAGGAGTTCACCCCGACCGCATGAATCCGCGCGTAACTGCGATCCTTCTCGCGCAGAGCGCGATCCGTTCTGCGCAGGACGATGGCAGCGCCGCCTTCGGCGCGAACGTAGCCGCGGCCATTGTCGTCATAGGCGCGGCAAAGCCCTTCCGGCGACAGCATGCGCGCCTGCGAAAAGCCGACGAAGGATAGCGGATGGACCAGAAGGTTGATGCCGCCGACAATCGCCGTATCGATATCGGCGCATTCCAGCGCCCTCACTGCCTGATCGAGCGCCACGAGCGACGATGAACAGGCCGTATCGATCGTCATACTCGGACCACGCAGGCCGAAAATATGCGAAATGCGGTTGGAGACGATCGAGAGCGTGTTGCCCGCCATGAAATATGGGCTGCCGGCGGCCGGATCTTCGGCAGTGAGATTGCCATGGTCAAGCGACGAAGCGCCGACATAGACGCCGACCCTTTCACCCTCGAAGCCGTCGACCGGCAAATTCGCATCTTCCAAAGCCCGCCAGACGAGGTTCAGAAGGATGCGCTGCTGCGGATCCATCTGCATCGCCTCGCGCTGCGAAAGGCCGAAGACCGCTGGATCAAAGGAGTAGATGTCCGCCATGACACCGGCGGCGTAGCTATAAGTCTTTCCTTGCGTGCCGACGACGGGATGCCAAAAACGCGCGAGATCCCAGCGTTCATCGGGTATCCGGGTGACCGTGCAACGTCCTTCCTTGAGGACGAGCTGCAGCTCTTCGATCGAATCTGCCCCCGGGGCAATGCTCGCCCGCCCGATAATTTCAACCGTCATAATCTCTCGGCGTCGTCTTTAAAATTGCATGGGATGAAAGTAGCCATATTTGCTTATCAACCGTTCACACCATAATTGCCTGCGGTTGTCACCTGCAAAAAACCGGGTTCAGAACACCATATTGACAAACAACACTAACATGATCCGGGACGGAATAAGCCTAGCCGGCCACAACCCCTTATAGAAGAACCAGCATCGGAATTTCAAATATACGGAGCAGCTTGCCAGTTCCGATCATTCACTGTCGATCAATAAATTCCCGTCTTTCGACGATGGGTATGTTGACGCGGCCCTTGAAACTCCCGGCAAAGCTATTCAGCGCCACCTGACGATCAAGCCAACGTCATTGTCCCAAGTTGGCGGCCGTCGCAGCGCCCTGGGAGGCTATGTTGAGCGGTGCGCCGACAAGCGTCAGGAATTTCCTGATATCGACCGAGGGATGGCGCGATACATAGATGACGTCGCGGCTCTTGATGGGGAAGGTCTGGCCGACGATGAGGCTGTCGGGATGCGACATGTCGAATTTATAGACGATCGGATAGCGCCCCTTAGAATCCGCCACCATTCCCTTGCGCTCGAGCTCCTGGAAGCGAGCGGCGCCGAGCAGGTTTTGAACGATTTCCGGCTCTTCGTAACGGAACAGGAAGAATCCTTGCGCATTGGCGGCTTCATCGACCGCGCCATGGCCCAAAGCGACAGCCTCCAGCAGATTCAGGTCATTGGCCCCGAACTCAAGACGGCCATCGCCCTTGACGGCACCAAGAAGAGTAAAGGTCCTGGGATCACGCACGAGGAAAATCTGGTCGCCAGGCTGAACATAAATATCTTCAGTGGGATGTTCGATGATCGATTTTAGAAGAACTGTCCCGGTCCTGTTGCCGCGAACCAACGTTACGTATGTCTCATAAGGCTGAGTGACGGGTCCGCCCGCCTTGGCAATCACCTGCGTGATTTTTTCGCCGGTCAAATCCAAGGGAACCAGCGACGGACGGCCGACAGCACCGGAAACAGTCACCGTGCGTGACGATGTGCCCATGCTCGTCACGATGACGTCGGGTTCGACTGCCTTGCTCGCCAGCGCCGCCAGAATCGCCTGACGGGCCTGTTCCAACGTCTTGCCCGCAAATTTGACCGTGCCGGCATAGGGAATGGCCGCGGTCCCATCCGGTTGGACGATAATATCGAGGGACACCTGTTTCGATTGGGCCGTCGAAAACAGGCCGTCGGCGCCTGCCTCGAAGATGGTCACCTTCAGCGAATCGCCGACGCCGATCACGACCCGCCCGACAGGGCCGCCGATCCCGAACCGACGATTGAGCGCGCTAGAAACGTAATCCGAGACAAAGCGCGCCGTACGGCTGTTGATGTCGACGACATCGAAGACGGCCACATTCTTGCGCCCAAGTTCTGCGCCCGATTGCCCGGCATCACCGTCTATCGCACCGGCCAGCGGCCCTTCGCTCGAGACGGAATTACATCCCGCCAGAACCACGCAAACCAGCAACGCCGCCCCTACGCGAATCAATTGAATAACCTCAAAATCAATATCGGCTGGCCTCACCGACTCAGGTCAGGACAGCGCATTATTCATAAAATCCGTCGGCGCCCTGAAAAGCATAATGGGAGCCCCTCAACAAGCCGATTCTGCACGGGTGCCGCGAAAAAATCTGTGTGCGATCCTATGAGCATATTTCTAAACTCACGTTACGGCAGCACACTCTTTGCGATATAGACTGAAAGCAGAAACAAGGCAATTTATACGAGAAATATCTAAGCAAATTAAATTAATAGTCACTGAATGATAAAGGAATCCGTTAAATAACGACATCAAGATATATCTTAAAGCCTCTGCGTCCTATACGACGAATCGGAGCAAGCATCTCTTCCTTTTCATGAGGGCACCCTTGCTTATCATAGCCTTGCGCTCTAAACCGTGGCCAATATTGCGGGTCAAATAAAGCAATCCAAGATTGTTAAAACGATGAATTCATCCTTCGCGGGATTGCCATGATAGCAGGGAAGTTAGGCGCAAGTTTTCGTCGTTACTCAAAGGGTCTCGAAAGAAACCGCAATGTGGATTGCGCCGTCCAACAGGATGCTGTGGTGATTTGACCTCTTCCTCCGGCTTAGAGGCGTGCCCAAAACCGGACCCAAATACCGATGGAAATGAAAGTGCTGTCGATGCTCGGTTTTGCAAAGCGATCCAGAAAAAAGGTGTCCGAGAATTCTCTGGAAGCGATATTTGACCAATACGAGCAGGGCAAACCCGATCATCAGAATGCGATTGATGCCCTTCCCGGCTGGAATAGCGCCTTTCCCGTCGCCCTTAATTTGAATGCCGGAAAACATCATCTTTATGCGGACGACCGAATAGATTGGGCTCTACGGTCATTTGGCTCGATTGCGGGAAAGACGATTTTGGAAGTCGGACCATTGGAGGGGATGCATACCTATATGCTCCACCGCGAGCGTCCGGCGCGAATCGATGCGATTGAGGCAAATCGGCTTTGTTTCCTGCGATGCCTGGTGACAAGGCAGATTCTCGATATCAACACCGCTTCGTTTTTGTTGGGCGATATTCAGGCATGGCTTACCGAACACGACGAGATCTATGATTTCGCCATAGCTTCGGGCGTCCTCTATCACATGGCCGATCCCGGAGAGTTTTTGAGACTGTTGGCCAGCCGCGCGAATGCCATTTTTATCTGGACGCATTTTTTTCTCGAAGAAGCGATGCCGGCGGGCGATGTGCGCCGCAATCCCTTCAGCGGAAAAGTCGAAACGAAGATGATCGAGGGCGTTCCGGTACGCTACTACGAACGCAGCTATCAGCATGCCAACTCGAACGCATCCTTCTGCGGTGGAATGAAGGATCGCCATTTTTGGATGCACAGAGACGATATTTTAACGCTGCTGGAAAAGCTTGGATTCAGCGACATCGTAATCAAGGATCAGGACCTCAGCCATTCCGGCGGACCTTGCTTTTCTTTCTTGGCCCGCAAAGCGCATGCGGCTCCGTGATTGATACGTGGGCCGAAGCTCGGCGCCCGAGAGTATTTTGGATAATCTTAACGTGTTTGAAGGCACCTACGACAATTTGACGGTTCTTGAAGGCCCCCATTCCTTCCCTGCCGGCAAGCTTGAGACGCCGGAGGGCATCCGTGCTGTTTAATCTCGAATATGATCGGGGCACGGTCCTGGAAGGCTATCTCATTCCGGACGGATTTTCTGATCTGCCGCATATCAGGGTGTCCGATGCGGACGGCGAGCTAATGGTCTTACCTTGCGACCAGATCAAGGAGGCGGTTGTCGCTTCGGGCCGACATGAGAACGGGCGGGTAGGCTTCAAGCTGGACACATCGATCATTCCGGATATTGCCGAGCGACATACGCTCATGATCCATGATGCCAAGTCTGGATTGCTGATTTACCGGCGGCCGCAGGTGTCGCAGCCGGTTCCGCTGAAGATCCTGCGGCTGGAAACGCAGCTCCTGCCCATGGCCAAATTCGACTATCGCTGCGGCCGCCATTTCCAATATGAGCTGTCGTCCGTGGAGCGCTTCGGCCATGAAACCGCGCTCCAGGCCTTTCATCTCAATGCCATCCAGTCGATCTACATCAGCGGACGGCTGCTGCTGCGGAACTACGAGGAGTTTCTCGACAAGGGATTCAAGGCCATCGTTCTGCTCACGGACCCCTATTACGAATTGGCGCTGCGCATTTTCCTTTTGAAACGCATGGCAAAGACCCAGATCTCTTTCTTTGGCGACCGGGACAAGATCATCCTGGCGCCGGCGGCGGAACACTTCGCCGAGGTTGATCTCGAAAGCGAGGCATCCCTTAAATCCGCGCTCAAGAAAGCGTCGCAGAATGTCAGAAACGTTCTGCTGTCACCCGTGACCCGCCAATTGGTCGCCAGCACTCCGGAGCAACTCGTCAAGCGTAGCGACGTCGCCGCGGCGATCGACCTGCTTTCACGATTCACCATTGTCGGGCACGATGCCGACAGTTTTCATTTTCAGGACGCGATCGGTGAGCTGCTTGGCATTTCCATCGGCGATCTTCCGCTGCCGTCGCGGCATACCGCTCTGGAGGACGTTGCTACGAGATTACGCACGTTGCATATTGCCGAACTGATACTCGAAGAAGATTTGATTTTTGATCATTATGTGCGTGAGGCGATGAAACCCACCGCGCCGGAATTGCGGAAAGCGAATACAAGCCGACATGCCCAAAATAGCCATTGAAGAGACGATCGATCAGCAATATCCGCGGGCAAAACCGGCACGGCAGATCTTGCCGTCATTGTTTCGGCGACGGCTACCGGAACGGCACCGGCACGATGATCTGGAAGACATCGAATATTTGCCGGTACCCGGCACGCACGAACCAGCACCCCAAGCCGGTGGCAAACCGCCACTGCGGCTCCTCAGCTTTCTGTTGATCGTTATCCTGCCGTTTCTGGCGAGCTTGATCTATTACGTCTTCATCGCCTCGGATCAGTATGTTGCCGAAGCCCGTTTCGCCGTCCGCGCACTCTCCGGCACCAGTTCGGATGATAAGGGCGACGGCAGCGGCGGGTCCGAAAATAGCGGCGGCGCAGCAGGCCTTCTCAACATGCGTTCTGCATCACAGGATGCCTATGTCGTCACGAGCTTCATTCACTCGACCGAGATCCTGAAACGGATCGGCGAGAAACTCGACTATCGATCCATGTTCGCGCGGCAGGATGCGGATTTTCTATCTCGATTCCGCTCCACGCAATCCGATGAGAAGTTCCTGAACTATTGGGAAAATCACGTCAGCGCCTATATTGACGTCTCTTCCGGTATCATCACTTTGAAGGTGCGCGCGTTCACGCCCGATGATTCGGTAAAGCTCTCCGACGCCATCATTCAGGAGAGCGAATCGTTGATCAACGAACTCTCGCAGCGCGCGCGCAATGATATTGTGCAAAGCATGCAGGCGGATGTTGAGAAAAGCGGCAAGGCCTATAACGACACCCTGACCGCGCTCAACCAATTTCAGCATCAATCCGGGCTTCTCAGCCCGGAGGCTCAGGCCAAGGACAGTAGCACGCTGCTGACAGGACTGCTTGCGCAGAAGCTCGAATTCGAAACGCGCCTGTTCGTAATGAAGCAGTCACATGCCAAGGGTTCTCCGACCTATCAGCAGCTCACGCTCGCCCTGCAGAGCCTTGACGCTCAGATCGACAAGAAGAAAGCGGAGCTGACCGGGCCGGAAAATGCCAGTCTTGCCAAAGCGCTGCTGGAATACTCCAAGCTCGACACAAACCGGATGATTGCGGAGAAGCTCTACGAGGCTTCCCAGAAGAACTACGATGCGGTGCTCGCGGAAGCGCTTCGAAAGACGCTTTATTTGGCGGTGTTCGTAAAACCGGCGCTTCCGGACGAAGCTATCTTTCCGCACCGGATCACGACACCGCTGATTATATTGCTTGGCTTAGCCGTTCTCTGGGCAACGCTTTCGTTGATCTGGGCGTCGGTGCAGGATCATCAGATATAGGCGACATGCGCGATGATCCGCTTCAAGAACGTATCGAAACACTTCAAGACCCAGAATACCAAGAAAGTAATCCTGGATCGCGTGAGCTGCGAGTTCATGTCCGGCTATTCCTATGGCCTGCTCGGCGTGAACGGCGCCGGAAAGTCCACGACGATGCGGATGATCGCCGGCACCATGCTGGCAAATTCGGGCAAGATCACCAAGGACGTTCGGGTGTCCTGGCCGTTGGGCCTTTCCAGCGGCTTCAATCCCTATATGACCGGCCGCGCGAATCTTCACTTCGTCGCCCGCGCCTATGGGGAGGATGTCAGGCGCGTCTCCCGTTTTGTCGAAGAGTTCGCGGAACTCGGCGACTATATCAACGCGCCGGTACGCACCTATTCTTCCGGCATGGCGGCCCGATTGGCTTTTGGGCTTTCCATGGCGATCGAATTCGAGTGCTATCTCGTCGACGAGGTTCTGGCCGTCGGCGATGCCCGGTTTCAAGAGCGCTGCCGCGTCGCATTTGACAGCCGACGGAAACATTCCGACATCATCATGATCTCGCACAGCATGAGCATGATCAAATCGCATTGCGACAAGGGAATGGTGCTCGTCGACGGCAGGCTCATATTTTTCGATCAGGTCGAGCAGGCCATCGAAGCCTACTACAGATTGAACAGATAAGATGCGACGGGTTTTCAACTAGGTCCCATATGGCTCACGATACCGGAAAGACATCTGAAACTGTTCAGCTCAGTGCGATCCAGCACAGCCGCGACGTTGCCGCGAAACTGTCGGTGACTGCGCGCAAATTGCGCTTTTCGACATCGAAGCGAAGCCAATTTTACAAAGCAGTTGGATTGCGCCCCCGCCCGATGGAACAAATTCTCGGAAGGGCCATATTGGCTTTTACGGTGTTGTTTCTGGTTATTCCGAACGCCGTTTCGATCTATTACTTCTCACGAATGGCTTCGGATCAATTTCAGTCCGAAACGCGCTTTACCGTCCGGTCGTCGACGCCGGCGCTCGGCAAGGACCAACTGGCCAAGGTAACCGGCCTGCCATCGGCGCAGATCGTTCAGGATACGCTGATCGTTACCAATTTCATTGCCAGCAAGGACATGGTGGCCGCACTCCGGGCCAAAGTCGACTTCCAAAAACTCTATGGAAACCCGGCGATCGATCCGCTGGCGAGACTCAAGCAGGATGCGACTTCGGAGAAGATGCTCGACTACTGGAAGGACATGGTCTCAGTCAAAATCGATGCCAACAGCGGTATCGTGACGGTCAAGGTCCGTGCCTTTTCCGCCGCCGATGCGCAAAAGATATTGCAGGAGGTCGTTGCTGCCTCCGAAGCCGTGGTCAACGACGTCAACAACCGCATCTGGCGCGATGTCATCACGACAGCTCAAACCAATTTGGATAATGCCAAGAATCAACTGCAGAAAGCGCGAGAGCAGCTTCAGCTTGCCCGCAACCAAACGGGCGTCCTCAGTGTCGAGGGATCATCTGCAATCCTCTCTGGCTTGATAGCCAGCGTTCAGACGGACAAGATCAATCTGCAGCAGAAATACGATGCCTTGCTCGGGACGGTGGCGCCCAATGCGCCGCAAATGAAGGTTCTGAAGCGCGAAATCGACAGCAAGCAAAAGCAACTGGACGATCTGAACAGCCAGGTGGCAGGGCAGAATAAATCTGCGCAGAACCTTGCCGACGTGTCGGTCGACATGTCCCAACGACAATTGGAGCAAAGCCTGGCCGAACAGCAATTCGCCACCAGCATGAAAACGCTGGAGCAAGTGCAGTTCGTCAGTAAGCAGCAGCTCCTCTATCTCGACACATTTCTTGCGCCGGACCTGCCGGACGAAGCGGAATATCCCAAACGAGGACTCTGGATCGGCGGTATCTTGGCACTGACCCTGGCAATTTGGGGCATTGTCGTCGGCCTGCTGACAAGCCTGCGAAACCGCCTGGCGTGATCACGCTCCGTCAATCACCCATGCAAAGTCTGCGCGACACCATCTATGGATCAATACCCAGGCCGCAACCTTCCGCTGCGCCTATCGACGGTATTCGCCCGCCCGCGAAACGACTGCTCGTCCTGTCGCGATATCCCAACCCCAGCGTCAGCTACTATCTGGAGGAGCGGAGCAAAGCCCTTGCCGATATTCCCGTTATCGTGAAGGGGCTCGATGACGGATTGGATGACGTCGATTGCGAAGGACTGTTCGTCATCATCTGCCGCTACATCAAGAAGCCGCAACTGCGCTGGCTGGAGCACCGGCAAAAGCGTCTGGCGGGGATAGCCTATTTCGTCGACGACGATATTCCCGCCGTCATCGCGGGCGACGAAGCCAATTGGCTCTATAAATTCCGACTGCTCAATTTCGCTATCCGGCCGCTCCCGCGCCTCAACCGATTGCTTACCCATTTGTGGGCCTCGACCGAGCACCTGGCCGGCACGCTGGCAAAGTCGGGCCATAAGGTCGACATCCTCGCGCCGATGCCATCACCCCTCACCCGCGGATCGGTCGAGAGGAAGGATGAAACTGCGGCGTCGCTGAAGATGGTCTATCATGCGACCGGTATTCACCGTCACGAGCACGAGTTCCTGATGCCGATCGTCAGATCTGCGATGAACAAGCATGGGAATTTGCATTTCGAGGTCTTTGCCGATGGCTACCTTGCGCGTCGATGGTGTCGTCAGAGCATCGAGCCGGCTAGAATGACGATACACCCGCAATTGCCGTGGTCGTCCTACCTCGCAAGGACCACGGACCATGGTTCCGACATTGCCCTGGTGCCGCTCTTGGCGGGAAGGACCAACGACAGCCGCGCCGACACCAAGCGGATCGATATAAGCCGCATGGGAGCCGCCGCCATATTTTCGCAATGCGCGACGTTTGCACGCTGCGCCGTCTCTGGCGAGATTCACATCGGGAACGCGCCGGAGGAATGGCTGATGGCCATCGATCAGCTTGTGGAGGATCGAGACCAGCGAATTGCCGCGCGCAATGCAACACTGCAATCCATAGAAAAAATGCGCCAGAGCGCGACGCCGGCATTTCCAGGCATATGTTTTGACGGGCTTGGTGATATGGCTTGATGGCCAGCCATGGAGACGCTCTCTGTGGCCGGGATTTGGATATTAAGAAATCAATGACACTTAAGATTTTTCCCAATAACGATCTTCGACGCCAGATTTCCGGTGCGGATGCCAATTTATGGACATCCCTTGGCGACGATCCTGCTTTCGAAATTCGCTTTGCGCCCGTCAGAAAGAGGCTTGTCGTCGTTCATATTGCCGGCACCGATGAGCCGATCGACCCGAAGTTCTACGTCAATCGCGGTCGCGGCTTTCGGGAAAAGGATGCGGTCACGCTGTCGGCAGGGCGTCGCTTCATTATTACGGCCGATGTGGGAGCCGTCGGCACCATCTGCTCGCTCCGCGCCGATCCCGCAACTTTCCCGACGACGTTCAGCTTCAACGTTGCGGCTTTTTCTTCGGTGAAATCGGCCGAGAAGCATATTTCAACGCTACTCGGCCCCCATGGGCAAGCGGAACGGGTCGATCTCGGCAAACTGGCGCAGTATTGGACGAAGCTGCCAAAACTGCCCTTCGGAAAACGTTCTAAGAATGCTGCGATAGAATATGCGGAAACAAGTTACCGGCTTGCCGCCGATCTCGCTGCCTCCCCTGTTTCCTCGACGGCTGGGCTATGGCTCAGCGTTGTCGTTCCCGTCTATAACGCTCCGGCACGGTATCTCGACGATCTCCTGAAATCCTTCGAGGCACAAAACCAAGAGGGTACGGAACTCATTCTAAGCGACGACGGATCGACCTCGCTGGAAACACGGCGATGGTTTGAGACGCAGAGACCGAGAGACAATGTCCATTTTGTTCTGAACGAGAAGAACGGTGGCATAGCAGCCGCTACCAACGCCGGACTTTCGCATGCGCGCGGCCTATGGGTCGCTTTCCTCGACCATGACGACGTAATCGCCCCTCATGCCTTCAAGGTCGTGCGGCACACGTTGGAGCAGAATCCGGATGCCAATTTCCTTTATACCGATGAACTGGTTGTCGACGACATGCTGAAGCCCAAGGGGCTGATGTTGAAACCGGCCTATGACCCCGTTCTTCTGACAGGCGTCAACTACATCAATCATTTCTCCATCTACCGCCGTAGCCGGCTTCAGGAGATCGGCTATATCCGCACCGGATATGACGGATCGCAGGATTATGATCTCCTGCTGCGCTATCTGGAAGGACTGCCCGACAATACCATCCTTCACCTGCCCTACCCAGCCTATTGGTGGCGGCGCAATGGCCGCACCTATTCGCGGAAATTCATGGATGCCGCGACGGCCAACGCCAGAAAGGCGCTTGTCGAACGATTTGAGCGTCAACGGCAGCCCGTCCGCGTTGAGGGCGCGCTGACGAATACCCTGCATCGCGTGATGTTCGAGCGTCCGAAGATGTCATGGCCGAAGATATCCATCATCATTCCCAGCAAGGATAGCTTCGACCTGATCTCCAGGGTGTTGAAGGATATCTTCGAGCGAACGGACTATGCCGATTTCGAAGTGCTCGTCATCGACAACGGCTCTTCGGACAAGGCCGTCCTGGATCTCTACGCGCACTACCGCGAAACGCGGCCAGAGTTTTCGGCCTCGATCACGCCTGAACCCTTCAATTTTTCCCGGTCGATCAATCGCGGTTTGCGCGCCGCCAAAGGTGAGCACTATCTGATCCTCAACAATGACGTCGAGATTATCGAGCCCGACTGGCTGAAGGAGATGGTGGCCTGTCTTGCCTATGAAGGGACCGGCATCGTCGGCGCCAAGCTTCTTTATCCGAACGACAAGATCCAACATGCCGGCGTTATTATCGGCTTCGGCGGGTTGGCGGGTCATTGGTATATGAACAAGCCCAAGGATTTCGGCGGGCCGATGAACAGGCTGCACGTCCGCAATTCGATGACCTGCGTGACCGGGGCGGTCATGCTGATTTCCGGCGACTGCGCCGAAGCCATCGACACGTTCGACGAAGAAAATTTCGCCGTCGCCTATAATGACGTCGACTATTGCCTGCGCGCCCACAAGGCGGGGTTTCGCATCATATGGACGCCATTTGCCTGTCTCTACCATCATGAATCGCTTTCACGGGGATCGGACAAATCGGGAGAACGGAAAAAGCGATTTGAGCGGGAAAAAGACAATCTGCGCCGGCTGCACGCGACGCAGACTTTCGAGGACCCGGCGATCAATCCGGCATACAGCCGAGACAAATCGGACCCGAAGATCTTGATGCCAACAAAGCTGCGTATTCCATCGATGTAAGTTTCGGCAGCTATCCCACCTAAGGGAACCGTCGCGTTGTTTTACCCGCGATACTGCTCTTCGGTTACATATTCCATCCAGTCGGCGGCCTTGCCGTCCTGCATCTCCTGAATGGCGATGTGCGTCAGCGCGGTGTCCGGCCCAGCGCCGTGCCAATGCTTTTCGCCCGGAGCGAACCAGAGAACGTCGCCGGTATTGATCTCCCGGATTTCGCCGCCCCAGCTTTGCGCGAGTCCCTTGCCGGAGGTGACGACCAGTGTCTGGCCGAAGGGATGCGTGTGCCAGGCCGTGCGGGCGCCCGGGTCGAAGCTGACATTGACCACCTGGACGCGTGCCGGCGCCTCTGCCTGCATCAATGGTTCCTGACGCACGCCACCGGTAAAATATTCGGCCGGCGCATCGAAGGACGGGCGCGATCCCTTGGGCTTGATCTCCACGGCGTTTCTCCTGCTTCTGCCAGCGCGACGCTTGCCGCGCCTCTTTCTCTGCTGCCAGCCTATGCCATTCGATGACGTCATCCAAGCGACAACACCGACGCTAACGCTCTACAATTGGATCAGATCCAAATCCTTGCCGATCTCCCGTTTGGCAATCTCGACCAGACTCATTTCATGGGTGAAAAGAATGGTTTGGAAACGCTCCGCCGTGCCGGCGAGCGCCTTCAGGCCGGCGCTGACGCGATCATCGTCGAAGGTTTGGAAGATATCGTCGACAATCAGCGGCGCGGGCTCGTTGCGGGACGAATAATCTTCGAGGAAGGCGAGCCGCAGCGCGAGGTAAAGCTGGTCGCCAGTACCCTCGCTCAAGCCATCCAGCGGCACACGCTCGCCGCCGGAGCGCTCCGCCAGCAGTTGCAGAGCATCCCTTTCGTCATGTTCTTCGACCAATCGCGCAAAGCGCTGGCCGGTCAGCAACGAGAACAAATCCCCTGCCCGCGTGATGACGGGATCGGCCTGCTGCTCGCGATAGGCCTCCATCGAGCTTGCCAACATCCGTGCCGCGAGTTTCAGCACCACCCATTGCCGTGCCAGTTCCTTGGCCTCCTGCTCGGCGGAGAGCTTCTCGAACACGGCATGTTCAGCGCTGACGCCGGTCTCCAGGGCGCGCCGCTGGCGCTGGTTTTCCGACAAACGCGCGATCAGTTCGCCATGCGCAGTGAATTGCCGGAGATCTTCGGCGGTCAGCCGCTCGATTTCCAGCTCCGCGGCAACGCGCTCGAAGCCGGCGAGCTGGGTGCGGGTTTCATCTTCGCTGTCGCCGTCGGCCTGCTGGCGGAAACGGTCGCAGCTTTCCATCAGCCTCGTGTTCAGCCGGGCACGTTCGCGCAGGCGTGAGAGCAATGCCGACAGATCGGTATCCTCAGGCAGATCGGCGGTCAGACGGGCAAGATCGGCCATCACTTTTGCAACGGCGTCATCGCAACGGATAGCCTGCGCCTCGGCACGCTGGCGCTCCTCGTCGAGTTGATCGCGCTTCTTTTGGTCACCGCGCGCCGCATTGACGCGGGCGTGCAGCGCTTCGGCTGCGGCATCCGGCGGCAGGTGATCGAGTTCATAGCCGGCAGTTGCGGCAAGCGTGGCAAGCCGGCGCTCGAAATCGGCCATGTCGCGGCGCATGCCGCTGACACGGCGTCGACGGTTGTCATGCTCCGCCAAGACATCCGGAAGCTCCGTCCATGCCTTCAAGGCAGCGGCAGCCATTTCCAGCGTCGCATCTGCAGGAAGACCGAACGGCAGGACAGCTTTGCCGAACGCGTCGCTCCAAGCGGTCTGGCGCCGCTCGATATCTTGCTGCTGTTCGCCAAGACGCGTCAGCCGGTCGCGTGCCGAAGCGATCTCACCTTCGCGCGTGCGGCTTTCATTCCAGCGCTCCGAGAGCAGGCGAAGATGTTTTCGCAATCCTTCCGCCATGGCGCCTGACGGCAGGCGAGCGCTTTTATAGCCTGTGGCGTCAGCGAGATCTTTTAGTGCCGGAGCAACGCGCGCTTCAGCAAGGGTGGCTTCATCCCGCTCGTCCACCAGATCGTGCAGGGCCCGGCACTCCCGCAACAGCCCTTCGACCGCGCGCCGCCATTCCAGCATGGCCGCCGGATCGAGCGCCGCGATAGCGCAGGGCTCGAAAAGCGCCGCAAAGGCGGCGAGCGCCTGCGCCGATGTTTCCTCGTGCTGCCGCAGTCGCCTTACAGCGGCCTCGCGCTCTTGTCGCAGCCGCGCCTGACGCAAAAGATTGTCCGCATGGCGCGAAACCCGGTCTGCATCGCTCAGTGCCGCATCGGCCAGGCGATCCGCTTCCGCAAGGCTCGTCGTGAAACTGGCGATCGCTTTGCCTTCGAGAGCACGGCCACCATCCGCCAATCCATCGCGGATCGATTGCCATAGGACATTGCGCGCGTCCCGAGCGTCGGCGATCTGTTCACGCGTGACGATCGGGCCTGTACGCTCGGCATCCTCCAGCGCCCGCTCGATCTCGGCCAACTGCTCATCATAGACACGTACCTTGTCCGATGCCTCGCGCAGGCTGCCGCGGGCGGCATCAATCGTCTCGCGATGCGTGGCGATCTCGGCTGTGTCCGGCAGCGGTGCGGTGAATAGCGCCTCGACATCGGCGACGGGAGGACGCAGGCGGGCAGCGGCCTCGTGAAGGTTCGTCTCGGCGCGGCGGATCTGTGTCTCCAACGCATCGAGACGGGCAAGGGAAGCCAAGTCACCGCCCAGAGACTCCAGTTGGTCGATATGAGGCCGGGGATCGATCAAACGACCGGCGAGGCCATCCTTTTCCAGCGCCGCGAGCTGCCCGCGCTCGCTCTCCAATTGCTCCGCAATGGCCTGAGCCCGGAGCAGCGATCGCCTGCCCTCTTCCACCAGTTCGGAGAGCCGGGCGCAGTCGGCATCGCTCGGCTGCCGTTTTTCCAACTGCGCAACATCTGAAAAGCCGAGGCGGCGGCCAAGCTGTATGAGCGCCGCGTCATAGCCGGCCAATTCCTGATCGACGCGCGGCAGATCCTGGCGCTGGCTGCGATAGTTGCCGGTATCAGCAAAGAGCTGCGTAATGTCGCCCGATATCTGCAGCAGAGTTTCGTCTATCTCAATCGACGACAGTTCTTCACCGGTGCGCGTGGCCAATTGCTGGGCACGGCGCAGCTCGTCTTCGGCGGCGCGCTTATCGCTCAGGCTTTGCTCCAGCCGGTCCGCAAAACTGTCCGCTATCGCCGAGAGATCGACGAGGCGGTCGAGCGCCGCGATCTCGCCGTCGATTTCGGCCAGCAGCGGCTGCAGCGTCTTCAACCTTTGCAGCCGATCGAGCGCCTGCCGCGTCTCGCGGCGCTGGTCCTGCAGGCGCTCCAGTTCCGTTTCCAGTTCCGTGGCTTCGGCCAGCAGCTTCTTCCAGTCACCCGATTTGAGCTCATTGTCGCGTTCGGCCTTGCGGGCCTCGTCATGGCGGTCCAGTGCCCGGTAGAAGCTGCGATCCTTCGACCGACGCGGCGCGTAGATGCCGTCCGCTTCACCGTCAAGAGACTGCCGCAAGCGAGAGAGGCCGGTGAGGCCGGAGGCGGCGGAAAACAGCAGGCTACCAATCTCTCCGCCGCTATGCAGCATGGCGGTTGCTCCCTGCCGCAATCGGAGAGAATCGAGGCCGAAAGCGCGCTCGAAGACGTCGCGGCTCAAATTGCCGAGAAACAGTGCCAGGGCATCTTCGGCAAGCGGCGCCTCCTTGTCATCGGGAGCGAGCAGAGTGTTCTTGCGCCCGCGGCGGCGTCGGAAAGCGAGCGTCGCACCATCCCGCGCGCTGATTGCCGCGCCGACACGCAGGCTCGTCGGCTCATGCAGGAAGCTTTGTTCGGCCGCAACGGGAAAGCCGAAAAGCAGATCGGAAATGGCGCTGAGCGCCGAGGACTTGCCCGCCTCGTTTGGCCCGTAAATGACATGCAGCTTGGCGCCAACGCGAAAATCGAGCGTGCGCTCGGTCAGCGCGCCGTAGCGGAGAATGTCGAGCCGATCGAAGCGCATGGGTCAGCCTGCCCTCTGCCCGCGCGCCAGCAGCAATTGCCGCGCTTCCTCGATCAACATCTCGACGGTATCATCAAGCGGCAACTCCGCCGCGCCCAGACCGGATGGCAAGCGCATCGCGATCTCGCCGACGAGCTTTTCCGCTTCCGCGACAATATCCGCATCACCCGCATGTTCGGTCAGCAATTGGCCGAGATCGAGCGTGCCATTGGCCTCGACAGCGCTCGCTACGGGCGGCTCCAGCCGCAGTTCCAGCTTCTCCAGCCAGATATCCTCATGCACGCGATGGCACGCCCCCTCGACCTCGTCGCGCCATTGCTGGCGATTGGCCGCAATAGTGCCCTGCAATGGCGTGATGCCCGACAGCCGAACGCGCAGCGCCGTCATGCGTCCCGCCATATTATCGGCAAGTGGCTGCACCGCCTGCTCGATGCGGCGCAGGATTGCGGCCTGGTCATCCTCCGGATCGACGACGATATCGGCCTGCGCGAACCGCGCCTCGTCGACAATCAAGCGCTCGTGGCTGACGCGGCCCTCGTCGACCGTGACCAGCACGGCGCCCTTTGCACCGCGCTCGCGAATGCTGCGGCCCTGCAGGTTGCCGGGGAAAACCACCAGCGGGTCGCTCGCCACCACCTCGTAGTCGTGCACATGGCCGAGCGCCCAATAATCGTAACCGCGCGAACGCAGGTCGTCGACCGAACACGGCGCATAGGGAGCATGCGGCTCGCGGCCGGTCAGCGAGGTATGGAGAATACCGATATTGAACCAGCCGGACACGGGCGCGGGATAGGCAAGCGCCAGATTGTCGTTGGCAGAGCGTTCGGCAAAGCCCTGCCCGTGCAGCGCCACCTGCAAGGCATCCAGCTTAACGGAGCCAGGCTTGTTGGTGGGGAATTCATGGACATTGGCCGGCAGCGTAATGGTCTTGGTGATGACACTCGCCGCGTCGTGATTGCCGCGCAGCAGATAGACCCGGATGCCGGCCCGCTCCAGCCGCGCCATTTCCCGATTGAAGAACAGGCCGATCTTGTTGTCCTTCCAATCGCCGTCATAGACATCGCCGGCAATGAGGAAGAAATCGACCGCTTTCTCGATCGCCAGCCCCACCAGCGTCGAAAAGGCCTTGCGGCTCGCTTCCACGAAGACAGCGGCGACAGAAGCATCTTTCAACGCCAGTCCCTGAAAAGGACTGCCGAGATGCAGATCGGCGGCGTGGATGAAACTGAAAGAGGGCATAAGCTCCGGTCTTCGTCAGATATCTGGCATCTTCTTTTAGGGAAATACGGAGCCGATGAATACCGTGCGGCAGAAGTCATCCAACGCTTTCGTCTATTGCCACGCCCTGTCATCCTCCTATGTCACGCGATTGCGATCCTGCAACTTCGTCCTAAAGCGCATTGCGATCTCTTGGATTCGCTCCTTGCGCTTTAGGCTCTTGATTTTGCGCATGTCGTTATCGCAAAACCGCTACGCACTTTGCGCGACATGCTGAGGCTTGTCGGCACTCTGAGCGGCTGGTAGTGCCTTGGCATTTCATTACGAACGGAGACAATTCCATGAAACATGATGCTTTCGTCCGCACGCCTTTTGTCGTTACGAATGTCGGCTTCGGCGCCTGGCAGATCGGCGGCGCCTGGGGTGATGTCAGCGAGGCCGACGGCCGCGCCGCCTTGAACGCCGCGCTCGACGCCGGCATGACCTTCATCGATACGGCCGACGTCTATGGCGATGGCCGCTCCGAAAAGATCATCGCGGACGTACTGAAAGCTCGTGGCGGCACGCGCCCGATGGTCGCGACCAAGGCCGGTCGGCGGCTCAACCCGCACGTCGCTGACGGTTACACCAAGGCCAATCTCGAAGGCTTCATCGACCGCAGCCTGAAAAACCTCGGCGTCGACAGCCTGGACCTGGTGCAGTTGCATTGCCCGCCGACAGAGGTGCTCTACCGCCCAGAGGTCTTCGTCGGACTCGATGAGCTGCAGAAGGCCGGAAAGATCAAAGGATACGGCGTCAGTGTCTCGAACGTCGAGGAAGCCCTCAAGGCGATCGAATATCCGGGCGTGCTTAGCATCCAGATCATCTACAACATCTTCCGTCAACGTCCCGACCACCTGTTCTTCAAGGAAGCCAGACGCAGGAATGTCGCGGTCATTGCCCGCGTGCCGCTGGCCTCCGGTCTGCTTTCCGGCAAGATCACCCGCGATACCCAGTTTGCCAACGACGACCATCGCAACTTCAACCGCCACGGCGAAGCCTTCGATGTCGGCGAGACCTTTGCCGGCGTGCCGTTCGATGTCGGCCTGCAGGCGGTCGAAGAAGTCCGCAAGCTTATCCCCGCAGGCGCTAGTATGGCCGCTTTTGCACTGCGCTGGATCTTGATGAGCGACGCAGTCACGGTCGTCATCCCCGGCGCCCGCAATGCCGAGCAGGCCAAGGCCAATGCGGCCGCCGCCGACCTTGCACCGCTTTCGGCCGATGTCATGGCGGCAACGCGGGAGATCTACGAACGCCTGATTGCCCCGCACGTCCATCACCGCTGGTAACGGCAGGCGTTTCCGGGAAAATCTGTGGCCGGATGCAGATCCGGCCATAGATTTTTTGTCCAATGGCGGGCGGACGCTGCTTTGACCACCCTCTGGAATTTCGAGCCTCCAATACACACGCAATTGAGATTGCCGGGCAACGAAAGCGGTGCATAAATCACGATCGGACATCGGGCGATGGGGGCTACAAGCACCCTCCAGGCGGAATAGGGAGTTGATATGATCGTTCGTTCCTGGCGGGCCGTCGCTGGCTCTGACGAGGTGCTGGCAGCCTATGCGAAGCATCTTGAGACGACCACTTTTGTTGAAATGGCGCAGCTTCCCGGCCATCTCGGGGCGACCCTCGCCCGCAAGGTTCGAGGCAACGACAATGAATTGGTGGTGATGAGCTTTTGGGCCGATATGGCTTCCGCTGGTCATTTTGGCAAAGGCGATTTTGACGATGCGGTGGTGAAGCCGAGTACGCAGAAGCTTTTGCGCTCCTTCGATTTGAAGGTCGAGTATTTCGAGACCGTGGTTTCGACCGGGCTAGTGTCCGGTCATGATCGTCCCCGCGAGGACGAATAGGCGTCCCTGCCTAAAGCCCTTTTATGATCGCGAGTCGCGCTTCGGGCCGAACACAGCCCGTGGCTTAGATGCGCCAGACGGTCATCGCCGGTTTTGATTGAGTTCTCCGCAGCTCGAAAGAATGTCATCGACAACGGAGGAGAGCTGTGCAGTGGCATCAATGATCCTCGCGTTCCTGGGCTCGTCTTCCTTCGATGCGTGCAGTTGCAAGACTAGCTCTTGTTCGGCCGGCTTGCCGCCAAACTCGTCTTCAGGTCGCTCCGCAAGCCGCCTCTTTAAAGTGACGGCGTCAACATCGAGAACAAATACCTCGTCAAACAGATCAATAAAGCGATGAAAATTTCTTGAGCCGCCGCAGAAGAAGGAGATCGGATGGCTTTTGTCCGCCAGCAGAGATTTGACTTTGTCGACGTCCCAAAGGTGGAGCCTGTGCCGGAAGGCCACATCCAGAATATTCTGGTCTAATGCAGAGCTATCCAGCGGTTCGCCCGTCACGGGATCGCCTTCATAGGCCAATTCACGGTCACCATGAATGACGTGATAACCACGCCGCTGCAGTTCGGTGGCGACCGAGGTCTTGCCAGTCCCGGAAACACCCTCGATCAGATAGTTTCTGACACCCATGTCGCCCTCATTCGATGAGCCGTACGCTCTTTGGAAGTTTTCAATTGCACAAGTTTCGACGGCGTACTTGGTGCGAAAATCCAGGAATGAAAGTCGGCTTCGGGCCGAAAGTCGTCATTGATGGCATTTGCCAGACAAGAACGAAAAAGGGGGTCCGAAATACTTCGAACCCCCCATATCCTCCACCATCGAGCTAAAGCCTCGATAGGCGGGTGAAAACGAGATATCAGCCGTTGACGGCGTCCTTCAGGCCCTTGCCGGGCGTGAACTTCGGCACGTTGCGAGCCGCAATATCAACCTCAGCGCCGGTGGACGGGTTACGACCCTTCGTGGCTGCACGGTGAGAAACGGTGAAGCTGCCGAAACCTGCGAGACGAATGTCGCCGCCCTTCTTCAGTTCAGACTGGACGGTATCGAAAACAGCGTCAACAGCGGAAGCAGCGTCAGCCTTCGTAATACCGGCCTTCTCGGCCACTGCCGACACGAGCTCATTCTTATTCATGTTTCCACCCCTTTCTTGGTATGAAACGACTCATCTTGTAAGCGGGGCGTAGAATACGAATGCTCCAGCCCGCCGCAAACCCCAAAAGCCCTGCAAATCAAGGAAAAGCAAGCGCTGTCAAAAGCTTTTCACAAAAAAAGACCGGCAAAAATGCCGGTCTTTTCTGGTTTTATGTCAATTCGGCGCAAATGAGGCGCAACCACGCTTAGTGGGCGATAGTTGCCCCGACATCGTCGACACCTTCAACCGTTGCGATCACGGGTGTTTCGACGGTGCCGTCCCACTCGATCGGCTCGGGCCTGCGCACCAGCGCATGCTTGATGACCTCGCCCATGCGGGATACCGGGACAATCTCCATGCTGTTCTTCACGTTGTCCGGAATCTCCGCCAGATCCTTGGCGTTTTCCTCCGGAATCAGCACCTTCTTGATGCCGCCGCGAAGCGCTGCAAGCAGCTTTTCCTTCAGGCCGCCGATCGGCAGCACGCGGCCACGCAGCGTGATTTCACCGGTCATGGCGACATCCTTGGAAACCGGGATGCCGGTCATGATCGAGACGATGGCGGTCGCCATGGCAACACCGGCCGAGGGGCCATCCTTCGGTGTCGCACCTTCCGGCACGTGCACGTGGATGTCGCTCTTGTCGAAGAGCGGCGGCTGGACGCCGAAATCGACGGCACGCGAGCGGACATAAGAGGCCGCCGCGGAAATCGATTCCTTCATGACTTCCTTCAGGTTGCCGGTGACCGTCATACGGCCCTTGCCCGGCATCATCACGCCTTCGATCGTCAGCAGCTCGCCGCCGACTTCCGTCCAGGCGAGACCGGTTACGACACCGACCTGATCGTCGCGTTCGGCTTCGCCGTGGCGGAAGCGCGGAACGCCGAGATATTCGTCGATATTCGCAGCGGTGACCGCGACGGACTTGGTCTTGCCCTTGATGATCTCGGTGACCGCCTTGCGGGCGAGCTTCATCAATTCGCGCTCGAAGTTACGCACACCGGCTTCACGGGTATATTGCTGGCTGATCGCCATCAGGGCGTCGTCGCTGACCGAAAATTCATTCGGCTGCAGCGCATGTTCCTTGATGGCCTTCGGCAGCAGGTGCCGCTTGGCGATTTCGCGCTTCTCGTCTTCGGTGTAGCCGGCGATACGGATGATCTCCATGCGGTCCATCAGGGGCGCAGGGATGTTCAGCGTATTCGCCGTCGTGATGAACATCACGTCAGACAGGTCGTATTCGACTTCCAGGTAGTGATCCATGAAGGTCGAGTTCTGCGCCGGGTCCAGCACCTCAAGCAAAGCCGAAGACGGATCGCCGCGATAGTCCTGGCCGAGCTTGTCGATCTCGTCGAGCAGGAAGAGCGGGTTGGACTTCTTCGCCTTCTTCATCGACTGGATGACCTTGCCGGGCATCGAGCCGATATAGGTGCGGCGGTGACCGCGGATTTCGGCTTCGTCACGAACGCCGCCAAGCGCCATGCGGACGTACTCACGGCCGGTCGCCTTGGCGATCGACTGAGCGAGCGAGGTCTTGCCGACGCCCGGAGGGCCAACGAGGCACAGGATCGGGCCCTTGATCTTGGTCGCGCGAGCCTGGACGGCCAGATATTCGACGATGCGCTCCTTGACCTTCTCGAGACCGAAATGATCGGCTTCGAGGATCTTCTCGGCATTGTTCAGATCGGTCTTGATCTTCGACTTCTTGTGCCAGGGGATGCCCAGCAGCCAGTCGAGATAGTTGCGCACGACCGTGGCCTCCGCCGACATCGGGCTCATCTGACGCAGCTTCTTCAGCTCCGCATCGGCCTTTTCCTTGGCTTCCTTGGAGAGCTTCGTCTTGGAGATGCGCTCTTCCAGTTCAGCCATCTCGTCGCGGCCTTCCTCGCCGTCGCCGAGTTCCTTCTGGATCGCCTTCATCTGCTCATTCAGATAGTATTCGCGCTGGGTCTTCTCCATCTGGCGCTTGACGCGCGAGCGGATGCGCTTTTCAACCTGAAGAACCGAAATCTCGCCTTCCATGAAGCCGAGCGCCTTTTCGAGGCGACCCTTGACGCTGGTGGTTTCCAGCATCTCCTGCTTCTCGGTGATCTTGATCGACAGGTGCGAAGCAACGGTATCGGCGAGCTTCGAGTAGTCATCGATCTGGCTGGCTGCACCAACCACTTCCGGCGAAATCTTCTTGTTGAGCTTTACATAGCTTTCGAATTCCGAAACGACCGAGCGGCTCAGTGCTTCCAGTTCGACCGGATCTTCACTCGGCTCATTCAGGACATGGCCGAGGGCTTCATAAAAATCCTCGCGGGCCGTGTAGGAATCGATCTCTGCGCGTGCCCGGCCTTCGACCAGCACCTTGACGGTGCCATCGGGGAGCTTCAGGAGCTGCAGCACATTGGCTACGGTGCCGACCCTGTGGATTGCGTCCGGGGCTGGATCATCGTCGCTGGCGTTGATCTGGGTGACGAGCATGATCTGCTTGTCTGACCCCATCACCTCTTCCAGCGCGCGGATGGACTTCTCCCGTCCGACGAACAGCGGCACGATCATGTGGGGGAAAACCACGATGTCGCGCAATGGCAATACCGGATAGGCAATGCTCTCATTTGCCGCAGACGTTTTCTTAGTCATGTCATTTCCTTTCCGTCGTCCCGTTCCCGGGCTCTCTGCCGGCTTGGAGGGATTAGCCGGCTCTCTCACTTGGGTTAGAAGTGGAGCTTCACATCATTCATTTCAAGTCGTGCAAAACGCGCCGCAGGGTCACGAAACACGCATGTCACGAGGAGGAACGCAACAACAAACACCGGACCCCGGCTACTCGAACATCGCCGGCAATGCGGTTCCCGATGGACCGAAGCCGGACGCAAATCCACATATCCGCCGATGATCCCCAGAATCACGCCATCATGGCCGCGGCAGGCGCTCTTAACAACCGGTTTCGTCGGCGTTCCAGTGAGCTTATCCCGGACTTTATCAGGAAACTGTACGATTTTTCAAATAGAAAGGGGCCCGTCAACGACGAGCCCCGGATTTAGGCCTTAAATCTGGCGATCAGGCGGTAGCGTTGGCCTTTTCTTCCTGCCGGTCCGCGTAGATGTAGAGCGGACGGGCAGAGCCGCGAACGACCTCTTCGGAGATGACCACTTCGCGAACGCCTTCCAGCGCCGGCAAATCGAACATCGTGTCGAGCAGGATCTTTTCCATGATCGAGCGCAGGCCGCGCGCGCCGGTCTTGCGAACAATCGCCTTGCGGGCGATTTCGCGCAGCGCATCCTCGTGGAAGGTCAGCTCGACGTCTTCCATCTCGAACAGGCGCTGGTACTGCTTGACGAGCGCGTTCTTCGGTTCCGACAGGATCTGGATCAGCGCATCCTCGTCCAGGTCTTCCAGCGTCGCCAGAACCGGCAGACGACCGATGAATTCCGGGATCAGGCCGAACTTGACCAGGTCTTCCGGCTCCAGTTCGCGCAGCACTTCGCCGACGCGACGATCGTCAGGCGCCTTGACGGCAGCACTGAAGCCGATCGAGGTCTTTTCGCCGCGGGCGGAGATGATCTTGTCGAGGCCGGCAAAAGCGCCGCCGCAGATGAACAGGATGTTCGTCGTGTCGACCTGCAGGAATTCCTGCTGCGGATGCTTGCGGCCACCCTGCGGAGGAACCGAAGCAACCGTGCCTTCCATGATCTTCAGCAGCGCCTGCTGCACGCCTTCGCCCGACACGTCGCGGGTGATCGACGGATTGTCAGACTTGCGCGAAATCTTGTCGACTTCGTCGATGTAGACGATGCCGCGCTGGGCGCGCTCGACATTGTAGTCGGCAGCCTGCAGCAGCTTCAGGATGATGTTTTCAACATCTTCACCGACGTAGCCGGCTTCGGTCAGCGTCGTCGCGTCAGCCATGGTGAACGGCACGTCGATGATGCGGGCCAGCGTCTGCGCAAGATAGGTCTTGCCGCAGCCGGTCGGGCCGACGAGCATGATGTTCGACTTCGCCAATTCGACATCGCCATTCTTGGACGCATGTGCGAGACGCTTGTAGTGGTTATGAACCGCCACCGACAGGATCTTCTTCGCCTGCCTCTGGCCGATGACGTATTCGTCGAGAACCTTGATGATATCCTGCGGTGTCGGCACGCCGTCACGGGACTTCACCATCGAGGATTTGTTCTCCTCGCGGATGATGTCCATGCACAGCTCGACGCATTCATCGCAGATGAAGACGGTCGGTCCGGCAATAAGCTTCCGGACTTCATGCTGGCTCTTGCCGCAGAATGAACAATACAGGGTATTCTTGGAGTCGCCGCCGTTGCTGCCGCTGACTTTGCTCATATCATTTTCCTTCCAGCACGCCGCTGATTTCCAGATTGAAATCGCGGTCCACTCAATGCGCCCGCCGGACCTGCCCCTCGTTTCATCAGCAGATCGCGGCGCTCTTCGGGGTACTGAACGTAGCCCAGACCACATACCCGGGCTGCGGTGGCAACGAATCCCCCTTCGAATGCCCAATGCTATGTCATAAAATCGCTACATAGCATTAACGCTTACTATTACCGTGTTCTACACCACATTAAACCCCTATTCGATCACAAATGGGATAGAACTGTGGCGTAGAAGACACCGCCCTTGGATAACTCAGGCGGGGGTTTCACCTTCCATTTCAGTACGGGAGGTCAGCACCTTGTCGATCAGACCCCATTCCTTGGCCTCATCGGAGGACATGAAATGGTCACGATCGAGCGTCTGCTCGACCTCTTCGTAGGTTCGGCCGCAATGCTTGACGTAAACTTCATTCAGGCGGCGCTTCATCTTGATGATGTCGCGGGCGTGGCGCTCGATGTCCGAAGCCTGCCCCTGGAAACCGCCGGAAGGCTGGTGAACCATGATGCGCGAATTCGGCGTAGCGAAACGCATGTCCTTGTCGCCAGCCGCGAGCAGCAGCGAGCCCATCGACGCAGCCTGGCCGATGCAAAGCGTCGATACTGCGGGCTTGATGAACTGCATGGTGTCATAAATTGCCATGCCTGCCGTGACGACGCCGCCCGGCGAATTGATGTAGAGCGCGATCTCTTTCTTCGGATTTTCCGCCTCGAGGAAGAGAAGCTGGGCGCAGACCAGCGTCGCCATTTGATCTTCGACCGGGCCCGTCAAGAAGATGATGCGTTCCTTCAGCAGGCGAGAATAGATGTCGTAAGACCGTTCCCCGCGGTTGGTCTGCTCAACAACCATCGGCACCAGAGCCATAGCTGTATCGACTGGATTTCTCATGTGCGTCCTTTACCAAGCTTGCCCCGACGGCGAACTGCCGGGAATCGAATAAAATCCCTTTACCCTACATAGAGTGTCACCGCCCTGCACTTCAAGACGCGCGAAAGGATAACGTCAAAAAGGCCTAATGGCTCAGGAGATGTTGAGGAAGGGTTTCTAACCGCTGATTTCCCCATGCCAATAGATCTGATGATGCGCTGCGCGCGGTCCACCGCTTTTCCAAACCGCAGGGTGAAGGAAAGATGAAGCGCAGACGAGGTTGGCACAGCCTCATTCCCATGCACAGCTAAAATTTACCAACCGACTTAAGGAACTCACCATCTTATTCGGCGATGATGCCTCCATTGCAAGCATTACCGTGTCCTTTGCGCCGACGACATCCGCGCCACGGTAAGGGAGAAACGCATATCGTGCTCAATATCACCACGGGCCTCACCATCTGGTGTTCCGAAGCGTTTACGCTCGCAACCGTGCTTTTCTTTGCCTGGCGGCATGATCGCCAGACGCCCGCCTATTTGATGTGGGCGATGGGCTTCACCGTCAGCGGCGTCGGGTTCGCGTTGGTGGCGGCGCGCGGCTTCATTCCGGATTTCCTGTCGATCGAAGTCGGCAACGGCATTGCCCTGCTCGGCGAAAGCGCCTGGATCGCCGGCTTTTACTGGCTGGACAATCGTAGGCTGGACTGGCGGGCGCTGTTCCCGCCGCTCATCTGGTTTGCCGGCGTCGAACTGCCCTGGATTCACGAGAGCTACGTCAATCGCGTCATCCTTTACGATCTCGCCGGCGCTGTCGGCGCGACGCTGCTCGCCTCTGCGGTTCGTCCCGCGGAAGGCCGACGCGAGGGGGTGCGCGGGCAGCTCGGTTTCGTTTTCATGGCGCTCGCCTGCCTCTGCTTCGCGTCCGCCATGTCGATGACGCTCCTGCGACCCAGCCTTGAGGAAGCTCTGACCTATCGCAGCTACTCCGCCCTTAGCAGCGCGCTGCTGATCACCACGGCAATCGCACTCAGCGGCAGACTGATGATGGAACGATCCGAACGTCGCTGGCGAGCAATCTCCATTACCGATACGCTGACGGGCGTGCTGAACCGACGCGGCCTGCTGGATTATTTCGAGCTTATCGCCGGGAAAACCGACAAGGACTCGCAGAAGATCGCCACGCTGTTGTTCGATCTCGATCACTTCAAAGCGATCAACGATCGTTATGGCCACCAGACAGGCGATATCGTGCTTGCCGAATTCGCCCGCATCGGACGGCAGTTCGTGCCGCGCGGCGGCGCATTCGGCCGCATGGGTGGCGAGGAATTCACCGCCTTCGTCCTCGTCGACGACCAGTCGGAGGCCGAGGCGATCGCCGAGACTATCCGCATGGAATTCTGCCGGGTGCCGCTGCTTGCCGGCCGCTCATTGGTGCCGGCGACCGTCAGTATCGGTCTGGCGATCATGCCGTGCGACACCGCCAACTGGGACCGGCTGGTTTCCGCCGCCGATCGGGCGCTTTATGCCGCCAAGCGCGCCGGCCGCAACTGCACGATCGTCTTCAGCGAAACGGAAGCGGCAACGGCCACGGATACGCCGCCCGATCCCAACGGCGGTGAACTTGTGCCGACGCTCGACGATCAGATCCATGCTCTGCGCCGCCTCGGCACTTTGTCGCGGATGTAATGGCCTTTTCCCAGCCGATTTATTCCGATAATCCTTTCGTCATGACCACATCCTCCGTTTTCTCCATCGATCCCGTCGCGCGTCGCGTGTCCCTCAATGCCCGCGATCCCGCCTTCTACAACAATCCGAACGCCGTCTACACTGCCTTGCATGCCGAATGTCCCACCTTCTATTGGGAACAGCAGCAGCAATGGTATTTCACCGGCTATGATCATGTGAACGGCCTGCTGCGCGACCGCCGCTTCGGCCGGCAGATCCTGCATATCGCCAGCCGCGAAGAACTCGGCCTGCCCGCACCGCAGCCACATCTGAAAAACTTCGACCTTGCCGAACAGCATTCGCTTCTCGAAATCGAACCGCCGGAACACACGCGGCTGAGAACCCTCGTCAATCGCGCTTTCGTCTCGCGTCACGTCGAGAAGATGAAGCCGGAGCTGGCCGAGCTCGCCAACCGGCTGATCGACAATTTCGAGAAAAAAGGCGAAGTCGAACTGCTGTCGGCCTTTGCCGACATCATTCCCGTCACGATGATCGCGCGGATGATCGGCATTCCGGAAGAGATGGGGCCGCAGTTGCTGAAGTGGTCGCATGCCTATGTGCGTATGTACATCTTCGGCCGCACGCCCGAAGATGAGATCGCGGCGGATCAGGCGGCCAAGGAATTTGCCGACTACGTGAAAACAGTCATTCGCGAGCGCCGCGCCAATCCGCGCGACGATCTCCTCACCCATATGATCACCACTGAGCACAAGGGCCAGTATCTGACGGAAGACGAGCTGGTCTCGACGACGATCGTGCTGCTCAATGCCGGCCACGAGGCGACGGTGCACCAGATCGGCAATTCCGTTCGCGTCATCCTGGAGAGCGGCTATGCGCCGGCCGAGCTTTTCAAGGACGAGGCGACAACGGAGCGCACGGTCGAGGAAACCCTGCGGATCTGCGCGCCCGTGCATGTTTTCCAGCGCTGGTGCCTGGAGTCGGCGGAGATCGACGGCGTTTCCTTCGAGCGTGGCGACAAGGCGGCATTGATTCTCGCCGCCGCCAATCTGGACCCCACGAAGTTCTCCGATCCCCTCACCTTCAAGCCCGACCGCAATGAAGCGCCCAACCTCTCCTTCGGCGCCGGCATCCATTTCTGCATCGGTGCGCCGTTGGCGCGGCTGGAATTGAATGCGGTGCTGCCGATCCTGTTCGAGCGCCTGCGCGGCCTGAAGCTCAAGAAGACGCCGGAGGTCAAGGACCTCTATCAATTCCATGGCCTCGACAAGCTGGAATTGAGCTGGTGAGTTAAGTTCGACGACGTCGATGTCGAACGACGCGCCGGGCTCATGAATCATCCCCCAAAACGCAGATGGCGCGCCGGGTGGGCGCGCCATCGCAAAATCACTGGAAGCGGGACGGTGCCGCCTCTTCCGTATCAGCCGTAACGGCCGGTGATGTAGTCTTCCGTGCGCTTGACTTTCGGCGCCTGGAAAATCTGCTCGGTCGGGCCGTATTCGATCAGGTCGCCAAGATACATGAAGGCGGTGTTGTCGGAGATGCGGCTTGCCTGCTGCATGTTGTGCGTCACGATGACGATCGTAAACTCGCCCTTCAACTGCGACACGAGTTCTTCGATCTTAGCGGTCGAGATCGGATCGAGAGCCGAGGTCGGCTCGTCGAGAAGCAGCACGGACGGCTTGACCGCGATGGCGCGGGCGATGCAGAGGCGCTGCTGCTGACCGCCGGAAAGGCCAAGTCCGCTCTGGTGCAGCTTGTCCTTCACTTCGCTCCACAACGCAGTTTCCGTCAGCGCCGCTTCGACGCGAGCGTCCATTTCCGCCTTGGAAATCTTCTCATAGAGCCGGATGCCGAAAGCGACGTTCTCATAGATCGACATCGGGAACGGCGTCGGCTTCTGGAACACCATGCCGACCTTGGCACGCAAATCGTTCAGATCGACGTCCTTCGCAAGGATATTGCGGCCGTCCAGCAGGATCTCGCCCCCAACCGTCTGGCCCGGATAGAGATCATACATCCGATTGAAGGTGCGCAGCAGCGTGGACTTACCGCAACCCGAAGGGCCGATGAAGGCGGTGACCGCATTCTTGCGGATGTTCATATTGACACCCTTCAGAACGCGATGACCGTTCTGATAGGTGAAATCGAGGTTCTTCACCTCAAGTTTCGCGACGCCACCGACACCCGACTGAGAAACGGCGTCCTTCCCCGGCTGTGTGTTGACGCTCTGAAAATTGCTATCGCTCATGTTCATGGTTTCATTCCTATCGTTCGGCGGCTGCGTCACTGGCGGCGCCCACTCAAGACACGGGCAAGGATGTTGAGGGCAAGGATGGCAACGGTGATGATCAGCGCGCCGGCCCAAGCCAATTGTTTGAGATCCTCGCCTGCATCGGCGGCGAGCGTATTGATGGCAACCGGCAGCGTGGCGATTGGACCGGTCAGTCCCGCATTCATGAATTTGCTGTAGCCGGCCGTGAAGAGAAGCGGCGCGGTTTCGCCGCTGATACGGGCTACGGCCAGCAGGATGCCGGTGAGGATGCCCGTCCAGGCGGAACGGTAGATCACCATCATCATGGACTTCCAGCGCGGCGCGCCGAGCGCGGCGGTCGCCTCACGAAGCGCATTTGGCACCAGCATTAGCATGTCCTGCGTCGTGCGATTGACGACCGGGAGAGCGATCAGCGCCAGCGCGAGGATGCCGGCGATGGCAGAGTTGCCGTGCATGGGCACGACCACGGCACCGTAGACGAACACACCGACGATGATCGAGGGTGCGGACAGCAGGATGTCATTGATGAACTTGGCAGCTTCGGCAAGCTTGGTGCCGTTGGCATATTCCACCAGATAGGTGCCGGCGAGAATGCCGATCGGCGCGGCGATCAGGATGGCGGCGCCCGTGACCAGCACAGTGCCGTAGATGGCGTTGATCAGGCCGCCGCGCGAGCCCTGAGCTGGGATCGACATTGTGAAAACGTCGAGGCTGAGCGCCGATACACCGCGATAAACCAGGGTCACAAGGATAACGCTGAGAAAGAATATGCCGAGGATGGCCGCGAGAAAGCACAGGGCCATCATCACCCGGTTCTTCCCATAACGCCTCGACACGAGGTTCTGACGAATTGCATTTTCCATCGGTTTTTCCTCAGAGCGAGTCGCCGCGGCCGATCATCCACCTCGCCAGCGCAAGCACGCAGAAGGAAAGGACGAACAGGAGCAGGCCGAGCGCAATCAGGCTCGACAATTGCAGACCGTCGGCATCGCCGAAGTTATTCGCGATCTGGGCGGAAATGGTGGTGGATGGCGAGATGATCGACGCTTGCAGACGGCTTACCGAGCCTACAACGAAGGTGACGGCCATGGTTTCGCCAAGCGCGCGGCCGAGGCCGAGCATGATGCCGCCAACGAGGCCGCGACGCGTATATGGGATCAGGATGTTACGAGCCACTTCCCATGTGGTCATGCCCATGCCGTAAGCCGATTCACGCAGCATCGGCGGCACGGTGCTGAACACGTCGCGGGCGATCGCGGTGATGAACGGCAGGATCATGACAGCCAGCACGAGGCTTGCCGTCAACAAGCCGACACCCGGCGCCGGCGGCTGGAATAGCAAGCCGATCACCGGCACCTGGCCGATCGTCATCATAAGAAAGGGCAGGACATAATTCTGCATCAGCGGCACGAGAATGAACAGACCGACGATGCCGTAGATAATGGAGGGAACGCCCGCCAGAAGCTCGATGGCCGTGCTGATCGGACGACGCAGGCTACCGGGGCAAAGTTCCGTGAGGAAGATGGCGATGCCGATGCCGAGCGGAACGGCAATCAGCATGGAGATGAACGCACTCACCAGCGTGCCGACCACGGCAGGCACAGCACCGTAGATATCGGCTGGAGCGCTCCACTTCGTGCCCCAAAGGAACGACAATCCGAAGGTCTGGAAGGTCGGCAAGGCATCGATGACAAGAACCGCAAGGATTGCCAGCAGCAGAAGCACGACAAGAGTAGCCGAGCCAAGCGTCATAAAATAGAAAATCCGATCCTGTATCCGGAATTTTCTGGTGGCGGCGGTGGTATCCACAGCCTGGAAGCCAGCCGTCTGAATCGCGTCAGCCATCGATTTCCCCTTGTCCTGTCACGAAAGGCGGACAGGGCTTATACCCTGTCCGCCGCAACTTCTCAGCCAGCACAAATTACTTCGTGCCGAAGTCCTTCTTCCAGGACTCTTCGACAACAGCGGCAACAGTTTCCGGGACCGCCAGATAGGACAGAGCGGTCGCATCCTTCTGACCGTTCTGATAGGCCCACTTGAAGAACTTCAGAGCTTCTTCGTTCTTAGCAGCATCGGCAGGCTTCTTGTAGAGCATAACCCAGGTCGAAGCTGCAATCGGCCAGCTCTTTTCGCCCGGCTGATTGGTGATGATCAGGTTGAAGTTCTTAGCATGAGCCCAATCGGCGTTGGAAGCAGCAGCCTTGAAGGTGTCGAGGCTCGGCTCGATAACCTTGCCGGCAGCATTCTTCATCTTCGCGAAACCGATGTGATTGGCGACGACGTAGGAATATTCAACGTAGGAGATCGAACCAGCGGTCTGGTTGACAGTGGTGGAAACGCCTTCGGAACCCTTGGCGCCGAAGCCGACCGGCCATTCAACTGCCGTGTTCGAACCAACCTTTTCCTTCCACTCCGGCGAAACCTTCGATAGGTAATCGGTGAAGTTGAAGGTCGTGCCCGAGCTGTCGGCACGATAAACGACGGAGATCGCCGTGGAAGGCAGCTTCAGGTCGGGGTTGAGGGCCTTGATGGCCGTGTCGTCCCACTTGGCAATCTTGCCGAGGAAGATGTCGCCCAGCGTCTTGCCGTCGAGAACGAGTTCGCCCGGCTTTACGCCTTCAACGTTATAGGAAACGACGATACCGCCGGAGATCATCGGGAACTGGGCAATGCCGTTCTTCTCGAGGTCAGCGTCGCTCATCGGCTTGTCCGAAGCGCCGAATACGATGGTCTTGTCGAGGAGCTGCTTGATGCCAGCGCCCGAACCAACCGACTGGTAGTTGACGACATTGTTCGTCGCAGCCTTGTAGCCTTCGGCCCACTTGGACAGAACCGGAGCGATGAAGCTCGAGCCGGCGCCCGTGATGTCGGCAGCCGAGGCCGAAACGGCCATAACCGCGATGAAGCCTGCAGTCAGGCAAAGCGAACGAAATTTCTGATTCAACATGATTGAACTCACTTCCTCAAGTGATGAATGAATGGCGAGCAGGAGATAGCGTGGAGCGCCCCATCGGTTCACAACCCCACCTCAATCCCCTGGCGACAGTGATGGCTCTAATCTCGCAGTGTTTCAGTTTGATGACAGTTTGGTGAAAGGCCAGTGACACAACTTACAGCAATAGGAATGGCTGATTGCGCTGGCTCTGCCGCGAATGCCTGTCTGCATCCAATGGCGCCGACCTTTCCGGTTTGAAGCGATCGGTTTTGCGGCGGAATCCGCACGGCCTTCAGAGACGGATCACATAATCCTTTCGAGTCGTTTCAATGACTTCCCACGTCCCTTTGAAGCCGGGTCTCAGAATCATGCGATCGCCGGCGCGCAGATGAAAAGTCTCGCCGTTTTCGGCGGTCATCACCGAATAGCCCGAAAGGATATGGAAATACTCCCACTCGTCATAGACGATTTGCCATTTGCCAGGCGTCGCCTCCCATATGCCGGCATAGAGGCCGCCATCGGCTTCCTCGACACTCCAGGTCCGGAACCCTGGCGCACCGGAAAGGATGCGATCGGCGGCAGGAGCTCCGGTTTCCGGCTCGATGCCGTCGGTGTCCAATCGTAAATATGTTGTCATAAATCCTCCGTCCCTATCAGGAAACGCTCGCGTATCACACCTTCGCCAGCGCCTGCTCGAGGTCGGCGATGATGTCCTTGACGTCCTCGATACCAATCGACAGGCGGACGACATCAGGACCGGCGCCGGCGGCGATTTTCTGCTCGTCGGTGAGCTGTTTGTGCGTCGTCGAGGCGGGATGGATGACCAACGAGCGCGTGTCGCCGATATTGGCGAGATGGGAAAAGAGCTCCAGGCCCTCCACCAATCCCTTGCCTGCTTCATAGCCGCCCTTCAAACCGAAGGTGAAGACAGAACCCGCCCCCTTGGGCGAATAGCGCTGTTGCAGCGCATGGTTCGGGTCGTCCTCAAGACCGGCATAGTTCACCCAGGCCACCTTGTCCTGCTGTTTCAGCCAGCGTGCGACGGCGATCGCATTGTCGGAATGGCGCTGCATGCGCAGCGGCAGCGTCTCGATGCCCGTAAGAAGCAGGAAGGCGTTGAAAGGGGAAATGGCGGGGCCGAGATCGCGCAGGCCGAGGACGCGGCAGGCTATGGCGAAGGCGAAATTGCCGAAGGTCGCGTGCAGCACGATGCCGTTATATTCCGGCCTCGGCGTCGACAGCATCGGATAGTTACCTGAAGCAGACCAGTCGAAGGTGCCGCCATCAATGATCATGCCGCCCATGGAATTGCCGTGGCCGCCAATGAATTTGGTTAGGGAATGCACGACGATGTCGGCGCCATGTTCCAGCGGCCGGATGAGATAGGGACTGGCCATGGTATTGTCGACGATCAGCGGCAGGCCATGTCTGCGGGCAACGGCGGCGATCGCCTCGATGTCAACGAAGGTGCCGCCCGGATTGGCAAGGCTTTCAATGAAGATGCCGCGGGTACGGCTGTCGATCTGAGCTTCGAACGTCGCGGGATCGGCGGAGTCGGCCCAGCGAACGTGCCAATCGAAATTCTGGAAGGAATGACCGAACTGGTTGACCGAGCCGCCGTAGAGCCGCCTGGCAGCGACGAAATTGTCGCCGGGCTGCATGATGGTATGGAAAACGATCATCTGGGCGGCATGGCCGGAGGCGACAGCAAGGCCCGCCGTGCCGCCTTCGAGAGCGGCCACCCGCTCTTCAAGCACGGCTTGGGTCGGGTTCATGATGCGCGTGTAGATATTGCCGAACTGCTGCAGCCCGAAGAGCGCGGCGGCGTGGTCCGCATCCTGAAAGACGAAGGAAGTGGTCTGATAGATCGGCGTCGCGCGGGCGCCCGTCGTCGGGTCCGGCTGCGCGCCTGCATGGATTGCCAGCGTGTCGAAACCCGGATTATTCGTCGCCATACTCTCTTCTCCCGCCCCTGTTGTGACGGGAGGATCATAACGTCTCAGGTTTGAAAGTTAACCGCGAACTTTGCCGAGCTTTTCCACCCAAGTGAAAAACCTGCCATCTTTCAGCGATATCGCATGTCAGGTTTTTCGCAGTCGGAGGCGCTCTGCCGGCGTCAGGCGACCAGCCGCGGATATTCGATGGCCGGGCAGCGGTCCATGACGACCTTGACGCCGGCCGCTTCCGCTCTCGCCGCGGCGGCATCGTCTCGCACGCCGAGCTGGCCCCAGATGACCGGTGGCCGCGGCTCGATCATGATTGTCTCTTCGACCACCGATCGCAGATATTCCGGCGCGCGGAAGACATCGACCATGTCGACCGGCTCGGGAATATCGGCCAGATGACCAAAAACCCACTGTCCGAGGATTTCCTTGCCGGCCTGTCCGGGATTGACTGGAATAACGCGATAGCCTCGCGCCATCAGATAGGCCATGACGCCGTTGCTTGGGCGCGCGGGATTGGGCGATGCGCCAACAAGCGCGATTGTCCGCACGGATAAAAGGATATCGGCGATATAAGAATCCTCATAACGGTCATGGTTCATCACACAGCCTCCCATTGGATCAAACTTGCGTTTTGCCACAAATCCGGAAACCACGGCCGCGGCTTTCGCGTATATATAAGCATTATAACAATTTCGAGGAGGATTGCTCCGATGAAAAAATTCGTGCTGCTGAGCCTGCTGATCGCCTCCGCCGCCACACCGGCCCTGGCGATCTCGCGTTACAACTCCATGTCCTTCACCTGTGGTGAGGCCAGGGCGATCATCAACCGCGAACGGGCCGTCATCATGCGCTATCCATCCACCAGGGTACGCAACATGACGCTTTACGATCGCGTCGTCTCCGACAGCAATGCCTGCGACCCCGGCTATTATGCCTACCAGGACTATATGCCGACCAAGGACAGAGCCAATTGCCCCGTCTATACGTGCCGGCCGTCGACCGATTTCGACGACGATGATTTGCTCTTCCCGCACCACCGATAGCCGTGCGGCAAGACAGGTTGTCCCTCTTTCACGCGAGATGTGGCTCAGCCTATCAGAACCATCTCATCTGCGACGCAGAGTAGGCTCCTGCGCCTCCGATTGCTTTAAGCGACTGGAAGTAGCGGGATTCTCCGCGTTACAATTTTCCGTCTTAGTCAATGATACTACGATAACACCCTCACAGCGCTTTGAATGTTACTAAAATAACCTTGCGCCGTGCGTTCACCCGGCATGCAATTTTTGTTCTCGCTTCATTCTCCCATAAATTAGAAACACCTCATGGTTGCGCGAATAATTCGAACAAACAGAGAACACACAACCGCGCTTTTCGATTGAATTTCTTGAGAGAAAGAACAGCCAGAAGCATAAAAACCCACACATTTTGTTGCTTTTCGGTGCATTGAGGGTCAAATGGCGCCTGCATGCCCACAAATCGTCAAATCCTTGCTCGTTGCCGTGCAATCCCGAGGTCTCCGTGTCCGCTGACGTTATCGCTCTCGTTCTCTTCGGCGCGCTGCTGCATGCAACGTGGAACGCCATCATCAAGGCTGGAACGGACAAGTCGCTGGATGCAGCGATGGTCGCGGCCGGCGGCGCGGTAACCGCCCTGCCCTTTCTGCCCTTTCTGCCATTGCCGGCTTCGGCCGCCTGGCCATTCATCGGTGCGTCGGCGATCCTGCAGTTCGCTTATTTTCAATTGGTGGCCGCAGCCTATCGCGCCGGCGACATCGGTCTCGTCTATCCGCTGATGCGCGGGGTGGCGCCAATGATCATCGTGGCGACCAGCGGCTTCATCCTGCATGAGGCGCTGTCCGGCGGCGCGCTGCTCGGCACGATGACGATCTGCGCCGGGATATTGACGCTTGCCTTCGAAGCCCGGAAGGGCGGCCGGCAGGCCATTGTGCTCGCTCTGTCCAACGCGGTTGTTATCGCCACCTATACCTATGTCGACGGCATCGGCGCGCGCCTTTCCGGCAATTCCATATCCTATACACTGTGGATGTCGCTCCTGCCGCCGGTCCTGTTGTTTACGTGGGCGATCTCACGGCGCGGGGTCTCCGTTGTCGCCGCCCATGTCCGCTATAACTGGTGGCGCGGCCTGATCGGCGGTGGCGGCTCGCTGACATCCTACGGCCTGGCATTGTGGGCGATGACGAAGGCACCCGTCGCCATGGTGGCGGCGTTGCGCGAGACATCGATCCTGTTCGCGCTGGTGATTTCGGTGGTCATCCTGAAGGAGCGATCGAGCGTCTGGCGCTATGTGGCGGGTGCCATTATTGCAGGGGGCGTATTGGTTCTGAGACTGGCTTAGGGACAAGAAATATGGGGTATCAAAATACCTCATATTTAACCTATTGATTTTCATTATGAATTTTTCAGATCACAAAATCCGCTCTTATTGACCTCCTCACCCATTCCCTTTATAAGCCGCCCCAGATCGCAGCCTTTCCGGGCTGCTTTCTTTTTGGCGCGCGTTTCGCTCGCCAAACCAAGCAACAAGAAACGCCCTGATGCCTTCGGGCCCGGGGATCCAAAAGAGAGTATTCAACATGGCTACCTTCTCCCAGAAGCCTGCAGAGGTGGAGAAGAAGTGGGTTCTCATCGACGCCGAAGGGCTCGTCGTTGGCCGTCTCGCTTCTATCATCGCAATGCGTCTGCGCGGCAAGCATAAGGCTACCTTCACGCCGCACGTCGACGACGGCGACAATGTCATCGTTATCAATGCCGACAAGGTCGTCTTCACCGGCAAGAAGTACGAAGACAAGGTTTACTACTGGCACACCGGTTATGCCGGCGGCATCAAGGAGCGCACCGCTCGCCAGATCATCGAAGGCCGCTTCCCGGAGCGTGTTCTCGAGAAGGCTGTCGAACGCATGGTTCCGCGCGGCCCGCTCGGCCGTCGCCAGATGAAGAACCTGCGCGTCTACGCCGGCTCCAACCATCCCCATGAAGCCCAGCAGCCGGTCGTTCTCGACGTGGCCAAGCTGAACAAGAAGAACGTAAGGAGCGCCTGATAATGGCTGATCTCTCTTCCCTGAAGGATCTCGGCACGGCATCGGAAGCTGCTGCTCCGGTTCACGTCCGCAAGGTCGACTCGCTTGGCCGTTCCTACGCGACCGGCAAGCGCAAAGACGCCGTCGCCCGCGTTTGGGTCAAGGCGGGCTCCGGCAAGATCATCGTCAACGGCAAGGACTACACGGCATACTTCGCCCGTCCGGTTCTGCAGATGATCCTGCGTCAGCCGATCGTCGCTGCTGCCCGTGACGGCCAGTTCGACATCGTTGCCACCGTCGCCGGCGGCGGTCTTTCCGGCCAGGCCGGTGCCGTTCGCCACGGCCTGTCCAAGGCGCTGACCTACTTCGAGCCGGGCCTGCGCTCGGTCCTGAAGAAGGGCGGCTTCCTGACCCGCGACAGCCGCGTTGTCGAACGCAAGAAGTACGGCCGCGCCAAGGCACGTCGTTCGTTCCAGTTCTCCAAGCGTTAATCGCTTATCCGAGATCGGATTTTGGAAAGGCCGGGTTCGCCCGGCCTTTTTTCGTTTATGTGCAGTTGTCAGAACTGCAGTGTCCTCGGCGGCCGATGTTCCACATTGAGATGTGTCAGCGCTTTTTTCTCTGTTATCGTATGATCGACTAGGTTAGAGCGGAATAGGAACCATGCAGGGGCAGACATGAGATCCACGGGATTGGGTTTGGTCTCTTCGCTGGCATTCTCAGCCCTCTACGCAACCGCGGCTTTTTCAGCGGATGCCGTTACGACGATTGAGGCAACACCGGTCCCCATGGAAAGCATGCGGGATTTCCTGCAAGCCAATCCGGGCTGTCACGAATTTACCGATCAATGTTCGATTTGTGCTGTTGTCGACGGCAAAGCGCAATGTTCGACGCCGCAAATCGCCTGCGTGAAGCAAGCGTATCGATGCACGGTTCCACCAAGCAAATAGGCGTTCGTTGTCGCTCCCATGCTTGCATGCCGCACCCATGCTCTCTACTTCTCTTCACCTCGGGAGACACCCTATGACACGTGATCGCGCATCGCCTTTTGCCGCCACGCCGAAGCCGCCCTATTACATCGTCTCGTTTTCCTCCATCCGTACGGAGGGCGATCAGGGCTATGGGGCCATGGGAGAGAAAATGGAGGCGCTGGCGCTCGCCCAGGACGGCTGCTTCGGCCTTGAGAGCGCCAGACGCAGCGATGGCTTCGGCATCACCATTTCCTTCTGGCGGGACGAAAAAAGCATTCTGGCCTGGAAGAATGTCGTCTCGCACATGGCAGCCCAGAAGCTTGGGCGCGAGCGCTGGTACGAGCAATACCAAGTCCGTGTCGCCCGGGTCGAGCGGGCCTATAGTTTCCATGCGAACGAAGGAGAATCCTTTGCCGAGCACGTCGATTGATCACGCCTTTTCAGCAACGAGCCTGAGGTCGGCAGCCAGCGACCCGACATTTGCGGGGGCGCTCTCCTTCATGCGCCGGCGCTTCACCAAGTCGCTCGACGGCGTCGACGCCGTCGTCTGGGGCATTCCCTTCGATGCGGCGACATCCAATCGGCCTGGAACGCGCTTCGGGCCGCAGGCGATCCGTCGCGCCTCCGCGATCTTCGACAATGATCCGCAATATCCTTTCCACCGCGACCTCTTCGCCGAAATGGCCGTCATCGATTATGGCGATTGCCTGCTCGACTACGGCAACCATCAGGAGACGCCGGCGGAGATCGAGCGGCAAGCGAACACGATCCTCGACAGCGGCGCCTTTTTGCTCACGCTCGGCGGCGACCATTTCGTCACCTGGCCATTGCTGAAGGCGCATGCGGCCAAACATGGCCCCTTGGCGCTGGTGCAGTTCGACGCGCATCAGGACACTTGGTTCGACGACGGCAAACGGATCGATCATGGCTCCTTCGTTGCGCGCGCCGCCCGTGACGGCCTGATCGATGTCAATCGCTCCATCCAGATCGGCATTCGCACGCATGCGCCAGAGGATTACGGCATTCGGCTTCTCTACGGCCATGAAGTCGAGGCTATGAGCGCGGCCGACATTGCGTCGACGATCATTTCCCACACCAAAGGCGCGCCCGCTTACCTGACCTTCGATATCGACTGCCTCGATCCGGCCTATGCACCCGGTACCGGAACGCCGGTAGCCGGTGGCCCGTCGAGTGCGAAAATCCTTTCGGTGCTGCAGCGGCTGCATCAGCTCGACATCAGGGGAGCGGACGTCGTCGAAGTTTCCCCGGCCTATGACCATGCCGACATCACCGCCATTGCGGGGGCGACAGTGGCAATGTATATGCTCGGTCTCCACGCTGAAAGGCGTGCAGCAGGTCGCTAAGGCATGATCCCGAAAAGTGAGAAGCGGTTTTCGGACGAGATCATGCCCGCTCGAAAACTGCTGTTATCATTTTGAATCAACTCCATGGCAAACTGAGTCCGGAAACACTCTGAACCTATTGAAAGAGCAGGAATAAAATGGCACCGAAAATCTTCATCGACGGCGAACACGGAACCACGGGCTTGCAGATCCGCACGCGCATGGCAGACCGCCGCGATGTCGAGCTTCTGTCCATTCCGGAAGCCGAGCGCCGCAATGCCGCGATGCGCGAAGACATGCTGAACAGCGCCGATATCGCCATCCTCTGCCTGCCCGACGATGCGTCGAAGGAAGCGGTAAAGATGGTTTCGGCGAACAACAAAGTCCGCGTCATCGACACCTCGACCGCCTATCGCGTCAATCCCGGCTGGGCCTATGGCTTTGCCGAGATGGACAAGGAGCAGGGCGACAAGATCAAGGCCGCCCGTTTCGTCGCCAATCCCGGCTGCTATCCGACCGGCGCCATCGGCCTCATCCGGCCGCTGCGTGCTGCCGGCATTCTGCCGGACGGCTATCCTGTCACCATCAATGCCGTTTCCGGTTATACCGGCGGCGGCAAGCAGATGATCGCGCAGATCGAAAATGCCGATCATCCCGATGCAATCACCGCGCCGCATTTCCTTTACGGCCTGCCGCTGACCCACAAGCATGTGCCCGAGATGACGGCGCATGGCCTGCTTGACCGCGCGCCGATCTTCTCGCCGTCGGTCGGCAAGTTCCCGCAGGGCATGATCGTGCAGGTGCCGTTGCACCTTGACAATCTTGCCGAAGGCGCGACGCTGGAGAGCATCCATGCTGCGCTTGTGGCCCACTATGCCGGTCAGGACATCGTGCAGGTCGTCCCGCTGGCGGAGAGCCGCGCTTTGCCGCGCGTCGACGCCGTCGAACTGGCCGGCAAGGATACGATGAAGCTGTTCGTATTCGGCACGCCGGGTAGCACCCAGGTCAATCTCGTCGCTCTGCTCGACAATCTCGGCAAGGGTGCTTCGGGCGCTGCGGTCCAGAACATGGACCTGATGCTGAGCGCCTGACGTTTCAGCCTGATCAATAGTCAAAAACCAAAGAAGCCCAGCCGATCGCCTTATCGAGGTCGATCGGCTGGGCTCGATTTATTGCGGGCTGAAATCAGCTCCAGGCACCTGCCCTTAGGGCATCCTGGACCATTCGCGATAACGATTTGACATGCGACGCAGGCGTTGATCCGTCCGATCCGCCCCTTTCGCGCATTTTATAATACTTAATTAGCAATTATTAATTTTTGGTCACAAATCAGCCCTTATCGCCTGCTTTTCGGCTTTCGCCGCCGCAACAATCGCGGGCTTTGGCAAAAAGACAATTCCAAGATCGGGTCGGCGTAAAGGAATTGGTTACCATAATTCGGCATGCTTTCCGACAGTCGGCAAAGTGACGGCCGGACGCAGATTTCGCGTCCCGGCGTAAGCACATTTGTGAGCCGGCGTGGTGCGTATGTAGTTTGGATAACGAGTATCATGGCGTTTGCGACCGAGACGTTCGGTAATATCAATTCCCGTTCCGGCCATGCTTCCCGCCGGAAGAAATCTCCAGGGATCAGTCCCGGTACCGCCATCACTGGCGTCGCAGTGGTGGTTTTTGCTTGGGTGGCCGCGACGCTGATCACCACCCAATCGATAGTCCTGTCCCTCCCCGGTGCGGATACTACGCTGCAGGATTCGCTGACCCCGAGAGCATCCGCCTTCATCGTGCCGCAGGGGTACATCCCGCATGCGGCGCGCCTTGCCAGTCAGACCGCGCCCATGGGCGGAAGAGCACGGGTAAGCGGTATGTCCGCCGATGCGGAGAGGCAGGAGGCCATAGCACGTTCCAAAGCGATCCTGGCGCGCGGGCTGGTCAAGCAGCAATTGGCAAGCGCGCTATCGCAGCAGGCCTCGGATCTCGCACGGACTCAGACGGCTTCGGCCGTTGCCAAGAACGACGCACCGGTGTCGCCGGAAACGGTTGCGCATCTGCGCGACGCCACCGCCCTCGCCCTGACGAATGCCGGGAAATCTGTCATGCAGAGCGAGATCGCAGGAGCGGCCGTCTCGATCACGGCCCTCGGCGGTTCCATGCCGCGGTCGGCAGAAGTTGCACTGGGCAAACCCGCAATCCAAGCCGCAGGGCCAAATTTGGCTGCCCTGGATCATCCGGCCAAGGACAGTCTGCCGATCGCAGCGTCCGCAAGCGATGCGGCGCCCACGGAGATGGCATCGGCCGCTCCGTCGGCTGGAGCGATCGACCGTGCGGTTGCGGAAAGCCTCGCGACGACTGCTTCCAGCGATTCGGCTTCGCAGCCTTTCGACATCATCCCAATGCCACGTCCGGATCAGACGGACGCCGGAACCATCGACCTCGCAGAAGCGGAAGACGCGTCTGTTGTCGAGGAACTACCCAGTGTAGTGCCGCTGCCGCGTCCGGCCCATGTCGTTGCAAGGGTCACCGCCTCGGACGCAAGCACGCAGGACGCTGCTGACGAAGCTGACACCTCGCCCACCCGCGCGCTGGCCTATGCCAAGCCGGAGGAAGAGGTCAAGCGGTCACGGCCGTTCCTCAACCCGTTCGCCGCCGTTACCCCGCGCGGCGGAACCGCCATCTACGATATCTCGGCCGGAACCGTCTACCTGCCGGGCGGCGAACGCCTCGAGGCCCATTCCGGCCTCGGTCACATGCGTGACAATCCCCAATATGTCGACCGCAAGAACACCGGCCCGACGCCGCCTGAAACTTATAACCTGACATATCGGGAAAGCCTGTTCCATGGCGTGCAGGCACTGCGCCTGACACCCGCAAACGGCGCCCGCGTCTATGGTCGCGTCGGCTTGCTGGCTCACACGTATATGCTCAGAAGCGGCCGCGGAGAATCGAATGGCTGCGTGGTCTTTAAGGATTACAGCCGCTTCCTGGCAGCCTTCAAGCGCGGTGAGATCAAGCGTATCCAGGTGGTAGCGCGTCTGTCGTCGGCGCCCAGCAATGTTGCGTCGCGCTGAGTTTAGCGAAACACAAGGGCGAGGCGATCATTCGCCTCAGTTCCCCACGGTGATGACGGTCTGGTGCGGATATTCGCCATAGAAACCGCGCCAATTGGCAATGGCGAAGCCGAAGACGATGAGAGCGCCGGCCTGATGGGCCAATGCCAGATGCAGCGGCACCTCCATGAGCAGCGTCGAAATGCCGAGGATCGCCTGGATCAGCACCAGCACGAACAACACGACCGAACGGCGGGCATGCGTCGTCTGTGCGGCAGCGCGCAGCGAGATGATCATGTTGATGGCAACCACAGTGAAAAGCGCATAGGCGCCGAGGCGGTGGACATATTGCACCATCTTCGGGTTCTCGAAGAAATTGATCCAACCCGGCGATTGCGCAAACAGCCCTCCCGGCACCACCGCGCCATCCATCAGCGGCCAGGTATTATAGGAGAGGCCGGCGTCGAGGCCGGCCACCAGCGCGCCGAGATAGATCTGGAACAGCGCCATGAAAGTGATGAGGCCGGCAAGCTTTGCCGAATAGCGCGTCGGCGTCGGATCGTTCGAGTGCGGCGACAGCGCCCGCATGAACCACATGCAGGCGGCAAAGATCAGGCAGGCCGTAACGAGGTGGGTGGCGAGACGATATTGGCTGACATCGGTGCGCGCTTCCAGGCCGGATGATACCATCCACCAGCCGATCGCGCCCTGCAGGCCGCCGAGTACGAAAATGCCGCCGAGCGGCAGCCATAGCTTGCGCTCGACGCGGCCGGTCAAAACGAAGAACAGCAACGGCACGCCGAAGATGACGCCCATGCCGCGGGCAAGCAGCCGATGCGCCCATTCCCACCAGAAGATGCCTTTGAACTCATCGACCGTCATGTCCTTGTTCAACTGCTGGAACTGCGGGATGCGTTTGTAGAGGTCGAATTCCTCCTGCCATTCCTGCGCATTGAGCGGCGGGATGACACCATGGATCGGCTGCCATTCGGTGATCGACAGGCCGGAATTGGTCAGGCGCGTCGCGCCCCCGACGAGCACCAGAGCAAAAAGCGCCAGAAGCACACAGGCAAGCCAGATGCGGATGGCGCGGCGATTGCGGTCCTGGCGGGCCACTTCGTTCAAAACGGCCTGTTCCGACGTGAAATTAGCGACAACCATGGGATCTCCCTTCAATCCGGCTGTTGATTTGCCTGATAGGGGCGTGCAAAACAAGTCCCGAGACTTTGCGGCATGCCGTCGCGGCACGCCGTTGAGAGAGGAGAGACTGCCCTTGCCCCTTCGCCTGCGCAAATTCATCGGGATGATTCTGCTCGTCCTGCTGGTCGTCATCTATGCGATCGTGGCGATGATCGTGGCGGTGCGTACGCTTGGCGATCAGCCAGGCTGGGTGCAGTTCCTCTATTTCGCCGCCAGCGGCCTCATCTGGATACTGCCAGCCATGGGCATCATCAAATGGATGGCCGGGCCTCGCCCGCAATAGGTGTCGACCTATCCAAGCGATTTCGAATTTACGTGGAGATAACCGTGATCAATGGGAAATCCGCCTGATCTTCTCGCCTTAAACCAAAAATAAGCCGCCTGCCCTGAAGACTGCGTGCAAATGCTGTCCGATTGGAGACGCCGAAATGCAGGCGCAGAAGGTGCAAACGCAGAAGCTCGATATCGCAGCCATTCCCGTTGCGGGTGCGGCAGGCGACGGCATGCGCGTCGACATCTTCGACAGCATGGCGCCGTTGGAGGCCGAGTGGCGGGCGCTGGAGCAAGACGATCTCGCCTCGTTTCATCAGAGCTACGACTGGTGCGCCGCCTGGGTCGAGACCTTTCGGTATCCGCTGGCCATCGTCCGCGGCTCTTTCAATGGCCGCACCGCCTTTATCCTGCCTCTCGAAATCATCCGCAGTCACGGCATCCGCCGCGCCGAATTCATCGGCGCCCGTCATAGCAACATCAATACCGGCCTGTTCTCCAGCGAATTTCTCGAAACAGCGGAGAATGGCTTTTCGGCATCGCAGCAGGCAGAGATTGCACGGGCGCTGCAGGGCAAGGCCGACCTGATGCTCCTGCGCAACGTGCCTTTGGACTGGCGCGGCCGCAAAAGCCCCCTCGCCTCGATGCCCGCCGTCGAGAACCAGAACCATGCCTTTCAATTGCCTTTCCTGGGCGCCTTCGAAGCGACCCTGAAGCAGGTGAATGCGAAACGGCGACGCAAGAAATTCAACCACCAGTCCCGTCTTCTCAACGAGAAAGGCGGTTACGAATATGTGATCGCGGCTCCCGATCAGCGGGATGATCTTCTTGACCTTTTCTTCCGGCAAAAAGCGGTCCGCTTCGAAGCGGCTGGCCTGCCGGACGTGTTCCAGGATGCGCCGACCCAAGCTGTGCTGCACAGGCTGCTGGAGCTGGGCAACAAGGAGCGATCCTATGCTGCGCTGGAGATGCATGCCCTACGGCTGAAGGGCGAGCACGAAGGACACATCCCCGCCGTAGCTGCTCTCTCGCGCAAGGGCGATCATGTCATCTGCCAGTTTGCCTCGATCGACGAGGCGCTGGTTCCCGAAGCGAGCCCTGGTGAACTGCTGTTCTGGCTGATGATCGAACGGCTTCATCGCGAGGGTGCCGCCGTCTTCGATTTCGGCATCGGCGACCAGAACTACAAACGCTCCTGGTGCCCGATGGAAACGACGCAGCATGACCTGATCCTGCCGGTTTCCGGGATCGGCCATGCGGCGGCTTTCGCGCAACGGGGGATGACGCGCGCCAAGGCGGCCATCAAGACCAATCCGCAGCTCTATGGATTGATCCAGCGGCTGCGAGCGCGGCAAAGCGGCAAAGAGACCTCAGCCGCAGAGGCCGAGAAGGATTGATCAGGCCGCGTGCTGACGCGCGTCGGGGCCATGTTCCTCACGCCAGCCGGACATCAGGATGATGTGCTCATAGCCAGCCTTCTGGAATTCCGTCATTGCCGTCATGAACTGGTTCTCGTCCGGTTCGGGCATGGAGAGAATGATTTCCGTATCCTTGCTGCGCGTCAGTCTCGCAACCCCCGAGACGTCGGCGGCGCCGCATTCGACCAGGACGATATCATAGGCCGAGCCGAGTGCGTCGAGGATCAGGGACAGGCGGTCAGCGCCGCGCATGGCCCGGCCAAGGTCGCTGGTGCCCTGCGGCACGAGATGGGCATCGGAAAGGCGGTCGGGATGAATGGTATCGGCAAAGGCAGCCTCACCGCAAAGCAGATCGGTTACTCCGGAAAGACCTGCACTTTCGGCCATCAGGCGCGAGGGGCAGCCCGTTCCGGTCATATCGACCAGGACGATGCGGCGTCCGGCATCGGCGATGGTGCGAGCCAGCATCACGGTTGCCGTGGACCCATTGTCACCAGTCGGCGATATGGCGATAGCGAGGCGGGAGTCGCGTTCGATCAGATAATCGGCGACCGACTGGATGGAAAAATCCTCTTCGTCTTCCGCCTCTTCCGGTGGATGGCCAAGATCGACCGCTTTTTCCATCTCCTGCGCCAACGCCTCATCGGCAGCAACGGAGAGCAAGCTTGCCGGCACGTCGCCTTGACGCGCTGCGGGGACAAGTTTGGCGGGAGCGGCTTCGATTGCGGTTTCCGAACGAGCGGTTTCCTTGCGGGCCGGGGCTTCACGCTCGACCGGGCCGACCGGACGCAACGCGCGGCCGCTGAAGAGTTCGGCCAGCATGATGACAATGGAGGTCAGAATAAAGGTTGCAAGCGTGGCGACGACGACGATCGGACCGATCTTCGGGAAATAGGGATCAACCGGTTCGACGGCCTGGGAGACCACGCGGGCATCCGCCGGGCTCGAATTCTTATCGACGCGGGAAGCGGCCTCACGGTAGCGCGCGAGATAGGTTTCCAGCAATTGACGCTCCGCGGCCGCCTCGCGCTCCAGCGCATTGAGGCCGACTGCGTCTTCCCCTGCCCTGGCGCTGTCGGCCTTCAACGTGTTCGACTGGCCGAGGAGCTGCTGCTCGCGCAGTTGTGCCACCTTGGCTTCATTCTCGATGCTGGCAAGGATCTTCTTTGTTTCACGGTCGATCTGCTGACGGATGTCGGCAAGCTGGGCGCGCAGGCTCTTCAGCCGCGGGTGGCCCTCCATCAACGTCGTCGAGAGATCCGAGATCTGCGATTCCAGGCTGGACTCCGTCGCCTTCAGTCGCTGGATAGTCTGCGAGCTTGAAACATCGGCGAGCGTATCGGTGGAACGGCCGGTGGCGAGCGCGTTGCGCACGGCCTGAGCCCGCGCCTCGGCATTGGCCCTTTCGCCGCGCACCTGCGCCAATTGGCCGGAAATATCGGCAAGCTGCTGCGTCGCGAAAGTATTGTTGTCGCTGGTCTGCAGCAGGCCGTTGGCAGAGCGATAGTCGGCGACCTTCTTCTCGGCTTCGTTGACCTTGTTGCGCAGGTTGGCGATCTCGGGCTCCAGCCAGCGCGTCGCCTCGCTGTTGGAATCAAGCTTGGCGCCGCTCTGCATCGATAGGTAGACCTGCGCCATGGCGTTCGGAACGCTGGCCGCCAGATCCGGATCGCGGGAGGTGAAGCTGATGCCGATGACGCGCGAGCTGTTGATCTGATAGACCTGAAGCTTATTGGTGAAGGCGTCGAGCATCCGCTCTTCCGGCGCCTTGTCGAGCGGGCTCTTTTTCAGGTGCAGCATGACAAGAATGTCGGAAAAGGCCGAGCTCTTGGTGGCGGCATCGAACTCGGGGCGCTCGTAGAGCTTCAGGTTGGTAATCACCTGCTTGATGAGATCGGCCGATTGCAGGATCTGTACCTGGCTCGCAATGTTGAGTTCATCGAGCAGCGGAGCGGAGCTGGCATCATTATTCTGTGTCGTGGTTGCAAAAGCCGGGGCGCGCTGTTCGATCAAAATGCGCGTTTCGCTGCGGTATTCCGGCGAGACGATCTTGGCAACCGCAAAGGCCAGGCAAGCGCCGACCAACGTGATGGCGATAACGCGCACACGGCGCTGCCAAACGGCGCGAAAAAGCTGCGCGAGGTCAATATCGACATCCTGCTGGCTGCTGTTGACGCCGGGCATATACAAGAACTCCGTAATATAAAGCCGAATTAAGCGTAAACGACTATGGTAACCCAACCGTTAATAGTATTTCCTGTGTATTATTTTCGTAATTACTAATAAAGAACGTGGAATTTTTCTTCCTCTTTACCGACCGTTAACCCTAACGGATCGATAACGACGACAGTGATTTTCCTCTCCTGTGAGCGCGAAATGCCCTTCGCAACGCCAAAGATTGTCCTGGCACTCGGCATTGCTGCCGTGAGCGCTGCGCTCAGTGGCTGCAACACCTATCAGCCGGCACCGAAAGCCTTCAGTGAAGCAACGATCCAGCCCTATACGCTGGACAGCGGCGACCGTCTGCGCGTCACCGTCTTCGACCAGCAAGGCTTGACGAATACCTATACGGTCGACCAGGCCGGCTACATCGCCTTCCCGCTGATCGGCCAGGTCCCTGCCCGCGGCCGCACGCTGCAGCAACTCTCCGGCCAGATCGCGCAAAAACTTCGTCAAGGCTATATCCGCGATCCCGACGTCACCATCGACGTCGACCGCTACCGCTCCGTCTATATCATGGGCGAAGTCGGCCAGCCTGGTCAGTATTCCTACGTGCCCGGCATGACCATTCAGAACGCCATCGCGGTTGCCGGCGGCTTCAGCAGCCGCGCGAACCAGTCCAATGCCGACGTTACCCGCAAGATCAATGGCCATGTCATGACCGGGCGGGTGGGCATCTCCGATCCTGTGCTCGCGGGCGACACGATCTATGTCCGCGAACGGCTATTCTGACCGTTTCCGATCATGGCAAGACCGCTCCGCATCCTTCATTGCTTCAGGTCTCCGGTCGGCGGGATATTCCGCCATGTCCGCGATCTGGCGGAGGAACAGAGCAAGGCCGGACATGCGGTCGGCATTCTCTGCGACAGCCTCACCGGCGGGGCGCATGAGGACCGGCTGTTCGACGATGTCAGACCGTTCCTCGCGCTCGGCGTGACGCGCCTGCCGATCCGACGTCAGATCAGCCTGTCGGACGCTACGACGCTCTGGGACAGCTACAACAAAGTCAAAAGTTTGCGGCCGGATGTGCTGCATGGGCACGGCGCCAAGGGCGGCCTGCTTGCACGCATCCTCGGCTCAGCCTTGCGGGTGAACAGGTATCGCGTTGCCCGCCTTTATACCGCGCATGGCGGCAGCCTGCATTTCTCGCGCCTCTCGCCACAAGGCCTGCTGGTGCACAGCTTGGAGCGGCTGCTGGAATTTCTGACCGACGGATTGATCTTCATCTGCGAATTCGAGCGCCGAAGTTACGAAAGCAAAATCGGCAAACCGCGGACGCGCACCGTGATGATCTACAACGGCATCAGCGGGCGCGATTTTCGGAACATACCCACCCGATCGGACTCGGTGCACTTCGTCTACATCGGCATGCTCCGGGACCTGAAGGGTCCCGATCTGTTTGTGGATGCCTTTGCCAAGACCGAACGGCGGATCGGCCGGCCTCTCTCCGCTCTGATGATCGGCGACGGACCGGACAAGGACAAATACCGTACCATGATGATCCAGCGCGGCCTTGGTCATCGCATCGGCATGTTGCCGGCCATGCGCGTGCATGAAGCCTTCGCCATGTCGCAGAATGTCGTCGTCCCCTCCCGCGCCGAAGCCATGCCCTATATCGTGCTGGAAGCCCTGGCTGCCGAGAAGACGGTGATCGCCTCGCGCGTCGGCGGCATTGCCGAAGCGCTTGGTGAGCAAAGCCCTGCGCTCGCCGAGGCAGGCAATGCCGACGACCTTGCGCGCGTCATGGCGGCGGCGATCAGCGAGCCGCAATGGCGTCAGCAGACCATGCCGAATCTCGACAGAATCCGGTCAGCATTTTCGGCATCGGTCATGGCGCGAGATACTGTCGACTTATATTATGATATACTTGAATTAGACGGCAAACATTAGAATACAAGCAAGTGTTGTAAACGTTTATTAGCTCATATCTGCTAGGCCATCTCCGGTAACGACCGGATGAATTGCCATGAACCATATTGAAGAGTCCGAGCAATTTAACTTGGACAATATTCGCAAGCAGGTCTCGGAAATTCGCACTCGCGGCACTGAGGAACAGAGCGGCGATCAGGCCAGCGACATCAATGCCTATGCCCGCCAGATCGCCGAGCAATTTCGTGAGAGCAATCAGACGCCGGCAATCATCATCGGGCAATATCGGCTCTTCGAATTCCTGTCATTGCTTGCGGTAGGGCTTGCGGTTCTCTTCTTCCAGACCACACCCGGCATCCACCCCTTCCTGTCGCAGGCGGCGGTGACAATAGCGCTTTGCGGTCTCGCCATCGTCTTCCTGCAAGTCGCTGACGCCTATCAAATCCCGGTCCTGCGCGCGCCGCACCGTTTCCCGCAGCGCATCCTGGCGTCATGGGTGGCCGCGTTTGCGGTTATGGTTCTTGCTCTCCTGCCCTTCGATATCAACCATGTCTATTCGATCCACGCTCTCGGGATCTGGCTTGTTGCCGGCACGGCCTTCCTCGTCGCCGCGCGCGCGGTGTTCGCCTATGGCATCCGCAACTGGGCCCGCAATGGCCTCATGGAAAGACGCGCCGTCATCGTCGGCGGTGGCGAGCCGGCCAAGGAACTGATCCGCGCGCTGGAGCATCAATCCGACAACGATATCCGCATCTGCGGCATCTTCGACGATCGCGGCGAGAAGCGCTCGCCCGTGATGGTCGCCGGCTACCCGAAACTCGGCACCGTCGCCGAACTGGTCGAATTCGCCCGGCTGACTCGCGTCGACATGCTGATCATCGCTCTGCCGATCAGTGCAGAGGAGCGTATTCTGCAGCTCCTCAGAAAGCTTTGGGTACTGCCCGTCGACATCCGACTGGCGGCGCATGCCAACAAGTTGCGCTTCCGCCCGCGTTCCTATTCGCATGTCGGCGCGGTGCCCATGCTCGACATCTTCAACAAGCCGATCCGTGATTGGGATGGCGTTGCCAAGCGCATCTTCGATGTCTTCTTCAGTCTGCTGGCGCTCTGCCTGCTCTGGCCGATCATGCTTGGCGCCGCAATCGCCGTGAAGACCACGTCGAAGGGACCGGTCTTCTTCATGCAGAAGCGCCATGGCTTCAACAACGAGATCATCAAGGTCTTCAAGTTCCGCTCGATGTACACCAATATGAGCGACCCGACGGCCCGCAATGCCGTCACGAAGAACGATCCGCGCGTCACGCCGGTTGGACGCTTCATCCGCAAGACCTCGATCGACGAACTGCCCCAGCTCTTCAACGTGTTGCTAGGCGGTCTGTCGCTTGTCGGCCCGCGTCCGCATGCCGTATTGGCGGCAAGTCACAATCGCGTTTATGCCGACGTGGTCGAAGGCTATTTCGCCCGCCATCGCGTGAAGCCCGGCGTTACGGGCTGGGCGCAGATCAACGGCTGGCGCGGCGAGATCGACAGCGACGACAAAATCAAGTTCCGCACGGCTTACGATCTCTACTACATCGAGAACTGGTCGCTGTACTTCGATCTGAAGATCCTGTTCCTGACGCCCTTCCGTCTCCTCAACACGGAAAACGCCTATTGACCGCGATCGATCTCTCCTATCGGCGCGTCGACCGGCCTCAGCTCGCAACATTGCGCCTGATCGGCACGGCTTGCGTCGCTTTCGGGGTCTTTCTGTCAGGTTTCGTCATCGCCGAGCCGGCGCCCTATGAGCTTTGGGTCGCATTCCTCATCGGCACATGGTTCATCCTTGGGCTGAAGATCTCGCGCAATGTCGCACCGCTTCTGGCGCTGTTCCTGACGTTCAACGTCGGCGGCATGCTGTCGCTGACGCAGATGCGCGACCTCGGCGCGAACTCCCATCTCGACGGACCGATCTATATCGCTGTCTCGACCTTCCTGGCGCTGAGCTCGGTCTTCTATGCTGCGATCATCGAAGACAGCGAAAAGCGGTTGAAGCTGATCTTCAATACTTGGGTCATCGCTGCGCTGATCACCGCGAGCCTCGGCATTCTCGGCTACTTCCACGCCTTTCCGGGCGCTGAAATCTTCACCCGCTATGACCGCGCCATGGGCGTGTTCCAGGACCCGAACGTCTTTGGTCCCTATCTGGTGACACCAACCATCTATCTCATGCACGGCATCCTGATCGGTGACCTGAAGAAGGCGCCGATCAAGGGGCTGTGCTTGGCCGTGCTGGCCTTCGGCATCTTCCTCTCCTTCTCGCGCGCTGCCTGGGGATTGTTCTCCTTCGCGTCGGCGATGCTGATCTTCTGCATGCTGCTGAAACACCGCAGCAATGCCTTCCGGCTGCGCATTCTGGTGATGTCGCTGACGGCAATCCTTCTGATGGTCCTCCTCCTGATCATCGCGCTGCAGTTCCATCAGGTGAGCGACCTGTTCTCGACGCGCACACAGCTCGTGCAGGACTACGATGGCGGCCATCTCGGCCGTTTCGAGCGTCATCGCATCGGCTTCATGCTGTCGATGGAACGGCCGCTCGGTATTGGACCACTCGTCTTTTCCACCCTGTTTCGCGAGGACGAGCACAATATCTGGCTGAAAACACTGACCACCTATGGCTGGCTCGGCTTTTTCTGCTGGGTCAGCATGATCTGCTGGACCGTCTATATCGGCTTCCGCAACTTTTTGAAGGAACGCCCCTGGCAGCCCTACTTGATGATCGCCTGGATCGTCATTCTCGGCCATGTCGGCATCGGCAACGTCATCGACACCGATCATTGGCGCCATCTCTACATGCTGATCGGCATCGTCTGGGGCTGCGGGGCGCTTGAACAACATTATCAGCGCAGCTTGGCCCGAAGGGAAGCAGCACCGTGACTATCAATGTCGGCATCAAACGCCTGTCGCTGCTGCAAGTTCTCGAGCCAAGCGGCGGCGGTTCCGGGCGGCATTTCCTCGATCTCTGCCGCGCCATGCAGCGTCGCGGCCATTCGGTGACGGCGATCTATTCGCCTTTGCGCGCCGAAGCGGCTTTCGTGGCTGAACTGGAGGGCATGGGTCTCGACAGCGTCATCTCGCTCGCCATGCGGCGCGCGCCGGGCCCATGGGATATCACCGCTTGGTGGCAAATTCGCAAGATCGTCGCCCAGCACGGGCCGTTTCATCTGATCCATGGCCACAGCTCCAAAGCCGGAGCGCTGACGCGGCTGAGATTGCCGGGCCCGCATATCCCGGTGCTCTACACGCCGCATGCCTTTCGCACCATGGATCCGACGCTCGGGTCCAAAGGCCGGATGATCTATGGCGGCATCGAGAGGCTGCTCGGCAACTGGCTGTCCGACCGGCTGATCTGCGTGTCTCGCGATGAATACAATCACGCGCTGTCGATCGGCATTCCGGAGGAGCGGCTGCGTATCGTCGTCAACGGCGTCAGCGCGCCTCCATCAGGCCAACGCGCCGCTATCCGCGCGCGTTATGGGATACCGCAGGACGCCCTGCTCTTTGGTTTCGTCGGCCGGCTGACGCCGCAGAAGGCGCCGCAGCGACTGGTCGAAGCCTTTGCCCTCATTGCCGCGGACTTGCCGCAAGCGCGTCTGCTGATGATCGGGATCGGCGAGTTGGCCGGCACTGTCGGCGATATGATCAAGGCCGCCGGCTTGGAAGACCGCGCCCATCTCGATAGCTCTATCCCCGGCGCCACCGCCGTCGACGCCTTCGATGTCGTCGTCATGCCGAGCCGCTATGAGGCCATGTCCTATGTCATGCTCGAGGCTGCGGCCGGCGGCAAGCCATTGCTGTTGACCGATGTCGGCGGCGCGCGCACGGTGATCGAGCCCGGCAAGAACGGCTATATCGTTCCCAACAGCGACGATCCCGCGGAGCTGGCCGCGGCGATGACGCGCTTTGCCGATCCGAAATTGCTGCGAAGCTTCACCGCCGAGGCCCGGCGGCGCAAGGATGGCTATACGCTCGCCGGCATGGCCGATGCGACAGAGGCAATCTACTTCGAATTGCTCGGCTATCGCGTTCCTAACTTCCTAAGAACGCCGGAAAAAATCGCGCTGCGCAGCGCGTCGTGAAGACCGCGACCTCATTTTAAGTTCGCGCGTGATTCCAACCTGAAAATCGGTTCCGATTTTCAGGTTTATGCGCTAAATTTCAGAGATGATCACATCAGCGCAACTACGCGGCGCACGCGCCATGCTCGGACTGACGACTGAGACGCTTGCCGCCGAGAGCCACCTCTCTGTAACGACGATTGAAACGCTGGAAAGCGACGTCAGCCTGGCGGATGCTAAGGCGCTTGTCGCCCTGCGTGGCGCCCTCGAAGCCCATGGCATATCGTTCCTCGCCAGCGGGAGCGACGAAGCCGGCGGCGCCGGCATTCGCTTCAAGCATTGGGCGGAAGATGGCGGCATCCGGCCGGAAAACCTGAACGCCACCAACGACGACTGAGGCTTGGAGCAATTCCAGGAAAACTGCGCAGCGGTTTTCCGTCCTGGAATTGCGTAAAAACAATAGGCTAGAGCGATTCCGCGAAGCTCTGAACCGGTCTAGGCCAGCCCCCAATTCCGAACCAGTTGCTCCGGCGCGGAGAGAGCCGCGGGCAAGATGAAGCGTTCGGTATCGTTGGCTGGCTCCCTGCCCTCGGCGACGGGACAGATCGGCAGGCCATGGCCGAAGTCGTTCAAGGTCACCAGCTCCAGCACCACATCGCCATAGTCATTGCGCCATTCGCGCCGCTCGCCGCCTTCGAACAGGCGCAACCGACCCTTGGTCTGTGGACGCTCATGCACGGCCAGCCACTGCGCCACCGACGCTTCGGCATTGCCGAACGAAACGACGTCATCATCGGTGCCATGCCAGATGGAGACCGCTGGAAAACGATCAGCATCCGGCGAAACTTCACGAACGAGTTCGGCCCATTTTTCAGCCGGGCGTGCGGCGGCTCTCTTCATCACATCCAGCGCGGACATGGCATCGCGGGCAGCGCCGAAGGGCAGACCGCCGATGACGGCGCCGGCAGCAAACAGCTCCGGATAGGTGGCAAGCAACGCCGAAGCCATGGCGCCGCCGGCCGATAGGCCCATGACGAAGATCTTGCTGTCGTCGATAGCATGCAGCCGGCGGCTGAAATCAATCATCTCGCGGATCGAACCCAGCTCGCCGCGATCGCGGGTCACCAGGCTCGGGCGGAACCAATTGAAACAGAGATTGGCATTGTTGGACTGCTTCTGCTCGGCATAGAGCACGGCGAAACCGTGCTGGCGCGCCAAGGCCGTCCAGCCGCTGGCGCGATCGAAATCCTCGGCATTCTGATGACAGCCATGCAAGACAACGACGAGCGGCATCGGACCTTTGACGCCCGTCGGCACATATTCCAGCATACGTAGATCGCCAGGGTTGCGCCCGAACCACAGAACCTCCGTCAGACGCTGCGGCGCGAGCTGCGTGGGGACGCGCCGGCGTGCCGGCTGCGATCGCGGCCGCGTCACGGGGAATTTAAGCTGTGGCAGCTCAACGGAATCAACGAGCAAACGGCGAAGCCGGCTCGGAACTTTGAAATTCATCATAGACCTTTCAAATTATCCGCGCCCACCGTAATTGACTTTATTTGGCGGGCGGGCCGCACATCGACCCCGCGGGGCAACGAGATCGAGCAATCGACTCTCCTTGTGCGATGCAGCAAATATAAGGCGGCGACACGCATTCGAGCAGGCACAAAGCGTCATTGCTGCTATGTGAAATCGGCTTAAATCGATTAGATGCCTGGTGGAAAAGGCGTCAGAGATAGGCTTTCGCAAGCGCGAGGAGCTTTGCATCCTCTTTCACGCCCTGACGATAGAGCTGTATCATCAGGGCACCCAGGCGTTCGGCTTCCTGGCTGCGGAGACTGATGCCGCGATCCACACAGACGGCACCCAATACCTTTTCCAAACGATCCAAATCGTCGGAAAACAAGGGTAAATCCTGTGGATGGATGGAGGTTTCTAACATGGCGCCGCCTCGTCCGTCGGGCAGCACGCAGATAAACTCGCCGGTGCCCGTTTGTTAAACCGACGATACAGAAAGTGACTATGCGCCCTGCCCAGAGGCTTGGCAAGCGAGGTTTTATGGGAACGGCTCTTTATCTTGAAGCGCTGCCGATTCGGAGAAATATGCTCCGCAATTCTCACAAGATTACAATTTTAAGTTACCCCATCACTAAGCCTTCACCGATGCCTGAGATAAGGGTTGGAAACGGAGGCCTACCGATGAACAAGCGCCTGATCTCGGCGACACTTTGCATGCTTCTGCTCGGCGCTGCAGGCCCGGCCCTTTCACAATCCTTTTCGGGATTGCCGCTGCGTGGTCAGCACCAGATTCCCGATGGCTATATCTCCGTGCAATCTGGGATATCGCTTTCCATCCCGATCGCTGATGGCAACGATGAAAAGCAGCAGCAGGATGCAATCAAATCCTTCTATCGCATTGCTGCCAGCAACTGCGCCGTACTGCTGGACACCATTGCCGACGATTGCCAGATTACCGGCCTTTCCAGCAACACCGATGCCACCAATATCGACGGCCGCGGGCAGAAGCTGATGGTGCGTGGTCAAATCACCATGGCGATCAAGCTGAAGCCTGCCGCCGGCGCAGGGAAGTGAATAAGGGTTCCGTGTGGCCACTCGGCAACGGGAAGCCAACGGATCGGTAAGAAATCTTGGCGATAATTTCCTCGCAATAGAGGAATGAAGCCATGGCAAAAGCGAAACGACGCACGCGGCGCAAGCCACAGCCTAAATCGGGCAATTCGATGTGGCTATGGGGCATGGTCGGTCTAGCGACAGTGGCCGGCATGTACGCCTATGAGCATCGCCGGGATATGCCTTCACTGCAGGCCCCTTCATTGCAGGCCTATGCCGGCGCCGCCGGCGTTCGGCATGTGCCGCAGGAGGCGCCGGTGCCGACTACCAAACCGAAGGTCAAAACGGCTGCCGTCATTCCCGAACGTCCGGCTTCGACGCTGCCGGTCCCTCCAAACGTAATCCCCGTTGCCATGCCGGCGAATCGGATGCTGGCCGCAGCCGCACCCGAAACCGGTGGACGGTTCGGCCTTTGCGGCGGCGAAACCGGCATCAACTGCGTCGTCGACGGCAACACCTTCTGGCAGAATGGTATCAAGATCCGCCTGGCGGACATCGATGTGCCTGACCTCGAGCCATCGCATTGCGCCGGCGAACGGCAAAAGGCCACCGCCGCGAAGCTGCGGCTGCAGGCCCTTCTCAACAACGACACCTTCGTGCTCTCCGGCAGCGGACGCGGCGACGATCAGCACGGCGGCAAATTCCGCATCGCCATGCGCGCCGGCCGATCCATCGGCGATCAGTTGGTTGCGGAAGGACTGGCCCGCCGCTGGACGGGGCAAGCAACGTCGTGGTGCAGCTAAGTCAATAAGATTTGGCTAGGATTTCAAGGAGATGAATGGTCCTGGCGAGCTGGACCACTAACAGCAGAAAGGCCGAACGATGTCCTCGCCGGCCTTCCTTGCTCCATTTCGATGCTGCCGGTACATCCGCGGTCAGCAATCAGAACTGGTTCATGAGCGAAGTATGGCGCTTCTGCGGGATTGTGCAATAGGTAAATCGGAGTAGGACGGTCGAAGGGCCGCCGTCCTCAGTGCTTCAGAAAGATCTAAGCAGGGATAGTTGTCACAGGTGAGGACGTTTCCGAACGTCGCGGCTTGACTATATTTCCGGCTGTAAAGACTTCAGCCAAATCACTTATCTGGGGCTAAGTGATTGATTTTAATGGTCGGGGCGACTGGACTCGAACCAGCGACCCCTTGACCCCCAGTCAAGTGCGCTACCGGGCTGCGCTACGCCCCGACCTGCCTAAAAGGCCTGATCCTGTTAGACTTTCGGGCATGGCAGCGCAAGAGGTAAAATCGCAGGTCCGGATAAAAATGGTATCGCGAACGCGAAAAGCCCTCGCTCTGCTGATCACCTGCATGCCCGCCGCGGCCCGTGGCTTGGCTGATATGTATTGTCCGAGGCGCGGTATGACGGGTAGCGGTCGGCACAGGCTTGCGCATGGCTGTCGTAATAGCCTTCCGTGCGCTGCCTGTTGAAGAGCGTGCCGGTCACGAAAGACTTGAACAGCACACCGCTGTCGGAATTGTCGTCATAGTAACCGTCGAAACCATGGAATTTATGGCCTTCGTGCCATTGGTTATGGCTGTGGTGTCCATGGTCGTGGACCTGGATGATGTCGGATTGCTCCGGCACCGAGAGCGCCGGCATGGTGATGGCGTCAGCCGGCATAGCGGCGCTTGCTGCCAGCAATGCACTAAAACCCACGACAGCCATCGATCTTGTGATCGTTCGCATCTGTGACTCCTTCGAATTCCAACGGCGGCAGATCAAGCAAATCTGCGTGAAAAATCTTGCCGCAGGCCACTCCGGCATTACTTCTATATAATGGCTTCGAGCCGCGCTCACAGATGCCTTTCTGCCTTTCTTCTCCAACGGATTTTCTTTGAATAAGAAGTGATTAGAAAGTTACGGCGATGAAGTCCCTGATTGCCTTTCTGCTATGTGCGCCGCTGCTTGCCGCGTGCACCACAACCGAACAATCTCTGCAGCCAATTCCCGGCAGCATCACCTATCGCGGCCAGCCGCAATTGAAGCTGACGCTATCGCCTCCAGGCACCCGTTTGCCGCACCATTTCGTCAATCAGTGGGGCCAGGATGTCTACGAAACTTACATCATCCAGCCCGATCGCAGCCTGAAGCTCGTCAGCAGGGAAACGATGACCCGGCCGTTCTAGCGACGGAGAGTTTTGGGCAATTGCTCGGCAAAGGCGTAGAAGCTGCGCCGCTTCATCTCGCGGGGTATTTTAGCTGTATTGAATGCCAGCAATAAATAAATACAATCCGCCGGTCGGGGATTACAATCGTCTGTGGCAACCGCAGTGGCGCAGACGGCTAGATCAGCGGGAAAAGCCTATGTTTTTCAAAATGATAAGCATATCTCTCCTCACCGTCGGCATGGTCACGACGGCAATGGCGGCGTCAAGCGGTCATGGCGGTGATCGCGGCGGCTGGGGCGACAGCCCGGGCGCAGACGACCCCGGCAACTATCGCAACACCATTGTCGGTGATCGCAACACGAGCAGCGCAGTGGAAAAAGACCCCAATGCGTGCTGGACGCTACCGCGCTCCGCTGATGGCAAATCGATCGTTGCGCCGAGCGAGGCGAACCCCACCGTCCCGCGCAAGTGCAACTGAGCCGGTGGGCAGCCGATCAGTGTCTTCGGGTGGCTTTTATCTCACCGCACCTGATCGAGTAGGCGCTTGCATTCCAGCAGGTCGTAAAGCGTTTCCTGCAGCAGCGCCCGATCTTCCTTGCCGACGCTCGACTTGCCGATGGAAACGTCGGGAGCCTCGTCTTCACCGGCGACGAAGTTGAAGAAGCGGCGACTGATCGGCGCTTTGGGACGGCCGACGATTTGGTCGTCGTCTGGCGAGCCGACGCGCGGCTCGGCTACGGCCGGCTCTTGCGTGGTAGCTAGCGCCTCGACGCTTGCGAGATCGCCATGACCGACGGCGATGACGAATTTGTTGCCGTTGGTCTTCAGAAGCTTCTGAACGCCTTTGATCGTATAGCCATGGTCATAAAGCAAATGGCGGATGCCGTTCAGGAGGTCGACGTCCTCAGGGCGATAGTAGCGCCGGCCGCCGCCGCGCTTCATCGGCTTGATCTGCGGGAAACGGGTTTCCCAGAAACGCAGGACATGCTGGGGCAGATCAAGGTCTTCCGCGACTTCGCTGATCGTGCGAAATGCATCCGGGCTCTTGTCCATCGTCATACTCCCACACCATGACCGCGGCGCTATCAGGCCAAATCATGCGAAACCGCATATCCGCACCGCAGCTCATCGCGATACGACTCATCATATTTCAACGGTTTGCGGGGAGAAATTCAAGTCGTCTCTTCAGCTCTTTCGCAAGCAAGCCGAAAAATAACCGCGAATAACCTGGAAAACAGCGCGCCGATGCGCACGGCACCGGCTCCGCCAATGTCTGTTTTGCTGGATCAGGAAACGGGATTTACCGGCCGGGCTTTCGCCTTGCGGCTGGCATGGGCTTTCAGGATGCGCGTCTTGAGGACGTTGGACGCCTTGAACGTCATGACACGGCGCGGAGAGATCGGCACTTCTTCGCCGGTCTTCGGATTTCGACCGATGCGTTCGTTCTTGTCGCGCACCTGAAACGTCGCGAAGGAGGAGAGTTTTACAGTTTCGCCACGCACGATGGCGTTGCAAATTTCGTCGATCACCGTTTCGACCAGTTCCGCCGATTCAGTCCGGGACAGACCGACTTTCCGGAATACCGACTCTGCCAAGTCCGCGCGCGTCACTGTCTTGCCGGTCATAGTTCCCCGCCCATATTGCTACGTAATTATATTCAAGCTGCAAGAGACTATTGCCCTTGCACCAAACGGTCAAGCTCTTGTTAGGAATCGGATTTTAGAGACGAGGCCTACCAGCGCACCAGGACGGCGCCCCAGGTAAAACCGCCGCCCATGGCTTCCAGCATCACCAGATCGCCCTTCTTGATCCGGCCGTCGCCTGCCGCTACGGCAAGCGCGAGCGGGATCGAGGCTGCTGAAGTATTGCCATGGAGATCCACGGTAACCACAACCTTCTCGGGAGCAATTCCGAGCTTTTTAGCCGACCCGTCGATGATGCGGCGGTTCGCCTGATGCGGCACCAGCCAGTCGAGATCATCGGCCGTCACTTTTGCCGCTTCGAAGGTGGCCTGGATGACATCGGTGATCATGCCGACGGCATGTTTGAACACTTCCCGGCCCGCCATATGCAACACGCCGACCGTTCCTGTCGAGGAAGGGCCGCCGTCGACGTAAAGCTTGTCCTTGTGTGCACCGTCGGAGCGCAGGCTGGCCGTCAGCACGCCGCGATCGCTGCTGGCGCCGGTCCCCTCGCCCGCTTCGAGGATGAGCGCACCGGCGCCGTCGCCGAAGAGGACGCAGGTCGTGCGGTCCGTCCAGTCGAGAATGCGGGAGAATGTTTCGGCGCCGATGACAAGCACGCGCTTGGCGACGCCGCCACGAATGTAAGCGTCGGCTGTCGTCACCGCATAGACGAAGCCCGAACACACGGCCTGGAGATCGAAGGCGAAGCCATGATGCATGCCCAGACGGTTCTGGATGTTCACCGCGGTGGCGGGAAAGGTATTGTCCGGCGTCGAGGTGGCGACGATGATCAGGTCGATATCGTCAGTCGTGAGGCCGGCATTGGCAAGGGCTGACCGCGCCGCCTGCTCACCGAGCGAGGCAGTGGTCTCACCTTCGCCGGCAATGTAACGCTGGCGGATGCCGGTGCGCTGGACAATCCAGTCGTCGCTCGTGTCGACGACTTGCTCCAAATCGCGATTGGTCATGACGCGCTTGGGAAGCGCCGATCCAAATCCGCGAACAACTGAACGGATCATTCTTGTTATACCCCGTCGCTCATGCCGCTTCCGGTCCGATCGGCGGCTGCCGTTTGGCATGATATTTTTTCAGATCGTTGTCGATTTTTTGGGTGAGGCCATTCTTGGCCATGTCATAGCCGACATCGATGGCGGCCGCGAAGGCCTCGGCGTTGGCGCCACCGTGGCTCTTGATGACGATGCCGTTGAGGCCGAGGAAGACGCCGCCGTTGACCTTGCTCGGATCAAGCTTCTCGCGCAGCAGATCGAAGGCGCCCTTGGCGAAGATATAGCCTATGCGGGCCAGCAGCGTCCGGCTCATGGCCGCGCGTAGATAAGCGCCGATCTGCTTTGCCGTACCCTCGGCCGCCTTCAATGCGATATTGCCGGAAAAACCCTCCGTCACGACCACATCGACCGTACCCTTGCCGATATCGTCGCCCTCGACGAAGCCGAAATATTCGAGCGATTCGAGGTTGGCTTCGCGGATCAGGCGGCCGGCTTCCTTGACGTCTTCCTGGCCCTTGATTTCTTCGACGCCGACATTCAGGAGACCAATGGTCGGCCGTTCGATTTCGAAGAGTGCGCGCGCCATGGCACCACCCATCAGGGCGAAATCCAGCAATTGCTGTGAATCGGCGCCGATGGTCGCGCCGACATCGAGCACGATGCTTTCGCCGCGCAGCGTCGGCCAGATCGCGGCGATCGCGGGACGTTCGATGTTGGCCATGGTGCGCAAACAGAACTTCGCCATGGCCATCAGCGCACCGGTATTGCCGGCGGAAACGACGACATCTGCATCGCCGACCTTCACCGCCTCGATCGAGCGCCACATGCTGGAGATATAGCGGCCGCGGCGCAGGGCCTGGCTCGGCTTTTCATCCATGCTGATGGCGACATCGCATTCGTGAAAGACGGATTTTTCCCGAAGTTTCGGATATTTGCCGAGGATCGCTTCGCAACGATCCTTCTGGCCGTACATGACGAACGTAATATCGGGATGCCTATCCAGCGCCTTGGCCGCGCCAGGAATGACAACCTCAGGGCCGAAGTCGCCACCCATTAGGTCAAGAGAAATTCTGATCACGCGTCCCTAGTCCTTTTTGTCCGCCGGACCCGGCGAATTTGGCGTCAAAATACCGGTTTCTCCTCGCGTTACAACTGAATTGTGTTCAATTGCCAGAGGGGTCTATTCCTTTTTCCAGTCTTTCAGGACAGCGAAAGGCGACGGTTTCTTGTCATCTTCGCCACTGTCCTCGATGTGGCCTTCGAACTCGATCCCGGGCTTGCGCGGATAGGGATCGATGGCAAGCGCTGCAAATTCTGCGACGACGGCGCCGGCATCGATCGTATCACCGGTGAAGGTTTCCGGAAGATCCGGACCGTCGGGATCGAGCACCATTTCGCCGGCATCCAAGGCCGGCGCCCGGGCCAGCTTCGAATCCTCGGGGATGAAAATGTGTTCGAAATCCTCGTCGATCTCCGATTCGACCGGCTCCAGCGTGACCACGCAAGCCTGAACGATCTTCGCGTGGACATTGCCCTTGATGCGGACACCGTCGCGCTTCCAGCGGGAGATCTTCAATTCCGCTGTGAGTTTCTCGACGGAAAGTACGTCCCAAAGCGCGGCCAAGCCGACAAGCTCTCTCTTGTCGGCCTCGAGATGCACGTCCACCGGGTTGGCGGAGATGTGGCCGACCTTCACGGGATAGGAAAAGGGTGTTTCGTCGGAGTTGGGTCTTTTCATTTTTGTCTCCTAAAGTACGTCTTTGCCGATATCGGATGCGGCCTTGCCGATCTCGGGTGGCTGCGGGAGCGTTGCGGAGCCGGTGGCGATCTCGGTTTCCGCGATCCCCGACAGATGCGCCTCGGCGGTCATCATCCAATCCGCCAGGCCGATCATCGAGGGAGCTTCCTCGCCTGCCTTGGGATAGATATTGCGCCGGAGGGCAGCGGCCAGTGCGTCACGGTCGTTCCCGTCCATCGCGGCAGCGTAGCTTTCCAGCCGTCCGTAAAACATGCCGGCCAGTTTCTTCATCCGCTTCGGTACGCTGTTATCGCCAATTCCGAGTTCGCGGATCGAATAATCGATATCCTCAAAAAAGGCATCGACGATTTCCTGCGCAAGCTCCTGACCGCTGGTTTCCGAAGAACGTGTACGGCGGAAAAACAGGATCATCACCGCCGACAGCAGCTCGAAACGCCCCATGACCGAATCCGGCACATCGTAGTCCGTATAGAAAACCGGCTGGCGCGCCATCGAGGTCAGGGTGTCATATTGCCTGACGACGATGATCTGGTTGTGATTTCTTTTGCGGAAGAGCCCAAAAATCATGAAAATTCCCGGAATTGGCTCATTCAGAGCGCCCCGTTGCGCTTGGCCTTGTTGCATCCACTTGAAAGCTGGTTTACCGAAGCAGGCGCGAATTGCAATGCCGTTTGTGCCCGCTTCAAAGGTCCCGCCCCAAGCCGTCGTCACTCCCGTGCATGATTGGTTATGAAGAGTGCCGAACAACATCGCTGTGTCTTCCGCAATCGCGGAATGGCCACAATGATGTGCACAGCAAGGTCACATCGGCCGTTCGGCCATCGGTTTGATTCATTAGGGGAGATGAGATGTCGTTGACGAGACGGTATTTCAAGTCTGACAGGACTTTCATCAGCAGTGCCGCTATCGCTCTGGTGATTGCCACCGCGGGGCTCGCGGGCTGCCAGACCAGCGAGGTCATGAACAACGGCTACATCTTCGACCAGCAATCGCTCAATCTCGTGCCTGTCGGCTCGAGCCGCGAGCAGGTGCTGCTTTCGCTCGGCACGCCGTCGACGACGGCGACCTTCGATGGCGAAGTCTTCTATTACATCTCCCAGAAGCGCACGCGCGCTGTGGCCTTCATGAAGCCGAAGCTGGTCGACCAGAACATCCTGGCGATTTATTTCGACAAGGACGGCATTGTGAAGCAGGAAGCCAACTACACGCTGAAGGACGGCAAGGTCTTCGACATGATCAGCCGCACGACGCCAACCGGCGGCCGCGACATGACCTTCCTACAACAGATCCTGCAGGGCGGCGGCAACGGCATCAACGGCGCGAAGAACTTCCTCAACAACCTCAACGCCGGCCAGTAAACCGGCGAGATCACATCAAAAAACCCGCGAAGCGCAGGCTTCGCGGGTTTTTCATTTGTATGACGCCCTCGCCCTTATCCGGCGAGAATGGCCAGCAGCAGCAGCGCGACGATATTGGTGATCTTGATCGCCGGATTGACGGCGGGGCCGGCCGTGTCCTTGTAGGGATCGCCGACGGTATCACCCGTGACGGAAGCCTTGTGCGCCTCCGAACCCTTCAGGTGACGCACGCCGTCCTTGTCGACAAAACCGTCTTCGAAGCTCTTCTTGGCATTGTCCCAGGCACCGCCGCCCGACGTCATGGAAATGGCGACGAACAGGCCGTTGATGATGACGCCCAGCAAGGAAGCGCCGAGCGCAGCAAAGGCCGACGCTTTCGAGCCGGAGATCAGCAGCACGCCGAAATAGACGACGATCGGTGCCAGTACCGGCAGCAGCGACGGAACGATCATCTCACGAATGGCGGCCTTGGTCAGAAGGTCGACCGCGCGGCCGTAATCGGGACGCTCAGTGCCCTTCATGATACCCGGCTTTTCGCGGAACTGCTTGCGCACCTCTTCGACGATCGCACCGGCCGCGCGGCCGACGGCCGTCATGGCGATGCCGCCGAAAAGATAGGGAATCAGACCACCGAACAACAGGCCGGCGACGACGTAGGGGTTGGAGAGATCGAAGGAAATCGTGCCCACATCTTTGAAATAAGGGAATAGGTCGCCATGGGCCGCGAAATATTTCAAGTCGTTCGAATAGGCCGCGAAGAGCACCAGCGCTCCGAGGCCGGCCGAGCCGATGGCATAGCCTTTCGTCACCGCTTTGGTGGTATTGCCAACCGCATCCAGCGCATCGGTCGATTTGCGCACTTCTGGCGGAAGATGCGACATTTCGGCGATGCCGCCGGCGTTGTCGGTGACCGGACCGAAGGCGTCGAGCGCAACGATCATGCCAGCAAGGCCGAGCATGGCGGTGACCGCAATGCCGATGCCGAATAGGCCGCCGAGCTGATAGGTGGCCAGAATGCCGCCGACGATGACTATTGCTGGCAGCGCCGTCGATTCGAGTGAAACGGCGAGGCCCTGGATGACGTTGGTGCCATGGCCGGTGACCGAGGCCTGGGCGATGGAATTGACCGGGCGCTTGTTGGTGCCGGTGTAATATTCAGTGATGACGACGATCAGCGCCGTGACGATCAGACCGACGATACCGCAGGCGAACAGCTTCGCGCCGGTGACTTCGTAGCCTGCGGCGGCGCCAACCGAACCCCAGCCGACGGTCAGCGACGTGGCGACCCCGAGACCGATGATCGACAGGAGGCCCGTGGCAATCAGGCCCTTGTAAAGCGCGCCCATGATCGAGCCGTTTGCGCCGAGCTTGACGAAGAAGGTGCCGATGATCGAGGTGATGATGCAGGTGCCGCAGACGGCCAGCGGATAGATCATGGCCGAGGCGAGAGCCGGCGTGCCGGCAAAGAAGATTGCAGCCAGAACCATGGTGGCCACGACGGAGACCGCATAGGTTTCGAAGAGGTCGGCAGCCATGCCGGCGCAGTCGCCGACATTGTCGCCGACGTTATCGGCGATGGTTGCGGGATTGCGCGGATCGTCTTCGGGAATGCCTGCTTCCACCTTGCCGACGAGGTCGCCGCCGACATCCGCACCCTTGGTGAAGATACCGCCGCCGAGACGAGCGAAGATCGAAATCAGCGAAGCGCCGAAACCGAGCGCCACCAACGCATCGATGACGTCGCGCGAGCCCGGCTCATGGCCGAGAATGCCGGTCAGCACATAGAAATAGATGGAGACGCCGAGCAGAGCGAGGCCGGCGACCAGCATGCCGGTGATGGCGCCGGACTTGAAAGCGATGTCGAGACCGGCCGACAGGCTATGCGAGGAGGCCTGCGCGGTGCGGACATTGGCGCGCACGGAGACATGCATGCCGATAAAACCGGCGGCACCAGATAGAATGGCGCCGATCAGGAAACCGATGGCGGCTTCGCCCGACAGGAGCAGCCAGGCCAGGATGAAAACGATGACGCCGACAATGGCAATGGTTCTGTATTGACGCGCCAGATAGGCTTGCGCGCCTTCTCGGATATAGCCTGCAATTTCCTGCATGCGTGCGTTACCCTGATCGGCGGCAAGCACCGACCGGGTTGCCCAGACGGCGTAGATCACCGAGAGCAGTCCGCACGCGATCACTCCTAAAAGAATCGACATTTCGCTTTTTCCCTCCAAAAAAGCCGGCGGTTCACTCCCCCTCCGGCCGCCCGCGACAACGGCCGCCCCCTCCTCCAAAGGGGGTCGGCAAATGTGCAAGGCGAGATTGCGTTTGGGAAAACGTCGCGTCAAGACCGCCCGCGGGTAAAACACCCGAAGGAGGTTCAAAAGAATGTCGCTTGGTGAAATGAGGCGCGAGCGAAGGAAACGAAAATGGCCGGGATCAAGAACCGGCCTGTCATCGGACCTTATTTCTTGGCTTCGCCGCGGACCTGCTTGGCGATTCGATCGAGCACGGCATTGACGAGCTTCGGCTCATCCTCTTCAAAAAAGGCGTGAGCGATCTCGACATATTCGGTGACGATGACCGGGACCGGCACGTCCTTTCGGTCGAGAAGCTCGAAAGTGCCGGCACGCAGGATGGCGCGCACGGTGCTGTCGAGGCGCGACAATGCCCAATCATCCTGCAGGGCGGAGCCGATCAGCGGATCGAGCCGGGTCTGCTCGCGCACGACGCCGGAGACGATGGAGCGGAACCAGGATGCGTCGGCCTTCAGATAGGTCTCGCCGTCCAGCTCCTGTCCGAGACGGTGCGCCTCATATTCGGCCACCACCTCCAACACGCCAGTACCGCCGATATCCATCTGATAGAGCGCCTGAACGGCGGCAAGGCGTGCTGCGCCCCGCTGGTTCGCGGTCTTTGCCGGTCGCTCGTTATCCTGATTGCTCATGTATTATGCACCCAACTTCTCTTTCAGCGCGATCATGGTCAGCGCCGCACGGGCAGCGAAGCCGCCCTTGTCCTTGTCCGAACGGCGCGCACGCGCCCAAGCCTGCTCGTCATTCTCGACGGTGAGGATACCATTGCCGATCGCGAGGGATTCGCTGACAGCCAGATCCATCAGCGCACGCGAGGATTCATTGGCGACGATATCGAAATGATAGGTCTCGCCGCGGATAACCATTCCGAGAGCGACATAGCCGTCATAAACAACGTTACCATTGTCGCCGCCATCGAGCGCCATGGCAATCGCAGCAGGAATCTCCAGGGCGCCGGGCACGGTGACGATGTCATAGCTCGCGCCCGCCTCGTCGAGAGCGGTCTTGGCGCCGTCGAGCAGAGCATCGGCCATATCGTCATAGAAGCGAGCTTCGACGATAAGGATATGAGCATTGGAAGAGCTGGTCATACATCACCTGCGATTTGAGAGGGCGCGGCACCTTGTTAGGCCGGGTCAAACCACGGCGGGCCGCACTTGGCAAGTGTTTTTCGGATGCCTGCGCTGATTCTAACTCCGATTTGAGGAACATTGATCTGTGCCAGAAATTGTATCTTCCGCCAGCTCACTCGCTTCGCTAATAATTTGGTCCTGGCAGGGAGAAACCCGATGGCAGAGAAAACAAGACACGCTGTCAACCTTGGCGAGCTACAGCTCGATCATTGGCAGCAGGGAGATTTTTTTGCGGGCAGTGATGTCTCCTTCGGGGCTCTGCTCGGGCTGAAGGATCTCGGCATCAGCTACAATGAAGTGCCGCCTGGCAAATCCGGCTGTCCATTTCACAATCATCACGTCGAAGAAGAGCTCTTCGTCATCCTCGACGGCGAAGGCGAATATCGCATTGGGAGCGAGCGTATCCTGGTCGCGAAGGGCGATGTATTGGGGGCACCCGCCGGTGGGCATGACACCGCCCATCAGCTCATCAATATCGGCCCGGGCGTGCTGATCTATCTCGTCATCTCGACCAAGGCCCCAACAGAGATCGTCGAATATCCGGACTCCGGCAAGTTCATGGCGAAAACCAATCGGGCCGGCGAGGCGCCGCGGCGCTTCAGCTTCATCGGACGCGAAGGCGGTGCGGTGGATTATTGGGACGGTGAACCGGGAGCATAAACGGATGCGCATGAATGCAGAAATGGCAGACAAGAAGGAAGCCGCTCCCGCCATGACCATAATTCCGACATTGATGACCGAACGCCTCATCCTCCGCTCTCATCGATTGGAGGATTTCGAAGAATATACCGCCTTCTGGTCGCAGGAGGACCTTGTCCGTTATATCGGCGGCGAGACCTCGACGCGCGAACAGGCCTGGTCGCGAATGTTGCGTTATGCCGGCATGTGGCATCATCTGGGTTTCGGTTTCTTTGCTGTCGAAGAGCGTCATAGCGGCCGCTTCATCGGTGAAGTCGGCTTCCTCGACCTGCATCGCGACATGTACCCGACCACTACGGAAGGCACTTTGGAAGCTGGTTGGGGGATCACACCGGCGCTGCAGGGCAAAGGCTATGCGACGGAAGCCGTCAGCGCGGCAATCGCCTGGGCCGAAGAGACATTCCCAGGCCGACGCATGACCTGCATCATCGACCCGGAAAACGCGCCATCACAGCGCGTCGCCGAAAAGGTCGGCTTCCGCCGGATCGGCGAAGTGTTCTACAAGGACAAGCCCAACGTCATGTTCGAGCGGTAATGGCGGAAAGGTCGGTATCTGCAAGGATATCGACGGCACGGTCGAAGATTTTCTGATCGACGTGTCCCGCCCCCGGAACGATTTCCAGCTTCCAGGCAAGGGCCTGATCGAGCTCGCTGGAGATTTGTTTGCAGAGCTCGTAGTGCCACAATCCGCGAGCAAGGCGATGAGGGCCTTGCGCCATAGCCTCTTCAGTGCGGGGAAGATCGAATGCGGTGCTGTCCGCGTCCGCTTCGCCGAGCAAGATCGTCAGCCGCCGTCCGAAATATCGTCTCAGAAAGCTTTCATCCAGATCAAGGCCACCCATGCCACTGGGGTAATCGCGCTTCAGGTCCGGCAACATGTAGATGCCGCAGTTGGAAGCGATTGCTTGATCGACTGCGGTGGCTTGGTTGAGAGCGAGATATCGCAATACGAACTGCGAGCCCGCGGAATTGCCGAACATTCCAAATGTGCTGCGGCTGGAGTTCAATCCGCTTCGAACATATTGGAATAACCGATCGATAATGCCGAACGTCCAGTGCTCCCGTGCCAAGACGATTTTGCGTGGCGGCGCGAGCCTGACATTGCCGTAGTTGTAGGCATAGAAGTCGGGGAACGCATCGCTGTCAAATTCCGGCACCAAGACGATCATCCCATGCTGATCCGCTTGCTTTGCCAGCACATCCCTAAAGTCCGATGCCGCGCGATCAAGCCCATGAAGGGCAATGACAAAGCGGGGATTTGGAACCGATGTCTTTGGCCGGAAATAGAAGATCCTCATTGAGCGTCGCGAGCCTGCGGCTTGATCGGAGAACACAAAATGCCCGGAACCTTCGCCCATTTGAAAGCTGCTCATCTCTATTCCCTTGGAAATTCATAGGTCGTCTTAAAGCAACTCGCGACTATTGCTGATCAAGCGATTTTGCATCCTGTATTGGCGACCGCAGAATAGGGAATTTTGCCATTGCCGCAATGACAGTTCAGAGCGCAATCCAGCCGCTCGTAGTCTTGCGTGGTAGTCAGTAGCTTTGCAGGATAACTCCGACAAAAAAGCCGCCATCGAACTGATGGCGGCGGATAATGCGCGCGATTGAGGGCGTCTTGGATCAGCTTTCGCGCGCGACCGGGAATTCCGCCAGCCGGGCGGCGTAGCGGGCCATGGTGTCGACTTCGAAATTGACGAAGTCGCCGGCCTTGCGTTCGCCCCAGGTCGTGACCTCCAGCGTGTGGCGGATCAGGAGTACGTCGAAATCGGTGCCGTCGACGGCGTTGACCGTCAGTGACGTGCCGTCGAGCGCGATCGAGCCCTTGGGAGCGACGAATTTGGCGAGATGGGAGGGAGCACGCAGGCGAAAGCGGGTGGCGTCGCCTTCCGTCGTCACAGACAGGATCTCCGCCTTGCCGTCGACATGGCCGGAGACGATGTGGCCGCCGAGTTCATCGCCGATCTTCAGCGAGCGCTCTAGATTGATACTGCTGCCGGCCTCCCAGGTGCCGATGGTGGTCAGCCGCAAGGCTTCTTCCCAGGCCTCCACTTCGAACCAGCGGCCGTTGCTGCCGGCTTCGGGCAGGCCGGTCACCGTCAAGCAGATTCCGGAATGGGAGATCGAGGCACCCATATCGATCGTTGCCGGATCGTAATTGGTGGCGACGCGCAGCTTGATGCCTTCTTTGAGAGGGGAAACGGATTCGACCTTGCCGATATCGGTGACAATTCCGGTAAACATCAAAAACCTCTTTCAAATTCGTCGCAGCGATCATCGCCAAACTGGCTCGCGCGGATATGCCTGAAACTGGGTGGGATATTGGTCTTCGTGATCGGCGATTCAATACCGCCCTCGCCGATCGTCGCCGGCCCCTGGTACAGAAGGATGCGGTCGACGAGATCGGCGGCAAGAAAGCGCTGCGCCGTCCTTGCGCCGCCCTCGACCAGCAGAGAGGAGATGCCGCGCGTTCCCAGCGCTTCAAGCAGTTCCCCCGGTTCGCCGGAATTGGATTGCAGCACTTCGGCGCCTGCGGCATCCAGCGCGGCGCGGCGGCCCAGGAAGGCCTTGTCGGTATTCTCATCAAAGGGCGGCGGATCACCGGCGACGACCATGAGACCATACTGAGACGCCGTCTTTACAAGCTTGCTGCCGAGCGGAAGCTGAAGCTGGTCGTCGATGACGATGCGCAATGGGCTACGGCTTTCCAGCCCCGGGAGACGACAGGTCAATTCCGGATCGTCTGCCATCGCCGTGCCGATGCCGACGAGAATGGCGTCACTTTCGGCTCTGAGCACCTGTACCTGAGCGCGGGCGATATCGCCGGTGATGCGCACCTGTCCTTCGCCTGTCTTGCCAATCATCCCATCTGCCGAAACAGCAAGCTTGAGAGTCACATACGGCCGGTTTCTCGTCTGACGCGTGAGGTAGCCGGCAAGCGCGCGCTTGCCTTCCTCCTCGAGAATACCGGCATCAACCTCGATCCCCGCATCTCGCAGCAGCGCGATGCCGCGGCCGGAAACGCGTTGATCGGGATCGGTGACGCTGATGACGACGCGGGCGACGCCGTAGGCGATAAGCGCCTCGGCGCAGGGCGGCGTCTTGCCGTGGTGGGAACAGGGTTCGAGCGTGACGTAAGCCGTGGCTCCCCTCGCCGCCTCGCCGGCCTCGGCCAAAGCCTGCGGCTCGGCATGCGGCCTGCCGCTAAGCGCGGTCACGGCGCGGCCGATGACGGCACCATCCTTGACGATCAGGCACCCGACGGATGGGTTGGTTGAGGTAAGCCCCAGATGCGTGCGCGACAGACGGATCGCCGCGGCCATGAAACGCTCGTCTTCAGGCCGGAGCGCCATGGTCAGGGGTCCAGCGGATCGCGGGCGATCTTGGCGTTGATCTCGGTAATCACCTGCTCGAAATCCTCCGCATGCGAGAAATCGCGATAGACGGAAGCATAGCGCACGAAGGCGACATCATCGAGGCTCTTCAAGGCTTCGAGCACCTGCAGGCCGATCTGTTCCGAGCTGATTTCCGTCTCGCCGGAGCTTTCCAGGCGGCGGACGATGCCGGAGACGGCACGTTCGATGCGATCACGGTCGACGGGGCGTTTGCGCAGCGCGATCTCGAAGGAGCGCACCAACTTGTCCCGGTCGAACGGCACTTTGCGGCCGGTCTTCTTGATGACCATCAGCTCGCGCAGTTGCACGCGCTCGAAGGTCGTGAAGCGGCCGCCGCAATCCGGACAAATACGCCGACGGCGGATGGACGTGTTGTCCTCCGCCGGGCGTGAATCCTTGACCTGGGTATCTTCCGAACCGCAATAAGGGCAGCGCATGCGCTCTCCTTAGCCCATGTAACCATACATGGGGAAGCGGCCAGTGAGGTTGACCACCTTTTCGCGCACTGCAGCCTCGACGGCGGCATTGCCTTCGTCGGAATTGGCGACCTTCAGACCGTCAAGCACTTCGATGATCAGATTGCCGATCTCGCGGAATTCGGCTTCCTTAAAGCCGCGCGTCGTGCCGGCCGGGGTGCCGAGACGGACGCCGGAGGTGACGAAAGGCTTTTCCGGATCGAAGGGGATGCCGTTCTTGTTGCAGGTCACATAGGCGCGACCGAGAGCTGCTTCGGCGCGCTTGCCGGTCGCGTTCTTCTTGCGCAGGTCGACCAGCATCAGGTGGTTGTCCGTGCCGCCGGAGACGACGTCGACGCCACCCGCGATCAGGGTTTCGGCGAGCGCCTTGGCGTTCTTGACGATCTGCGCCGCGTAGTCCTTGAACTCCGGCTTCAGTGCTTCGCCGAATGCCACGGCCTTTGCAGCGATGACATGCATCAGCGGGCCGCCCTGCAGGCCCGGGAAGACTGCGGAATTGAGCTTTTTCGCCAGATCCTCGTCATTGGTGAGGATCATGCCGCCGCGCGGGCCGCGCAGCGACTTGTGGGTCGTGGTCGTGGCAACATGGCAATGCGGGAACGGCGACGGATGCTGGCCGCCGGCAACGAGGCCAGCGATGTGAGCCATGTCCACCATCAGGTAAGCACCGACGCTGTCGGCAATCTCGCGGAAGCGCTTCCAATCCCAGATGCGGGAATAGGCGGTGCCGCCGGCGATGATCAGCTTCGGCTTGTGCTGCTCGGCCTTGCGCTGCACTTCGTCCATGTCGAGCAGGTTGTCGCCTTCGCGCACGCCGTAGGAAACGACGTTGAACCACTTGCCGGACATGTTGACCGGCGAGCCGTGCGTCAGGTGACCACCCGAGTTGAGGTCGAGGCCCATGAAGGTGTCGCCCGGCTGCAGCAGTGCCAGGAAGACCGCCTGGTTCATCTGCGAACCGGAATTCGGCTGGACGTTGGCGAAATTAACGCCGAACAGCTTCTTGGCGCGCTCGATGGCGAGTTCTTCGGCGATATCGACGAACTGGCAGCCGCCATAGTAGCGCTTGCCCGGATATCCCTCAGCATATTTGTTCGTCATGATCGAGCCCTGCGCTTCCAATACGGCGCGGGAAACGATGTTTTCCGAGGCAATCAGTTCGATCTCATGCCGCTGACGACCTAATTCCTTGCCGATCGCGCCAAAGATTTCCGCATCGGTATCTGCGAGCGAGCGATTGAAGAAAAGTTCGGTTGAAGCATTGGTCATCGTAGGAGCTCCTGAACGGGCCGGAACGGCAATGGAGACGGTATTAGCGTCAGGGTCGCACAAGAGCAATACAATCAGCGACATTTGCTGGGCATTCTACGATGAGGACCCCAGCAAAGAAAAAAGCCGCATCAGAGGACGCGGCTTTCTATGGCTATCGTCGCTGTGGCGCCGGGTTATTGAACCGGCTGCTCCATGCCCTGCGTCGTATCGAGCGCGAGCTGGGAATTGCCGTCGAGCTGATAGATATCGTCGCGGAACTGAACGATGCCGTTGCCGGCGCCCCATGCGGAGATATAGACGAAATAGACCGGAACTTCCGTCGCCAATGTGATCGGCGTGTTGACGCGCGTGGAAATCACCTGCTCGATGTGCTGGCGCGGCCAGCCCGGCGTTTCGGCAAGCAGCCAGTTCGTCAGATCGCGCACGTTCTGCACGCGCACGCAGCCCGAGCTGTCGAAGCGCATCAGCTTGTTGAACAGGCCCTGTTCGGGGGTGTCGTGCATATATTCGTTGTTGGGGTTGTGGAAGTTGATCTTCGTGGACGCCATGGCGTTGTTCTTGCCCGGGTCCTGGCGGAACATCAAATCCGGCGCCCTGTCCGAATTCCAGTCGATCGTCTCAGGCGCAACTTCCTGGCCCTTGCCGTCGAGCAGGCGGATATTGTTCTTCGTCAGGTAGGTCGGATCCTTGCGCATCAGCGGCACGATGTCCTTGACGATGATCGAGCGCGGCGCCGTCCAGTACGGGTTGAGAATGACCTCGTAGATCTTCGAATTGATAAGGTGAGTCGGGCGTGAGATGCGGCCGACAATCGCCTCGTGACGCAGCGCCACCTGACCGTCCTCAACGGCTTCGATATAGGTCGCCGGAACATTGACCATGACGTGACGGCGGCCGAGATCGGCCGGGAACGTCTGCAGGCGAACGAGATTGGTGTTCAATTGCTGCAGGCGGACTTCGGCGGGGATATTCATTGCCTTCAGCGTGAATTCGCCGATAACGCCATCCGGCGGCAGGCCGTGGCGGGCCTGAAAGCGCTTGACGGCGCCGTCGACGTAGGAATCGAATGCCGAGGACATGCCGGCTTCCTTCGGCAGGTCGCCGGTGACCATCAAACGCTGGCGAAGCGCCTGCACGGAAGGATCGGTGACGCCAAGCTGGAGCTGTTGCTCACCGGGATTGATCTGCGGCCAGCCGCCATTGGCAGCGATGCTCTGATACTGGGCGATCGCCTGCTGGATGTTCGGTACGGAATTAGGCCCAAGGATCGGCGTGTTGGAAACAACCGCAGCGGCGGTACGCGCGGCGGCCTTCGCATCGAACTGATCGTCCCAGTTGCCGCGAGCGCGATTGTTGATCAGCGCATCAAGAGGCGTCTGGTCCTGTGCAAAGGCCGGGGCTGCCAAAGCGGCCACGCCAAAAGTTGCCGCAGACCGCAGGAAGGAGCGGCGCGAGAAGGGTTCAATTCCGGTTTTCTTCGACATATCCCACCGTTCGACGCTGCGACCAAATTCATCCGCAGCCAAGAGAGAAAGCAGTAAATTACTGCAGCTCGCGCCAAGTAACGCAGCTCTGTGTCGATCCGTTGCCCTTAACGCACCACTAAAAATTCGCTCCGGACCATCACAATATTGCGAGCCCAAAGCGCTAAGGCATGAAGATCAAGACTTGAAAAGCGCCGTTTGCCGTTCGTTTCCGCTGTCATAGCAATATGGCCAATTCGTGTCGTCCGGCATGAAACTTGCTTTGGCCTGCCGTAACGGAAGAAGTACCATTTTGCGTTGCTAAAATACCACTAAATGAAAGTGGTTCATAGCGTTTGCTGATCCGGCGTCAATGGCGCAGATGCAGCATCCACAGTGTGCACCGCAACGTCGCGGCGGGGGCGTGGCAAAAAGCGCACAATTGTAAGCCGGTAAAAAGTTCAAGCCAGACACGCAGGGAAACGTGTCCGGCTTGCTTTTACTGGAGGGTCAAGCGGCAACTCCGCCGCGGTGATTCACAGACGGTACAAAATCTGGTCGTTCCAGAAACGGTCGAGGCGCTGCAGGAGCTTGTTCATCTGGGTGAACTCGTCGGTGCCGATGCCGCCGACCTTGTCGATGGAGGCGATGTGGCGCTCGTAGAGTTTGGCGACGGTTTCGGCGATGTCCTGGCCGGTTTCCGTCAAGCTGATGCGGACCGAGCGGCGGTCGATGCGCGAGCGTTGATGGTTGATGAAGCCGAGGTCGACCAGCTTCTTGACGTTATAGGAAACGTTGGAGCCGAGGTAGAAACCGCGAGAGCGCAGTTCGCCGGCAGTCAGCTCGGAATTGCCGATGTTGAAGAGGAGCAGTGCCTGGACGGCGTTGACGTCGTCGCGGCCTTGGCGGTCGAATTCGTCCTTGATAACATCGAGGAGACGGCGGTGGAGGCGCTCCACCAGGTGGAGCGATTCCATATACAGACCACGGATATCTTCGATCTGCTGGTCCCGAGCATTCGCAACTGCCTGCGGCTTGATTTTCGTGTTCATCATGACTTGGCCTCACTGTTTTGTTTGGCGGTGTCGTTTTCTTCCCGCCTTGAGTGAGACCCTATCGAATACACATAAAATTCTACTTAAACTGCAGGCTTAACAGCACCTTACCAGGAACTCTTGGTGTCTCAGGGTAAATCAACCATTACCTGTTGCTCGCGCCGGCGCTTCTCCAGCCACAGCAAAATACGGAAAATACAGTAGAGCACGGCGACGCCTGCGTGCAGGATTACGATCAATGGATTGGAGCCGAAAATCTGTGGCCAGAGGCCATACATCAGCGCTTGGCTGCCGGCCGCCAGCACCCAGATCACCGGCCCCCAGGAGACCGTCAGCCACAGGCCGAGGGCCGCGACGGGGAAGACCACGGCAAGGCCTGCGCCTGCCACCTTCCAGGGCAGATTGAGGAGATCGAAACGTGCCTGGCCGGCCAGCGAATAGCCGACCAGCATCGACCAATACTGCAGGCCAAGCCAGAAACAGGCGATCGCAATCAGCCGCAGGAACAAGACGAACAGGATATCCGTCAGCGTGCTCTTGGGTATGGTCGGAGAATCGGGTTCCATGCGCGAACAATAAGTAGAAGGCCAAGGGCTCGCCAGCGCTATAATGGCTGCGGCCTTTCGCCGGGTTTTGTTTCCTGGGGACAGCGTGATAGGTACGCTGCCGATACATTAAGGCCATAGATAGACTAAAAAGGATGGCGGCACCATGCAGGACAAGACGCATCTTGTTGACGAGATCACCGGGCACCGGCGCATGCGGCGTAACCGCAAGGCTGATTGGACACGCCGCCTGGTGCAGGAAAACCGCCTGACCGTCGACGACCTGATCTGGCCGATCTTCCTGATTCCCGGCAGCGGCATCGCCGAGCCGATCCCGGCCATGCCCGGCGTCAATCGCATGACCGTGGACAAGGCCGTGGAAGCCGCAAAAGAAGCGGCCGACCTCGGTATTCCAGCGCTCGCCACCTTCCCCAATATCGAAATGGAGCTGCGGGACGAGACCGGCTCGAACAGCCTGGAAAAGAACAACCTCATCAATCTTGCTACCGCGGCCATCAAGAAGGCCGTGCCGAATATCGGCGTCATCACCGACGTCGCCCTCGATCCCTTCACCAGCCACGGCCATGACGGCATTCTGCGCGGCAATGAGATCGTCAATGACGAAACCGTCGAACAGGTGGCGCAGGCTGCGATCTATCAGGCAGATGCCGGTGCCGATATCATCGCGCCATCGGAAATGATGGATGGGCGCATCGGCGTGATCCGTCACGCGCTCGATGCGGCCGGTCACCAGAGCGTCGGCATCATGAGCTATGCCACCAAGTTCAGCTCCGCCTTCTACGGCCCCTATCGCGAGGCGATCTCGACCGGCGGCCTGCTGAAGGGCGACAAGAAAACCTATTATATCGACCCGGCCAACGGCACCGAGGCGGTGCGCGATGCCGCGCTCGACGTCGAAGAAGGCGCCGATATGCTGATGGTCAAGCCCGGCCTGCCCTATCTCGACATCTGTTGGCGGCTGAAGGAGGCATTCGGCCTGCCGACCTTTGCCTATCAGGTCTCTGGCGAATATTCGATGATTAAAGCCGCCGCGGCCAATGGCTGGATCGATGGCGAAAGGGTGATGCTGGAAACGTTGCTCGCCTTCAAGCGCGCCGGCTGCGACGGCATTCTCACCTATTTCGCACCGGAAGTGGCGAGACTGCTGGCAAAGAGGTAATTACCGGCCACAAAGCTTATTGCATTTGCCGGACCTCACACCATATGTTCGGCAAATGTTTCCTACTGCGCCGCGCATCCTGCTGGATGCACAAAAGTCGCAATGGGAATCTTTAACTGCGCATCAGCCTTTCCTTAAATCGGAACGATTGAAGGGGTTATGCGCGAAGGAGAAAGACGATGAGCCTGAACCCAACCCCGCTTTATGCAGCACCGGACGACTGGCGCGCCTATAGCGGTGTGCTGAGCCGGCGCATCTTCGCCTTCATCCTTGACTATGTCATCGTCGGCCTGCTCTGCATACCGGCCGCGGTTGTGCTGTTCTTTGTCTCGATCCTGACGCTTGGGTTGGGCTTCGTGCTCTACCCTGCCCTCTTTCTCATCGTTGCGGGCCTCTATTTCGGCTGGACGCTCGGCGGACCGCATCAGGCCTCGCTCGGCATGCGCGCCATGGGCATCGCCATGGTGCGGATAGACGGCCGGCGGATGGATTTTCTGACCGCGATCGTGCATCTGGCGCTGTTCTGGATCCTGAACTCCGTCCTGACGCCGCTCATCCTGCTTGCAGGCCTGTTCATCGAACGCAGCCGGCTGGTGCATGACCTGCTCCTCGGCACGGTCATCGTCCGAACGGCGTAACCTTGGCTATTCCGCTCAACGTCGTACCAACGATTTGGTTGTCCACCCTATCACCCTAACGAAGCCCGCTTGTTTCTGAAGAAGCTGGGAAACTATGACCTTGGACGAAGGACATAGTTGACGTTTTCTAAACTTGGGCCATGCTTGTGAGAAGTCGAATGCCGAATGGAAGGTTGATCAACGGCAGATGAACACGCAGTCGACGCCATCCCCGCAGTTTTATCTGACGGCACCGGCCGCCTGCCCGTACCTGCCGCGTGAGATGGAGCGTAAAGTCTTCACCCATCTCGTCGGGCCGCGCGCAGCGGAAATGAACGATATATTGACCCAGGGCGGCTTTCGTCGCTCGCAGAACATCGCTTATCGCCCCGCTTGCGAATCCTGCCGCGCCTGCATTTCCGTTCGCATTCTCGCTCAGGAATTCGAGCCCAGCCGGTCGATGAAACGCGTCCTGTCGTCCAATAGCGATATTATCGCCACCGAATTTCCGGCGCAGCCGTCCAGCGAGCAATATTCCCTCTTCCGCCGCTATCTCGATTATCGCCATCAGCAGGGCGGCATGTCCGACATGACCGTGCTCGACTATGCGATCATGGTCGAGGACACCCACGTCAACACCCGCATCATCGAATATCGCCGGCGCGAAGAAGGCTCCGGGCTGGAGCAGCGGCCGAAAGGCGAGCTGCTGGCGGCGGCATTGACCGACGTGATGAGCGACGGGCTGTCAATGGTCTATTCCTATTTCAATCCCGATCTCGACCAACGTTCGCTCGGCACCTTCATGATCCTCGATCATATCAAGCGGACCAAGGCGCTCGGGCTGCCGCATGTCTATCTCGGCTATTGGGTCAAGGGCTCTCGCAAGATGGACTACAAGACACGGTTTCAGCCACAGGAGCATCTGACCCCGCGCGGCTGGGAACGCTTCAATCCCGCCGATGTCAGCGAAGATCCCTCTCGCTAAATGGTCTCCCATCTCTCGGATCACAGAAAAGGCTTGTTGCTGGCCACCATCGGCGGGCTCACGCTGTCGATGGACATCCCGCTGATTCGGCTTTCGAGCGGCGATGTCTGGTCCGTGCTGTCGGCGCGCAGCCTTGCGACGATCGTCGTGGCGCTTATCGCTCTGGTCGTCATCCGCCGGGTTACAGGATCGCTGCGCAACACGCTGCCGGGCTGGATCGGACTTCCCGTCGGCCTCTTTTACGGCCTGACGACCATCACCTTTCTCCTCGCCATCTACTATACGACGGCGGCGAATGTGGTGTTCATCATCGCTCTCAATCCGATGTTTGCGGCACTTCTCTCCTGGATTTTCCTGAAGGAGCGCCCCGCTCTTTCCACCATCGTCACCATGATCGCAATGATCTTTGGCGTCGGCCTGATCGTGCGGGATGGCATGGAGGGCGGTCATTTCCTCGGCGATGCGCTGTCGGTTCTTGCTTCTTTTTCCATCGCCTGCGCCATCACGATCGCCAGAGCTTCGCGCAAGGATATGGGCTTCGCGTCTCTATTGTCCGCCATTATCCCGGCTGCAGTGGGACTTTACCATGTCATGCCTTCGGGCATCGTGATCGATCATCCCGGCTGGATCCTGCTCGATGGGGCGATCCTGATGCCCCTCTCCTTCTGGTGCCTCGCCACCGGCACACGCTTTCTCTCGGCGCCGGAAGTGGCGATGTTCTATCTGCTGGAAACGATCCTGGCTCCGATCTGGGTCTGGCTGATCTTCGCCGAAGCGCCAAGCAACATGACGCTCGCCGGCGGACTGGTGCTGATTCTAGCGCTGGCAGCGCATTCGTTATGGCAGGTGCGTGTCAGGGCAAGAATGGCGGCGGCGGGGTAACGAACTCCATATTGCGGCAGCCAATTCCAGATCTTTTGCTTTCGCTCAGAGCATTCCTCGCTGCAATCGGCCTACCGGGTCGATTGCTCGATTTTGCCCTACTGACCTCAGCCAGAGAACCTGCCGCTTCTGGGGAAGCCCTTCGGCACCGTACGGCCGGCCGAGGCGCGATCGCCGAGCCATTCTATCAGCTCGTCCTTGGTCTTGGTGAAGGTGCGGCCGGCGCTGTCTTCCCATGTCAGGCCGTCGGCGATGGCGAAGCACTTGATATCGCCGACGCCGCCATCCTTGTAGCGCTGCAGGCGCACGCCCTTGCCGCGCGACATTTCCGGGATCTGCGATAGCGAGAACACCACCATCTTGCGGTTCTCGCCGACGACGGCGACGTGATCGCCCGAGACCGGCACGAGCAGCTTCGTCTCATCCGGTGTCGTCAAGTTCATGATCTGCTTGCCCTTGCGGGTGTTGGCGACCAGTTCCACTTCCGGCACGATAAAGCCGTTGCCGGCGGTTGAGACGACCAGTTGCTTGCGCTGCGGATCGTGGACGAAGGCAGTCAGCACGTCCTGATCGTTTTCCATGTCGACCATGATGCGCAGCGGCTCGCCGTGGCCACGGCCGCCGGGCAGCTTGTCGCCGCCGAGCGTATAGGCCTTGCCGCCGGTGGTGACGATCAGGATCTTGTCGGTCGTCTGCGCCGGGAATGCCACCTTCAGCCCGTCGCCCTCCTTGAAGGTGAGCGTCGACGTATCGGAGATGTGACCCTTCAGCGCGCGAATCCAGCCCTTTTCCGAGACGACGACGGTGATCGGCTCCTTCTCGATCATCGCCTGCTGGATCGCAGCATCGTCGGCTTCGGGCGCTTCGGCGAACTGCGTGCGGCGGCGGCCGATCTCGGTCGCCTTGGCAAATTTCTTCTTCACCTCGCCGATTTCCCAGGCGACCGTCTGCCACTGCTTTTCTTCGGAAGCGAGCAAAGCCTCGATATCGGCCTTCTCCTTGGTCAGGCCGTCGAATTCCTTGCGGATCTCGAATTCTTCGAGTTTGCGCAGAGAGCGCAGCCGCATGTTGAGGATCGCTTCGACCTGATTGTCCGTCAGACCGAACCGCTCCATCATGACGGGCTTCGGCTCATCCTCCTCGCGGATGATGGCGATGACCTCATCGATGTTGAGGTAGGCAATCAGGAAGCCGCCGAGGATTTCCAGGCGTTTTTCGATTGCCGCGAGCCGGAAGCGCGAGCGGCGCAGCAAAACTTCCCGCCGGTGATCCAGCCACTCCTTCAGCACGTCGTTCAGCGCCATGACCTTCGGGATGCGGCCCATGGACAGAACGTTCATGTTGAGCGGGAAGCGGCTTTCCAGCTCTGTCAGCTTGAACATCGATTCCATCAGGATCATCGGATCGACGGTGCGGCTCTTCGGTATGAGAACGACGCGGATATCCTCGGCGGATTCATCGCGAACATCTTCAAGCAGCGGCAGTTTGCGCGCCAGCAGCAGCTCGGCGATCTTTTCGATCAGCCGCGACTTCTGCACCTGGAATGGAATTTCGGTAATGACGATCTGATAGCCGCCGCGGCCGAGATCTTCCGTTTCCCATTTGGCGCGAACGCGGAAGCCGCCGCGGCCGGTCTTGTAGCTTTCGATGATGCTGTCGCGATCGTCGATGATGATGCCGCCGGTCGGGAAATCCGGGCCGGGAATGAACTCCACCAGCTTTTCGACGGTCGCGTCGCGATCGCGGATCAGGTGCAGGGCCGCATCACAAAGTTCGTGGGCGTTGTGCGGCGGGATGGAGGTCGCCATGCCGACAGCGATGCCCGAGGAGCCGTTGGCGAGCAGGTTCGGGAAAGCGCCGGGCAGGACGACCGGCTCGGAATTCGACTCGTCGTAGGTATCGCGGAAATCCACGGCATCCTGATCGATGCCTTCGAGCAGCAGTTCGGAGACCGCCGTCATCTTGGATTCAGTGTAACGCATGGCGGCGGGGCTATCGCCGTCGATATTGCCGAAATTGCCCTGGCCGTTGACCAGCGTGTAGCGCTGCGAGAAATCCTGCGCAAGGCGGGCGAGCGCGTCGTAGATCGACTGGTCGCCATGCGGGTGATAGTTACCCATCACCTCGCCGACGATCTTGGCGCATTTGCGGAAGGCGGCGGTGGGGCGCAGTCCCATCTCGCTCATCGCATAAACAATGCGGCGATGGACCGGCTTCAGGCCGTCGCGAACATCCGGCAGGGCGCGATGCATGATCGTCGACAAAGCATAGGCCAGGTAGCGCTCTTCGAGCGCGGCCTTGAGATCGACCGGAAGAATGCTGTCATCGTCGCCGCCACCGGGCGGTAAAAGATTTTGTCCCATGGCCCTTGACTAGCGGAGAAGCCGATTCCCGGCAAGAAATCAGTGGAAAGCACTTGTGGATGACGTCTCAGTTCAGACATGATTTGACGTAACGTCAGACACAATTCTCATACATATATTTGCCATCGCCATTGCCATTGGAATTTTAGGCGAACGTGAATATAACTCGCGGCAGTACACGCTAAATATGTACACCCGCCTACACCAGCTCAATGAGGAAAAGCCACCATGACTTTTTATCGGACAACACGGCTGATGCTGTCCAGTGCCGCCTTACTGTCTTTCGCCAGCTCCGCCTTTGCGCTCGACGGTAACGATCTCCTAAAGAAGATCAATGACGTCTACGCTCAGCAAGGCGGTTCCATCGCGGCCGACAGCATCGATGTCAGCGGTACGACGGTGACGCTGAAAGGCATCAGCGTCAAAGCGGCCAGCGCGTCCGATGGCGTCAAGCTGGGTGACGTCACAATGACCGGCGTCACAGAAGCGGGTGGTGGCTACACGGTCGATCAGATCGCCTTTCCGGACGTTGCCACGACCAAGGACGGCGTCACCATTGCAGCTTCCGACCTCAAGATAAATGGGATCGAAATCCCGGCCGACGTCAACAAGGGCGATATCGATTCGCTGCTGTTCTACAAGAGCGCGCATGCCGGCTCCCTCTCCTTCACCCAGGACGGTACCCAGGTCTTCTCGATCGCCAACGCCGACGCCACGATGAACAAGCGCGCCGACAAGTCCGGTGTCGACTTCGATGCCCAGGTGAACGGCGTCAAGGCCGACCTCAGCAAGGTCAACGATCCGCAGGCCAAAGAAGCGATCAGCCAGCTCAACCTGCAGCAGCTCAACGGCAAGATCGCTATGAAGGGTAGCTGGGAGATCGCGCCGGGTACGATCGACATCACCGAATATTCCTTCGACTTCAAGGATGTGGGCAAGCTGAACATCGCGCTCAGCCTTTCCGGCTATACGCCTGCCTTCGCCAAGTCGCTTCAGGACGCGCTCAAGACCGTTCGCTCCAATCCAAACCAGCAGGATGCTCAGCAATCCGCCGGTCTTGCCATGCTCGGTCTTATGCAGCAGCTAACCTTCAACAGCGCGCAAATCCGCTTCGACGATAGCTCGATCACGTCCCGCGTGCTCGACTTTGCCGGCAAGCAACAGGGCGTTTCCGGCAAGCAGTTGGCCGACACGCTGAAGGCAATGACGCCGATCATGATGGCGCAGCTCAACATTCCGGAGCTGCAGAACGCCGTTTCCGCCGCCGTCAGCGCCTATCTCGACAACCCGAAGAGCCTGACGGTCAAGGCTTCGCCGGACAAGCCGGTGCCGCTGCCGATGATCATCGGCGCCGCCATGGGCGCTCCGCAGTCGATCCCGCAGGTCATCGGCCTCAAGGTTTCGTCCAACGATTGATCGAAGCTTCGATCCTGATCATCAGCAACCCGGCGATTTCGGTCGCCGGGTTTTTCATGTGCCCCATGCGGCCGCCATTGGCTGAACTTGATGATCAACAAAAAACCCAGCGACCGAAATCGCCGGGTTTTGTATGTCCATCGAAGCCTGTAGAGACCTCAGTCCTTCTTCACCGGCGGCACCGGGCGGATCGCCAGTTCGCGCAATTGCGTCGGCGTTGCCGCTGAGGGAGCGCCCATCAAGAGGTCCTGCGCCTGCTGGTTCATCGGGAACAGCGAGATTTCGCGCAGGTTCTTGGCGCCGACCAGCAGCATGATGATGCGGTCGATACCGAAGGCAGCGCCACCATGCGGAGGCGCGCCGTACTGGAAGGCGCGGTAGAGGCCGCCGAAGCGTTCTTCCACATCAGCCTGGCTGAGCCCGACCTTTTCAAAGGCGGCGACCATGGTTTCCGGCGACTGGTTACGGATCGAACCTGAGGCGATTTCGAAGCCGTTGCAGACGGCGTCGTATTGGAAGGCCTTGATCGTCAGCGGATCTTGGTTCTGGAGCGCCTCAAGACCGCCCTGCGGCATCGAGAACGGGTTGTGTGCGAAATCGACCTTCTTTTCTTCTTCGCTCCATTCGAAGAACGGGAAGTCGACGATCCAGCAAAGCTCGAAACGATCGCGGTCGACCAGGTTCAGTTCCTCGCCGGCCCTGGTGCGGGCTTCGCCGGCAAACTTGTAGAACTTGTCCGGATCGCCGGCGACAAAGAAGCAGGCATCGCCATCGCCGAGACCGAGCTGGGTGCGGATCGCGTCGGTGCGCTCCTCGCCAATGTTCTTGGCAAGTGGGCCGGCACCTTCGAGCTTCTCGCCTTCCTTGCGCCAGAAGATATAGCCGAGGCCAGGCTGGCCCTGGCTCTGCGCCCAGGCGTTCATGCGGTCGCAGAACGCTCTCGAGCCACCGGTCTTGGCCGGGATCGCCCAGACCTGCACCTTCGGGTTCGAGGCGATCATGTTGGCGAAGACCTTGAAGCCGGAGCCGGCGAAATGCTCGGTGACGGCTTCCATGACGATCGGGTTGCGCAGGTCCGGCTTGTCGGAGCCATACTTGCGGATGGCTTCGTCATAAGGAATGCGCGGCCATTCCTTGGTGACCGGCTTGCCTTCGGCAAACTCTTCGAACACCTGGGTCATCAGTGGGCCCATCGTGTTCCAGACGTCCTCCTGGGTGACGAAGCTCATTTCAAGGTCGAGCTGATAGAATTCGCCCGGCAGACGGTCGGCGCGCGGGTCTTCGTCACGGAAGCACGGCGCGATCTGGAAGTAACGGTCGAAGCCAGCGACCATCAGGAGCTGCTTATACTGCTGCGGCGCCTGCGGTAGGGCATAGAACGTGCCGGGATGGATACGGCTCGGCACCAGGAAGTCGCGCGCGCCCTCCGGCGACGATGCCGTCAAGATTGGCGTGGTGTATTCGGTGAAGCCGACTTCGCCCATATGGCGGCGCATGGAGGAGATAACCTGCGTGCGCTTGACGATGTTCCGGTGCAGCGTTTCGCGACGCAGATCGAGGAAGCGGTACTTCAGGCGCACGTCTTCCGGATAGTCCGGCTCGCCGAACACCGGCAGCGGCAATTCCTTGGCGGCGGAGAGCACTTCGATCTCCTGCGCGTAAAGCTCGATCTCGCCCGTCGGCATGTTCTTGTTGATCGTGTCTTCGGTACGGGCCTTCACGAGGCCATCGATGCGGATGACCCACTCGCCGCGCACGGTCTCGGCCAGCTTGAAGGCCGGAGAATCCGGATCGGCGACGACCTGGGTGATGCCATAGTGATCGCGCAGGTCGATGAAGAGCACGCCACCATGATCTCGGACGCGATGAACCCAGCCGGAGATGCGGACGGTCGAACCGACGTCGGACTTGCGCAGGGCGGCGCATGTGTGGCTGCGATAGCGATGCATAGTATATATCCTGGACTTGGCGGACGGCGGCGAATGCGGACGAAAGCCCCTCGCCTGCCGACGAGAAAATCGGGCGGAAAAGCGCATGGTGCGCCTGATTTGTCAAGGCTCGAACGCCTGCGAGTCGGTTTAAAGCTGCTTTCGTGAACTCGCAACATCGACAGCCGGAGGTAGGGATGCGGCAATTCAGCCACCCCAGCGCTATTGCTGAACACCACAGTCAACTTTAAACAGACTTACCTACCCCCGCGCCCTCGGAGCCTCACATGCCCATCCTTACCCGCCGCAATCTTTTGAAAGCCTCCGCCGTTGCCGGTGCCTATGGTGTGGGGCTTGGCATCGCCAGCAGGTTTGGCGGCACAGCGGTAGCGGCGCCGGAACCGCAGGTGTTCAAGGCCGCGAAGATCCAAGCCAATTTGATGGATGCCGGAGCGACCAAGGATGTTCTGACCTATGGTGACGCCGGCATGCCGCCGGTCGTGCGCATGAAGAAGGGCGAGCCCTTCGCCGCTCGCCTGATTAACGGCATCGACGATCCGACGACGATCCACTGGCACGGCATCCGCCTGCCGAACAAGATGGATGGCGTGCCCTTCCTGACGCAGCCTTACGTCTATACCGGCGATCACTTCGATTACGCCTTCACGCCTCCGGACGCCGGTACATTCTGGTATCATCCGCATTGCAATACACTGATCCAGATGGGACACGGCATGACGGGCATCATCGTCGTGGAAAATCCGAAGGACCCGGCATTCGATTCGGAATTGGTTCTCAATCTGCGCGACTGGCGGCTGGGTGGCGACGGCCAGTTCATTGCTCCATTCCGCCCGCGCGATACCGCCAAGTCGGGCACCTATGGGACGGTGCGGACGGCCAACTGGCAGCAGCAGCCGCAATATGACGCGCCCTCCGGCGGATTGGTGCGCCTGCGCCTCGCCATCACCGACGTCACGCGCATCTATTCTTTCCGCGTGGATGGAGCCGAGGCGACGGTGATCGCCATCGACGGCAATCCGGTGCCGCAGCGCTTCCCGCTCGACTTGCTGCAGCTCGGGCCTGGTCAGCGTCTGGAATTGGCCGTGCGCATGCCCGATGACGAAGGCGCGATCGTCAAGCTGGAGGATATCAGGGGCACCGATCCGAAAGTGCTCGCGACGCTACGTTCGGTCGGCAGCTCGCTGAAGCGCGATGTTCGCGATCTGGCGCCTCTCGAAGACAATCCAGTCGCCAAGGCCGATATCGGCTCGGCGGCGCATATTCCGCTGATCCTCAGCGCTACCGCGGAGAACACCGCCGACAACAGCATTTGCGGCTCGCTAGGCTACAGCTTCTGGGCCATCAACAAGGTGCCATGGCCGGGCGACTCGTCCGATCCGACTGCGCCGCTCGCCGAATTGAAGCTCGGCAAGAGCTATGTCATCGACATGGAAAACGTGACGCCGCATACGCATCCGATTCATCTGCACGGCATGAGCTTCACCGTGCTCTCCTCTTCGACGCGCCAGGTGCAGCCGTTCGTCTCCGACACCTACCTGATCCAGCCCAATGAAAAGGTGCAGCTCGGCTTCGTCGCCGACAATCCCGGCGACTGGGTGTTGCATTGCCACATCATCGAACATCAGAAGACGGGCATGACCAGTTATGTGCGTGTAGCTTAACCATGGTCGCAAACGTGCCCTATGCTCGCGCAATGCAAGCTATATGCTTTCAGCGATTATACTTAAAAGCGGTGTCAGCCCGGAGCTTCCCCTTTCGACGTATTGACATATCCGGTTGAAAGGAGAAGGAAGGTTAACGAACTATTTTACCATGAATGTGTTGAGATGATCGAAACTACCGCCCAATTGGAGGCGGCCTGCCAAGAGCTGGCCAAGTCAGAATTCATTACCATCGACACCGAATTCCTGCGAGAGACGACCTTCTGGCCGGAGCTTTGCCTGATCCAGATGGCGAGCCCCACGACCGAAGTGCTGGTCGATCCGCTGGCCAAGGGCCTGGACCTGAAGCCTTTTTTTGAGCTGATGGCCAATCCCGCCGTCATGAAGGTGTTCCACGCCGCACGCCAGGACATCGAAATCATCTTCAATCGCGGCAACCTCATCCCGCATCCGATCTTCGACACGCAGGTCGCCGCCATGGTCTGCGGCTTCGGCGACTCGGTCTCCTACGATCAGCTCGTCAGCCGCATCAAGAACGTCCATATCGACAAGTCCTCGCGCTTTACCGACTGGAGCCGCCGGCCGCTGTCGGAGAAACAGCTCGATTATGCGCTTGCCGACGTCACCCATCTGCGCGATGTCTATCTTTCGCTGAAGGAGCAGCTCGAGCGCGAAGGCCGCGCTTCCTGGCTGCTTGAGGAAATGGCGATCCTCGAAGCGCGCGAAACCTACGACCTGCATCCGGATGATGCCTGGCAGCGGCTGAAGATGCGGCTGCGCAAGCCGCAGGAACTGGCCGTGTTGAAATACGTCGCCGCCTGGCGCGAACGCGAGGCGCGCGCCCGCAACGTGCCGCGCGCCCGCGTGCTGAAAGACGATGGCATCTACGAAATCGCCCAGCAGCAGCCAAAGGACATGGAAGCGCTGGGACGCCTGCGCACGATCCCGAAGGGTTGGGAGCGATCCGCCTCCGGCGCTGCCGTATTGGAGGCAATCACTCAGGCCCTGGCATTGCCCAAGGCCGAGATGCCGCATGTGCCGCGTCATCAGCAGGCGCCGGAAGGCACGGCCGCAGCGGCCGAATTGCTGAAGGTTCTGCTGAAGTTGATCGCCGAGAAACACGGCGTCGCCCCGAAGGTCATCGCCAACAGCGAAGATCTGGACAAGATCGCCGCCGAAGGTGAGAAAGCGGAAGTGGCCGCCCTGACCGGCTGGCGACGTGATCTTTTCGGCGATACGGCGCTGCAGCTTATCCAGGGCCAGGTGGCCTTGCGCTTCGTCGGCAAGCGGGTCGAGACGGTCAGCCTGTAGCCCCAACGACCTTGGCGGACACGCGACGATGCCGACGATTTGGCGGTTGCGTGCCATCCAAAAATAGCGATGCTGGTTGCGAACGCGATTGTGCCGCACATCCGACAGAATGGGCCCTTAGCGCAATCACATATTCGATGGCGCACGGGTCTTTTCTCAAACCAATCCTGGTTTGGGGGCATGCGCCGGCTCTTGGCGGATCGGCAGCATGGGAAGATTCCCTTCGGCGCTTAACTGGATTTTGACCGCGGCCGTTGTCGCCGTCAGCGGCATCCTCTATGGCAGGCTGTTTTTCCACGAGGCGCCGCTGTATATCGGTGCAATCTATGCATTGTTCTGCGGCATGCCGGCGCTTGCCTTCGAACGCCGCATGATCCTGCCACGCTTGAACCATTGGATGCATCGCCTGCCCACGCCGGCCTTTATCGTCTCGGCCTTGGTCGTCGATTTCGCCTTGATCGCCATCGGCTTTGCGATGGCCGGCGGCCTGATGAAATCCCTGCACCTGATTACGGATAGCTGGGCTGACGTCATGCTGCTGAAGATAAATGTCTACATCTATGCCGTCATGGTGACCGCGATCATTATTTTCGTCGGGCGCGTGCGGGAACTGCTTGGCCGCGACGTCTTCCTCAGCCTGTTGACCGGCCGCTATCGTAATCCGGTGCAGGAAGAGCGTGTATTTCTCTTCATTGACCTCGTCGGTTCGACGGCTTTTGCTGAAGAGCATGGCGACCTCAGGACGCAGCAATTCCTGGGCTCGGTATTCAGTGCGCTCGCTGAGCCGGTGCGGCGACACAAGGGCGCGATCGATGACTATATCGGCGACGCCGCCATCATCACCTGGCCGCTCCAACGCGGCGTGAAGAATGCGCGCTGCATTCGCTGCGTTTTCGAAATCCTCGCCGATATCGAGGCGAATGCGGAAACATGGTTGAAATCCTATGGCAGGGTGCCGCGTCTGAGGGCAGCCTTGCATGGCGGCGGCATCGTCACTGCCGAAATCGGCATCGACCACCACAAGATCGCCTATTTCGGCGACACGGTGAACACCACCGCGAGGCTGGAATCTCTATGCAAGACGCTGGATCGCCAGGTGCTGATCTCGGCCGACCTTGCAAGACGGATCGAGCTTCCCGACGACATCGCAAAGGAAGACCTCGGCGACCATGCCGTTCGCGGCCGCGACCAGACGCTTGGGGTGATTGCCCTGCATATGGCGAGACAGCAGACGCGGAAGGCGATAGCCAACGGGCAGTAAGGCACGGAGTCATCATCGTCCGTTGCCTATTGCCCAAAACCTACATTCTATCGGTTGTCCACAGTCACCAAAGCTTCACGTGGACGTTAATTCACCGCCATAGCTCGCCTGTTAAGCGAGGGTTGTTTGCCAATCCCCGCCAACAACGTGACACGATGACCCGAATTCTTTTCGCTTCCACGGCACTTTTTGTTCTGATTGCCGCCGCGGCCCATGCCGATGAAACACAGTTTCCCGCCAAGCTGACCTCGCAGGCCATTCTGCCGGCCAACACCATTATCGCTGCGCCGGCCGATGCACCGGATTTCCTGAAGACCTCCGGCAAGTTCACGACGCCGGATCGCAAGCGCACCGAGGCGCTCGGCACGGTTCCGGGCAAGGACGGCGCCCGCGTGACCGATCTGAAGCTGCCTTTCAACGGCCAGGCGATCCAGGGCTTTTCCGGGATCAAGGCGATGCCGGACGGTAGCTTCTGGACGCTGACCGACAACGGCTTCGGCTCCAAGCAGAATTCGAGCGACGCCATGCTCTTCCTGCACCAGCTCAAATTCGACTGGAACAATGGCAAAGTCGACGTCGTCAAGAACCTGTTCCTGTCCGACCCGAACAAGAAGGCCCCCTTCCCGATCGTCCTCGAAGGCACGGATACCCGCTATCTTACCGGCGCCGACTTCGACATCGAGTCGATCCAACCGGTCGCCGAGGGCTTCTGGATCGGTGATGAATTCGGTCCCTACCTCCTGAAATTCGACACGAATGGCCACCTGACCGACGTTTTCCCGACCACACTCAATGGCAAGCCGGTCATGTCTCCCGACAATGCCCTGCTGCAACTGCCCGGCAATCCGACGCAGAAAATGCCGGCCTTCAACTTGAGGCGCTCCGGTGGCTTCGAAGGTCTTGCCATGTCCAAGGATGGCACCAAGCTTTACGGCCTGCTGGAAGGCGCGATCTATCAGGATGACGGTCAGATGGAGAGCGTCGACGGTCATACGGCAATCCGCGTTATCGAATTCGACGTCGCCTCGAAGAGCTGGACCGGCCATAGCTGGCTTTATCCGTTTGCCGACAAGGGCACCTCGATCGGCGATTTCAACATGCTCGACGAAACCACGGCCCTGGTGATCGAGCGCGACAACGGCGCCGGCACGAAGGACAAGGCCTGCGCCGATCCGAAGCAGCCGAAGCCGGATTGCTTCGAGGCTCCGGCCGAGCTGAAGCGCGTCTACAAGATCGAATTCAACGACGCCAATGCCGGCAAGGCTGTCCGCAAGATCGGCTATATCGATCTACTGCACATCGAAGATCCGGACCACAAGCGTCGCCAGGGCGGCGGTGAAGGCTTTTACGACATGCCCTTCGTTACCATCGAAAACGTCGACCGAGTCGATGCCACCCATATCATCATCGGCAACGACAATAACCTGCCCTTCTCGGCCGGCCGCGCTGTCGACAAGGCAGACGACAACGAGTTCAGCATTCTTGAAGTCGGTGATTTCCTGAACGCGAAATAACAGAAATGTTGGACCTTCTCCCCACGGGGAGAAGGTTTTCCTACTCGAACCGGAAAGCTAGCCGTCTATTCGTCAGCCGGCCCAGTTGCTGCAGCCGGCCTTCCAGCCGTTCGCCGGCGAAGTCGTGGTATTCGGCGGGGACGACAAATTCGAGATCCAGGTCCGGGCTCGGCGAACGTCGAAATGTCAGGGCGCGAACGACGCCCGGCATGGAAGCCGAGAAGAGATAGACGACGCGCAGCAGGCCCCCGAGCAGTTTGGCGCGCTCGACGAGTTGCGGTGTGGCGATTGCCGCCAGCGGTTCTGTGGCGCCGTCATCGTGAAGGCCCTCGAAACGATAGTAGTTGGCGAGCGCGATAAAGGCGCGGCCGGCATGGGTGATGCCGACGAAGGACGTGTGGGCAATGATGTTCAATGCCTGCAGGCCGCGATAATCGGGGTGGGCACGCCAACTGATATCGGCAAGCAAGCAAGCGGCCTGGCGATAGCGGCTCTCCTCCTCCGTCTCGGTCACGCCGAAGAACGGCATCATGCGACCGGTCCACTCGGCAAGCTCGCGAGCATGCTCCGGCGAGCGGGCACGCAGGATGGCAAGTTCGCCGGCGGCGACCAGCAACGGGTCACTATGGCGCTCGGCCTCGGTCAGCAGCGAATAGAGGTAGCCCTCTCGCACGCCCTGGGCCGAGAAGGAGATGATGGAGGGCCTCATTTCCGCCAGCACCTCACGCATGGCCACGGCGCCGAAGGGCAGCAGCAAGCGGCGATGCTTGGAGATGGCCAGCAATGCGGGCTCTTTCGATTCCTTGGCTTCGCTGATCTGATCGAGGAAACGCATCATCTCGTCCAGCGGCACCTCGTAGCCCTGCATCATGTGCAGTGCATATTTACGCATTTCCATGTGCAGCTTGGCGATGTTTCGCCACGTGCCGCCGACTGCGTAAAAGGTGCGTCCCTCGCCATTGCTCAGCAATTTCGCCGTTTTGACATGCTTGCGGGCAAAGCTGCGCGCCCTGGCGAGTGAGCCGTTGGCATATTCCGAAAGCCTGAGGCCGCCGAGCGGCAGGGTGATGCCCTTGCCGATCTCCTTGCCCTTGATGTCGATGAGTTCGAGCGAACCGCCACCAAGGTCGCCGGCAATGCCGTCCGGGCTGAAAAAGCCGCTGATGATGCCAAGCGCAGAAAAACGCGCTTCTTCCTCGCCCGAAAGCACCCGCACCTTGCGCTGCAGGATCGATTCCGCCTGATGGATGAATTCCGGACCGTTGCTTGCCTCACGGGCAGCGGCCGTCGCCAGAACATAGATGGTCGATGCGCGCGCCTGATCGGACAGCGCCTTGAAGCGATGCAGGGCTGAAAGCGCGCGCGCGACGCTCTCCTCGTCCATCCTACCGGTCAGTGCTATGCCTTTGCCAAGGCCGCAAAGCACTTTCTCGTTGAAAAGAATGGTCGGCGACCGCGAGTGGCCTTCATAGACGACAAGACGGACCGAGTTCGATCCGATATCGACAACGGAGACAGGGGCTATACCGGGAAGGCGCCCCTGGGCTTCTGATTCAACCATGCAGGTCCAGTTATATTTTGCGGCCCGACAACAGCCCGGCGATCAGTTTCGGCGCACTGGATTTCAGAGCTTCACCACGGCCCGACAGGCTGGGATTGGTCATGAAATACTGCTGCGCGTTGAATGGCTCCTCACCCTTGCGCACCTCCATGCGCCGCGAAGTACCGTCCGGCAATATCTCGTAGCTCTGCTGATTGTCAATGATATTGCCCAGCATGATCTGCGAAAGCACTTGCTCATGCACGGTCTTATTGGTCAGCGGAACGAGGGTTTCGACGCGGCGGTCAAGGTTTCTCGGCATCATGTCGGCCGAGCCGATATAGACCAGCGCCTTCTCCGACGGCAGGCCTTGGCCATTGCCGAAGCAGAAGATGCGGCTGTGTTCGAGGAAGCGGCCGACGATGGACTTGACGCGGATATTCTCCGAAAGCCCCGGCACCTGCGGACGCAGGCAGCAGATGCCGCGAATGACGAGATCAATCTCGACGCCGGCGTTGCTGGCGCGATAGAGCGCATCGATGATATCGGGATCCACCAGCGAATTCATCTTCATCCAGATCGCCGCCGGCTGGCCGTTTCTGGCGTGCTCGATCTCCTCCTCGATGTGCTGGAGGATGCGCGAGCGGAGCGTATAGGGCGAAACTGCGATCTTCATGCCCTCTTCCGGCTCACCGTAACCGGTGATGAAGTTGAAGATGTTCGCCATGTCGTGGGCGATCTTTGGATCGCAGGTGAAATAGGAAAGGTCCGTGTAGATCTTGGCGGTGATCGGGTGGTAGTTGCCGGTGCCGAGGTGGCAATAGGTGCGCAGCTTGCCGTCTTCACGACGCACGACCATCGACATCTTCGCATGCGTCTTGAGCTCGATGAAGCCGAAGACGACCTGCACGCCGGCGCGTTCCAAATCGCGTGCCCAGCGAATGTTCGCCTCTTCATCAAAGCGAGCCTTGAGCTCGACCAGCGCCGTGACCGATTTGCCCATATCGGCAGCATCGATCAGCGCCCGCACGATCGGGCTGTCGTTGGAGGTGCGATAAAGCGTCTGCTTTATCGCCAGAACGTCAGGATCGCGCGCAGCCTGGAGAAGGAACTGGACCACAACGTCGAAGGATTCATAAGGATGGTGGACCACCATGTCCTTTTCGCGGATCGCGGCGAAACAATCGCCGGCATGTTCGCGGACGCGCTCAGGAAATCGGGCATTGTAAGGCTCGAAGCGTAGATCGTCGCGCGGCGCCTTGGCGATTTCGGACAATGTGTTGAGAGCCAGCAGGCCCGGCAGAACGGCGATGCGGTTTTCCGGTACGTTCAGCGATTCCACGACGAACTGGCGCAGCTCCAGCGGCATTTCCGAGTCGGTCTCGATGCGGATCACCGAGCCGCGGCGGCGGCGCTTCAGCGCTGTTTCGAAGAAACGCACCAGATCTTCGGCTTCTTCTTCGACTTCGATATCGCTGTCTCGGATGATGCGGAAGGTACCCGAACCCTTCACCTCATAGCCTGGATAGAGCCGGTGAATGAAGATATTCACGACATCTTCAAGCGTGATGTAGCGAATAACGTTGCTGGCGTCCGGCAAACGGACGAAGCGGTCGAGCGCCGGCGGCAGACGCAGCAGCGCCGTCATCGGCTCGCGGCCGTTCATGCTGTTCAGTTGCAGCGCGATCGAGAAGCCGAGGTTCGGAATGAACGGGAACGGATGCGCCGGGTCGATGGATAGCGGCGTCAGAACCGGAAAGATCGCCTGATCGAATTCGTTGGCAAGCCACTGCTTGTCGACCTCGGAAAGCGCCGGCGGGCGGACGATCAGAATGTCTTCCTTGGCAAGATACTGCTGCAGCACGGCAAGCGACGCCTGCTGCTCCATCTGCAAATTGTCGATTTCGCGCAGGATGTCGTCGAGCTGTTCGGCCGGTGTCTTACCGTCCGGAGTGCGCATCAGAATCTTCTGGCGGACCTGGCCTTCGAGGCCGGCGACGCGCACCATGAAGAACTCATCGAGGTTGGCGGCGGAAATGGAAAGGAAACGGATGCGCTCCAGAAGCGGATGCGCCGTGTTCAGGGTTTCCTCAAGAACGCGGCGATTGAACTGCAGCCAGGAGAATTCGCGATTGATGAAGCGCTCGGGGCTGGTCAGCAACTCGTTGATCGGCGGCGCGGCCTCCGGGGCTTGCTGATTGGCGTCCTGATGTTCCGTTAATGCCGAGTCCATGTTCCACCTGCCCTATCTTAGAACCTTGCGCCACGTATAGCAGTTTGACGACGGAACTGTGACAGTTTCCCGATCGGTCAATCGGCCGGGGCGGAATTACCCAATTCGTTCAATACTTCAGCGGCCAAAATGCGTGTTATCCTGGTGCCACGGCCGAGCGCGAGGCGGTCCAGCCGGTCGACGATCAACTGGGCGGCATTCAGCGAACGCTCCATGCGATTGACGATATAGAGCACAAGTTTGTCATCGATATAAAGCTGGCGGTCGGCGAAGAGCTTTACGATCACCTGCGACAACAATTCCTCATCCGGTTCGCCGATCTCGACCACCGTTGCCGCCTTCAGTCGCGAGCGCAGATCGGGCAGCGTTACCGGCCAGGACATCGGCCAGAGCCTGCTGGTCATCAGTAAGCCCGTGCCGTTTTCCCTAACGCTGTTGATGACGTGGAAAAGCTCGGTGTCGTCGAAGCCCAGGCGATCGACGTCCTCGAAGATGACCGGACTGTTCGCGGCCGCTACTGCCGCTCCGGAGCCGGCTTTCGGATGAATGGCGATTGCGCCACTCCTCTCGCGCCAGATACTGGCAAGATGCGATTTTCCCGAACCGACCGGCCCGGCGAGAATGACGACCGGCGACGGCCAGTGCGGCCATGAATCGACTATCTTTACTGCCGCGCTCAAGGGATCGGCGACCAGCAGATCATCGCGGCCGGTCGCTGCGTCGTGCGTAAAAGCCAGGGGTAGCTGTTCGGCGGGCTTGCGCCTCAAATCAGCGTTCTTCGCGTCGGTCATGCTATTTGTTCTCAGAACTGCCGGCCTTGGTTTTGCGCGTCTTGCCGGCTTCCGAGCGTCCATAATAGAGGTCGCTTTGAAGGTAGCGCGAAAGGGCGAAACGGACAAGGACGCCACACGCGGCCGCGGCCGGAACGGCGACCAGCAGACCGACGAAACCAAAGAGCGCGCCGAAGGCAAAAAGGGCGAACATCAGCCAGACCGGATGCAGGCCGACGCTTTCGCCGACCAGCTTCGGCTGCAGCACGTTGCCTTCCAGGAACTGGCCAGTGAAAAAGACGGCCAGCGTGAGGCCGACCCAGAGATAATCCGGCCAGAACTGCACCAGGGCGACGCTCAGCGCCAGGAAGAGACCGACGAGCGAACCGACATAGGGGATGAAGCTGATCATGCCGGCGAACAGACCGATCAACAGGCCGAAGTTCAGACCCACCAGCGACAGGCCGACACCGTAATAGACGCCCAAGATGATGCAGAGCGAGCCCTGGCCGCGGATGAAGCCGGCGATCGCCTGATCCACCTCCCGGGCGATCTGGCGCACGGTCGAGACATGATCGCGCGGAATCCAGGCATCGACCTTGGCGATCATGCGGTCCCAGTCGAGCAATATATAGAAGGCGACGACGGGAGTGACGATCATCAGCGAAATGATGTTGACCAGCGTCTTGCCGGAACTCCAGATCTGCGCAAACAGGCCGCCGACGAAGCTCAGGCCGTCAGACAAAATGTTGGAGAAATTATCCTTGATGGCGCCGAGCTGATCGCGAATCCAAACCGGCAGCATCGTCGTCTGGGTATGGGCGATGAACTTCTGGAATTGCTGCACATAGCCCGGTATATGTTGAATGAAATCATTGAACTGGTTGATGATGATCGGAATGAAGATCGTCAGCGCCAATGCAAAGACCAGCACGAAGGCAACGAGGATCACCACCGTCGCCATGAAGCGGCTGAGACCGATCCTTTCCAGCCGATCGGCGACCGGATCAAGGAAATAGGCAACCGACATGCCGGCGATGAAGGGCAAGAGAATCGAGCTGAAGAGATAGAGAAAAACGATGAAGGCGACGAGCACGAGCACCCAGAAGATGACCTGGCGCTTGAGGCTCGCTCCGCTGACTTGTTGCTCCATCGACTTCCCCATTCTTCGCCGCCTGTTGCCGCCCGCTTAGGACATAGGATGACGCCGCAATTATGGTCAAGCCTACGGCCGGAAATCGGCCTTGGAGCGCTGTGAAGCGGGGAAAATCGAGGGTTTGCCTGCGCTAGCGCCTTGCATAAAGGTTCCTGTCATGCAATGGCGACCCGATTAAAATTGTTCCAATTGGAACGATGGCCACCGGAGGCGAAAGCATGAGCCAGTCTGGAAAAAACGGTCTGACCTATAGCGACGCGGGCGTCGATATCGATGCCGGCAATCTGCTGGTCGAAAAGATCAAGCCGGCGGTTCGTTCGACCCGCCGCCCCGGCGCCGACGGCGAAATCGGCGGCTTCGGCGGCCTCTTCGACCTGAAGGCGGCGGGCTTCACCGATCCGGTGCTGGTGGCCGCCAATGACGGCGTCGGCACGAAGCTGAAGATCGCCATCGACGCGAATTATCACGACACCGTCGGCATCGATCTCGTTGCCATGTGCGTCAACGATCTCGTGGTACAAGGCGCCGAGCCACTGTTCTTCCTCGACTACTTTGCGACCGGCAAGCTCGATCCCGATCAGGGTGCTGCGATCGTCGGCGGCATTGCGGCCGGCTGCCGCGAGGCGGGCTGCGCGCTGATCGGCGGCGAGACGGCGGAAATGCCGGGCATGTATTCCGATGGTGACTACGATTTGGCCGGCTTCGCCGTGGGCGCGGCCGAGCGCGGGCAGCTTCTGCCCTCCGGCGACATTGCCGAGGGTGACGTCATTCTCGGCCTCGCCTCCTCCGGCGTGCATTCCAACGGTTTCTCACTGGTGCGCAAGATCGTCAGCCTCTCCGGCCTTGGTTGGGATGCGCCAGCCCCCTTCGCCGATGGCAAGGCGCTCGGCGAAGCCCTGCTGACGCCGACGCGCATCTATGTGAAGCCGCTTTTGAAGGCGATCCGCGAGACCCGGGCCATCAAGGCACTCGCCCACATCACCGGCGGCGGCTTCCCGGAGAATATTCCGCGGGTACTGCCGAAGCATCTTGCGGCAGAGATCGACTTGGCGGCCGTCAAGGTTCCGCCGGTCTTCTCCTGGCTTGCCAAAACGGGCGGCGTCGAGGCCAAGGAAATGCTGCGCACCTTCAACTGCGGCATCGGCATGATCGCCGTCGTCGCGGCCGAGAATGTCGAGGCCGTCAAGGCAGCGCTTGAGGCAGAAGGCGAAAGCATCGTTACGCTGGGCCGTATGATCGCCCGCGACGAAGGCGCTGCCGGCACCGTCTACAAGGGCACGCTGGCGATATGAGTTCGGCCCGCAAACGCGTCGTCGTCTTCATCTCGGGCAGCGGCTCCAACATGATGGCGCTGGTCAAGGCTGCTGCGGCGTCGGATTATCCGGCCGAGATCGTCGGTGTGATCTCCGACAAAGCGGATGCCGGCGGTTTGGCGAAAGCCGCTGCAGAGGGCATCGCCACCTTCGCCTTCGTGCGCAAGGATTTTGCCAGCAAGGACGCACATGAGGAGGCGATCCTCGCGCAGCTCAATGCACTATCGCCCGACATCATCTGCCTTGCCGGCTATATGCGCCTGCTCTCCGGCCGCTTCATCCAGCGCTACGAAGGCCGGATCATCAATATCCACCCCTCGCTGCTGCCGCTTTTTCCCGGCCTGCATACACACCAGCGTGCCATCGATGCAGGCCAGCGGATCGCCGGCTGCACCGTGCATTTCGTCACCGAAGGCATGGACGAAGGCCCAGCGATCGGCCAGGCTGCCGTGCCGGTGCTGACCGACGATACGGCCGAAACGCTTGCCGCCCGCGTGCTGACGATCGAGCATCAGCTCTATCCGCAGTCGCTCCGATTGCTGGCGCAAGGCAAGGTGCGCATGGAGGGTGGCAAGGCAATTGCTGCCGCCAAGACACCCGTCGCCCGCGGGGCCCAGATCATGTCACTACTCGGTGATATCAGCCAGATCTAACCGCGTTTCCTTTACGCAGCCATCGCCATCAAGGGATGAAGCGTGCCGTCGCTGTAGACGACGCGTCCGTTGCGGAAGGTTGCGCGGATGCGGTGAACGGCGCCATGCTCGACGGCCACCAGATCGGCCTTCTGGCCGACGGCGATCTCGCCGCGATCCGTGAGACCCGCAGCACGCGCGGCACCAGCGGTCGCCATGGCCACGGCTGCCGGGAGACCGCCACTGGCTACGTCAGCGATCTTGAAGATCGCCGGCACGAAGGCGGCCGGGTGATAATCGGCGGCGATGATGCCAAGCAGGCTGGCGCCGGCGGCTTCGAGCGCGCTCAAATTTCCGGACATGGACTGGCCGCGCAAGGCATTCGGCGCGCCCATCAGCGTCCAGAGGCCGCGACGGCGGGCCTCTTCGGCAGCCGGCAGCGTCACCGGGAACTCGCTGATCGTGACACCGAGATCGAACATTTCGGCTACTTTTTCCGCGCTGTCATCGTCATGAGAGGCGAGCGACAGCTTGTGCTTCAAGGACAGGCCGACGATATCGCGGAGCTTGTGTTCGATATCCGGGTCCTGCCGCATCGCGATGCGTCGCGCCAGCACTTCCTCGGCAGCTTCGCGGGTGATGCCGCGACGCTCGGACATGCTGAGGATATAACTTTCGATATCGTTGTATTGCCCCTGCCCCGGCGTATGGTCCGTCAGCGACACCATATCGACGAAACCATCTTCCAGCAGCCGCTCCAGCGTCGGTGCCGCGCCGATGTTGGTGATCTCGTAGCGCGCGTGAACGCGGTGGTCGATCAGCAGATGGTCGCGCAGGCTGTTGATGCCCTTGATCACCGCCGAGGTGGTTTCCAGCGAGCGCACGTGGCCATAGACACTTTCGGTGGCGAAGGAAACGGCGGCATAGGCGGTGGTGACACCGGCTGCGGCGAGCTTCTTGTCGAGTTCATGAATACCGAAATCGATCGGCATCGTCGCATTCGGCCGCGGCGCGATTTCGCGCTCGATCATGTCGCCGTGCAGATCGACGAAGCCCGGCATCATCAGCCGTCCGCCGCCATCGAATGTCGGAGCCTCCACCAACTCGGGCCGGATCTCGGCGATCACGCCATCCTCAATACGAACAGAGCCTTGATCGACGACTTCATCGGGAAGAACAAGCGTGAAATTGCTGAGCCACATCGGCTTTCTCCTCAAATAGCGTCAATCGTTTTGGAGGTATGGTAGTCCGGACCTATTCCGGCAAGCGCTCCTCGGTAGTCGCGATTCGTGACATCATAATGAAAGCTACGGCATTGATTTTGGCAGCGCTTGCGCGCTTCCGAACGGCCTATTTCAGGCTTGCCCTGTTCAAGATCGCCCACTGCAACAGCATGATCGTCTTGGCGTCGTAGATCTCGCCGGCTTCGATCATCGCCATGGTTTCGGTGAGCGGTACTTCGAGAACCTCGATATCCTCATGTTCATGGGCAAGCCCGCCGCCGTCACCGATGCGGTCCGCCGTATCGACCACAGCGGCAAAGAAATGGATGATCTCGGTGACAGCGCCCGGCGAGGTGAATGCCTTGAACAGAAAACGGACCTCACGAACACGGAAGCCGGTTTCCTCCATTGCCTCGCGGCGGATCGCCTCTTCCGGGTGATCGCCATCGAGCAAGCCGGCCGGTACTTCGATCATCCAGGCGGGAAAGCCGGTGAGATGGGCAGGCAGACGGAACTGCCGCACAAGGATGACCTTTTCGCGCTTGGGGTCGTAGAGCAGGATGCAGGCGGCCGGCGTGCGGTGATAGATTTCCCGCTTCACCCGATGCGTCTCGCCCGCCGAATCCGTGTAGTCGATGTCGAAGGTGCTGAGCCGCGTCCATTGGTCGGAAAGCGTCTTCTCGCTGACGATCTCGACCTTCGCCTTGTCGAACTTGTTCATGCTCTATCCCTGCGCAACCAAACCTTGTTATCGTGGACGGCAGCGCCGCCATAGGGGGCGACGGGATCGGCGCCGGTCAGAACATTGATCCCTTCGCCATCGACATGCGCCTTGTTCGGCCACAGACCTTCGGCGATCAGCACGCCGGGCTTCACTTCGGTCGTGATGCGCGCATGAATGCGGATATCGCCTCTGAGATTGCCGAGCTGAACGAGGTCGCCATGGGCGATGTCCAACGCCGCCGCATCCGCCGGATTGATCATCACTTCCGGGCGGCCTTCCTTCTGGCGGGAGGTCTTCGTTTCCGCAAAGCTCGAATTCAAGAAATTGCGCGAGGGCGATGTGGCAAGCCGGAACGGATGATCGGAATCGGCAACTTCGATGACGTCGACCTGATCCGGAAATTGCGGCAGCTCGACATGCGGCCCAAGCAGGCCGACGGCCTCCGGCGGCCGGTTCGGGGCCGGCTGGTTGCTCCAGTCGGGACGGAAGCGGAACTTGCCGTCGGGATGGGCAAAACCGTTGAGGAAATGCGCGTCCTCGAAAGCTGGCTGCCGATCGAACCATTTATACTCGAGAAAATGATCGTAATCCGGCAGGGCGCTTCGCTCCAGAATACGATCGATCATCTCGCGGGCCGAAAATCCGAAGCCGGGACGATCGGCGACGCCGAGGCGCTTGGCCAGTTCCTCGATGACGAAGAGATTGCTGCGGACCGTCGATGGCGGCTCGACCAGCTTGGGGCCAAGCAGGATGTGGTTCTGCCCGCCGGCGCGGTAGATGTCGTTATGCTCGACGAACATGGTGGCGGGGATGACGATATCGGCCATTTCAGCGGTATCGGTCATGAACTGTTCGTGCACGGCGACGAAGAGATCGTTACGGGCAAAGCCGCGCTTCACCAGCCGCTGTTCCGGCGCGATGTTTACCGGATTGGTGTTCTGGATCAGCATGGCCGTCACAGGCCCACGATGGCGCAAAGCGACGGCGTCGCCGGTCAGCGCCCGGCCGATCTGCGACTGGTCGATCATGCGGATATCAGCGTCCAGCATCGAGCGGCCTGTCAGCTCGCTCGAATCCATGCGGAAGATATCGCTGTTAGAATGGAAAGCGCCGCCGCCTTCATATTGCCAGGAGCCGAGCACGGTGGCGATGGAAGCTGCCGCGTGCATCGCCACCGCACCGTTGCGCTGACGGGTGAAGCCGTAGCCGAGACGGAAATAGGTCTTCTTTGTCGTCCCGACGAGTTTGGCGAAGGCTTCGATCTCATCGACGGACAGGCCGGTGATTACAGCCGCCCATTCCGGCGTCTTGGCCTTGAGATGCGCTTCAAGACCGGCCGGGTCATCGGCATATTTCGCCATATAGGCGCGATCGGCATAACCGTCGCGGAAGGCGATATGCATGACGGCGCAGGCGAGCGCGGCATCCGTACCCGGCTTGACGATCAGCGCCATATCGGCCTGCTTCATCGTCGGATTGTCGTAGATATCGATGACGACGATCTTGGCGCCGCGCTCTTTGCGCGACTTCACCGCATGGGTCATCACGTTGACCTGGGTCGCGACCGCGTTGGTGCCCCATATGACCACGCAATCGGTACGGCCCATCTCGCGCGGATCGGGACCGCGCAGCGTACCCGTCGCCATGGTGAAGCCCGTCCAGGCGGGGTTCGTGCAGATCGAGGAAAAGAAGCCGGAATAGCGCTTGGCATGGCGCAGGCGATTGATGGAATCGCGCTGAACCCAGCCCATGGTGCCGGCGTAGTAATAGGGCCAGACCGACTCGCTACCATCTTTTGCCTCAGCCTTGACGAAAGCATTGGCGATTTCATCCAGCGCGTCGTCCCAGGAGATTTCCTGCCAGCGGCCCTCTCCCTTGGCGCCGGCGCGGCGCAGCGGCTTCATCAGGCGATCCGGATGGTAAAGCCGCTCGGCGTAGCGGGCGACCTTGGCGCAGATGACGCCCGACGTGTAGGAATGGTCACCCGCGCCGCGCACGCGGCCGATCCGGCCATCCTCCGTCAGATCGATCTCCAGCGCGCAGGTGGAGGGACAGTCATGCGGACAGGCTGTGTGTCCGATCCGCGATTTGGCGTGAATAGGGGTCGCAATGTTCATAGCGTTTGTATATTTCATGCCTTGTCCGGCCAAAAGGCATAATCTGGCCCATCGCAACAATTCATGCGGACTTCACCGACAATGAACTATCGGCATATCTATCACGCGGGCAATTTCGCCGATGTGCTGAAGCACGCGGTGCTTGCCCGTCTCGTCCGCTATCTGCAGAACAAGGACAAGGCCTTCCGCGTCCTCGATACTCACGCCGGCATCGGCCTCTACGACCTCTCCTCGGAAGAAGCGCAGAAAACCGGCGAATGGCTAGACGGGATCGGCCGGCTGCTGGAGGCCGAGCTCGTGCCGCAAGTGGCCGATCTGCTGGAGCCCTATCTGACCGCGGTCCGAGAACTCAATCCCGAAGGCGGCATCCGGCTCTATCCCGGCTCGCCGAAGCTTGCCCGCATGCTCTTCCGTCCACAGGACCGGCTGTCGGCGATGGAGCTGCATCCGGAAGATTTCCAGCGGCTGCATCGTTTGTTCGAGGGCGATCACCACGCACGCATCACCGAACTCGACGGCTGGCTGGCGCTGGGTGCGCATCTGCCGCCGAAGGAGAAGCGCGGCATCGTGCTCGTCGATCCGCCTTTCGAAGAGGACGGCGAATATGAGCGGCTGGTGGATGGCCTTGCGAAGGCCTGGCGCCGCTTTCCCGGCGGCACCTATTGCCTCTGGTATCCGCTCAAGAAGGATGCGCCGATCAAGGCTTTTCACGAGGCGCTGCAGGCATTGGAGATCCCCAAGATGCTCTGCGCCGAACTGACGGTCAAAAGCGATCGCGGCTTCACCGGACTGACGGGCTCCGGTCTCATTATCGTCAACCCGCCATTTACGCTGAAGGACGAGCTGCATGCATTGCTGCCCGCTCTGAAGGATATGCTGGCGCAGGACCGCTTCGCCTCGCAACGTGCCTTCTGGCTGCGGGGCGAACATTGATCTTTCTTTCGCACATCGCACAGGTGATCCCATGAAGCTTCTCTGCTCGCCCCCTTCCCCCTTTTCCAGCAAGGTGCGGATGGCAGCCCGCTATCTCGGCATTGAACTCACCGAAATCCACGTCGACACCAATGCCGGCCCGGCAGTGCTGGTCGACAATAATCCGCTCGGTAAGATCCCGACGCTGCTGACGAAAGACGGCGTATCGATCTTCGACAGCCGCGCGATCATGCATCATTTCGATCGGCAGAAGGGCAAGAGGCTTTATCCCGCCAAGGATGGCAAGCGCACGGAGGCCGAGGTGCTGGAAGCGCTTTGCGACGGCACCAACGAATGCCTCTTGTCGATCGTTTACGAGCGGCGCCTGCGCGATCAGGACAAGCAGCACCAACCTTGGATCGACCGGCAGTGGACGAAGGCGAGCCGCACGCTCGCCCATCTCAACGCCGAACCGCCGAAGATCGGTAAGAAGCTGCATGGCGGGCATTTCGCACTCGCGTCCCTGCTCGGCTATCTGCAACTGCGCTTTGAGGGACAGTGGGAAGCGGACCACGCCGACCTGATCGATTGGGCGCGCAAATTCGAAAAGCATTTTCCGGCCTATCAGACGATGAAGCCTCGGCAGGCCTAAAGCGCATCGCAATCTCTAGGATTCGCTCCTTGCGCTTTAGGTCTTTGATTTTGCGCATGTCGTTATCGCAAAACCGCTGCGCACTTTTGCGCGACATGCTTTAGCTCTGACGGACAGCGTCGGTCTTCACGAAATCGACGAAAGCGCGGAGGGCCGTCGGCGACTGCCGGCGACTCGGATAATAGAGGAAGAAGCCGGGATAATACGGGCACCAGTCCTCCAGCACGCGGATCAGCCGGCCATCCTGCAAAGCCGGCAGCGCGTGATCTTCAAACAAGAACGCAAGTCCGGAGCCGTTGACGGCGGCGTCTAACATTATGTCGAGATCGCCGAGTGTCAGCGGTCCCTGCACCTCGATCTCCAGCTCGATGCCGCCACGTTCGAACTCCCAGCGATAATAGGTGCCGCTCGGGAAACGGTAGCGGATGCAGGGGTGATCTTTCAGATCATGCGGCGTGACCGGTTTGGGGAAACGCTGAAAATGTTCCGGCGAGCCGACGATCGCCGTTCGCTGGCGCGGGCCAATAGCGATGGCGATCATGTCGGCGGCAACGCTTTCGCCGAACCGTATGCCGGCGTCGAAACCGCCGGAGACCGTGTCCACGAGCGCATCGTCCACCACGATCTCCATTTCGACGGCCGGATAGGCCCTCAAGAATCGTGACACGATCGGCAACAGCACCATCTTGGCGGCGGGGCGCGGCGTGTTGATGCGCAGCTTGCCGTAGGGCTGCCCGCGGAATTTATCGAGATCCTCCAGTGCATCGTCGATATCGAGGAAAGCCGGGCGAATGCGGTCGAACAGGCGCTCGCCGGCCTCCGTCAACCCGACGCCGCGGGTGGTGCGATTGACCAGCCGCACATCCAGCCGCTCCTCGATCGACCGCAGCGAATGGCTGAGCGCGGAAGGCGTCACGCCGAGTTCCACCGCGGCTTTGCGAAAGCTGCGATGTTGGGCGATCGCCAGGAAGATTGCCAGATCGGTCGAACGGACACGTCGCATTGATGAGATTTTCTCAGCACTTCATGGAGGAGAAAGTAGATTATCTCAACGACGCCATCAAGCTACCTTTCTCCTGCAAGCCAATTCCACCCACGGAATTGCAAACCCACAAAGGAGAAAGTCATGCGCGTTTGGTTCATTACGGGCGCATCCCGCGGCTTCGGCGCCCTCATTGCTCAGGAAGCCCTCACCGCTGGCGACGCCGTCGTTGCCACGGCCCGCAACCCCGCCGGCCTGGCCGAGAAGTTCGGCAATCATCCGAACCTGCTGCCCGTCGCCCTCGACGTTTCGAATGAAGCCCAGGCCCATGAGGCTGCAGCGGAAGCCGTCAAGCGCTTCGGCAGGATCGACATCCTTCTCAACAATGCCGGCTACGGGCTGCTGGGTGCGGTGGAAGAGGCAACCGCCGAAGAGATCGAGAAGCTCTATGCCACGAACGTCTTCGGTCTCTTGAAGGTCACGCGCGCCGTGCTGCCGCATATGCGCCGGCAGCGTTCGGGTCAAGTGATCAACATGTCCTCGGTCGGCGGCTATCAGAGCTTTGCGGGTTGGGGTATCTATTGCTCGACGAAGTTCGCGGTCGAAGGGCTCTCCGAGGCAATGGCGGCGGAATTGCAGCCGCTCGGCATCAAGGTCACCGTCGTCGAACCCGGTTTCTTCCGGACCGACTTCCTCGACGAAAGCTCACTCGCCGTCAGCCCGAGCTCGATTGCCGACTATAAGGACACGCCAGTCGGCGCGATGCGCGATTTCGCAGCCGGTCACAATCACGGCCAGCCCGGCGATCCCGCACGGCTTGCAAAGTCGATGATCACGCTTGCACATTCGGCCAACCCGCCGCTGCGCATGCCATTCGGCACCGACACGATCGGCGCGATCGAGACGAAGAATGAGTATGTCGCCAAGGAACTGGCCGGCTGGCGTGAACTGGCCGCCTCGACGGACTTCCCGAAGGACGCTGCCTAAATATTCAGAACCATGAAACGGAAAAAGCCGGGGCGCGAACCCCGGCTTTCGTCAGATTATGCCATCAAATTATTAGAACTTGACGCCGATACCGACCTTAACGCTCTGCTCGTCGTAGCCGCGCGAGAAGCTGCCGGAGTCGAGGTTGAAGTCCTTCTTGCCGTAGTCGGTGTAACGGTATTCGAGACGAGCCGTGATGTTGTTGGTGATGAAGGTTTCAGCACCTGCACCGACCGTGTAGCCAACAGCCGTCTTGCTTTCAGACGAGGTAGCGTCTTCAAGCTTGTTCTGGCCGATTGCCAGACCGGCCGTGCCGTACAGCATGAACGGGTTGAAGTCGTAACCGATACGGCCGCGAACGGAGCCGTTTACGCCGTTTTTGGCAGTGAGACCATTGCGGGTCGAGTCGGAGTCGGCATAGCCGAGGTCACCTTCAACGCCGTATACGATCTGACCCTGCTGCCAGTTGTAGCCGGTGAAAGCGTCACCGCCAAAGGCGTAGGAGTTGCCGTTGTGGTTGAAGTGACCGGCATTCCAGTCGCCAGCGCCACCGATGTAGAAACCGGACCAGTTGTTGACAACCGGCGGAGCTTCCTGAGCGACGGGCGGCTGCGGAACCTGCTCCACAGCGTCGGCTGCATGAGCCGCCGTGAAGCCGCCGAGAGCAAAACCAGAGACCATGAGGGTCGTGATGAGAGTACGCATACTTTTCTCCTTTCAGTCCCGTGTTCTTCGTCTACTGATGACCTCGAAGCACCACGAGCAATTACAAGATGTCCCTCCCGGATCGGGACTGAAATTGGAATGCAATTGAGGAATTCGAAGAGCTAAAATATGATATCATTGTGGCACAGAGGTGGCTGAATTTCGATGTTGCTTCAGCGCAACAGAGGAATTGTTAACCATAATGAGTGGTTAAAGCATGTATACTTATTTTTATCGAAATATAACTGAAGCTTTACATAAGTCATTGCTACCGACTGTCGTGCAGGACACACCTTTTCATATGGTGTATCGGCGCCCTATATGAGTGCGAGTTGGGTAATGGCGACGAAAAGGCAACATCTTGAGCCAGGAAAAACTACGCACCGCGCTGATAACGGGTGCATCAAAAAGAATAGGCCGGGCGATCGCTGAGGATTTGTCGGCTAACGGCTTTGCAGTCGCGCTGCATGCCAATCAATCGCTGGACGAGGCAGCCGAAGTCGTGGCGAAATTGCGGCAACGGGGCAGAAAGGCGATTGCGATCAAGGCCGACCTGCAAAATTCGGCGGAGACATCGACGCTGATCGAAAGGGCTGTTGCAGAGCTTGGACCGCTGGATCTTCTCGTCAACAACGCCTCGGTTTTCCGGGGTGATTCTGCCGATCGTTTCGACGCCGAGGCTTTCGACGCGCATTTTGCCGTGCATGTCCGTGCGCCCTCGATCCTTGCTGCGGATTTCGCACGGCAGCTTCCGAAGGGTATCCCGGGGCTGGTCGTCAATATTATCGACCAGCGCGTCTGGGCGCTGAACCCGCGCTTCTATTCCTATACGCTGTCGAAGGCCGCCCTGTGGACGGCGACCCAGACGATGGCGCAGAGCTTTGCGCCTGATATCCGCGTCAATGCCATCGGCCCGGGTCCGACGGTGCGCAGCGTCCGCCAGACGGAAGAGGACTTCCAGGCGCAGATCGATGGTCTCATATTGAAGGCAGCGCCCGGGCTCGACGAATTCGGTCGCACCGTCCGCTTTCTTTTTGACACGCCTTCGATCACGGGCCAAATGATAGCGCTCGATGGCGGCCAGCATCTTGCCTGGGAAACGCCTGACGTGTCGGAGAGCATGGAATGAACGGACGAAAGCTGCCCGACGGCGGCATTCTCTATGACGAATCAGAGGACATTGAAGACGACGTCGAGGTGGAAGGCGATGCTGGCCCCTCCCCCGCTGTGCCGGTCGACTGGAACGAAGGCGGCAAGAACGAGACCGGCCTTCGGGGCGCGGAGCTGATTGCCGAATTCGTCAAGCGGCTGCCGAACAATCCCGGCGTCTATCGCATGTTCAATGAAAATGGCGACGTGCTCTATGTCGGCAAGGCGCGTAGCCTGAAGAAGCGTGTCGCCAATTATGCGATGGGCCGGGTGCATTCCAATCGCATCGCCCGCATGGTGCGCGAAACCGCCAATATGGAGTTCGTCACCACCCGCACCGAGACCGAAGCGCTGCTGCTGGAAGCGAATCTGATCAAGCGCTTACGGCCACGTTTCAATGTATTGCTGCGGGACGACAAGTCCTTTCCTTATATTCTCATCACCGGCGATCATCGGGCACCGGCGATCTTCAAGCATCGCGGCGCGCGTGCCCGCAAGGGAGAATATTTCGGCCCCTTCGCCTCGGCGGGCGCCGTTGGCCGCACTATCAATTCGCTGCAACGCGCCTTCCTGATCCGCACCTGCACCGATAGCGTTTTCGAGACACGCACGAGGCCCTGCCTGCTCTATCAGATCAAGCGCTGTTCTGGCCCCTGCACCTACGAGATCAGCGATCAAGGCTATGCGGAGCTGGTTCAGGAGGCGAAGGACTTCCTCTCCGGCAAGAGTCAGAACGTCAAGGCGCACATGGCGGAAGCGATGAATGCTGCTGCCGAAGACCTCGATTTCGAACGTGCCGCCGTCTATCGCGACCGGCTGGCGGCGCTGTCGCATGTGCAGAGCCATCAGGGTATCAATCCCGCCGGCGTCGAGGAGGCCGATGTCTTCGCCATCCATCACGAAGGCGGCATCTCCTGCATCCAGGTCTTCTTCTTCCGTACCGGCCAGAACTGGGGTAACCGCGCCTATTTCCCGAAAGCCGACCCATCGCTTTCCGGTGCCGAGGTGCTGAATGCGTTTCTGGCGCAATTCTACGACGACAAGCCCGTGCCGAGGCAGATCCTGTTGTCGGAGACGGTCGAGGAGATCGAGCTGCTGGCGGCCGCGCTTGGCGAAAAAGCAGGTCACAAGGTGACGATCCTTGTTCCGCAGCGTGGCGAGAAGCGCGATCTGGTCGATCATGTCGTCGCCAATGCCCGCGAGGCGCATGGCCGCAAGCTTGCCGAGACCGCCTCGCAATCGCGGCTGCTCGAAGGCTTCAGGGAAACATTCCAGCTTTCCTACGTGCCGCAACGCATCGAGATCTATGATAACTCGCACATCATGGGCACGAATGCAGTCGGCGGCATGGTCGTGGCCGGGCCGGAAGGGTTCGTTAAAGGCCAGTACCGGAAGTTCAACATCAAATCGACCGATATCACGCCTGGCGATGACTTCGGCATGATGCGCGAAGTCATGACCCGGCGTTTCTCTCGCCTACTGAAGGAAGAGGGCAAACCCGATCGCAGCCCCACTGCGGAAACCACGGCCGTCGATGCTGCGGATCAGCCCTTTCCCGCCTGGCCGGATGTGATCCTTATCGATGGCGGTCAGGGGCAAATGACGGCGGTGCGCGCCATTCTCGAAGAGCTCGGAATTACCGACAGCGTCATCGCCATCGGTGTCGCCAAGGGTGTCGACCGCGACGCCGGGCGCGAGCGCTTCTTTCCGCCCGCCCGCGAGAGCTTCACCCTGCCGCCGCGCGATCCCGTGCTCTACTTTATTCAGCGCATGCGCGACGAGGCGCATCGTTTCGCCATCGGCTCGCACCGGGCACGACGCAAGAAGGAGATGGTGAAAAACCCGCTGGACGAAATCGGCGGCATCGGCCCTTCGCGCAAGCGGGCGCTGCTACAGCATTTCGGCACCGCCAAGGCCGTGTCGCGCGCGGCGCTGTCCGACCTGATGGCCGTCGAAGGCATTTCCGAAGCCGTGGCGCGGCAGGTCTATAACCATTTTCACGAGGACGCCGCGAAATAGGAAAAGCTGGTCGCAAATTCCACGTAATGGCGGTGAAAAAACAGAAACAATATTGACGGCAAGCTCCTCAAACCGCCATCTAAGGCATGATCCCAAGAGGTGCGGGACGGTTTTTGGATAAGATCATGCTAAATCAAATAGCTGGAACGAGATGACGCCTTGGGGAAGGCCATTTTGGTCCAGCGAAACAACTGAAACGAAACGATTTCCATGGCTTCGCGCGCATATAGCATTCCCAATCTGCTCACCTATGGCCGCATTCTCTGCGTGCCATTGATCGTCCTGTGCTTCTTCATCGAAGGCAAACTGGAAGGGTCCGATTTCGCGCGCTGGGTCGCGCTCTGGATCTTCATCATCGCCTCGATCACCGACTTTCTGGATGGCTATCTCGCGCGCATCTGGAATCAGACCTCGAATATCGGCCGCATGCTGGACCCGATCGCCGACAAGCTGCTGGTCTCCGCGATCCTGCTGCTGGTCGCCGCCGACGGCACGATCGCCGGCTGGTCGCTCTGGGCGGCCATCATCATCCTTTGCCGCGAAATCCTCGTCTCGGGCCTGCGTGAGTATCTGGCGGCACTGAAGGTCAGCGTGCCGGTAACGCGCATCGCCAAATGGAAGACGACCGCGCAGCTCGTCGCCATCGCCTTCCTGCTGGCTGGGCCGGCAGGCGACAAGGTGTTACCCTATACAACGGAGATCGGCATCGTCCTGCTCTGGGTCGCAGCGCTGCTGACCATCTACACCGGCTACGACTATTTCCGCGCCGGTTTGAAGCATGTCGTGGATGAGGAATGATGACGAAGCTCGTTTATTTCGCCTGGGTACGCGAACGGATCGGCAAGGGTGAGGAAGAGATTTCGCTCCCCGCCGAAGTGATCACCGTCGGCGATCTCCTGAATCATTTGAAGAGCTTGGGCGAGGAATACGAGACGGCACTTCAGTTTCCGGAGACGATCCGCGTCGCCATCAATATGGAGCATGCCGACCATGACGAGCCGATCGCTGGAGCCCGCGAGATCGGGCTCTTTCCGCCGATGACGGGTGGGTGAGGAGCGGTCGGGCAAAGCCCGAGCAATCGATCCATCCAGTGAATCGATTGCAGCGACGAACGCTCCTTCGGCAGGCTCAGGACGCCCTAGCGAAGGGCTGGGAGTCTCGGCAAACTCTTTCAGAGGGCGATAGGAAATTGCCAATGATTGCACCATTCGTCAAAGTCCAGCGGGAGGATTTCGACCTTCAGGCCGAAATCGACCGCCTGACAGGAGGGCGTCATGATATCGGCGCGGTCGTCACCTTTTCCGGCCTCTGCCGCGACGAGGGCGGAGCGCTCGGTGCACTGGAACTCGAACATTATCCCGGCATGGCGGAAGCGGAGATCACCCGCATCGCGACGGTCGCCATCGAACGCTTCGAGCTTCGCGGCCTGACCGCCATTCATCGCTACGGCAAAATTGCGCCTGGAGAGAACATCGTTCTCGTCATCGCCGCCGCCTCGCATCGGCAAGCCGCCTTCGACGGCGCCAATTTCCTCATGGATTTCCTGAAGACTTCGGCGCCGTTCTGGAAGAAGGAACATGCGAAAGACGGCAAGGAAGGCGATTGGGTTTCGGCCAAGGATGCGGACGATGCCGCGTGGGCCAAATGGACCGACGAAAACTGATCCTTACGGAACCACGCGCTCTCGCCGGCTCAACACCAGCAGCAGGACGAGCAGCGAGAAGATCACGAAATCGCGCCACAGGAATGGCCCGTAGGCGCCCCACATGGTTTCGAACAGGCCGAGCAACGCCGCTCCGCCGGCTGATTTCAGCGGATCGGAATAGCCGCCGACAGCGGCAATCATCAGCACTTTCAGGCCGAACATCAGACCGGCACCGAAATCCATCGTGCCGTAATAGCAGGTCGCCAGCAGGCCGCAGGCCGTTGCGACCAATGCCGAGGCGACATAGGCCAGGAGGAAGACCCGATTGGCGCTTGTGCCGCAGAGCTCGGCAGCCAGTGCATCATCCGTCACCGCCCGCCAGATGCGGCCCCATCCGGTATATCTCAGCACATAGGTTCCTCCGAGGATGACCAGAACCATCAGCGCCGTATTGAGGAGTTGGATCTCGGTCAACGTGACGCGGAAATCGCCGCTATCCCAGAAGACGATCATGTCATTCAGGAAAGGCGGCAGCCAGATGCCGCGCGTATTGGAGGCCAGCCGCGCCGTCTCCATCAATATGATCATCATGCCAAGCGCTGCGACGATGATCGTATTGGGCGATTTGCGCGACAGCGGCAGCATGACCGAGCGGCCGATGAGAAGGCTCGTCCCCAACGTATAGACAAGCGCGACGGCACCACCGAAGGCGAGTGCGGCCGGCAGAATGAGAAACATCCTCGTGTAGCCGACGTCCGTGAACAGGACCAGCATCTGACCGGAGAAGGCGAAAAGCGCGCCATAGGTGATATCCGCCCGCTTCATCACACCGAAGGCAACGGCATAGCCGAAAGCCAGCGCCGCATAGAGTGCTGCGAGCGGAACGGCATTCGCCAATTGCTGCAGGAGATAGGCCATAGAACCTCCGGATGTCGATGAATAGTAACTAGTAAAATCCATTTTACCAGTTATAATTTTGAGCATGAGTTTTTCCTGGACCCCACATCGGTTTTCCGGCGGCGCACTGGCGCTGGACGTCGCCAACAGCGTTATAATGCGCCACGACGACGAGCGGCGCATCGATCGTTTCGAGGCGCTGGGGCAGATGGAAAGTTTTCCGAAAGCGGCGGTCAACTTCTGCGCCGAACGTACTTTGTTCGGCGATATCTTGCCGGTGCAGCAAGAGAATAAGTCCGGCTTCATCGATCTGCGTGAGGCGATCGACGGCTATTTTCGCGCCCGCGTTCTCGACCGTGATGCTGACGCGCTGCTCGCCGATCTATTGGAGGCGCAGTCGAAGGTGCTGCGGCGGGCCGCCTCGCCCGATGGGCTCGATGCCGCAACGGTGCATTCGACGCTGCGGCTCCTTGCCATGCCCGATCCGGACCGCATGAAAATCTGCCGCAACTGCGGCTGGCTGTTTATCGACCGCAGCAAGAACAAAAGCCGGGCCTGGTGCGACATGGCGGTCTGCGGCAACCGCGCCAAGGCAAACCGGCACTATCGCCGCAAGAAGGAGGAGAGTGCACCATGAGAACCCAGGCGATCGTTTTGATGGCCGCACTTGCGGGCCTTGCACTTGCCGGCTGCCAGCGGCAGGCGGAAAACGGTCCGACCGAACTCAGCGGCCGGCTCTTCGTCTTCAACTATCGCGTCGCGACTGCGAGCTACATGATCACGCTGAAGAAGATCGCGCCGATCCCGGAAGGCACGACGGCAGTCGCGGAGTTCGAAAATCCGATGGGTGGCGATCCCCTGGTGGTGCGGGAGAAGATCTACACGTTCTGGGACAAGATCACGCTCGAAAGCCCGGATCTGCACTGCGTGCGCAAGGACCGCCCCTATTCCGTCTCGATCAAGCTGGTCGATGCCAGCGACAAGACCATCCAGAGCATCAAGACCGAGGTGAAATCCGATCTCGACCAGACCGTGCTGCCGACGAGGCCGCTTGTGGTCGGCCCGAGTTACACGAAGAACCCGGATGTCTTCAAAGCCGACGGCAGCATCGACTATGGGCACGACGAAGCCTGTCCGGCATGAAAAAAGCCGAGGCACAAGACCCCGGCTTTCTTCTATCAATTCAATCTCTTCAGCGCGAAGGCTGGGTGATTGATTCAGCCGACGATTTCGGTTTCGGAGAACCAGTAGGCGATTTCAATCGCAGCGGTTTCCGGAGCGTCCGAGCCGTGAACGGAGTTTTCGCCGATCGACAGAGCGTGGATCTTGCGGATCGTGCCTTCGGCAGCGTTGGCCGGGTTGGTCGCCCCCATGATTTCGCGGTTCTTCAGGATGGCGCCTTCGCCTTCCAGAACCTGAACGACGGTCGGGCCGGAGATCATGCCTTCGACGAGTTCGCCGAAGAAGGGACGGTCCTTGTGAACAGCGTAGAAGCCTTCGGCTTCGCGCTTGCTCATCCAAACGCGCTTGGAAGCGATGACGCGCAGGCCATTGTCCTCAAAAATCTTGGTGATGGCGCCGGTCAGGTTACGCTTGGTTGCGTCCGGCTTGATCATCGAAAAAGTGCGTTCAATCGCCATGGGTCAATTCCTTGTCGTCAGAGAAAAGTGGGCGGTCTTTACCCGCCCCACAGCCTGAAAACAAGGGGGACGCGCCAATTTCACGCGGCTGTCACAGTCCGGATGCCCGATTCGGAGCGAGGCCGAAGGCCAGTTGGGCAATCCCATCAGCAAATTTTGTGGGCGCCATCAGCCCCATTTACGCCTTTCTATTCTAGGCTTGCTTCATTGTTCCTGGAGGAAGATGAGGATGCAGAGGCATTACAGAATGCTCGCCGACTACAACCGCTGGGCCAACGCCCTGCTTTACGATGCCGCCGCCCAACTCAGCGACGCCGAATATCGCGAGAACCGCGGCGCATTTTTCGGCTCGCTGCATGGCACGCTCAATCATATCCTGGTCGGCGATCGCGCTTGGATGCATCGTTTCACCGGCACAGGAGACATGCCGACGGCCTTGGACATCATATTGCACGACACTCTCGAGGATCTTCGTGCCGCTCGGGTGGTTGAAGACCAGCGCATCATCGATTGGGGAGATACGCTCGATAGTGACGTACTTGCTGCAGACATCATCTACACCCCTATCATCCAGCCGGGGACCACCATTACCCATCCGTTGGGGCCAGCCGTCGCGCACTTCTTCAACCACCAGACCCACCATCGTGGCCAATGCCATATGATACTGACAGTGATGGGCAAACCATCGCTGGGTCTCGATCTGATTTATTTCCTGCGCACGGATGGGACGCGTTGGATGTGAAGCGTGGCGCGAGCCGACCTTTCCCCAATACAGTTTGGCGTTGTTCGACTGTCTAATTTTGTTGCAAGATAACGTCGGTATGAACGGTCCGTTCATGTTGCCTTAACCTGCGCCCCTGCAAATTCAGCAAATATATCAGTTCGCGGGTGAGCAGAGAGTAGGCATGAAGAGTTCGCAGGCACGTGTTTCGGCATATCCCATCGGCAATGACGACAGCGAGGCGGCCACCGACCTCGAGATGATCGGTCGCCATATGGCCAAGCTGAAGGTGAAGGCGCTGCCGCGCAACTACCAGCTCTTCCATGAAGCGCTCCACGGCTCGGATCGCCGGATCGCCAACGAGATCGCAGCGCTCGGCCCCTCCCCTTCGCAAGCCAGTCTCGACGATATCGGCTTGAAACATCGCCTCGTCAGCCATTGCAGCCTGGTCGCCCGGAAATCCGAGGCCGATGCGGCCGAGATGCTGCGCGAAGTGGCCGAGCAACTGGCCGAGGGGCTGATGAGGAAACAGAGCTTTGCCCGCGAGATCGAAACGACGCCGCATGTCGCCGCCGCCATGGACAGCCTCAATGCGTCGCTGAGCAATCTGCTGCTCTACGAAACAGAACTGACGGAGAGGCTGAGGGACTGCGCGGGCCTGCCGCCGCAAGCGCGCGGCACCCGCGTCTAAGCTCTCCGGCTCTTGCCTTCGGCGCGGAGTTCGGCCAAAACCGCGCCATGATTTCGATTTCCGAACTTTCCGCCCGCATTGCCGGCCGCCTCCTCATCGACCATGCCAGCGTGACGCTTCCGGCGGGCACCAAAGCGGGGCTTGTTGGCAAGAACGGCGCCGGCAAGTCGACGCTATTCCGCGTGATCACCGGCGATCTCGCCGCCGAAAGCGGCTCGGTCTCCATTCCGCGCAATGCTCGCATCGGCCAGGTGGCGCAGGAAGCGCCAGGGACCGAGGAGCCGCTGATCGAGATCGTTCTGAAGGCCGATAAGGAACGCTCCGCTCTGCTTGCGGAAGCCGAAACGGCGACCGATCCACATCGCATCGCCGACATCCAGACGCGCCTTGCCGATATCGGCGCCCATTCGGCCGAAGCGCGCGCCGCCAGTATTCTCGCCGGCCTCGGTTTCGACCATGAAGCCCAGCATCGCCCCGCCTCCTCCTTTTCCGGCGGCTGGCGTATGCGCGTGGCGCTCGCGGCAGTGCTGTTCTCCGAGCCGGACCTGCTGCTGCTCGACGAGCCGACCAACTATCTCGACCTCGAAGGCACGCTCTGGCTGGAAGATTATATCCGCCGCTATCCGCACACGGTCATCATCATCTCGCATGACCGCGACCTGTTGAACACGGCTGTCAATTCGATCGTCCATCTCGACCAGAAGAAGCTCACCTTCTATCGCGGCTCCTACGACCAGTTCGAGCGGCAGAAGGCGGAGGCCAACGAGTTGCAGATGAAGGCGAAGGCGAAGAACGAGGCGGCGCGCAAGCACCTGCAGAGTTTCATCGACCGCTTCAAGGCCAAGGCGACGAAGGCCCGTCAGGCACAATCGCGCGTCAAGGCGCTGGAGCGCATGGGCACGGTTGCCGCCGTCATCGAAGATCATGTGATGGGCTTCAGCTTTCCCGAGCCGGAAAAGCAGGCGGCATCGCCGATCATCGCCGTCACCGGCGGCGCGGTCGGCTACGAGCCCAGCAAGCCGATCCTGAAGCGCCTCAATCTGCGCATCGACGCCGATGACCGCATCGCCCTGCTCGGCTCCAACGGCAACGGCAAATCCACCTTCGCGAAATTCGTCTCCGGCCGCCTCGATGCCGAAAGCGGCGATGTGAAGCTGGCGCCGAACCTGAAGATCGGCTTCTTTGCCCAGCATCAGCTCGACGACCTCGTGCCCAACCAGACCGCCGTCGAGCATGTGCGCCGCCGCATGCCCGACGCGCCGGAGGCAAAGGTACGCGCCCGTGTCGCCCAGATGGGCCTTGCGACCGAGAAGATGGACACGCAGGTGAAGGACCTCTCCGGTGGCGAAAAGGCGCGGCTGCTGATGGGGCTTGCCGCTTTCGATGCACCGAACCTTCTGATCCTCGACGAACCGACCAACCATCTCGACATCGACAGTCGCAATGCGCTGATCCAGGCGCTGAATGACTATTCCGGCGCGGTCATCCTGATCTCGCACGACCGCCATCTCATCGAGGCGACGGTCGACCGGCTGTGGCTGGTGGGCGACGGCACGGTTTCCACCTTCGACGGCGACCTGGAAGATTATCGCAGCCTCGTCGTCGCCAGCCCGAAGCCGAGGGACGACAAGGGCAAGATCAACGGCGCCGACGATTCCGTCTCCAAGGCGGATCAACGAAAACTCAATGCCGACCGCCGCGCCTCGCTCGCGCCGCTCAAGAAAAAGATCAACGAAATCGAATCCTTGACCGGCAAGCTGGAGAAACTGATTCAGGCGCTTGATGCGGAACTTGCAGATCCTGCCCTCTATGAGAAGGCACCCGCCAAGGCCGCCGAGAAAGCCAAACAGCGCTCCGACGCGGCGGAAAAGCTAGCCGTCGCCGAAGAGCAATGGCTGGAGCTTTCGTCTGAATATGAAACCGGGATGGCTGGTTAAAACATCCCGTTTTCGAGTGAAAGCACCCGAAAACGGATAATATGCCTATATTTCAAAGCGTTATAGAAATCCTTGCTCGTTCGAATGAACGCGTGGCGCTCTAAAAACGGTTAATTCCTGTGGCATCCGTGCGTCAAAACTAACCGATCATTAACCATAATCGGAAAAAATGCGCCCAACATTCATTAATGTATTGTTGAGCGATTCCGATGACCTTCCGTCTTCTCCTGGCCGGCTTTGCCGTGTCCTTATCTCTTGCCGGCTGCGCAACCAAACCGGGCGGCGACGCGTCGCTGAAGACGAGTTTTGCTGCGGAAGAGCCGCACCGTAAGCCGTTGAAGGCAAGCGACCCCGTCGACATGGAGCCAACGAAATGGGCTGGCGCCGAGCTTGAAACTCGAGAAACGGGCGATACCGGCGGCCCGCATCACCTGGTCGGGCGGACCTTGGAAGTGTCCTCGCTGCACGATCTCAAGCTGGATGACAGGGAAGTCATTCTTAGCTTCGACGACGGTCCGGCGCCGGGCAAGACGGAGCGCATCCTCTCCACGCTCGACAAATTCGGCGTCAAGGCGACGTTCATGATGGTTGGCGAGATGGCGGAAGCGCACCCGGCCACCGCCCGCAAGGTCTTAGCCGACGGAGACACGATCGGCAGCCATACCTTCCGCCATCCCGATCTCGACAAGATGAGCTTCGACATGGCGATGGCCGAGATCACCCGCGGCGAACATGCTGTCGCCAAGGTCATCGGTACGGATGTTTCCTTCTTCCGCTTCCCCTACCTCGCCGATTCCAAGCGCCTGCGTACCGCCGTCGCCATGCGTGATCTCGTCATCATGGATGTGGATATCGACAGCAAGGACTATTTCAACTCGTCGCCGTCAGCCGTTGTAACCCGCACCATGAACCAGTTGCACCAGCGCGGCCGCGGCATCATCCTGATGCACGACATCCATCAGCGCACGGCCACCATGCTGCCGACCCTTCTGACGCGCCTCGAAAGAGAGGGCTACAAGGTCGTGACGCTGAAGTACAAGGGCACCTCCGCGCCTGCAACTAACCTGATCGCCCAGGCCAGCGCCAGGGTTGTGCGCTGAGGCGGGATAAACGCCAGAAAACTGCATAATGGAACACATTCGGGGAAGCACTGTTGCTTCCCCGAATGTATTTTGATTTGATTATATTTGAGTCACATCATCAATCGCATATCAGGCCCCTTATGAACCTCCATCTCGAGCATGACGACGATCCACTGACACTGCAATTCGTCGCTGAAAGGGATGCACAGTCTGAACAGACTCTGATGACGCCTGAGTTCGAGGTGGATAGCGCGGCAATCAAGGCTCTGATCGAGCGGAAAGACCGGCTGATCCAGGTGGTGCGCCGCGGCAAGTGGCTGTTCGACTTCCACCGCAGCGCGGATCATCCCCTCGGCATGTGGTTCCGATTGCCCGCCAATGTCGCCCCTTCGCCCGACGCGCCCTGGGAGCCGATCTTCGATCTCGACGCTTTCTGCGCATCAGAAAACAAGCTTTGGCTTTGGCGCGGCGCAATCACCTGTCCTTGGGAACCGACGCGGGTCTTGCTTTGCCTCTCCGACGGCGGCTCCGATCTTGGACGCCTGCTAGAGTTCGATTGCGAAACCAAGAGCATCGTCGAAGGCGGCTTCGACACGCCGCCGACGCGTTGCCACGCCACCTGGCTCAGCCGCGACGAAATCGCCTATTTCGGCTCGATCGACCGCCTCTCCTCGACGCGCTCCGGCTGGCCTCGCGTCGGCCGTCGTCTGAAACGCGGCCAGCCACCAGCAAAGGCCCCCCTGCTCTACGCCACCGCTGACACCGACGTCTACGGCTCCTGCCTGGTCTTCGATCCCGTGCTCGCCGGCACAGCAAAGAAAGGTACGGCCAAGCCGATCCGCCTGTTCATCTCCGGCCACGAAATCGGCAACTCCAGCGTCTTCATCAAGGAGGAGGATTTTTCGCTGCGGCGGATCGATCTGCCGAGGGACATCGACGTCCAGCTCAGCTATTCCTATTGTCTCTGGCTCGCCAAGACCGACGAGCGCATACCCGCCGGCAGCCTTGCGCTGCAACCCTTGCCGCGGCAGGCCGGCGATCCCGGCGCCGAGGCGATGCGCATATTGTTTTCACCCGGCGAGCGGCAGTCGGTGTCGCAATTCCTGCTGATGCGCGAATGGTGCGTCTTCGTCGTCTCCGACAACTTGCAGCCCCGCCTTTTCGTCTTCGACTTGACCAGGGCGGATGCCGAGATCCAGGAAATCGCGCTGCCGGCAGATGTCCAGACGGTAACGGTCTGGCCGCTTTATTCCGATCTCCATCTCGGCGACGACACGCTGCAGGTCTATGGCGAAGGCTTCCTGCAGCCGCCCTCCTGCTACCGTCTGGAACTGGCTGACCGCAGAAAGCTGCTCGAACTTATTCACACGGCGAGCTCCCCGGCCTATTTCGATAGCGACGGCATGACCTCGGAATTGCTCGAGGCGACTTCCGAAGACGGCACGAAGGTGCCGTACCGTCTGGTATTGCCGAAGACATGGACCCAAGGCGAACTGCCGGTGCTGATGTACGGCTATGGCGGCTTCTATTTCTCGGTCCGTCCGCAATATTCCGGCGTCACCGGCCGCTGGCTGGAACAGGGCGGCGCCTATGTGCAAGCCTATATCCGCGGCGGCGGCGAACTCGGCCCCAACTGGCATCGTTCCGCCAAGGGCCATGGCCGCCACCGGGCTTTTGCCGATTTTGTTGCCGTCGCCCGCGATCTCGTCGCTCGCGGTTATACCAAGCCGTCGCGCATAGCTGCCAATGGCGGCAGCAATGGCGGGCTGCTGACCGGCGTGATGCTAACGCGCTATCCGCGAGACTTCGGCGCGATCTGGTGTCAGGTGCCGGTGCTCGACATGAGCCGCTTTCATGTCTTCCCGGCCGGCAAGGCCTGGATCGACGAATATGGCGATCCCGACGACCAGGCGGATCGGGACTATCTGCTTTCCTATTCGCCGCTGCACAATCTCAAGCCGGCTTCGGAGATCACCTATCCGCCCATCTATATCGAGAGCTCCAGCAATGACGACCGGGTTCATCCCTCGCATGCGCGGCGCTTTGCGGCACGCATGGAGGAACTCGGCCATCATCCGCTGTTCCACGAATTCCACTCGGGCGGCCATGGGGGCGACGGCGCGTCGACGCAGCTCGCGGCGCGCATCGCGCTGGGCTACAGTTTCCTTCGGGAGACGATCATGAAGCCGCGCGAGAATTGAGTTCAGCGCTTCAGGCATCCGGTGGATCGCTCGCATTTACGCTTGCCGGTCTTGCCCACCCGCTGCATTCTGATAAAAGATCACGCAATAATCATACTAATCGAGAGACACCCCATGTCCCCCATCAACCTCGCCATCGTCGGCGTCGGCAAAATTGTCCGCGATCAGCATCTTCCTTCCATCGCGAACAATTCAGATTTCAAACTGATCGCCACGGCGAGCCGTCACGGCACGGTGGACGGCATCCCGGCCTTCACCAGCATCGAGGCTATGCTGGATGCCGTTCCGGGGATCGATGCCGTCTCGCTCTGCATGCCGCCGCAATATCGCTACGAGGCAGCCTATAAGGCTCTCGAAGCCGGCAAGCATGTCTTCCTGGAAAAGCCGCCGGGCGCCACGCTGAGCGAAGTTGCCGATCTCGAAGCGCTCGCAAAGGCAAAGGGCGTTTCTCTCTTCGCAAGCTGGCATTCGCGTTATGCGCCGGCCGTCGAGGCTGCAAAGGCTTTCCTCGCCGGCACGACGATCAAGAGCGCCCATGTCATCTGGAAGGAAGACGTGCGCCATTGGCATCCGAATCAGGAATGGATCTGGCAGGCCGGCGGCCTCGGCGTCTTCGATCCCGGCATCAATGCGCTGTCGATCGTCACCCACATCCTGCCGCCGCTGTTCCTGACGGGCGCAGTGCTGGAATTCCCCGAAAACCGCGATTCACCAATTGCGGCCGACCTGCAGTTCAAGAGTGGCCAGGGACTTCCTGTCCATGCGGAATTCGACTGGCGCCAGACCGGTAAGCAGAGCTGGGATATCGTCGCAGAAACCGAAGCCGGCCAGATGGTGCTCTCCGAGGGCGGCTCGAAGCTTTCCGTGAACGGCGCTTTGACGTTCACCGCCCCCGAGGCTGAGTATCCTTCGCTCTATCGCCGCTTCGCCGAGATCGTCAAAGCCGGCACGTCGGATGTCGACCTGGCCCCGCTTCGCCACGTCGCCGACGCCTTCATGCTCGGCAAGCGCAAGTTCGTCGAGGCTTTCCACGATTGAGATAGGCAGGAGGCGCGCCTACCGTGAGCGCGCCTCTTCGCACAACTGGCTCCGTGGTCACCTCGCCCCGAGGTGCGGAGGTTGCAGGCGAGCCTCAAGGGGCAAGGGCGGATAGCGACAATCTCGCCCTAGACGATTCCGTCACTAGAGCCGTAATCAAACTCCATCACGCCTTCTTTTCCCAGCGTCCATCCTGCGTCTGCTGCCAATAGGTGAGGTTATGCCCCTCGCCCTTCAGCTTCTTCCACTGCGCGCGGGCACCTTCCAACTGCTCCTGGTCGTAGCCGTCGAACATGAAAACAACGCGCTGGTAATTCTCGATATCCGAGGCTTCGGCGCCATCGACGAAGAAGCGGACCGTGGCGTTGTTGGCGTTGTCAGGCGAGACAGTCAGCAGCACCGGCTGCTTATCCGGCATTTCTCCATCATCCGTGCCATGCGGCAGAAAACTGTCTTCGCGATAGGTCCAGAGATGTGCGTCGAGAGCATCCCGCCGCGCCGCTTCGCGCGCCTGGATGGCGACCTGCCACCCGCGCTCGACGCTTTTGTCGATCAGCGGCGGCAGGGCATCTTCCAGCTTCGATTCGGTCAGGTGATAGAAGAGAACGTCGGTCATGCCGTTCCTTCTATCTCAAACGCTTTCGAAGGTCACGATTCGTAGTTCTGGCGAACCAGCTCATCGAGCAGGCGTACGCCGAAACCCGAGCCCCAGGACTGATTGATCTCATCCTGGATCGAGCCCATGGCCGTGCCAGCAATGTCGAGATGTGCCCAGGGCGTTTCCTGAACGAAACGCTTGAGGAACTGCGCGGCAGTGATCGAGCCGGCATGGCGCCCGCCGGTGTTTTTCATGTCGGCGAACTTGCTGTCGATCATCTTGTCATAGTCCTTGCCAAGCGGCAGGCGCCACAGGCGCTCGTTGGTGGCAAGGCCGGCGGCGGTCAGTTCGTTTGCCAACTTTTCATCATTGCTGAACAGGCCTGCATGTAGATTGCCGAGCGCCACGAGAATGGCTCCGGTCAACGTCGCGAGGTTGATCATGAACTGCGGCTTGAAGCGGTCATTGGTGTACCAGAGCGCATCGCAGAGTACGAGCCGGCCTTCGGCATCCGTATTGATCACTTCGATCGTCTGACCGGACATGGAGGTGACGATATCGCCAGGACGCTGGGCATTGCCGTCGGGCATGTTTTCGACTAGGCCGATGACGCCGATGGCATTGACCTTGGCTTCGCGCGCGGCGAGCGCATGCATCAGGCCTGTCACGGCGGCAGCCCCGCCCATATCGCCCTTCATATCCTCCATGCCGGCAGCCGGCTTGATGGAAATGCCGCCAGTGTCGAACACCACGCCCTTGCCGATGAAGGCAACCGGCTTGTCCTTCGGTTTGCCGCCCTTCCACTGCATGATCACCAGGCGCGGCGGACGCACGGAACCCTGCGCTACGCCAAGCAGTGCACCCATGCCGAGCCGGCGCATTTCCCGCTCCGTCAGGATCTCCACTTCGACGCCGAGCTTTTCCAGCCCCTTGGCTTTGGCGGCAAACTCGACCGGGCCGAGAACATTCGGCGGCTCGTTGACGAGATCGCGAGCCAGAATCACGCCGTCGGCAATCGCTTCCGATGCGGCGAAGAGCTTCTTGGCGGCAACGGCATTCGAGGTGACGATGGTCACCTTGACGGACTTCGGCGTGCCGTTCTTGTCCTCGTCGTCGTTCTTCTTGGTCTTGTAGGTATCGAAGCTGTAGGCGCGCAATAGCATGCCGAGGGCGAAATCGGCGGCCGCCTTGGCCTCAGCGCCAGGCACATCGATGAAGATCGCAGCCTTGTCGACATTGCGAATTTTCGCAGCCGCGCCGCCGCCGAGCTTCAGCCAGTCATGCGCACTCAGTTCCTTCGCCTTACCGGTGCCGATAACGATGATCCGGTCGACCGGCGCGCCTTCGGGCGCGACGATATCGAGGCTGCTCAAGCCTTTGGCTGTGAACCGGGCGATCCGTGCGGCCTTGGCGAAAACATTCGCCGGATCGGCGCTTTCGGCCCCTGCCGGCAACTCGCTATCCGTGTCTTTCAGGAGAATGGCCAAACCGCCATTCAGCCGGACCGATTTAGCAAAGGAAATCTCGAATTTCACAGACATTTCTGCTCCGATAAACGCGTAGTGCAAAATAGAATTATACACTCCCGATCATTCAAGGTTTCCCTATCAAATACAAGCTTTTGGCGAAGCATTCCCCGAAGAAACACCTCTGAGGCCTTCAAATCCCTGTCATCGATCGCCGCTAGTTTGCCGACGCATGTATTGGGTATCGCCGCCTGCGCGGCGCGATCATCTATCGGAACATCGCCTTGATCATAGACTTCACCAGCTTCGATCGCCGGGATCGTTTCCCCGAAATCCTGCGACCGCGCACGGCAGGCGATGCTTTCGTCTTTCTCTTTTGCCTCTGGTGGATACTGCTTGGGCTGTTTTCAATTCTTCCGCAGATCGATCTTGCCGTCGCCAATGTGTTTTTCCTGCCGGAGCAATGCGTCCTTCCCATCAGGCCCGGCCAGGTCTGTGGTATTTTTCCTTATAATGACGATCCGCACATGCGCCTGCTCAGGGAGATTTTCTTTCAGGTTCCCTATGTCGTCGCGATTGCTCTCTGTTGGATGCTGGTCCTGTGCTGGCAGCAGCATGGCGCAACCTTCAAGACGCTGCGTGCCCGCAATCTGAAAATCGCGCTTGGCTCACTGCTTCTCGGCCCAGTGCTGATCGTCAATCTCTGGCTCAAGGCCTTTTCCGGCCGCCCTCGGCCACGACAGACCGACCTCTTCGGCGGCCTGCTCGATTTCGTTCACGCCGGTTCCTTTGCCGGAAAATGCGCCAGCAACTGCTCCTTCATTTCCGGCGAAGCGGCCGCTGCCGGCTGGCTGTTTTGCCTGATCTTCATCATACCGCAGCCTGCGCGGACGGCCCTTGCCCTGCCGATCGCAGCCATCTCGATTCTTATTCCGGCTTTAAGAGTGGCTTTCGGCGGTCACTACCTCTCGGATGCCGTTTTGGGCTGGCTTTCCTCGCTTGTCATATTCTCCGCTCTCATGGCGTTATCCCAAACGACACACAGCAGAAGAAATTCAGAAAATTAACGAATTTTTTGCGAGTGGGCTGTCGCCAAAAAAACGCAAACGGCGTAGAGGAGGATGAATCTCTGCCGGCTCACACCGCGGAGTGTTGCGTTTAAGGGCCGGCATGAAGTTATTCGAAACATATATCGTACGGCGTGTCGGCATGATGTTCCTGGTAGCGCTGCTGCCGGTGCTCGCCATCATCTGGACGACCCAGGTGTTGCAGCGCATCAATCTCGTGACCGATAGCGGCCAGTCGATTGGCTCATTTGCCAAGCTCGCGACGCTCATCCTGCCGACGATCATCCCCGTGGTCCTGCCTTTTGCTCTGGTGATCGGCATTACGCAGACGCTGACGGCGATGAACAGCGATTCGGAGCTGACCGTCATGGAGGCGGCAGGCGCACGACGCAGCATCATCATCCGCCCGATCATGATTCTCGCGATAGCTATCAGCGTTTTCTCATTCGTCGTCGACAATATGGTCGAGCCGAAGGCGCGCGTCGCCGCCCGCGAGATGGTCGCCGAAGCCTATGCCGACCTGCTCTCGACCGTTATCGAAGAGAAGAATTTCCGGCGTATCGAAGACGGGCTTTATGTGCAGATCACCCAGCGCATGTCGGGACGAATCCTGAAGGGCCTGTTCGTGGTGGATTCGCGCGATCCTGGCTTCGATCTCATCTATTACGCCAAGGAAGGCGCCGTCGATGCGAGCGGCACGTCGCTGCTGATGAAGGACGGTGAAGTTCACCGCAAGACGCCTGACGGCAACGTCTCCGTCATCAAATTCGACTCCTATTCCTTCGATCTTTCCGACATGACGCAGAGCCGCGGCCAAGCAACGCTGCGCGCCGGCGACCGTGGTCTCGGCTTCCTGCTCAATCCGGACCCGAACGATGCGGATTATAAAGCAAAACCAGGCGGCTATCGCTCGGAACTACACCGGCGTCTTACCGACTGGGCATTGCCCGCAATCTTTGCCCTGATATCCCTGGTCATCGCCGGCGATGCGCGATCCCATCGCGAGGCCCGGCTGCATCCGATGGTGTCGGCGCTTACGATTGCTTTTGCCTTGCGCTGGGCGGATTTCTATGCGGCAAACCAGATTGAGAATGCCCCCTATTTCATCGGCGTCCTCTACGCGGCCAACATCGGCGCGGCCCTGATTGCAATCGCCCTGCTGTTCAGGAACCGGAAGATGTCGATGCCGACGTCGATCCGCAACCGCTTCAGTAGCTGGCGGCAGAAGATTCAAGATCGCATGCCGGCGCCCGGCGGCTCCAATGGGGGCAGCGCATGATCTTCAATACGCTCGGCCGCTACTTCTTCATGCGTTACGTCGTGACGACCTTCTGGTTTTTCCTCGGCGTGATCTCGATCGTTTATCTCGTCGACTTCAGCGAGACCGCCGGAAGGCTTGCGGGCCTTCCCGGATACACGGTCAGGGTAGGTTTGCTGATGACGGCCGTCAGACTGCCGTTCATCCTGCAGCAGACAGTGCCGTTCATTGCCCTCTTCGTCGGCATGACGGTGCTGATCGCGCTCAACCGGCGTCGTGAACTCGTGATTGCGCGTGCCGCCGGCATCTCCGTTTGGCAATTCATGACGCCCTTCGTGGTCGGCGCCTTCTTTGTCGGCCTCCTGACCATGTTTGCCCTCAATCCGGTTGCGGCATGGGGACAAAAGCAGGCGGAAACGATGGAAGCCGACCTGCGCGGCGACCCGTCCTATCACAACACACTTTCCATCCCGTGGCTGCGCCAATCGAATGGCAAAGACGACATCATCATTGGCGCCAAGGCCGTTCTCGACAACGGCACGACGCTGATGAACGTTGTCTTTATCCACTTTGATTCACAGGGGAATATCGTTCTCAGGCAGGACGCCCAGTCGGCAAAGTTGGAAAATGGTTACTGGCTTCTTAACGGTGTTGTCGAGCGCAGCCCGGGCGAAATTCCCGTTCATAAAAACACGACACAGGTTCGTACGAATCTGAAACAGGATTTCGTTTCAGAGCGTTTGGCGCAGCCTGAAACCATTGCTTTTTATGATCTTTCTAATCGAATACAGATAGCAAAGTCTTTTGGCATCTCAACCAAAGCTCTTGAGACCCAATTTCACTCCCTGCTGTCGCAGCCATTCCTTTTGGTGGCGATGACTCTGATCGCAGCCACCGTCTCGTTAAAATTCAGTAGATTCAACCAATCGCGCTCCGTGATTCTGGGTGGAATCCTCTCAGGCTTCGTGCTTTATGTTGTCACCGTGCTGGTAAAGGCATTCGGGAGCAGCGGAGTGGTTCCTCCTTTCGTGGCGACATGGATACCCGTGATCGTCGCTTTGGCATTCGGAGCAACGATCCTGCTTCATCAGGAGGACGGCTAAGTGGCGGCAGGCAACCGCAAGAGTATCAGGGAATTTGTCGCTGCCCTCGTCATGGGCGCGGCTGCGTATGCATTTGTCATGAGCCCGGTCGTAGCTTACGCCCAGGACAACAATAATAACGGCGGCGCCGGCGCTGCGACCTCTCCCGTCAAGGTCAAAGTACCGGAAGGCTCCAAGCTGATCCTTTCGTCGAACGAATTGGTCTATAATAAGGATACGCAAATCGTTACCGCCAGCGGTGCGGTTCAGATCAACTATGGCGGCTACAAGATGGTCGCGCAAAAGGTTGAATATAATCAAAAAAGCGGGCGCATGACGGCGATCGGCAATGTCGAGCTGATCAGCCCGGACGGCAACCGTATGTACGGTGACAAAATGGATGTCACCGACAGTTTCTCCGACGGTTTCGTCAACGCTCTGCGCATCGAAATGCCTGACAATACCCGCATGGCCGCCGAAAAGGGCGAACGTGTCGGCGGTAATCAGTTGATCCTGACGAAGGGTGTCTACACCGCCTGTCTGCCGTGCTCCGAGCAGGGCCGCGCGCCGCTGTGGCAGGTCAAGGCTCAGCGCGTGGTGCAGAACGGCGTGACGCATACCGTCCGTCTCGAGCATGCCCGCTTCGAACTGTTCGGCCAGCCGATCGCCTACGTTCCGTGGATCGAAGTTCCAGACAATACGGTGAAGCGCAAGTCGGGCTTCCTGTTTCCGTCGATGAGCATCTCGGAGAACCTCGGCTTTGGCCTGAAGGTTCCTTACTACTACGTCATCTCGCCGAGCATGGACGCGACGATCAGCGCTACCGGCTATACAAGCCAAGGCCTGCTGCTCGAAGGCGAATTCCGGCAACGGTTTGAAAACGGTACGCATATTCTGCGCGTTGCCGGTATCAACCAGATGAGCCCCGATCAGTTCACCGCCAATACCAGTGATGCTGAGCACAAGACTCGCGGCGTGATCGCGTCGAAGGCTGATTTCAAAATCAATCCTCGCTGGACATTCGGCTGGGATGTCATGGCGCAAAGCGACAATAACTTTTCGCGCACCTACGGCTTGCAAGGCCTCAGCCAGAGCACGCACACGAACGACATCTATTTGACGGGTCTCGGCAAGCGCAATTATTTCGATATGCGCGCCTTCTACTATGACATTCAGGATGCCGATAACAACAGCACTGCTGAAAAGCAGCAAGCCGTGGTCTATCCGAGCCTCGATTATCACTATGTCGATCCGAACTCGGTGTATGGCGGCGAATTGTCCGCGACCATGAACTTCACGCATTTGTCGCGTGACAAGGCGTCAACGCTCGACAACGTCGCCAGTCTCGGCGACGCAAGCCTGAACGACCGTTTCCTTGGTCTTTCCGGAAGCTATACGCGTCTTACGACCGAGCTACAGTGGCAACGTACCTTCACGACCGATCAGGGTTTGGTCTTGACTCCGCTTGCCGCAGCTCGTGGCGACGTTTTTGGCCTAGATATGGATCCGCCTAACGGCGACTATTCCGGCAACTACGACACCAGCGACTATGCGACACGCGGTATGGTGACGGCTGGCCTCGAAGCCAAGTACCCGTTCCTCATCACCACGAGCAACAGCACGCATGTGTTCGAGCCGATCGCGCAAGTCTATGTGCGCCCTGATGAGCAACTTGCGGGGCGTCTGCCGAACGAAGATGCGCAGAGCTTTGTTTTCGATGCGACCAACCTGTTCGATCGCGACAAATTCTCCGGCTTCGACCGTGTAGAAGGCGGCACTCGTGCCAACGTGGGCTGGCGCTATACGGGCAGCTTCGACAGTGGCTATAAGTTGCAGCACATCTTCGGCCAATCTTACCAGCTTGCCGGACGAAACTCCTTCGCAACCGACGATCTGGTCGGTGCCGGTTCGGATTCGGGGCTTGAAACCACCCGCTCCGACTATGTGACGATGTTCGGCCTCACCACGCCGCAGGGCATCTCGCTTTCGCAGTCCTACCGCTTCGACGAAAAGGATTTTGCATTCCGTCGCGGCGATACCCAGGTCGGCTATGCGAACGACGCCTTCCAGACGTCGGTGACCTACACCCATATCGCCGCTCAGCCGCAATATGGCTTCACCTCGGATCAGGACGAAATCCAGACCCGCGCACAGATCAAGTTCAAGAACTATTGGTCCGTCTTCGGTACGGTCAGCTATGATCTCAATGACAGCGAGATCACCCGCCAGGGCATCGGTCTGTCCTATGAGGATGAATGCACGATCTTCAGCGTCTCCTTCCTGGATAAGAAGGATTCGACGAACCAATCGGGCAGCGACTGGTCTATCGGCGCCCGCATAACGTTCCGTACGCTCGGCGACGTCAATCTTGGCAACGTTCAGGACGCTACGTTCTGATCACTCAAATCCAAAAGGGCCGGCTCTGAAGCCGGCCCTTTTGCTTTGAATGGATCGCATTTCCCTCCGCGTCATTGTTTCGCCGCAAGGATTTTGCAATTCGTCGTGCTTGTTGTAGATATTGGCGCGAAATTGCCGTATTGCGCCAAGGGCGTCCCAATGTGACGCGATGCGGACAAAGACCTTTGGGAAGGGGTAATTGATGTTCTCTGGAAAGACACCGATGCGCGCTGCGCTATTCGGCGCCGTAGCGTTGGTTATGGCCTCTTTCGCAATACCAAGCAGCGATGTTGCCTTCGCGGCAAGTGAGGTGAAGGTCGTCGTCAACAACACGGTGATCACATCGGGCGATATCGCCAAGCGCGTCAACTTCCTGAAATTGCAGCACGCGAAAGGTGACCTCAACAAGCTGGCGCAGCAGCAGCTCGTCGATGAGACGCTCAAGCGCGCGGAAATCTCCCGCGTCCGCATGTCGGTATCGACGACAGATGTCGACAACGCCTTCGCCCGCTTTGCCGCCAGCAACAAAATGTCGCCGCAGCAGCTTGGACAGATCCTGGACAAGATGGGCGTCACCGTCGACCACTTCAAATCCTATATCGCCATTTCCATGAGCTGGCCGCGCGTCGTCAATGCCCGCTTCGGCTCGAGCGGCGGCCGCATGTCGAATGACGACCTCGTGACGCGCATGACGGAAAACAAGACGAAGCCGGTCACGACGGAATATTTCCTGAAGCAGATGGTCTTCGTCGTTCCGAGTGCAAAGCGCAACGCCATTCTCGGCAAACGCAAGGCCGAAGCGGAAGCCTCGCGAGCGAAGTTCCCCGGTTGCGACCAAGCCAAGGTCTTTGCCGCGACCATGCATGACGTCTCCGTTCAGGATCTCGGCCGCGTGCTCGCCCCCGACCTTCCGGAAGCTTGGAAGCCGCTGCTGGAGAAGGCAAAGGGTAACACGACCGATGCGATCGTGACCGATCGTGGCGTTGAATATGTTGCCATCTGCTCGCAGCGCCAGGTGAACGACGACATTGCCGCAGCAGCCGTTTTCCGCGCAGAAGATCTCGGCAAGTCGAATGCCCAGGGCGTTAGCGCCAACGACAAGAAGTACATCGACGAACTGCGCTCCAAGGCGCAGATCCTCTATCGCTGATCGTCCCGATGCCCTCGCGCCCTTCCCACCCCCTTGCACTCACGCAAGGGGATCCCGCAGGTATCGGACCCGACATCACGCTCGCCGCCTGGCTGCGCCGCGGCGAGTTTGGTTTGCCCCCCTTTCTGTTTCTCGGCGATCCCAACGTTCTTTCGGCACGAGCGCTTCAGTTGAATCTGACCGTGCCGCTTCGGGAAACTGATGCGTCGACTGCCCTCGATGCCTTTGCCGATGCCTTGCCGGTGCTGCCGATCGCCGCCGGCATGGATGTGGTTGCCGGTGAACCGCATGTCGCGACAGCTAAGGCGACGATTGCCGCCATTGAGATGGCGGTTTCGCTCAGCATGAAGGGAGAGACCGCCGCGGTCGTGACCAACCCAATCGCCAAGTCGGTCCTTTATGACGCCGGCTTCGGCTTTCCCGGCCATACCGAGTTCCTCGCCGATCTCGCGACACACGCGACCGGCAAACCGGTGATGCCGGTAATGCTGCTGGCCGGGCCCAAATTGCGGGCGATACCCGTCACCATCCACATTCCGCTGAAGGATGTCCCGCAGGCGCTGACCTCGGATCTCATCATCGAGACCTGCCGGATCACCAACCACGACCTCAAGACGCGTTTCGGCATCGCGAAGCCGCGGCTGGCCGTTGCCGGCCTCAACCCCCATGCTGGCGAGAGCGGCGCGATCGGCAAGGAAGATGAGGAGATCATCCGTCCGGCGATCGACGTGCTGCGCAATGAAGGCATCGATGCCTTTGGCCCCCTCCCCGCCGACACGATGTTCCACGACGATGCGCGCCGTCGCTACGATGTCGCCATCTGCATGTATCACGATCAGGCTTTGATTCCGGCCAAGGCGCTCGGCTTCGACGATTCCGTCAATGTCACGCTAGGCCTTCCCTTTGTCCGCACCTCGCCGGACCACGGCACGGCCTTCGGCATTGCCGGCAAGGGTATCGCCAAGGAAGACAGTCTCGTGGCAGCGCTCAAGCTCGCGAGCCAGATCAGCCGCGCGACGGGAAGCAGTCACTGATGGCCGCACTCGATGGTCTGCCGCCGCTTCGCGATGTAATCCAGCGCCATGGCCTCGACGCGCGCAAGGCGCTCGGCCAAAACTTTCTGCTCGATCTTAATCTGACACAAAAGGTTGCCCGCACCGCCGGATCACTGGAGGGCGTCACCGTCTTCGAAGTCGGCCCGGGACCTGGTGGGCTGACGCGTGCCATCCTTGCGCTCGGCGCCGCCAAGGTCATCGCCGTGGAGCGCGACGCGCGCTGCCTGCCGGCGCTCGCCGAGATCGCCGATCACTATCCCGGCCGGCTGGATGTCATCGAGGGCGATGCGCTGAAGACGGATTTTGCGGCGCTGGCGCCCGAAGGGCCGGTCAAGATCATTGCAAACCTGCCCTACAATGTCGGCACACAGTTGCTGGTGAACTGGCTACTCCCTGGCCATTGGCCACCCTTCTGGCAGTCCTTGACGCTGATGTTCCAGAAAGAGGTCGGCCAGCGGATCGTTGCCGACGAGGATGACGATCACTACGGCCGTCTCGGCGTTCTCTGCGGCTGGCGCACGAACGCACACATGGCTTTCGACGTACCGCCGCAGGCCTTCACGCCGCCGCCGAAAGTCACCTCGACGGTCGTCCATCTAACGCCCAAGGAAAACCCGATCCCCTGTTCCGTCGACAAGCTGGAAAAGATAACGCACGCCGCCTTCGGCCAACGGCGCAAGATGCTGCGCCAAAGCCTTAAGCCGCTCGGGGGCGAAGTACTGCTGCTGAAAGCCGATATCGACCCTCAGCGACGCGCTGAAACGCTCTCCGTCGAAGAGTTCTGCCGGCTGGCGAACTCTCTCTGATTGCCATTTACAGCTTCGGCGTTTCTTCCAACAGGCCGCGAACGAAGTCGAACATGCCGTGGCGGCGGTCGCGGCGCAGGCGCTCTGCCTTGACGATCGACTGAACCGCGTCGAAAGCGGCGTTCAGATCATCGTTGATGATGACATAGTCATACTCGCGCCAATGGGCGATCTCGGCCCTGGAATTGGCAAGCCGCGTGGCGATCACCTCTTCGGAATCCTCGGCGCGGCGGTGCAGACGCGATTGCAGCTCCGTCATGGTGGGCGGCAGCACGAAGATCGAGACGACATCGGCGGGCATCTTTTCCTGCAGTTGCTGCGCGCCCTGCCAGTCGATATCGAAGAGCATATCGCGGCCCTCGGACATCGCCGTTTCCACCGGCTCGCGCGGCGTGCCGTAGAAATTACCGTGCACCTCAGCCCATTCCAGCAGGGAGTCGGAATCGCGTAGCCGCTCGAATTCCCGCAGCGAGACAAAATGATAGTGCACGCCGGCAATCTCGCTCGGCCGCCGTTGCCGCGTCGTCACACTGACGGAAAGACCGATCTGCTTATCGGTTTCCAGCAGCGTGCGCGCGATCGTCGATTTCCCCGCGCCTGACGGCGAGGAAATGGCGAGCATCAGCCCCCGGCGGGCAATCGGAATGGATGTGGATGTCGCCGGCTTCATGGCCTACTCCAAATTCTGGACCTGTTCGCGGAACTGGTCAATGACCACCTTCAGTTCGATGCCGGCGGCGGTGACCGCTGCGGCATTCGACTTCGAACAGATAGTATTCGATTCCCGGTTAAATTCCTGTGCAAGGAAATCAAGCTTGCGTCCGATCGGTCCGCCCTTGGCGATAAGGTCGCGGGCGGCCGTTACATGCGCCTTTAGCCGGTCGATTTCTTCGCGCAGATCGGCTCTGGTGGCGATGAGAGCGGCCTCGGCATGCAGCCGATCGCGATCCAGACCGGAAGTGCCGTCCAGCAGCATGGCAACCTGTGCTGCCAGCCTGGCGGCGATTTCCTGCGGCGATCGCGATGGATCGCTCTCAACCGTCGCCGTCAGCGTCTCGATGACGCCGACATGACCGAGCAGGATTTGCCCAAGCGCCTGTCCTTCCCGACGGCGCATGTCGCTGAGATCGCCGAGCGCGGCTTCCAGACCCGCCATGACCTCTCCGTCGCGCGCGGCAAGCGCTTCTTCGCTCTCCTCGGCTTCCTTGAACTCGACTATGCCGCGGATGGCCAGCAGCGTGTCCAGCCGCAACGGCGCGGGATCGATGACGCCGGAGAGCTGACCGCGCAGTGCCAGCACCGTTGCCAGTGCGTCCTGATTGACCACCGCCTCGACGCGGCTTTCATCGACGGATAGAGAAAGACCGACCTGCAGATTGCCGCGCGAAAACCGGTCAGTGATGAGCTTGCGCACATCGGTTTCCAGACGCTCCAACCCCTGCGGCAGGCGCAGGCGGAAATCGAGGCCCTTGCCGTTGACCGATCGCAATTCCCATGCCCAGCGAGAGCGCCCACTCGTTCCCTCACGCCGGGCGAAACCGGTCATGGACTGCAATGCCATGCAAGCCTCCGATAGTTCTCGTCCACAATCGCTCAACGATCATGGACCATCAATGCAAATGAGACTACGCCGCGCGTCCCATAGGAAGCACGGCGCAGCAGAGATCAGTTCGTCTTCTTTTTCTGCTGTGTGCCGGAGGGGGGCGTACCGGCCGTGGTGCCGCTATCTTCCGGCTGACCGTCAACGGCGATCGCGCTGGGGTCCTCGCCCTTTTCCGCGACGAGCTTGCGCCAGCGTTTGACGTTGGCGTTGTGATCTTCCAGCGTCGCGGCGAAGACGTGGCCGCCCGAGCCATCAGCAACGAAATAGAGATCCTGTGTCTTCCAAGGATTGGCAACTGCATCGAGCGCATCCTTGCCCGGATTGGCGATCGGCGTCGGCGGCAGGCCCTTGATGATGTAGGTATTGTAGGCCGTTTCTTTTTTGAGGTCCGATTGGAAGATCGGGCGATCCGCCGGCTTGCCGTCGCCACCAAAGAGGCCATAGATGACCGTCGGATCGGATTGCAGGCGCATGCCCTTGCCGAGGCGGTTGAGGAAGACGGACGCCACATGAGCGCGCTCATCGGCAAGCCCGGTCTCCTTTTCAACGATCGACGCCAGGGTGATCAGTTCCTGCTTGTTCGTCAGCGGCAGCGACTGATCGCGCTTGTCCCAAATCTCATCGACCAGCTTTTCCTGCGCGGCCTTCATCTGATCGATGATTTCCGTACGCTTGGCGCCGCGCGTGAATTTATAGGTATTGGGTTCCAAGCTGCCCTCTGGCGGCAAGGCCGACGGCAGATCGCCTTCCAGCACCGGGTCCGCCTGCAGCTTGTTGAATATTTGCCGCACGGTCAGGCCTTCCGGCAAGGTAACCGAATAGAGGATCGATTTGCCGGATTTCAACAGCTCCATGATGTCCTTCATGGAGGCGCCGGCCTTGATCTCATATTCGCCGGATCGCAACGTCTCGCCATTGTGCAGATAGGTTGCCGTCAGATAGCGGAAGATACGGGCATCGGAGATAATGTTGCTGGCTTCCAGCCGGCTCGAAATCTCGGCCAGGCCCGCGCCGTTGCGCACGATGAAATTGGAGTTGGTCGCCAGCGGCCCGGGGCTCTGATAGGCGGAGATGGCGTAATAGGTGCCGACGAGCGCGAGAACGATCACGAAGACGACCAGCGTCATCAGAAAGTTCAGGAAAATCACCATCTGGCTGCGGGCTTTGCGGGAACGCTTCGGCGGATCCGGAACACGCTCCGGACGCAGAGCTTCATTGGCCGATTTCGGGATAATCGGCCCCTTCTGCCCGTTCGGAGTTCCATTGTTCTGGTTCGTATCGCTCACCGGCAGTCCCTTCATTTGTCATTGCCTGCTCTTTGACCAAGCAATGCGGCAAAAAACAGGTTCAGAAGATAAAGCGGAGCCTTGTGAAGATCCGCTTTCGACCGATCAGACATTGCTGCGGCGCATCCATGGGATACGCAAGACGCGCAGCAACATTCAAGGATGGCGCATAGTCTCGCCGGAAAGCACTCCCGCTTTCCGGAATTACGCGCTTTTATTATGCCTCATAGCGACGCAGGACAAGTGATGCGTTCGTACCGCCGAATCCAAAGGAGTTCGACAGTGCAACATTGATGTCCCGCTTGCGGGCCTTATGCGGAACGAGATCGATGGCTGTCTCGCGCTCCGGATTATCGAGGTTCAGCGTCGGCGGCGCGATATTGTCGCGAATGGCAAGCGTCGAGAAGATAGCCTCAATCGCGCCAGCCGCCCCCAGGAGATGGCCGGTCGCCGACTTGGTCGACGACATCGAAATCTTGGAAGCGGCATTGCCAACCAGCCGCTCGACAGCGCCAAGCTCGATCGTATCGGCCATGGTCGAGGTGCCATGCGCATTGATGTAGTCCACATCCGCCGGCGTCAAACCGGCACGCTTCAGGGCCGAAGTCATGCAGCGGAACGCGCCCTCGCCATCCTCGGACGGGGCAGTAATGTGATGGGCGTCGCCGGAAAGGCCGTACCCGACCACTTCGGCGTAAATCTTGGCGCCGCGTGCCTTGGCATGTTCCAGCTCTTCGAGAACGACGATGCCGGCGCCCTCGCCCATGACGAAGCCGTCACGGTCACGATCGTAGGGGCGCGAAGCCTTCTGCGGGTTGTCGTTGTAATCGGTCGACAGCGCCTTGCAGGCGGCAAAGCCGGCGAGCGAGATACGGCAGACCGGAGCCTCGGCGCCGCCGGCGACCATGACGTCGGCATCGCCGAGCATGATCAAACGGGCAGCATCGCCGATCGCATGTGCGCCGGTCGAGCAGGCCGTGACGACGGCGTGGTTCGGACCGCGCAGCTTGTGGCGGATCGAGACCTGGCCGGAAACGAGATTGATGAGGCGTCCGGGAATGAAGAAAGGCGAGATGCGGCGCGGACCCTTATCACGCAGCGTATAACCGGCTTCAACGATGCCTTCGAGGCCGCCGATGCCGGAGCCGATCATGACGCCGGTTGCGATCTGGTCTTCATCGGAGGTCGGATGCCAACCGGCATCCTTCAGCGCCATATCGGCTGCTGCCATGCCGTAGATGATGAAAGGATCGACCTTTCGCTGTTCCTTCGGCTCCATCCAGTCGTCGGCATTGAACGTGCCGTCGCTGCCATCGCCGACCGGAACGCGGCACGCGATTTTCGCGGCGAGATCCTCGACTTCGAATTCCGTCACAAGACGAGCGCCGTTGTGCCCGGCGATCAAGCGCGACCAGGACACCTCAGTGCCACAGCCCAAAGGTGATACCATGCCGGTACCCGTGATAACGACACGTCTCATCGCCCGCAGACCCCCGTCTTTTTATAATGCCATGCGTATGAATATGATCCGTCCGACCCGGCCGGACGAAATAGGGCGGACTCAGAGAGCCCGCCCGTCACAAAGTGCAAAGGATTAGGCCTGAGCCTTCTCAATGAACTTTACCGCATCGCCGACCGTCAGGATCGAGTCGGCAGCGTCGTCAGGAATTTCAACGCCGAATTCTTCTTCGAAGGCCATGACCAGTTCGACGGTGTCGAGCGAGTCCGCGCCCAGGTCGTCGATGAAGCTTGCGCTTTCAACAACCTTGTCGGCGTCGACGCCAAGATGATCAATAACAATTTTCTTTACGCGTTCTGCGATATCGCTCATGTCGGTTTCCTCGACCTTATTTATGTCCTGATCAGAATGCCGTGTGACATCCCTACCCTGTTCAAGCCTGCAACGCCTGCATGGCGCGGCTGGCAAACCCGTTCAACCCGGCCTTCACATCTGGTCCGGCCGCCATACACGCGGCCCGGTCCGTCTGCATTTTCGGGACGACTGATCACAGTCATGGCCCGCTTAACACGGTTTAAGTCTGTCGCAAAGCCAGAAAATCGCCGCTTCCAGGTTGCTCAACATGCTATTGGAGGGGAAAGTTCCCCCCAATAGACTTTTCCTTTTTTAGATCATTGCCATGCCACCGTTGACGTGGATCGTCTGGCCGGTGACGTAGCTTGCTTCGGAGGAGGCGAGATAGGCGACGGCGGATGCAACTTCGGCACCGTTGCCCATGCGCTTCATGGGAATAGCGCCCATGATCGCCTCTTTCTGCTTGTCGTTCAGCTTGCCGGTCATGGCGCTCTCGATGAAGCCGGGAGCGACGCAGTTGACAGTCACGTTGCGGGTCGCGATCTCTTGCGCCAGCGACTTGGTGAAGCCGATCATGCCGGCCTTGGAGGCGCAGTAATTGGCCTGGCCGGGATTGCCGGTGATGCCGACGACGGAGGTGATGTTGATGATGCGGCCATAGCGGCGGCGCATCATCGGATGGGTCAACTCGCGCGTCAGGCGGAAGACCGCCGTCAGATTGACTTCCAGAACCGCATCCCAGTCCTCGTCGCTCATGCGCACAAACAGACCGTCCTTGGTGATGCCGGCATTGTTGACGAGGATGTCGACGCCGCCGAGTTCTTCTTCGGCCTTGGCACCGAGCGCCTTGACCTCATCGCGATCGGACAGGTTAGCCGGAAAGATCTTGACGCGGTCGCCAAGTTCGGCGGCCAGAGCCTCGAGCTTCTCAACGCGCGTGCCGTGCAGGCCGACGATGGCGCCCTGCTTATGCAGCAGTCTTGCGATCTCTTCGCCGATACCACCGGAAGAGCCGGTTACCAGGGCCTTGCGGCCAGTCAAATCGAGCATTTGATGTCCCTCGTTCCTTAATTTCTGTATCAGCCAAGCAGGCCGGCGAGAGTGGTGTCGATATCGGCCGCCGTGTTGACGGCGATACCGTTCACCGATTTGTCGATGCGCCGGGCAAGGCCTGTCAGCACCTTGCCAGCGCCGATTTCATACAATGTTGTCACATTGTTGGCGGCAAACCATTCCACGGTCTCGCGCCAACGGACCTGGCCCGTCACCTGCGCAACCAGCAGATCGGCGATCTCACCGGCGTCCTTCACCGGCGCCGCGCGGACATTGGCGACGACAGGCACGACGGGATCGGATTTTGCAACCTCTGCCAGAGCCGCGCGCATCGCCTCGGCGGCGGGCGCCATCAGCGACGAATGGAAGGGTGCGGAAACAGGCAGGAGGATGGCGCGCTTGGCACCCTTGGCGGTCGCAAGCTCGGCAGCCTTTTCGACCGGGGCCTTTTCACCGGAAATGACGATCTGACCGCCGCCATTGTCATTGGCGATCTGACATGCGCCGATCGCCGAAGCCTCGGTGCAAACCGCGACGACGTCGGCATGTTCCAGGCCGATGATGGCCGCCATGGCGCCAACGCCCACCGGAACCGCCGCCTGCATGGCATTGCCGCGAATGCGCAGCAGCCGCGCCGTATCGGCGAGCGAGAAAGTGCCCGCAGCGCAAAGCGCCGAATATTCGCCGAGCGAATGACCGGCGACATAGGCAACCTTGCTCTTCAGATCGAGGCCGCGCGCTTGGAGAACGCGCATGACGGCGATCGACACGGCCATCAACGCCGGCTGCGCATTCGCCGTCAGCGTCAGCCTATCGTCCGGGCCGTTGAAGATGATGTCGGAAAGCTTTTCACCGAGCGCTTCGTCGACTTCCTCGAAGACGGCGCGCGCTTCGGCGAAGTTGTCGGCCAGATCCTTGCCCATGCCGACGGCCTGGCTACCCTGACCGGGAAATGTGAAAGCAACAGTCATTATATCAAGCTTCCTTCGGGGGTCGTTTCGCTTCCCAATGACATTGTTTGCGGTGGAGTCAATAGCGCAGCCCCTGCAGTCCCTGCCTTTTGCGTGTGCGAAACATCTCGATTTTCTTCTTGCGCTTGCTCATTTCCGACCTAGATTTGGAGCATCCTTCCCCCACCACCTTTTCCGCAAGCATCAAGGTTTTCCCATGCAGTATAAGAATTTAGGCCGCACCGATATTTCCGTTTCACAGATTTGCCTGGGGACGATGACCTGGGGCACACAGAACAGCGAAGCCGAGGCGCACGAGCAGATGGATTATGCGCTTCACAAGGGCGTCAATTTCTTCGACACGGCTGAAATGTATCCGACGACGCCGGTCGGCCCGGAGACTCAGGGCCGCACCGAGGAATGTATCGGCACCTGGTTCGAAAAGACCGGCAAGCGCGGGGACGTCGTGCTTGCCACCAAGGTCGCCGGGCCTGGTCGTGACTATCTGCGCGGCGGCCAGGGCGCGGATGCCGCCAATATCCGCGCGGCAATCGACAGCAGCCTGAAGCGGCTGAAAACCGACTATATCGATCTTTATCAGGTGCATTGGCCGAACCGCGGTCATTTCCACTTCCGTCAGAACTGGCGCTACAACCCCTTCACCCAGGATCGCGAGAAAACGGTCGCCAATATCGCCGAAATCCTGGAGACGATGGGTGAGCTGGTGAAGGCCGGCAAGATCCGCGCCATCGGCCTCTCCAACGAGACGACCTGGGGCATCCAGAAATACCTGACGATCGCCGAACAGAAGGGCCTGCCGCGCGTCGTCTCGACGCAGAACGAATATAATCTGCTCTACCGCCACTTCGATCTCGATCTCGCCGAACTGTCGCACCACGAAGATGTTGGCCTGCTCGCCTATTCGCCGCTCGCCGGTGGTATTCTCAGCGGCAAATATGTCGGCGGCGCACGCCCTGCCGGCTCGCGTGGCTCGATCAATCCCGACATCGGCGGCCGTCTGCAGCCGCTGCAGGAGCCGCCGGTCAAGGCCTATCTGGAGATCGCCGCCAAATATAATCTCGACCCTGCCAAGCTGGCGCTCGCCTATTGCCTGACCAAGCCCTTCATGACCTCCGTCATCATCGGCGCGACATCGATGGCCCAGCTCGAAACCGACATCGCTTCCGCCTATGTCACGCTGCCGGAAGAGGCAATTGCCGAGATTGAAAAGGTACACCGGCTGTATCCGATGCCGATGTAATGCCTCGTGAAAGCGCCTTGCCTCGGTGGCAGGGCGCGACGACCGGCGAAATATGACCTCTGATGTAATTGAGACACGTCCGACCGGCGCGTAACTTTGGGGCATCTCCACGAGAGATAGGCACCGAACCGGTGCCGCAGAGGAATAGACATCAAGCGCCTTCGGTTTGACCCCGGGGCGCTGCAGCCTCTTATTGCCCTAAGCACACGTCCGGAGACAGACGATGAATGAGATGATTTTCAGCAAACGTGAAACCCCAGGCTGGCTGCTGGCCTTCTGGAAGGAGATTGACGACAAGACCTTCGGCAGTGGCTTCGACTGCTTTACGGAAGACGCCACCGCAAATTTGGGCGTCGCCGAATGGAAGGGCCGCGAGACTATCCGCGAAAGCCTGCGCGCGTTCATCGACACCGGATTTACCGCCCTCCATGATGTGACGGAATATTGGGACGGCGGGCTCCTCAAGATCTTCCGTGGCTTCGTTACCATGACACCGAACGATCCTAACCACCCCGTCGTCAAGCCCGTCATGACGCACTTCTTCTACATGGACGAGGCTGATCACACCAAGGTGCGTCATTGGTTCGGTTCGGTGGGGCCAGTGCAATTCTAACCTTCGCATGCCAGACATAAGATGCCGTGCGCGGCCGCCTTTTTAGAGGAAGTCGCCACGGCACAGTTCACACGGAGACCCTCCATGACGAACAGCAACACAGCCCTATCGGTCTCGAAACAGCTCAGCCCGTTGCTGCGCCACTGGCGGGAGGTGCGCGGCAAAAGCCAGCTCGACCTTTCAATGGATACGGGTGTTTCGCAACGTCACATCAGCTTCGTTGAAAGCGGCCGCAGCGTTCCCAGCCGCCAGAGGCTGCTGACCGTTGCGGAAGCGCTCGATGTGCCGTTCCGCGAGCGCAACACTCTGTTGCTCGCCGCTGGCTACGCCCCGATCTATTCGGAGGATTCCTGGGACGCGCCGGAAATGCAGCCCGTCGCGGATGCTCTGCGGCGCATGCTGCGTCAGCACGAACCTTTCCCCGCAATCGTCATGGATCGCTATTGGAACGTTCTGATGTCCAATACGGCCACGCTCCGTTTCTTCAATTGCTTCGTCGATATGGCGGCGCGCAAATCGCCACGCAACCTGCTGCATTTGATGTTCGATCCCGCTGGGATGCGCCCCTTCATTGATAACTGGGCGGAGACATCGAGAAGCTTGCTGGCGCGCGTTCATCGTGAGTCCATCGGCCGGGTCGTCGATGACAAAACTCGGGAACTGCTGAAAACGCTGCTCGCTTATCCCGACGTCGATTTCGACCGGAAAGCGCTCACCGCACCCGGCAGCACACCCGTCGTTCCATTGACCTTTGTGAAGGATGGCCAGAGCCTCAACTTCTTTTCATTGGTAACGACAGTCGGCACCCCGATGACCATCGCGTCGCAGGAGCTCAGGCTCGAATGCATGTTCCCGACGGATCAGCAGACCGAACATCTCTATGCCGACATGATGAAGGGTGCGCCGATGCCGATATTTCCCAAGGATCACTAGCAAATCCATTCGTCTTCAAGCGTCTGCACCGCCCTTGTTGTGAGCGAGCCTGCCCCCTACATGCTGTTGCATGAGGACGTTCCGCGATAGGATGCGCCTGCTCAATCTCCGCCTCCGGTGAGGCAGGCCATGCAACCAAAGGAGAGACCGATGCAAGAGCCCCTCGTCGTCCGCCAGGAAAGGCGCATCCCGGCACCGCCCGCAGCCGTGTTCGCCCTCCTGACCGATCCGGAAAAGATTCTGCGCTGGATGGGTACGGAGGCACAGATCGAGCCTCAGCCCGAAGGACTCTATCTCGTCAACGTCACTGGCGCTCGCTTCGCCCGCGGTTCGTTCCGCGAGGTGGTGCCGGTACACCGCCTGGCCTACAGCTTCGGCTGGGATGGCAGCGAGGTGGTCCCCCCGGGATCGAGCCTGGTCGAGATAGACCTCATCGAGCAGCCGGACGGAACGCTGCTACGTCTGACCCACACCGGCCTGCCCAATGCCGAACAATGCGCTGGCCATTCTGAAGGCTGGGCTCACTACCTCGGCCGGCTGTCCGAAGCCGCAGCCGGGCGTGATCCGGGTCCCGACCCTATGGCTGGCAGAATGTGACAGCCTTCCGTTCCTGAATGCGTCGGTCCTGAGCACTGCCGGGGACTGTCATCACACGCAGAAGCACCATCGCAACGGCGGATGACAGCCTGCGGCTGCCATGGCATGATCAGACATGGATTTGCCCCTCCCCCTTGCCTGGCTGGTTGATGAGGCCGATGCCTCTCCTGGCCCTGAACGGTTCCTGGCCGAGCTCGGCCGCCGGCTGCTGGCCGACGGCCTGCCACTTGCCGGAGGAGCCCTGTCGCTCGCGGTGCCGCATCCGATCATCGCCCGGCGCATCTGGCTGTGGCGGGCGGAAACCGGGGCAGTGATCGAGGCGCTGGGTTTCGTCGGCGGCCCACCCAGTCAAGCCGGCCACGATTGGCTGGCCGGGCTTGGCCCCATGCATGAAGACACGGTGGGTTCGGCCGCGGACAGCCCGGTGCTGGGTTGGGCGGGGCTCCGGCCATTCGACCCTAGCGAGGCCGGTCGGCTGCGGGAGACGGCGCGCTTCGCCGCAGCCCCCTTGAGCGCCCTGGCTTCGCGGGCGGCGTTGGCAGCGCTACTCGAGGCCTATCTCGGCCGGCGCAGTGCGGCGCGGGTCCAAGCCGGCGCGCTGCGCCGCGGCACGGGGGAAACCATCCGAGCCGCATTGCTCTGCGCCGATCTGCGCGATTTCACCGCTTTGTCCGAGGCGACGGAGCCGGCGGCGATGATCGCTTCCCTCGACGCCTGGTTCGACCGCGTTGCCGGAGCGGTGCACGCTTTCGGAGGCGAGGTGCTGAAATTCATCGGCGACGGCGCGTTGGCGATTTTCCCGGTCACAAGCACACCGGGCGAAGCCTGTGAGGCGGCGCTGCGCGCGGTCGCCGCCGCCCGCGCCGGCATGGTTCATCTCGATACGGTGCGGCAAGCGCAGGGGCTGCCGCCGCTGCCCTTTGGCGCGGCATTGCATTTCGGCGAGATGTTGTGGGGCAATATCGGCGCGGCCGACCGGCTGGACTTTACCGCGATCGGCCCGGCGGTCAATCTGGTGAGCCGGCTCGAAGGCCTGTGCAAGCCGCTTGGCCGCAGCGTGCTCATCTCCGGCGCCGTTGCGGCGCAGACGACAACCCCCTTGATCCCCTTGGGCGAGCATCCGTTGCGCGGCATCGCCGACCCCTGCGCGGTCTTCACCTTGCCGGAGAATTGAGGCCGCCTGCCTTGGTCCAGGCAGGAGTGTCCGCTGTCGGACTGCGCAATTCGCCCCTTGCCTTTCGCGCAAAAATCCGTATAAGCCGCCCTGTTCGCAACCCGGTCTTCTGGCTGGTGGCTGAACGGAGGGCCGGTTTTCTTCTCAGAAAATCGTTCGGAACGGAAGCGTTCCAGCCTCCCGTGTCTCCGCTCTCGACCGTCTCGGAAACGCTTTTCTTGCTTAGGGTCACCCCTCTCAGGAGCAGTCGTTGAGGCTTAGCCGCCGAATATCGGGTTCAGACCAACGCAAGAAAGGCAAAGCTATCCATGGCTCTTTACGAACATGTATTCCTTGCCCGACAGGATATTTCCGCTCAGCAGGTCGACGCCCTCGTAGAACAGTACAAGGGTGTTATCGAAGCTAACGGCGGTAAAGTCGGGCGTATCGAAAACTGGGGCCTCAAGTCCCTCACCTACCGCATCAAGAAGAACCGCAAGGCTCATTACGCCCTGATGGACATTGATGCACCGGCCGCTGCGATCCAGGAAATGGAACGCCAGATGCGCATCAGCGAAGACGTCCTGCGTTACATGACGATCGCTGTTGAAAAGCACGAAGAAGGCCCGTCTGCCATGATGCAGAAGCGCGACCGTGACGACCGTCCGCGCCGTGATGGCGACCGTCCGGAGCGCAGCTTCGGCGATCGTGGTCCGCGCCCGGATCGTGGTGACCGCGAAGATCGTCCGCGCCGTCCGCGCGAAGACCGCGTATAAGGAGATTTGAGAATGTCTGAAGTTTCCTCCGCACCGGTCCGCCGTCCGTTCCATCGCCGCCGCAAGACCTGCCCGTTCTCGGGCGCCAATGCGCCGCGCATCGACTACAAGGACGTCCGTCTCCTGCAGCGTTACATTTCCGAGCGCGGCAAGATCGTTCCGTCCCGCATCACGGCCGTTTCCCAGAAGAAGCAGCGCGAGCTCGCTCAGGCGATCAAGCGCGCCCGTTTCCTCGGCCTGCTGCCCTACGTCGTCGCTTAATAGCGGCCGACGCAGAATGAATTAGAGGGAAGGCAGCAATGCCTTCCCTTCTCCCTTTCGCGATGGGCGCGGATCGGAACCTTGAAACCCCATGTTGGGGACGGCTTTCAGGCCCGAGTGGCGAAGGCATCCTCTAACTGCTCGATACGAAGCAGGACAGCGACGTGAAAAAGTTGAACGCAAAAGAGCTTGGCATCGGCGCGCTCGCCGGTCTAACCGCCGCCCTACTCGTGTATGGCGCGACGGTGCAGCCATGGCTGTTCATCCTGTTCGGCGCGCTTTCCGCTCTTCCGATCCTCATCGTCGGCCTCGGCTGGGGCAATATCGCTGTTGTCACCGCCGTCGTGACGGCTGGCCTTGTCGGCGCCGTCGGCTATTCGTTGCCATTCGGGCTTTTTGTCGTGCTGCTGGCGCTGATTCCGGCCTGGCTCAGCCATCTTGCCAATCTGGCGCGCCCAGCCTCCGAACTCGGCGGTCCCGACCATCTGATGGCCTGGTATCCGCTGTCTGATATCATGCTGCATCTCTGCGGCCTGGCGGCCGTCGTCATCGTCGTCGCCGGCGCGGTCATGGGATATGGCTCGGACCTGATCGGCCAAGTCGTCGATCTCTATGTCACCGTCATGCAGGATCAGCAGCCTACGATGCCGCTCGATCCAGTAGCGATCGCCAAGACGAAATCCTTCATGCTCTACGCCGTGCCGGTCGTCTGGGGTATCGTCTGGGTTCTGATGCTGCTGGCCGCCTACTATATCGCCACCCGCATCGTTGCGGCATCGAGCCGCAATCTGCGTCCGCGCGAAGATATTCCGTCGGCGCTGCGCATGAACCGGAACGCAATCTTCGTCTTTCTCGCCGCCATCGTCGCCCTCTTTTTCGGGGGCACCCCGGCATTGATCGGCGCGGCGGCCGTTGGCGCGTTCGGCGCAGGCTTTCTCGTCTCCGGCTTTGCGGCGCTCCACTACCGCACCCGTGGCAAGGACTGGCGGGTGCCCGTTCTGGTCCTCTGCTACCTGACGTCGCTCATACTGACGTTGCCCGCCTTCATCGTCCTCATTCTCGGTCTTGCCGATACACGCAAAGCGATCGCCCTGACCCCGAACAAGAATACCGATAATTCCAAACAACCAGACACGAAAATCTGACATCAGAAAGGAACAACAAAATGGAAGTCATTCTCCTCGAGCGCATCTCCAAGCTCGGCCAGATGGGCGAAGTGGTTAAGGTTCGCGACGGCTTTGCCCGTAACTACCTGCTGCCGCTCGGCAAGGCACTGCGCGCCAACCCCGCTAACAAGGCTCGCTTCGAAGCCGAACGTGCAACGCTGGAAGCCCGTAACCTCGAGCGCCGCAGCGAAGCTCAGAAGGTTGCCGACGTTCTCGGTGGCAAGTCCTTCATCGTCGTTCGCTCGGCTGGCGAAACCGGCCAGTTGTACGGTTCGGTCGCCGCTCGCGACGTCGTTGAAATCCTCGCAGCGGAAGGCTTCAACATCGGCCGCAACCAGGTTCACCTGAACACGCCGATCAAGGCGATTGGCCTGCACAACGTTGTAATCGCGCTTCACGCCGAAGTCGAAATCCACGTCGAGCTGAACGTTGCCCGTTCCGCTGAAGAAGCCGAGCGTCAGGCCAAGGGCGAAACGCTCACCTCCGCTGACGCCATCTACGGCGTTGACGAAGACGCCCTGCGTCCGGAAGACTTCTTCGATCCGGAAGCTGACGGCAACGCCGAAGACGAAGCTTGATTCAAGCCTTCGCATCGGCTGCGAACATGAGAAAGCCTGGGTCTCGCGACCCAGGCTTTTTGTTTGACTGCAAGGGTTTACCGACGCTTGCCCGTCCGCGTCTCAATTCTCCGCCGTATCCTGCACCGGCGCCGAATTCTTGTCGACGGAGACGACCACCGACATGCCGGGCGCCAGATCTTGCGCCTCGGGCTGATTTTCGTCGATCTTAACGCGGACGCCGACGCGCTGCGCCACTTTGGTGAAATTGCCCGTTGCGTTGTCGGGTCTGATAACGGCGAATTCCGAGCCCGCCGCCGGCGAAAAGCGCTGGATATGGCCCTTGAGCTCGCGATGACCGAGCGCATCGACCGAGATTGTTACGGGTTGGCCGACCTTCATGCCGTCGAGCTGGGTTTCCTTGAAATTGGCGATGACCCAGACATCTTTCGGAACCAGTCCCATAAGCTGCGTGCCCGGCGTCACGTATTGGCCGAGGCGTACGCCGACTTCGCCGACGCGGCCGTCGCGTGGCGCGACGATCGTCGCATTCTGAAGATCGATCTCCGCGAGCTGCACGGCGGCCTCCGCGCCACTGACGCCGGCCTCCAGCGAGGCACGGTTGACGATGATCGTCGTCAGATTCTGCTGCGATACGTCAAGGCCGGCCTTCGCCTGATTGACGGCCGCCTTAGCCTGTTCCAGCGTCGCCTGTGCCTGCTCCGAATCGCTGGTCGTCGACACGCCCTTGGCCACCAGCGTCGCCACGCGATCCCAGGCAAGCTGGGCGCGCTTCATGGCCGCGTTGGCACTATCGACCTGAGCCTGGCTGGAGGCGATGCCGGCGCGTGCCGCCTGCTCCTGCTGCTGCGAATTGGCAAGCGCCGCCTTCTGGCCGTCCAGCGTCGCGCGCGCCTGCGCCACCTTCTGCCGATAGATGCGATCGTCGATCTTCGTCAGCACGTCGCCCTGTTTGACGAGCTTGTAATCCCTGATCGGAACATCCGTAATATAACCGCTAACCTGCGGGCTGATCGTCGTGACGTAGCCTCTGACATAGGCATCATCGGTCGTCTCGACGGAACTTTGGAAAGGTGGCAGGTGCCAGGCATAGAGCACCAGCATGACGCCGCCGACACCGGCGAGGACGGCGATAACTTCGATGGGGGAGCGAACGAGCCTCGACATGGAGCTATTTCATATCCTCACGGGTTGGAAGCCGCGGTCTGCGGCCGATCGTCGGCGAGCCGCGCTTTGATGAAACGGTAGAATACATGCAGCGAAAGAGCAGCAAGCGACACGACCGCGATGACACCGGCAACAAAGAAGGCATCGCTATAGGCGAGCGTATTGGCCTCGCGGGTGACCTGCACGCCGAGTAGCGCCAACCCCTCGCCCTTCAGCAAAGCGCTGTCGCCGATCACCTTGCCATAAGACGCAGAAAGCTGGCTGACGCGCTGGGCGACGACAGGGTGAGTCAGCAACACATGTTCGGTCAGCACGGCGGAATGGAATTTTTCGCGGATGGTGATCAGCGTGCCGTAGAAGGCAGAGCCGATCAGGCCGCCGATGCTTTGCGTGAAGGTGAAGACCACGAAGAAGGTCACCAGATACGGTGCACCTCTCGCAAAGGCCGCCTTGAAGCCCGCGGACATGGACGGCGGCAGGAAAAGGGCTGCGCCGGCCGCCACCAGTGCCTGGCTAAGATACATCTGTTCGGGCCGGGTCAGCGTCGTAACCTGGGCATCCATGAAGGAGCCAGCCGCCATCATGACGAGAGCGACGAACTGGATCTGCCAACTCAAGCCGTAGCTCATCAGCACCGTGCAGATCAGACCGCCGATGATGGAGAAAGCAAGGATGATCCAGTAGAGCATCGCGAGCTGATCGTAGAGCAGACCAACGGCATTCTGATAGAAGGTCATGATGACCGAGGTCTGCTCGCCGGCAATCATGCGGAAGACCAGGAGAATGCCCGTCAGGTGCAATATCTCGGAGCTGAGCAGCCAGCGGACATCGATCAGTGGCGTCGGCCGCCGCAGTTCGATGACGGCGGCAAGCGTCAAAGTGGCGATGCTGACGGCCAGCAGCACGCCGAGCCATGGCACTTCCAGCCACCAATACAGTCGCCCGACGGAAAGAACGATTGCAAGACAGCCGAAACCGACGGCGACCAGCAGGTAGCTGATGATATCTCCGAAGACGATCACCTTCACTCTCGGCGGCGGCGTCAGAGGCAGCAGATAGATGATCGGCATCACCAGCAGCGCCAGTGCCATTTCCAAGGTATAGAGCCCGCGCCACTCGCCGTAATCGAGAAGCGATGGCGAGACGAGGCGAGTGATGGGCGCGGCCAGTAGCGTATTCATCATCGCCAGGCTGACGCCGATCGTCAGCTTCTTGGCCGGTTCGAAAGCTTCCAGCATGTAGAGGAAACCAAGCGTCGACAGCGGTGCCGCCGCGATGCCGCTCAAAAAGCGGACGACGATGGCCGAATGCAGGTCGGAGACGAAGAGATTGAGCAGCGAGGCGACGACGAAGCCGAGAATGCTGACTTCGGCAAAATTGCGCACGCCGTATTGCAGGCGGATCTTCACCAGCGCAATGGCGAGGCTGACATTCGGCGCCATATAGGCTGCCGACAGCCACACGGATTCGGTGGTCGTGGCGGCGATGCTTCCCTGGATCTGCGTGAGATTGGCGAAGGCGAGATTAAGACCAAGGCCCTGTGTCAAGAAGAACATGACGGAGGCGCCGATATAAAGCGGGACCTTCCATCGCGGCACGGGCGGCGGGGCGGCAGGCGCGGCGACATTGGCTTCCGCATTGATCGGGGCCGGCTCGCCGCTCATACGCTACCTCATGACTTGCCCACGTTCTGTAGATTGGCGGTCATGGCGCGGATGACCTTGAGGGCCATGCCGACATCCTCGTCCGAAATCCCCTGCAGGATATCCGCACGCACGCCGGTGGCAAGAGCCTCAACTTCGGCCGCCACCACTTTTCCGGATTCGGTCATGAATATCTGCTTGGCGCGCCGGTCCGACAGCACCGCGCGGCGCTCGATGAAGCTCTGTGCTTCCATGGCGTCGAGGATACGCACCAGGGTCGGAGTCTCAAGCTCCAGCTCGTCGGCGAGTTCGCGCTGATTGATGCCATCGCGCTTGGAAAGCTTATGGAAAACCCGGGCTCTGGCCAATGTCATACCGTGCTCACGCACCAGACCGTCGAACGCCGCCCTCAGCTTCCGATTAAAAGCGGAAAGCTCGTCGAACAGTTCTCGGCGTGATGGCGCACCAGACATTATTGCTGCTTTATACTATTAGTATCCTACCCTATTTCAAGGAGATAGCGGGGTTCTCACATCTTTTCAAGCGCGATTGCCGCCCCGCCGGGTTTCAACCGGGACAGATCGGGCTAAAATCATCCATAGAGGTTTTTGTATGTGATTCGCGTGTCGGACATTGCGTTGCAAAGTGGCGACAAAGGCTTTTTTTCCTTCGGAGCGTTTGTCCCTGTGGACGAGTGGAACAACGTGAATAGCTCGAACGAACCAGCGCCCTGCGGCACGCCACGACCCTTCGGCAATTGACCGTGACACGGGATCGTCGCAAACCAATCGGCACTCAAGAATACGAAGAGACGGAAAATGAACGAAGCTGCGCGAAAGATCGCCGCCATTGCTCCCGCCGACGCGCACTACCGCGAAGCGCCCAATAATATCGAGGCCGAACAGGCCCTGCTCGGCGCTATCCTCGTCAACAATGACGCCTACTACCGTGTCTCCGATTTTCTGAAACCCATTCATCTCTACGAGCCGCTGCACCGGAAAATCTTCGAGGTGGCGGGCGATATCATTCGCATGGGCAAGACAGCCAATCCGGTGACGATCAAGACTTTCCTGCCGGCCGAAGAGAAAGTCGGCGACATGACGGTGGCGCAATATCTCGCCCGTCTCGCGACCGAAGCCGTTTCGATCATCAACGCCGAAGACTACGGCCGCGCCATCTACGATCTGGCGCTGCGCCGCGCGCTGATCACCATCGGCGAGGACATGGTCAACATCGCCTTTGACGCACCGCTCGACATGCCGCCGCAGACGCAGATCGAGGATACGGAGCGCCGGCTGTTCGAACTTGCGGAAAACGGCCGCTACGACGGCGGCTTCCAGGCCTTCAACGACGCCGTGGCGCTGGCGATCGACATGGCGGCCGTCGCAAAGGAGCGCGACGGCGGTCTATCCGGCATTTCCACCGGCATTCACTCGCTCGACAGCAAGATGGGCGGCCTGCAGCGCTCGGACTTGATCATCCTCGCCGGCCGTCCCGGCATGGGCAAGACCTCGCTCGCCACCAATATCGCCTATAATATCGCCGCCGCCTATGAAGGCGAAGTGCAGTCGGACGGCTCCACAAAGGCGAAGAACGGCGGCGTCGTCGGCTTCTATTCGCTGGAAATGTCGTCCGAACAGCTCGCCACCCGTATCATTTCCGAGCAGACGGAAGTCTCCTCATCGAAGATCCGCCGCGGCGACATCAACGATGCCGATTTCGAAAAGCTGGTTGCCTGCTCGATGATGATGCAGAAGGTGCCGCTCTATATCGACCAGACCGGCGGCATCTCCATTGCTCAGCTTTCCGCGCGTGCGCGGCGCCTGAAGCGCCAGCGCGGCCTCGACGTTCTGGTGGTGGACTACGTTCAGCTCATGACCGGCTCCGGCAAATCGAACGAGAACCGCGTCCAGGAAATCACCCAGATCACCACCGGCCTGAAGGCGCTCGGCAAGGAGCTGAATGTTCCGATCATCGCGCTCTCCCAGCTCTCGCGTGCCGTCGAAAGCCGCGACGACAAGCGGCCGCAGCTCTCGGACCTGCGTGAATCCGGCTCCATCGAGCAGGACGCCGACGTGGTGCTCTTCGTGTTCCGTGAGGAATATTACGTCAAGAACTCCGAACCGCGCGATCCAGCCGATCCGAAATATGCGGAATGGGAAGCCCTGTTCGACAAGGTGAAAGGCACGGCCGACGTCATCATCGCCAAGCAGCGTCACGGACCGACAGGCACGGTGAAGCTCGCCTTCCAGTCGGAATTCACGCGCTTCGCCGATCTCGCCGACTCGTCCTTCCTGCAATATGAAGAGCACTGATGGAGGTATCTGCTGCGCATATGTGCAGTGCAGCACTTTCTCTTTCCATCGATGATCAGTATTCTGGCCGGAGCAGCATCCCCTCCGGCCATTTTTTGTTCAGGCGGTTCCATGACAGATAGTTTCGAAGACAATGACGCTTTCGCTTCTGCCGGCCTTCGGCTGACGGTCGATTTGGGAGCAGTGGTCGAGAACTGGCTCGATATGGCCCGCCGCTCCGGCAGGGCCCGCACCGGAGCCGCGGTGAAAGCCGACGCTTACGGCCTGGGGATCGAAGATGTCGGCGAGGCGCTTTATATCGCCGGCGCCCGCGATTTCTTCGTCGCCACCGCTGAAGAGGGCGTGACGCTTCGGCTCTACGCCCCGGATGCCCGCATCTTCGTACTCTGCGGCATCTGGCCTGGGACAGAGCGACTGTTTTTCGAAAACGATCTTGTGCCCGTCATCGCTTCCGAAGAGCAATTGACCTTCTGGATGTCGGTGCTAGCGGATTATGGCGACTACCCTTGCGCGCTGCAGGTCGATACCGGCTTCAACCGGCTGGGACTTCAGGCAGAGGACGCCATTGCGCTCGCCAATGATGTCTCGCGCCCCGCGAGTTTTGCGCCCGTCCTAGTGATGAGCCACCTTGCCTGCGGCGACGACCCCGCCAATGCGATGAACAGGCAACAGCTCGAGGCGTTCCGCAACGTCAGCGCCGCCTTCGAAGGCATCGAGGCGAGCTTTGCCAACTCGGCCGGCATCTTCCTCGGCCCCGAATATCATTTCGATCTCACTCGCCCAGGCATCGCCCTTTATGGCGGCCAGGCGGTGAACGGAACGGCGAACCCGATGCGGCCGGTCGCAACGGCCGAGGCCCGCATCATTCAGACCCGCACGGTCAAGGCCGGCGAGAGGGTCAGTTACGGCGGGGCGCTGGAGCTCACCCGCGACAGTCGGCTCGCCGTCGTCTCGGCCGGTTATGCCGACGGCTATATGCGCAGCCAATCGAGCGGCGGCGTGCCGCTGCGCCAGACGGGCATTGCCGGCGGCCAGGGCTTCGTCGCCGGGCACAAGGTGCCAGTTGCCGGCCGCATCACCATGGACCTGACGATCTTCGACGTGACCGACGTCCCCGAAAAACTGGTCCGCGCCGGCGACTATATCGAGCTCTTCGGCAAGAATATCCTCGTTGACGACGCTGCCCGCGCCGCCGGGACGATCGGCTACGAGATGCTGACCGGCCTGGGGCTGAGACATGAGCGCCGGTATGTTTTTGAAGAGACTGACGAGTAGCGGCTCAACGCACGCTGACCGCCAAGCGGACGCCCAGCGCTACGAACAATGTTCCAAGCCCCCGGTCCAGCCACAGGCCCGCGTTTCGGTTGCGCCGTAGCGCCTCGGCAAGGCGACCTCCGAGAAGAATGAGCGGTGGCTCGATGAAGGCGGCAACCACGATGATGAGGCTGCCGTGGAGCAAGAGCTGCGCCCAGACCGGGCCAGCCCCTTCAACGACGAATTGCGGCAGGAACGCGAGAAAGAAGATGGCCACTTTCGGGTTGAGCAGCGAAACCAGGATACCTTGCCGGTAGATGCGGCTCCAGGGCAATGCTTTGCCGGCTTCCGTGATCCAGGCGCCTTCACCCTTCGAGCGCAGTGCCTGTATTCCAAGCCAGATGAGATAGGCGGCGCCGGCCCATTTGACCGTCGAGAACGCGATGGCCGAGGCCGCCAATATTGCCGATAGCCCGGCTGCGGCCATCAGCACATGCAGGCAGGCGCCGCTCCATATGCCGAACAATGCGGCAAAGCCGGAGCGTCTGCCGCTTCTGATCGTGTGGCCGAGAATGAAGGCGATGTCCGGCCCCGGCGACAGATTGAGCAGGACGGCGGCCGAAAGAAACGCGATCCAATGCGCAAGCGTATAGTCGAACATCCGTCACCATCGATCGAAAACCCGGCATAAAGGCTGACACAATCGCCGCTGATACGGAAATCATTAGTTTTGATCTGTTGGGAAAGACATTATCTGACAGCCAGCCGCGATTCGCGGCGAACAGCGAGGCACTAGAGCAATTCCAGGAAAAGTGCGAAGCGGTTTTCCGTCCGGAATGCGTAAAAACAAAGAGATGGAGCGGGGAAAGCGATTCCTGAAACGCTAAACCGCTCTATAAATTGAGAACAGCATCCGATGGCAAAAGCCCGTACACAATTCGTCTGCCAGAACTGCGGCACGGTCCATAACCGCTGGGCGGGCAAATGCGATGGTTGCGGTGCATGGAACACCATCGTCGAAGAAGACCCGATGGGTGGCATCGGCGGCGGCCCCGCCAAGGTGCCGAAGAAGGGCCGGCCGGTGACACTGACGGCGCTGTCGGGCGAGATCGAGGAAGCGCCACGCATCCACACCGGCATCTCCGAACTCGATCGGGCGACCGGCGGCGGCTTCGTGCGGGGCTCGGCGGTGCTGGTCGGCGGCGATCCCGGCATCGGCAAGTCGACGCTATTGATGCAGGCAGCCGCCGCCCTTTCCCGACGCGGGCACAAGATCGTCTACGTCTCCGGCGAAGAGGCGGTGGCGCAGGTTCGGCTTCGCGCCCAGCGGCTGAACGCCGCCAACACGGATGTGCTGCTCGCGGCCGAAACCAATGTCGAGGATATCCTGGCGACGCTCGCCGAAGGCAAGCGGCCGGACCTCGTCATCATCGATTCCATCCAGACGCTGTGGAGCGAGCTTGCCGAATCGGCACCCGGGACGGTGACGCAGGTGCGCACCGGCGTACAGGCGATGATCCGCTTCGCCAAGCAGACGGGCGCCGCGATGGTATTGGTCGGCCACGTCACCAAGGACGGCCAGATCGCCGGTCCGCGCGTCGTCGAACATATGGTCGACGCCGTTCTCTATTTCGAAGGCGATCGCGGCCATCATTACCGCATCCTGCGCACGGTGAAGAATCGCTTCGGCCCGACCGACGAAATCGGCGTCTTCGAAATGTCCGACAAAGGCCTGCGGGAAGTGGCCAATCCATCCGAACTTTTCCTCGGCGAGCGCAATTCCAAATCGCCAGGCGCGGCCGTCTTTGCCGGCATGGAGGGCACCCGGCCGGTGCTGGTCGAGGTGCAGGCGCTGGTTGCTCCGACATCGCTCGGCACGCCGCGCCGTGCTGTCGTCGGCTGGGATTCGGCGAGGCTATCGATGATTCTCGCGGTTCTCGAAGCGCATTGCGGCGTTCGGCTCGGCCAGCACGATGTTTACCTCAATATTGCCGGCGGCTATCGTATTTCTGAGCCGGCTGCGGACCTCGCGGTCGCCTCTGCACTGGTTTCATCCCTGGCCGGTCTTGCCCTTCCCGCAGATTGCGTCTATTTCGGCGAAGTCAGCCTGTCGGGCGCCGTCCGGCCGGTTGCGCACACCGCTCAGCGCCTCAAGGAAGCCGAGAAGCTGGGATTTTCTGCAGCGCTTCTCCCCACCGCCTCCTCCGACCTGCCGAAAGGCAATGGCGGACGCTGGAGCGAGATCGATGGCCTGCCGGATCTGGTGGCGCGCATAGCCGGATCGAAGGGCGCGCTCAAGCGCGCGGAAGACGAAGACTGAGCCTTACTTGAACCGTTCTTGACGGGGCGAAAGGCGCATATTTGAGGCCGATGGCAGCCATGCTTGGCATGGCAAGTCTTGGAGTGGATTATACATGCCCATTACGATTTTCGACGGTATTGTTATCGGCGTTATTTTGTTCTCCGCCGTTCTGGCCATGGTCCGCGGCTTTTCCCGCGAAATTCTCTCGATCGTCAGTTGGGGCGGCTCGGCCGTCGCTGCCTACTATCTTTATTCGCTGCTCGTGCCTTATGCGATGCACTACACAGCGGACGTTCGCATCGCGACGATCGCGTCGGCCGCTGTCATCTTCCTGATCGCGCTGATCATCATTTCCTTCATTACGATCAGGATCGCGGATTTCATCATCGACAGCCGCATCGGCGCGCTCGATCGTACGCTCGGCTTTCTCTTCGGGGCCGCCCGCGGCTTGCTGCTGATGGTCGTCGTCGTTGCCTTCTGGAACTGGCTGGTCGCGCCGGCCGCTCGCCCGGATTGGGTCAACAACGCCAAGTCCAAGCCTTTCCTCGATTCGATGGTCGAAAAGCTCAAATCCGCGCTTCCGGAAAACATTCAGGCGATGCTTCCGGCCGAGATCATCAACAAGATCGCGCCGAACCAGCAGCAGCAATCGCAGCCGCAGGATGGCACGACGAACGACGCGGCACCGTCCGATGACGCGCCCGCGCCGCAGACGAACAATTAACAGTGCGTTTACAGGCTTGACCCGCGGGGCGATAATCGCCATGTGAACGGCACGAAATCCGAAGATCCGGCCCGATATTCTTTCCGGCCGGATTTTCAGTTATTTTTGCATTCAGTCGCGATGCCGCCTGACCGGTCCCATGTTGAGAGCAAAGGCCTGCAGCCATGAACCATTCCCCTTCCATCGAGAATGATATCGACGGCGACACGCTGCATGAGGAATGCGGTGTATTCGGCATTCTCGGCCACCCCGACGCGGCAACGCTGACGGCGCTCGGCCTGCACGCTTTGCAGCATCGCGGTCAGGAAGCGGCCGGCATCGTCTCCTTCGATGGCCAGCGCTTTCATTCGGAGCGCCGCATGGGCCTTGTCGGCGATCACTATACCGACCCTGCCACCCTGGCCCGGCTGCCCGGCGACCGTTCGATCGGCCATGTACGTTATTCGACCACGGGCGAGACGATCCTGCGTAACGTCCAGCCGCTGTTTGCCGAGCTGGAAGTTGGTGGCATCGCCATCGCCCACAACGGCAATTTCACCAACGGCCTGACCATGCGCCGGCAATTGATCGCCGACGGCGCCATCTGTCAGTCGACGTCGGACACGGAAGTCGTTCTCCATCTCATCGCCCGCTCCAAGCATCCCTCTTCCTCCGACCGCTTCATCGACGCGATCCGCCAGATGGAAGGCGGCTATTCGATGCTGGCCATGACGCGCACCAAGCTGATCGCAGCCCGCGATCCGATCGGCATCCGGCCGCTGGTGATGGGCGAACTCGACGGCAAGCCGATTTTCTGCTCGGAGACCTGTGCTCTCGACATCATTGGTGCGAAATACGTCCGCGACGTTGAAAACGGCGAAGTCGTCATCTGCGAGATCCAGCCCGACGGCTCGATCACCATCGATGCCCGCAAGCCCGAGGTTTCCCGCCCCGAGCGTCTCTGCCTGTTCGAATATGTCTATTTCGCCCGCCCCGATTCCGTCGTCGGCGGCCGCAACGTCTATGTCGCCCGCAAGAACATGGGCATCAACCTTGCCAAGGAAGCGCCTGTCGCGGCTGACGTCGTCGTACCGGTGCCGGATGGCGGCACGCCGGCGGCCATCGGCTATGCCCAGGCAAGCGGCATTCCCTTCGAGCTCGGCATCATCCGAAACCACTATGTCGGCCGCACCTTCATCGAGCCGACACAGCAGATCCGCGCTTTCGGCGTGAAGCTGAAGCACTCCGCCAACCGCGCCATCATTGCCGGCAAGCGCGTTGTCCTTGTCGACGATTCCATCGTACGCGGCACCACGTCGGTGAAGATCGTGCAGATGATCCGCGAGGCCGGCGCCAGCGAAGTGCACATCCGTGTCGCCAGCCCAATGATCTATCATCCGGACTTCTACGGCATCGATACGCCGGATGCCGACAAGCTACTCGCCAATCAGTACAACAGCCTGAAAGCCATGTGCGATTACATCGGCGCGGATTCGCTCGAATTCCTGTCGATCGACGGTCTTTACCAGGCTGTCGGCGGCGAGAGCCGGGACAATGCGCAGCCGCAGTTCACCGACCACTATTTCACCGGCGATTATCCGACGCGCCTGCTCGACAAGGAAAGCACCAGCAATGTGCGCAAGCTTTCCGTGCTCGCCAGCAACGGCTGACACGGGGCTTTTCGCCGCTCACCTTTTCCAGCGCATTCGGACCAAGACAGCATGAGCATAGACCTCACGAACAAAATCGCCCTGGTTACCGGCGCGTCGCGCGGTATTGGTTATTTCACCGCGCTGGAGCTCGCCAAGGCAGGCGCGCATGTGATTGCCTGCGCCCGCACGGTGGGTGGCCTTGAAGAGCTCGACGACGCCATCAAGGCTGTCGGCGGATCGGCAACGCTGGTGCCCTTCGATCTTGCCGATATGGCCGCGATCGATGCACTTGGCGGGTCTATCTTCGAGCGCTGGGGCAAGCTCGATATCCTCGTCGCCAATGCCGGCGTCCTCGGCGTCATCTCGCCGATCGGCCATGTCGAAGCCAAGGTCTTCGAAAAGGTGATGACCATCAACGTCACCGCCACCTGGCGGCTGATCCGTTCGGTCGAGCCGCTGCTGATGCGCGCTGACGCAGGCCGCGCCATCATCCTGTCATCGGCCGCAGCCCATCGCTGCCGGCCGTTCTGGGGTCCCTATTCGGCATCCAAGGCGGCCGTCGAGGCGCTTGCCCGCACTTGGGCCGGTGAAACCCAGAGCACGGCGCTGCGGATCACCAGCGTCGACCCAGGCGCCACTCGCACCGCAATGCGCGCCCAGGCAATGCCCGGCGAAGATCCGGACACGCTGCCGCATCCCAGTGATGTAGCACAAGCCATCCTGCCGCTCGCCGGTCCCGATGTCACTGAAACCGGCAAACTCTTTGTCATTAGCGAGAACAAGCTCGTCGACTACCGGATGCCGGAATAACATTACCTTCTCCCGGGGGGAGAAGGATGCGTGCAGTGCGGGTCGAGGGGGCGTTGCACCCGTAAGGGGATTGCCTTTCGCTTGCCGCTCAACGCCCTGTCTCGCCGCGCTCGACAGCCCCCTCATCCGCCCTTCAGGCACCTTCTCCCCGACGGGGAGAAGGGGACACTCCCCCCTTGACCAATCACCGTAGTCGCGCGATAAAGCCCGCCATGAAAACGGTTATCTGCATTATCTGCCGGAAGATTATTCGCTAGCGTTCCGCTGGCCTGGCCGTTTTCGTCTCCCAAAATCCAAGATGACAAACGTCCGGCCTGCCGGTGACGATATTTTTTCGGATTTATGCCTTTGGGAGAGTGAAATGGGCACCGAGCCGCACCTGAAATTTTACAACACGCTGACGCGCGAAAAGGTCGACTTCAAGCCGATCGACCGCGAGAACGTCCGCCTGTATGTCTGCGGCCCGACGGTCTATGATTTCGCCCATATCGGCAATGCCCGCCCGGCCATCGTCTTCGACGTGCTCTTCCGGCTGCTGCGGCAGATCTATGGCGAAAGCCACGTCACCTACGTGCGCAACATCACCGACGTTGACGACAAGATCAACGCGCGGGCCTTGCGTGATCATCCCGGTTTGCCGCTCAACGAAGCGATCCGCCTGGTCACCGAGAAGACCGAAACGCAATATCGCCAAGACGCGATCGCGCTCGGCTCCCTTGAGCCGACAGTGCAGCCGCGGGCGACGGAAAACATCGCGCAGATGATCGAGATCATCGAAAAGCTGATCGCCAAGGGCCATGCCTATCAGGCGGCTGGAGAAGTGCTGTTCGATACCAAATCCATGGTGGATTACGGCCAGCTCTCCAAGCGCAACCTCGATGAGCAGCAAGCCGGCGCCCGCGTCGCCGTCGAAGAACACAAGAAGAGCCCGGGCGACTTCGTGCTCTGGAAGCTGTCTGACGAGAACGAGCCTGGCTGGGAGAGCCCCTGGGGTCGTGGCCGTCCGGGCTGGCATATCGAATGCTCCGCCATGAGCGGGCGCTATCTCGGCGATGTCTTCGACATTCATGGCGGCGGTTTGGACCTGATCTTTCCGCACCATGAAAACGAGATCGCCCAATCGCGTTGCGCCCATGGCACGGATGTCATGGCGAATATCTGGATGCATAACGGCTTCCTGCAGGTCGAAGGCCGCAAGATGTCGAAGTCGGAAGGCAATTTCGTCACCATCTACGAGCTGCTGCACACCGAAAAACTCGGCGGCCGCGTCTGGCCGGGCGCGGTATTGCGGCTTGCCATGCTGATGACGCATTACCGCGAGCCGATCGACTTTTCCGTGAAGCGTCTGGAAGAGGCTGAGCGGCTTCTGGCCAAATGGCCGGCGGCTGACATCGGCGATGCAACGCCGGATGCCGCCATCGTGGCGGCACTCGCCGACGATCTCAACACCGTCGCCGCCATCCAGGCACTGCATGCCCTGGCGCAGGCCGCCAATGCCGATCCCAGCGTCCTGCCCACTTTCGCCGCAAGCGCAGCACTTCTCGGCCTGTTGCCCGAGAAAGTGGAGGTGGATGACGCAGTCGTCGCGGAAATCAACAGGCGCGTTCAGGCGCGGCTGGAATTGCTGAAGGCGAAGAACTTTGCCGAAGCAGACAAAATCCGCGAGGTGCTTTTGGCTGAGGGCATTCAGTTGAAGGACGGCAAGGACCCGGCGACCGGTGAGCGGACAACGACGTGGGAGGTCAAGCGGTGAGTGAAACCTACACCGGTGGCTGTCAATGCGGTGCGGTTCGTTTCCGGGTGCGGGGCGAGCTCAAAGACGCATCGATCTGTCATTGCCGCATGTGCCAGAAGGCCTTCGGTGCCTATTATGCGCCGCTGGTTTCGACCCGCGGCGCTGAGCTTGTCTGGACGCGGGGAGAGCGCAAGAAATTCCGGTCGTCGAATTTCGTCGAGCGCGGCTTTTGTGGCGATTGCGGTACGCCGTTGACCTATGAGGCGCCCGATGGCGTGGCGGTCGCGGCGGGTGCTTTCGATGATCCGTCGCTGTTGCCGCCGGTGGTGCAGTTCGGCATGGAAGGCAAGATAGATTTCGTCGACAGGCTGCATCTGCTGCCAGGGCATCGGACGGAAGAGGATGCGGAACAGGCGCCCTTCGTGCTGGAGATCGTGTCCCACCAGCATCCGGATCACGAGACGGCAATATGGCCACCGGAAACAGGCAAATGACAATCGCGGAGGGATATAGCGGCGGATGCCAGTGCGGCGCGGTCCGTTACCGCGCGGCCGGTCCAATCGGCTACCCTCATCTCTGCCATTGCCGCATGTGCCAGAAGGCTTCGGGCAATTACGCCCTGCCGCTCGGCAGCGTCCAACGCGCTGATTTCGAGCTGACGCGCGGCGAACCCTCGTGGTTTCACTCGTCCGACCTCGTGCGCCGCGGCTTTTGCAACGCTTGCGGTACGCCGTTATTCTACGACATTCCGGGCACGGATTTCATTAATCTGACGCTCGGCTCCCTCGACAAACCGATGGCGGTGCAGCCTGTTGCCCAATCGAACCCCGCGGGAAAAATGTCATGGTTCCATACGCTCGATGGGCTGCCGATGGAACCAGATAGTGATGGTTCCGACCGTGCCTTGACGATCCGGTCATCCAACCATCAGCATCCCGATCACGATACCCAAACCTGGCCACAGGAGAAGAGCCATGACTGAAGCCATCCGAAGCGGAGGATGCCAATGCGGCGCGGTGCGGTTCCGCATTCGCGGTCAGCTCGGCCGCCCATCGATCTGCCATTGCCGTATGTGCCAGAAGCAGTTCGGCAACTTCTTCTCAGCCCTGGTCACGGCGCCGGATGACGGCCTGGAATGGACGCGGGGGGAGCCGACCTATTTCCAGTCTTCCGTCAACATCGATCGCGGCTTCTGCAAGAATTGCGGCACGCCGCTGACCTACCGCCATCCCGGCGGACTGGAGATCGCCATCGGCGCCTTCGACGAGCGCGACGATTTGGCGCCGCAGATCCAGGTCAATTACGCCTCGCGCCTGCCTTGGGTCGACACCATATTCGAGCAGCCGGTCCATCAGGATCCGGATTTCTATGCACGGCAGGAGCAGATCATCTCCTTCCAGCATCCCGATCACGATACGGACGTCTGGCCTGCCGAGGGGCTGAAAATATGACGGAAATATTGCGTACGCTTTATCCGGAAATCCAACCCTATGCCTCCGGTCATCTCGATGTCGGTGACGGCCATGTCGTCTATTGGGAACGCGTTGGCACGCCCGGGGCGAAGCCTGCCGTTTTCCTGCATGGTGGCCCAGGCGGCGGCATCTCGCCGACGCATCGCCGCCTGTTCGATCCGGCGCTTTACGACATAACCCTGTTGGATCAACGCGGCTGCGGCAAGTCGACGCCGCATGCCGGCCTCGAAGCCAACACCACCTGGCATCTGGTCGCCGACATCGAGCGGCTGCGCGAGATGGCCGGCGTGGACAAGTGGCTGGTATTCGGCGGCTCCTGGGGGTCGACGCTGGCGCTTGCCTATTCCGGAAAGCATCCGGAGCGGGTTTCCGAACTGGTTGTGCGCGGCATCTACACGCTGACCAAGGCCGAGCTTGACTGGTATTATCAGTTCGGTGTCTCGGAAATGTTCCCGGACAAATGGGAGCGCTTCATCGCGCAGATCCCGCCGGAAGAGCGTCACGAAATGATGTTTGCCTATCACCGCCGGCTGACACACGAGGACAAGGCCGTGCGCCTCGAGGCCGCAAAGGCCTGGGCAATCTGGGAGGGCGAGACGATTACCCTGTTGCCGGACCCGGCGACCAGTGGGCCGTTCGAAGACGCGGAATATGCGCATGCCTTTGCGCGCATCGAAAACCACTTCTTCGTCAATGCCGGCTGGATGGAGGAAGGCCAGCTCCTCGGAGATGCCCACAAGCTGAAGGACATCCCTGGCGTCATCGTCCACGGCCGCTACGACATGCCCTGCCCGGCGAAATACGCCTGGGCTCTGCACAAGGCTTGGCCGAAAGCGGAGTTCCACCTGATCGAAGGGGCCGGCCACGCCTTTTCCGAACCGGGGATACTGGACCAGTTGATCCGCGCGACGGATAAGTTTGCCGGGAAAATTTGATCCCGGCAGGCCCCTCACCCAAGCCCTCTCCTTGTTAACGCGGAGAGGGAGCGACTGAGCAAGAAGAAACCGGCTCGCCGGAGGAAACAGAATGACACGCGAAAAAATCTATCTCTTCGACACGACCTTGCGCGATGGGCAGCAGACGCCCGGCATCGACTTTTCGGTCGAGGACAAGATTTCCATCGCCACCATGCTGGACGAATTCGGCCTCGACTATGTCGAAGGCGGTTATCCCGGCGCCAATCCGACCGATACCGCTTTCTTCAATGAAAAGCGGACGCAGACCGCCTCCTTCGTCGCCTTCGGCATGACCAAGCGCGCCGGCGTTTCAGCCTCCAACGATCCCGGTCTTGCCAGCCTTCTGCAGGCAAAGGCCGACGCCATCTGTTTCGTCGCCAAGAGTTGGGATTATCACGTCAAGGTCGCTCTCGGCTGCACCAACGAGGAAAATCTCGAATGCATCGCCGAAAGCGTCAAAGCCGCGATCGCAGCCGGCAAGGAAGCGCTGGTCGACTGCGAGCATTTCTTCGACGGCTACAAGGCCAATCCGAGCTATGCGCTGGCCTGTGCCAAGACGGCCTATGAGGCCGGTGCGCGCTGGGTCGTGCTCTGCGACACCAATGGCGGCACGCAGCCGCCGGAAGTGCGCGCCATCGTCGAAGCCGTGATCGCCGAGGGCGTACCCGGCGACTGTCTTGGCATCCATGCCCACAACGACACCGGTCAGGCGGTGGCCAATTCACTCGCCGCCGTCGAGGCCGGCGTGCGGCAGATCCAGGGCACGCTGAACGGCGTCGGCGAGCGCTGCGGCAATGCCAATCTGATCACGCTGATCCCGACGTTGGCGCTGAAAAGGGCCTATGGCGAGCGCTTCGAAACGGCGATCGATGGCGAACGGCTACTTGGCCTGACCAGCCTGTCGCACGCCTTCGACGAGCTGCTGAACCGCTCGCCGGACCATCAGGCTCCCTATGTCGGTGCCTCGGCCTTTGCGACAAAGGCCGGTATCCATGCCTCGGCATTGCTGAAGGACCCGCGCACCTACGAGCATGTGCCGCCGGAAAGCGTCGGCAATTTCCGCAAGGTCATGGTGTCAGACCAAGGCGGCAAGTCGAATTTCATCAATGCGCTCAAGCGACGCGGCATCGAGGTCGGCAAGGACGATCCGAAGCTCGATCGGCTGATCCAGATCGTCAAGGAGCGCGAAGCATCCGGTTACGCTTACGAAGGCGCCGATGCCAGCTTCGAGCTCCTGGCCCGCCGCACCCTCGGCACAATCCCAGAATTCTTCGCGATCGACGGCTTCCGCGTCATGGTCGAGCGTCGCTTCGACTCCCACGGCCGGGTGAAGATCGTCTCGGAAGCGGTGGTCAAGCTCATCATCGACGGCCAGACCATCATGTCCGTCGCCGAAGGCGATGGCCCGGTCAACGCGCTCGACCTAGCCCTGCGCAAGGACTTCGGCAAATACCAGCATGAAATCGACGACCTTGTGCTCGCCGACTTCAAGGTGCGTATCCTCAATGGCGGCACGGAAGCCATAACCCGCGTTCTGATCGAATCCACCGACAGCAGCGGGGTACGCTGGTGGACGGTCGGCGTTTCGGAAAACATCATCGACGCCTCCTTCCAGGCGTTGATGGATTCCGTCATCTACAAGCTGATGAAGAACCGGCACATGGCCGGCAAGATCGCGGCGGAGTGATCCGCCGCCCATCAAAAACCTTGACGATGCCGTCAAGGAAATGAATTGGCACCACAACCCGCATTGGAGTAAGCCCGTCGTAAAAGAAAATAGAACGGCGGGAAATACCAATGGCTACCGATACGGTCGCACCTGAGATCAAGAACGAGGACAGCGCACGCGGATTCGGTTTCGTGCTGACGGCCTATCTGCTCTGGGGCGTCCTGCCGCTCTACATGAAGGCCATGGCGCATATCCCGGCCATGGAGGTCATTGCCCACCGCATCCTGTGGTCGGTTCCGGTCGCCGGCGCCGTGCTGCTGGCACTCGGCCGCATGGGCGACGTGAAGGCAGCGCTCGGCAACCCGCGCACGCTCGCCATGGCGTCGGTGACGGCGATGCTGATTACCATCAATTGGGGCACTTATGTCTGGGCGATCGGCGCAGGACATTCGCTCGATGCGGCCCTCGGCTACTTCATCAATCCACTATTCAGCATCGCGCTCGGCGCTTTGCTGCTGAAGGAGAGGCTTGCGCCGGTGCAGATCGTCGCGATCGGCCTTGCGGGCGCAGCGGTCGTCATCCTGACCGTCGAAGCCGGCACCCTGCCCTGGGTGGCGCTGTCGCTGACGTTCTCCTGGGGTTTCTACGGCTTTTTCCGCAAGACGCTACCGGTCGGGCCGAATCAGGGCTTCTTCCTCGAGGTACTGCTGCTCTGCATCCCCGCGCTGCTTTACATCATCTATCTGGAGACGCGCGGCGAAGGCCATCTCTATCGCACCGGCGTCTCGGATATGGCGCTGCTGCTCGGTTGCGGTTTCGTAACCGCCCTGCCGCTGATGATCTTCGCCAATGGAGCGAAGCTTCTCAGGCTCTCCACCATCGGCATCATGCAGTATATCGTGCCGACCATGGTTTTCCTCATCGCCGTCTTCCTGTTCAGGGAGCCTTTCGGCACGACGCAGATGATTGCCTTCTCCCTGATCTGGGCGGGGCTGGCGCTTTATAGCTGGTCGATGCTGCGTCAGAGCCGGGCGCGCTAACCACAAGACACGGTTAGCAAATCTCTAGTCAGAGCTTTGCGATGACGGCCTCTTCGCCGCCGCGTGATCCCACGGTTTCGGCGGCATGCTTGCGGATCGCCGGGATGATGTCGGCGACCTGGTCGATGACCAGCGGCTGCACGCGATGGGCGGTGTGGACGAAGCCTTCCTCCGTCATATGACGAATTAGCTCCATCATCGGATTCCAGAAACCGTTGATATTGGCGAAGACCATCGGCTTTTCGTGGCGGCCGAGCTGGCCCCAGGTCATGATCTCGACGATTTCTTCCAGCGTACCGATGCCGCCCGGCAGCGCCACGAAAGCGTCGGCGCGCTCGAACATGGTGTGTTTGCGCGTATGCATGTCCGGAGTTATGATTAGCTCGTCCAATTGGCCGAGCGAATGGCGCGTCGCTTCCATGTCAACGAGGAACTCCGGAATGATGCCGGTGACCTGACCACCATGCGACAGGACGCCGCTCGCGACAGCGCCCATGATGCCTTTCGTGCCGCCGCCATAGACCAGGCGCAACCCGCTCTCGGCGATGTTCTTGCCCAGCTCACGGCCCGCAGCCATGTGAGAAGGATCGCGACCCGGCCTGGAGCCGCAATAGACGCAGATGGATCGAATTGGCACAGAATCGTCAGTCATGAATGCAAACAACTATGCTGCAAGTGCTCAGTCAAGAATTTTCAAAAGAAAACTTGTGCCAGAGCACGCTGAAATGACTGAGAAAGCTTGTAAAAGCAGGCGAAATCGTTAGCAATTTCAAGAGTGGAGATGACTCCGCCGCTTGGAGATAAATGATGATGAAGAACCGTGCCGGCTTGCTGGCTCTGTTGGTACTGGTAGTTGCGACTATCCTGATGGTCTTCTTTGTGATGCCGCGCATCAACGGCGATAAGAAGTCGATCGGTGATGCCATCAATCAGGCGAGCGACGCGGTGAAGAACACCATCACTGAGAATGGCCAAAAGGCTGATGACGCCGCGAAAAAGGCCGGTGAAGCAACGCAGGGTGCCGCGGCGACAGCAACCAACGCTGCCGATGTCACGAAGAAGCTTACCGATCTCGGCACCACGGCCGTCGCCTCTCTTTCCGATCTCAAGGCGCTCTTCAAGGACGGCAAGGGGCCGACGGAGGATGTCTTCACCTCGGCCAAGACGAAGGTGATCACTGCGCTGCAGGCGATCGTTGGTTTTGCCGCTCCCCAAGGCACGGATGCTGCAACGACCGCCGTGGTCGACAAGGCACATGACGGCGCCGGCAAGGCACTGGCCATCATCCAATCGCTTCCGGAGAACATTGCCGATGCCACCGCGGCAATCGACAAGGCGCGGGCAGCGCTGACCGGCCAGAGTGCTCCGCAGACGCAAGCCGCGGGACCGGTCACTCCCTCCTTCGACGTGCTGCGTGTCGAGCCGGATGGCTCCACCGTTATTGCAGGTTCGGCGGAGCCCAATTCCAAGCTGGAGATCGTCGACGGCGACAAGGTGGTGACGACAACCGAAGTCGGCCCAAGCGGCGACTTCGCCGCCGTGCTCGACAATCCGCTTCCGCCAGGCGATCACGAACTGGTGCTGCGCGCAACCGGCAAGGACGGCAAGGCCGTCACTTCGGAGGAAGTTGCTACCGTCTCGGTCCCGAAGGACGACAAGAGCCAGCTTCTCGCCATGGTTTCCAAGCCTGGCACGGCAAGCCGCATCATCACCGCGCCGTCGGCCAAACAAGGGCGCGTCGCGTCGGATGAGCAGACACCAGCGGCCAATACGCCCGCAAACGGCACAGGCGGCGCGACCGCCACCGATGGCACCGGCGCCAAACCGCAGGACAACACTGCCGTCGCCTCCGCCAATACGGCTAGCGACGCTGGGACCGCGCCTGCAACGACGACGGGTAGCCAGCCCGAAGTCATGGTCAATGCAGTCGAAATCGAAAACAATCATATCTTCGTTGCCGGCACGACAAAGCCGAATGTCAAGGTTCGCGCCTATGCCGACGACAAGCTGATCGGCGAGATCGTAGCGGGAGCCGACGGCCATTTCGTCGTCGACGGCACGATGCCGCTGACGGTCGGCGACCACAAGATCCGCGTTGACGTCCTCGACGGCGCCGGCAAGGTCACAGTGCGCACCAGCGTCAATTTCACCCGCCCAGAAGGCAATCAGGTGACGGTCGCGGCGCAAACCCCGGCGGCTGCCGGCGGCAGCGGCAACGCCTCGGCCCCCACCATGGTTCCGCTCGATGAAGGTGAGCTTGGCAAGCTGCGGGAGAACACAGCCAAGGCTTTCGCCCTGCTGAAGGACCTTTTTGCCAATGGCAAGCAGCCGAGTGCAGAACAACTCGCCGCCGCCCGCTCGGGGACTGAAATTGCTCTGAAATCACTTTCGGAATTCCGTCCGGCGATCGATGCCAGCCCGGCGCTGAAACAGGCTGCAGCCGACGCGGCAAGTGCGGCTGGCCGGGCGCTGGCAGCGCTGCAGGCTCTGCCGAAGGATTCGAAGTCGGTCGGTGATGGACTGCCTAATCTCGAACAGATGATCGCCGCCGTCACCAAGCCCCAGAATGCCACCCCGGCACCGGCGAGCGCCGAAGCCTCCTCCAGCGGTAGCGGCCCCAAGACTCTGCAGCAGGCACCGCTTTCGCAAGATACAAATGCGGTCATCATTCGCCGCGGCGATACGCTCTGGCAGATCTCCCGCCGCACCTATGGCGCTGGCGTGCGCTACACGACGATCTATCTCGCCAATGAGGACAAGATCAACAATCCGGACCGCATCCTGCCCGGCCAGGTCTTCGGCCTGCCGAAGGACGCGCTGCCGAATGCGGAAGAACTGCACCGCAAGCGGCTTTCAGGCAGCCATCTTTAAAGGTTCACCTCTCACATCAGGAGGCCAGGCGCAATCAACGCCTGGCCTCTGCTTTTACCCGACATAAAAATAGTATAAGCCTCCCGCCGACCCCCATTGCCCCGCTCATCACCTGACGGGGCCTCCCAGCCAGGCTGTGCGTGCGCCTTTGCCCGGCTGGCTCAGATATTCGCCGGAGACGGACATGGCAGACCGCAAGAAGACAATATCGGCGGATTCCAGCAATCCGTTGAATACGATCGTCAATCTCTGGCCCTACATGTGGCCGGCGGGACGCATGGACCTGAAGATGCGGGTTGTCTGGGCAACCGTCTATCTGTTGATCTCGAAATTCGTCCTGCTGCTGGTTCCCTATTTCTTCAAGTGGTCCGTCGATGCCCTGAACGGCAAGCTCGACATGCAGGGGATCCTGCCGGCCTTCATGGTGGGCGCCATCGCGCTGATCGTTGCCACCAACGTCACGCGCCTCATCCAGCTCGGCCTCAACCAATTGCGCGACTCGCTCTTTGCCAGCGTCGGCCAATATGCCGTGCGCCAGCTCGCCTACCGGACTTTCGTGCACATGCACGAGTTATCGTTGCGCTTCCATCTCGAGCGTAAGACCGGCGGACTGTCGCGCATCATCGAACGCGGCACCAAGGGCATCGAGACGATCGTCCGCTTCACCATTCTCAACACGGTCCCGACTTTCGTCGAATTCCTGCTGACCGCGGTTATCTTCTGGCGCGGCTACGGTTTTTCCTATCTCGCCATCACGGCGGTCACGGTCTGGCTCTACATCTGGTTCACCGTCCGGGCGAGCGACTGGCGCATCTCCATCCGCCGTTCGATGAACGAGAGCGACACCGATGCCAACACCAAGGCGATTGATTCGCTTCTGAACTTCGAAACGGTCAAATATTTCGGCAACGAGGAAATGGAAGCCCGGCGCTTCGATCAATCGATGTCGCGCTATGAGAAGGCCGCCACCGATGTCTGGACTTCGCTCGGCTGGTTGAACTTTGGTCAAGGCTTGATCTTCGGTCTCGGCACCACGGTCATGCTCGTCTTTTCCGGCTGGGCTGTGCTCAACGGGCATCAGACGGTCGGCGACTTCGTCTTCATCAACTCGATGCTGCTGCAGCTTTCGGTGCCGCTGAACTTCATCGGCTTCGTCTATCGCGAAATCCGCCAAGGTCTGACCGATATCGAAGAGATGTTCGATCTGCTGGAAGTCAAGCCCGAGGTGACGGACGCTCCCGGCGCCAGGGACCTGGCCATCGGCAACGGCGCCATCTCCTTCAAGGACGTGCATTTCGCCTATGATGCTGCCCGTCCGATCCTGAAGGGCATTTCCTTCGAGGTGCCGGCCGGCAAGACGGTCGCCGTTGTCGGCCCTTCGGGCGCCGGAAAATCGACCCTGTCTCGGCTTCTCTACCGCTTTTACGACGTACAGAACGGCACGATCACCATCGACGGCCAGGATCTGCGCACGGTGACGCAGAAGAGCCTACGCAAGGTGATCGGCATGGTGCCGCAGGACACGGTGCTCTTCAACGACACCATCGCCTACAATATCCGCTACGGCCGTCCGGCTGCGAGCGAGGACGAGGTGACGACCGCGGCGGAGATCGCCCAGATCGGCGACTTCATCCGCCATCTGCCCGAGGGCTTCGAGACCAAGGTCGGCGAGCGCGGCCTGAAACTCTCCGGCGGCGAGAAGCAGCGCGTCGCCATTGCCCGTACCATCCTCAAGGCGCCGCCCGTGCTTATCCTCGATGAGGCGACCTCAGCCCTGGACACGACGACCGAACGGGAAATCCAGGCGGCACTGGATGTCGTCTCCAAGAACCGCACGACACTGGTCATCGCCCACCGGCTCTCCACCGTCATCGGCGCCGACGAGATCATCGTGTTGAAAAGCGGCGAGATCGCCGAGCGCGGCACGCATGCCGCCCTTCTGGAGCAGAACGGCCTCTATGCCTCAATGTGGAACCGCCAGCGCGAGGCGACACAGGCGGAAGAACATCTGAAGCAGGTGCGCGAGAGCGACGAACTCGGCGTAGTCAACCGGCTGGCGCCCGCGAACTGAAGAATGGCGGCGTAGCGACGTTGCGGACTTCGCTTGTCACGCAGTTGAGATGACAGCTTGATAGGTACGGGTTCTCACATCAAGGGAGCCCCAAATGCGTAATTTCGCCAAAGCTTTAACGCTGTTGCTCGTCGTTGGCGTCGCCTCGCCGGTTTTTGCCGGTGATGCCAAGCCGTTTGCCGATGCCAAGGAGATCAACCTCCTCAACCTGCTGCCGCCGCCGCCGGCCAATGATTCGGCGCAGATGAAGGCCGAACTCGGCGAAATCCTGACAATCCAGGTTACCCGCACGCCGGAAATGGCGGCTCGTGCCGTTGCCGATGCGGAAGAGAACGTCTGGCGCTTCTCCGACGTCATCGACAATCCGAAATTCACCAAGGAAAACCTGCCGAAGTTCTCGGCATTCTTCGATCGCGTCGTCGAGACCGAAGGCGCCGTCGTCGATCCGGCCAAGGATGTCTGGAAACGTCCGCGTCCGCATCTCTACAGCGATCTCGTAAAGCCAATCGTACCCTTGTCCAAGTCCGGCTCCTATCCATCCGGCCACGCCACGGTCGGCACGCTGATGGGCATTGTGCTCGCAAATATGGTGCCGGAGAAGCGCGCCACCATCATGGCCCGCGCCTGGGAATACGGTCACAACCGCGTTGTCGGCGGCATCCATTACGCCTCCGACATCGAAGCCGCTCACATCGCAGGCACCGTCATCGCCGAAACCATCATGACGCATGACGACTACAAGAGCGAATATGAAGGCGCCAAGGCCGAGCTGCGCGCCACTCTCGGCCTCTAAATTCCGCCCTATGATCGAAGGTCATGAAAGGCCGCCGCTTCCCGTCGGCGGCCTTTTCTTTGCGCCCGGTGCGAGTTTCCACAGGCAACGCTTTTCAACGCTACGGATCGTTGGCATCTTGGCCCCGCGCGGATTGCGCTGGGGGCGAGCGTGCGAAAGCATTGCCCATGACAGAGTTTGCCTGTAGTCACGCTCAACGAGTATTCAGAGCAAGACCGCTTATCTTGCTTTCATTCTTTGGACTGGCATGATCTCGTCCGACAACCGGATCGCGGTTTTTGGTGAGGGTGCCCTAACGGAGTAGGCCGTAGATGAGCTTGTTGAACAGTGTACGCAACGTCATCGTCCCAGTGCACAAGGAAGGCTATCCCTTTGTCGCGGGTTTCTTTGTTGCGTCGCTGGTTCTCGGCTGGATCTTCAAGCCGCTTTTTTGGATCGGTTTGATCTTCACGCTCTGGTGCGCCTATTTCTTCCGCGATCCAGAGCGCATGACGCCGCAGGACGACGATCTCGTCGTATCGCCCGCCGATGGCAAGGTCTCCGGCGTGCAGATGGTGACGCCGCCGGCTGAGCTCAATCTCGGCCACGAGCCGATGCTGCGCGTTTCGATTTTCATGAACGTCTTCGATTGCCATGTGAACCGCTCGCCGATGCGCGGCCGCATCACCACTGTCGCCTATCGCCAGGGCAGCTTCCTCAATGCGGAGCTGGACAAGGCAAGCGAACAGAACGAGCGCAATGGCCTCGTCATCGAGACAAAGCATGGCGAGATCGGTGTGGTGCAGATTGCCGGCCTCGTCGCCCGCCGCATCCTCTGCTTCGTCAACGAGAACGAGCCGCTCGACGCCGGCGAGCGTATCGGCCTGATCCGATTCGGTTCACGCCTCGATGTGTTCCTGCCGGCTGAAGCGGCAGCGCGCGTTGCAGTCGGCCAAAGGGCAATCGCCGGCGAAACCGTCATTGCCGAATTCGGCTCGCTGAAGGGCCCCATTATTAGCCGCCGTAGCTGAGCCCGGAGAAAACGAGCGAGATGAAGACGCCTTTTCCGCCCTTCGAGCCGCATGGTCCCAATGACGAGGCGCGCGGGCCGCGCCTGCGGGAAATCCCGCTGCGGCTGATGGTGCCGAACATGATCACGGTGCTGGCGATCTGCGCCGGCCTGACCGGCATCCGCCTCGCCTTCGAAAATCGGTACGAGCTCGCCGTTGTGGCCGTGCTGGTTGCCGCTTTCCTCGACGGCATCGACGGACGTGTGGCGCGGCTGATGAAGGCCACATCCAAGTTCGGCGCGCAGATGGATTCGCTTGCCGACATCGTCAACTTCGGTGTCGCGCCGGCGCTCGTGGTTTACGTCTTCCTGCTGGATCAGGCACGCTCGCTCGGCTGGATCGCGGCGTTGATTTACACCATTGCGGCCGGTCTGCGGCTCGCACGCTTCAACGTCATGGCGGAGCGGGAGAACAAGGCGTCCTGGCAGTCTGAATATTTTGTCGGCGTGCCGGCGCCGGCCGGGGCGATGCTGGTGTTGCTGCCTGTCTATCTCGGCTTCCTGGGCCTAACGCCCACCAAGACATTCGCCTATTGGGGTGCGGCCTACACCGTGCTGATCGGCTTCCTGCTGGTCAGCCGCCTGCCCGTCTGGTCCGGAAAAACGGAAAGCAGCCGCATCCGCCGCGACCTGGTGCTGCCGATCATGCTTGCCCTCGTCGTCTATGTGGCGCTGCTGATGAGCTATACCTGGCATGTCATGGTGGTCACCGTCGTTGCCTATCTCCTGTCGTTGCCGTTGGGCGCCCGTTCCTGGACGCGCAAATACGGCACCTTCACCATCAACGGCCCGGCCGATCCTGACGTCGACGATTCAAACGACGACATCGGCCGGCATATCTAACCCAAATCAGGGACGATCTGGCGGCGACGGTCATGGATTGCCGCCAAGAATCGAAGACGGCTGCTGCGACAAAAGGTCATGCGGCCCCTATCGCCTCTGCGATGAGATTCGGCCACGCCGAACGCAACTAATTAACGAAAAATAAACAACTAAATTAGATATAGTTTGCGTTAAATTTCGCGTAAGCCTCGCGAAATATGGTCGGTGTTTACAAAAGCTGATCGGCAAATGCCTTTGATTTGTCATGTTTTATGACAAAACAACGAGGCGGGGCCGTGAATCAAAAGACACCCTAGGGAACACGTTGAGAAGTAACACATGACCAAGAAAAAAGACGAAACTGTACAACCGCAAGCAAAGATCGACCCGACCTTGCTTTATCGTCCGCTTGGCCTCAAAGCCGTCCTGGCAGCACATCTGATGCTGAAAACCAAGCCGCTGAAGAAGAAGATCGCCTAAGCTTGCAGCATCTGCCAATGACCCCGCTGGTTGAACACCGGGGTTCATGGCAGCGCCGATTCGAATGAATGCCGTTCAGAGGAGGCTCAACTGGCCGTCGCCGGGATCCGGCTTCTTCGACGGCTTGGCCAGAGGTTCGATTGTTACCGCCACCTGCAGCTCCGGCCCCATATTGGCGACCTTGTTGACGCGGTCCGAAACCGGAATCGCCTCAAAAAAATCTTCCTGAACCGGCACCATCAGATCCAGGACCTCACGCGGCTCCTGCGTCTTGCAATCGAGCCAGCGCGTAAAATCTTCCGGCTTGATGACAACGGGCATTCGGTCATGAATGGGACGCATTGTTCGGTTCGCCGACGTCGTCAGGATCGCGCCGGTATCGACTTCGGAACCATCAGCCGATGACCAGGTCTCCATCAAGCCGGCAAAGGCGATGACGCCGCCATGGCGCGGACGGATCCAATAGGCCTGCGATTTCTCGCCGCTTTCCTTCGACGGGCGATGCCATTCATAAAATCCCGACGCCGGAATCAGGATGCGCCGATGACGCATAGCCGCCCGGAACGAGGCCTTGCCAATCGCGGTTTCCGCCCGGGCATTGATCAGCAGCGGAAACTCCTTGGGATCCTTCACCCAGGCCGGCGTAAAACCCCAGCGGACGAGCAGCGCGCGGCGATCCGGCAAATTGCTGCCCCGCTCCTGCCGATCGCCTGAAACGACGACCAGGATCGGCTGCGTCGGGGCAATGTTGAAGCGCGCGGGAAAGTCTTCGTGCTCGAGATAACCGAGCAATTCCCGTACCTTCTTCTCCGTTTCCGTCAATGCAAATCGTCCGCACATGCAGCTTGTGTTGCACCCGTAAGGCGCCGGGTCAAGGTGAAGGTCAGTTGCGAGGGCCGAAGAGAATGATGGTTGCGCCTGCAAGGCAAACGGCCGCGCCGGAAAGATCCCAACGGTCCGGCGGCCGTCCTTCGACCAGCCACAGCCAGAGAATGGAGGCGACGATATAGACGCCGCCATAGGCGGCAAAGGTGCGACCCGCCGCATCGCTCGGCACCAGCGTCAGCAGCCAGGCAAAAAGTGCCAGCGACACTAGGCCTGGAGCAAGCCACCAGATCGGCTTTGCCAGCCGCAGCCATGCCCAGAAGGCGAAACAGCCGGCGATTTCGGCCAGCGCGGCGAGCGCGTAAAGTCCATAGGTCATCATGATTTCGGCGGCCTGGTTGGCGGACCCGAATCGCCGCCATTCTCATTTGCGAGTAAAAGGGCTTCCCTCTCGGACGACAAGGGCCCTATCTTATGGAGTTGAAAGCCCCCGCACGCCTATTCGTCGCCCGATATCCTCATCTGAACCAAACCTGGCCCAATGATCTCTATTCCTCGCCCCGCCTCTTCCGCCATCCTCGAACGTGACGGCCGGTTCCTGCTGGTGCTGCGGCGCAATCCGCCATCCGCCGATATGTATGCCTTTCCCGGCGGGCGCGCCGAAGATGGCGAGATGCCGGCGGAAACAGCATTGCGGGAGTTCTGGGAAGAGACCGGAATCACCGCCCGAAACCCCCGCCTGTTCGAGACCTACGACCTCAGGAGCCATGCAGCAGATGGGAGGCTCGTCAGTCATTTCGTTCTGTCGGTTTTTCTGGTCGATGCCGACGCGGATGTGGTTGTCGAGGCTGCCGATGATGCCGCCGCGATCGGCTGGTATTCTCTCGAAGATATCCGCGCCCTGCCCGTTCCGGCGAGCGTGCTCGAATGCGCCGAACGGCTGACGATGGCTCGAACCCGATGAGGCTTCCGGGGCTCCCGCGTTAACGATGCAAAGCAATAACGGCGTGGAAAGTGGCATTTTCGCCTTGTTACCGTCACTCTTGCCATATCAACTAGGCGTATGAATCATTGCCGCCTCATCAACCTGCTTCCGATCTGCGCCGCGCTTGCGGCCGCATTTCCGGCCTTTGCGCAGCCGACGGCGGCTGTTCCGGCGGTGCAGGCGCCCAGCGACACCGGCGATGCCGAGCGGCCGACGCCCTATGACGATCAACTGTCGCGGCTCGCCGAAATTCTTGGCTCGATCCACTATCTGCGCAATCTCTGCAACACCGGAAAAGAGGATTCCTGGCGCGCCGACATGCAGCGTCTGCTCGACACGGAGACGAAAGACGAGCCGAAACGCAGGGAAAAACTGACCGCCTCGTTCAACCGAGGATATAGATCCTTCGCATCGGTTTACACGGATTGCACGCCGCAGGCCATCGTGGCAGAGGAGCGATACCGTAACGAAGGTGCAACACTTGCCGCAGAAATAACCGCTCGCTTTGGAAATTGACGATTTATTAACCCCTTTTCGTGCCGAGCCGTGTCGTTTTAGGAAAAGGCTGATAAAGTCGTTAATCAAGCGGTAAGGACATGGACGTCTCGAGGAACGAAACAATGGAACCAAGCCTGAACGACATCGACGACATGATTGTCCACGAAAAAAGGCAGGCGGCGCTGGAATACCAGAACGAGGCCTGGGCCGATGGCATGGCTGATGGTATCGAGCCGGAAATCATCGCCGACGCTGCAATTGCCCATGCCATTCGCGAGACTATTCGCATTCAAGGAGAACAGGGCGCGGAAGCCTTGCTCGAATCACTTAGGGACCGCATGCTTGCTGGTGAATTCTCTCCGAACCGCACCCTGCAATAACAGCCAGAGATCCCTATGCACACCGTACCGGGCAATGAGTTTCGACGTTCCATTGCCTCGCTTGCCGTAGCGACCATGTTTTTCGGCAGCCTCGCCCTCCCTTTGCCGGCTCTTGCCTTCTCCCAGCTCAATCCGTCGGCTAACCAGCCGGGCGTCGCCGGGAAATCTGCGCAGCAGCGCAATGACAAGCCGGTCGAAGAGGCGCTGGAGGCGCCCTCGAAAACAATTCCCATGCCCGATCCGCTGGTCAACAACCAGGCTGGACAGAGCGGCGGCACCGCATCCGGAAATGCCTCGAATGGCGGCAAACAGGCGGAAATTCTCTTCGATATCAGCAAGGCGCCCGAGCCGGTACGCAAGCTGCGCGAAGCGATCGTCGAGGCGGCCGCCTCCGGTGATCTCGAGCGTCTGCGTCCACTGATGAATGTCGGTGGCGGCCTCAAGCAGACGCAGGTGACGGCGGATGATCCGACCGAAGACCCGATCAAGACGCTGCATGACCTTTCCGGCGACCCCGACGGCATCGAGATCCTCTCCATTCTGCTCGACATCATGTCGACCGGTTTTGCCCATACCGGCCAGGGCACACCGGATGAAATGTATGTCTGGCCCTATTTCGCCGAAAAAGACATCAAGTCCCTGACCGCGCCTGAGAAGGTCGATCTGATGCGCATCGTCACCGCCGGCGATTACTCCGACATGCTGGAATTCGGCGGCTATAATTTCTACCGCGTCGGCATCACGCCCGATGGTAGATGGAAATTCTTTACTTCGGGCGAATGATCCGGACGCAGAACTTGCGGTTCCCGACCAGAGGCCTTACCTCTGAGCGACAGGGCAAATTAGCGGGTCCACAATGCCAGCCGTATTCCTCAGAGATCGCTCCTTTCTCCGCGTCACCGGCGCGGATGCCGAGTCTTTTCTGCACAATCTCATCACTACCGATCTCGCCTCGCTCGGCACGGACGAGGCTCGTCCCGGCGCACTGCTGACGCCGCAAGGCAAGATCCTGTTCGACTTCATGATCTGGCGGGATGGTCCGGGCTTTCTGCTGGAGACCGACGCGGAACAGCGAGACGGCCTTTTGAAGCGGCTCACCATGTACCGGCTGCGCGCACCGGTCGATTTCGCTGCGATCGACACCGAAGGCGTCACCGTCGCCTGGGACGAGAATACGGCCGAAAGCCATAGGGATAGCCGTTTCGCCAAGGCAGGGATCACGCTGACGCGCACTCCCGGCCAGCACGGCGACGACGCCGAGACGCTCCATAGGACGCTGCGCATTGCCAATGGCATCGCCGTTTCCGGCCCGGATTTCGCCCTGCAGGACGCTTTTCCGCATGATGTGATGATGGATATCAACGGCGGCCTCGGCTTCCGCAAGGGCTGCTATGTCGGGCAGGAAGTGGTTTCCCGCATGCAACATCGCGGCACCGCAAGGCGGCGGGTCGTCATCGTGTCCGGTGGTGCCGATCTGCCAGCCACTGGTACCGAATTGACCGCCAGCGGCAAGCCGATCGGCACACTTGGTTCCATTGATGGCGCCAAGGGCCTCGCCATCGTCCGCATCGACCGCGCCGGTGAAGCTATGGCGGCCGGCACGCCGATCCTGGCGGCGGATCGCGAAGTTTCGCTCACGTTACCGCCGTGGTCCGGCCTCTCCTTCCCCACGCAGACCGATGAGGCTTCGGCATGACAGCCGGCAATACCGCGCGCGCCTGGCAGCGCATGCTGTCCGGCCGCAGGCTGGATCTGCTCGACCCCTCGCCGCTCGACGTCGAGATCAGCGATATCGCCCATGGGCTTGCCCGCGTGGCACGCTGGAACGGGCAGACCTCCGGGGATCATGCCTTTTCGGTGGCGCAACACAGTCTCGTGGTGGAGACGATCTTCCGCCATCTCAATCGAGCGACGCCGGACGAGATGTTGGCGGCGCTGCTGCACGATGCCCCCGAATATGTCATCGGCGACATGATCTCGCCGTTCAAATCCGTGGTCGGCGGGGACTATAAGGTGGTGGAGAAGCGCCTGGAGGCCGCCATCTACAGGCGTTTTGCTCTGCCGCCGCATTGCAGCCCGGAGCTGAAGGATAAGATCAAGAAGGCCGATACGGTTTCCGCTTATTTCGAAGCGACATTGCTTGCCGGTTTCACCCCGCAGGAAGCGCGCAAATTCTTCGGCCAACCGCGCAGCATCACGCGTGAGATGTTGCCGATCGAGCCGATGCCGGCGGTCGAAGCGCAGCGGCTTTTCCTGGCGCGCTTCGAGGCGATCGAGGCCGAACGCACCGCCGTGAGAGCCGACGCATGACCACGATCGTCGTATCGCCGCTGGCACGCATCGCAGAAATGGCCGTTCGTCACGGCGCATCCGAAATGATCAGCCTGATGGCAAAGGAACAAACGTTTCACCGGCCGGCCGTGATCAAGGCGGAACGGCATCTGCTGCTTGGCATGAACGACATCAGCTTTGCCGGCACCGGCGATCTCGTCGCTCCGCAGGAGACGCATGTCCACGACATCATCGATTTCGCCAGAAGCTGGGACCGCACCGCGCCGCTGCTGATTCATTGCTGGATGGGCGTGTCACGATCCCCGGCGGCGGCGCTGATCGCTGCGCTTGCCGTCCATCCCGAAACGGACGATCTGGCGCTTGTCCATCTCCTGCGCACCGCCTCGCCCTATGCGACGCCGAATACACGGCTGATTATGATCGGCGACCAGATGCTTGACCGCAAAGGCCGGCTCGTCGACGCCGTCAAGGCGATCGGCCGTGGTGCGGATGCGGACGGCAATGCGCCCTTCGTCCTGTCGCTGTCGCCGGACATCGGCGTCAGATGAAAACGGAGACTGCGCTCGCGCAATCTCCGTCCATTTGCAGTCCTTGCGAAACGGCCGATCAAGCGGCAACGCTGTCGGACGAATCAGGAGCGTATTGACCGTAGGTATTCTGGTAGGCATTCATCGAGGCCTCCATCTCGCGGATGAAGACTTCCAACGCGTTCTCATTGGAATTGCTGCCGGTGGTAGTGCTGTCGCTCGTGCCGCTGGAAGTTTGTCCCGTAGACGATGTGCCGGCGGTGGACGAATTCGTAGCGGTCTGACCACCGCTACCGTTGCTCTGCTGCATCTGCAGCAGCATGGACGCCAGATTGCCCGAGAAGGCATCCGTAGCGCTCGAATCGCTGCTGTCGTCACTGCTTTCGTCGGCAAGAACGCTTGCAGACAGAAGACCGGATTGCGCTGCTTCCTGCAGTTCCTGAGCGTCCACAACGCCGTCATGATTTTTATCAAGGGGACTGTACGAGGCAGCGCTCATGCTGCTTCCAACTGAAGAAATACCACTCATCCAAATCTCCTGGAGTAAACGCCGTCGGGCGTTTTCGGTGAGACGCAGTACGCTCGTTGAAATGGCAATTGGGATAGCCGATTTTCGAAGACGGTCAAAGATAGTTGTCAATTGACTATTAACCCCAATTGACAGGCCGCGAATCATATTGGCGATGAGCCTCTGCGAACGAGGGACAACCGCTGCTTGGCAAAGTTCCCGACGAATGGGCGAATCACCTCTGTGCAAGGTTATTCGATGACCGCGCAAGCCAGCCGTTTACCAGCACCGCCAACGGGTTGGCTGCGGTAATCATCCGACTCCGCATGGATCATCAGCGTTCGGCCGCGAATGCCGCTTTTGCCGTCCAGCAACACCATGCCATTGAAGACTTGCGCCCTGAGCTTGCCGTCCTGGTCGACATATTGGTTGGGCATATCGCCGGCATGCGGGCCATTAGCCGCAAGCAAGCCGTGCTCGGCATTGGTAGGATTGAAATGACCGCCGGCCGATTCGAACCCGTGCGTATGGTCGCAATGATTGTTCTCATGGATATGGAAGGCAACCCAGCGATTGGCCGGCAGACCGGAAACGTCGAGTTCGATCATAACGCCCGCCTTCCCCTCAGTCAGGACCGCCCGTCCCGCCTGCTTGCCGTCGAGGCCGACAAAATTGGCAATTGCCGTCTGCTTGTCCTGCGCGGTCGCAGGCAGAGCCGCCACCAAGGTCAGAGCCGCAGCAATAAGGATAGATCTCATGGAGCATTCCTCCCGTTTGAGTCGTGAATGCAACGCATCACAGGGTCGGGTGTTCCCGCGAAGAGAGAAATGAGCAGGCCCAAACCGCAAAACAACCCGCCATTGTCCAGCGGGCCGTTGCGATAATTTGGGAAAGACGGCCGCTCAGGCGGCCATGCTATCCGTGTCGTATTGGCCGTAAGTGCTGTTATAGGCATCCATCGGCGTCAGCGTACCGAGGTCGAAAGCACTGCTGGCCTGAGACATTTCGCCCGTCATCACGCCACCGGTGGGCATTTGCATGAGCTTTGCCATCAGGCTGCCCATTGCGCCATTCGCGCTACCGCTATCGACTGCATCGGTTTCGAGAATACCCGGGCGCTCGTCGGCTTCGCGCTCTTCCTGGCTCAAAACACCGTCGCCATTCGCATCGAGCCGCGAAAGCGTACCGCGATAAGGATAGGTACTGTTGGATATGGAAGATACATGGGACATACAAACCTCCTAGGGTCAGGAGCCGCCTCATGCGACGTCGTTTGTACGCAATACGTTCTGGTTAACTATTGGCGTTGATAGGCTGATTTGCCGCGCGGGTAAAGACGAATTGTTAATGGGTATTAACAATAGTTTGCGAGTTATGAATCCTAATTTTCTAATAGAATGATGAAGGTGGGCGGTGCAGCGCGTGCCACTTCTCCTCGGGTAATCGCCTGGAATCATAGAGGAAATCGACCGCCTTACCCTTCCTGTCCTGCTCATTTCGTATAATGTGGCGACAGAAGCCCATGGAGGGGACATGACGGAACTGCTGCTGATCGTGATTGTGGTCGTGGGCATTTTGATCCTGCGCAGCTACAACCAAAGGCTACAACGGCTGGAAAGCCGCGTTCTGGAGCTGCAAAACGCGCTTGCCGGCCAAGTGCTGGCGGTTGGTGTGCGCGAATCAGCAACAGCGGCAGAGCCTACTGAAGAAGCCATTCAGCCCTCCGAAAGCGCAACGGAATCATCCGTTGAAACAGTCGCAGAACCTGCGGTGGAAGAGGAAGATACTGCTCTCGCTGCACGCGGCAGCCTGGAAGCAACCGAGGATGTAGTCGCCCCAGCCCTTGCCCGGGAGGATGAAAGCCTGGAGAGCACCATCGGCGCCCGTTGGGCTGTCTGGGTGGGCGGCATTGCTCTGGCGCTCGGCGGCATCTTCCTGGTCAAGTATTCGATCGAAAGCGGTCTGCTCAGCCCCGCCGTGCGGCTGGTGCTTGCCGCGATCTTCGGCTTGGTGCTCGTCGCTGCCGGCGAAATTATCCGGCGCCGCTCCGAACCTGTGCTGGCCAACACCTTCCAGAACGCGATGATCCCTGGCGTGCTGACGGCGGCGGGCGTCGTCGCGCTGTTCGGCTCAACCTATGCCGCCCACGGCATTTACGGCTTCATCGGACCGGCCACCGCCTTCGTCCTCCTGGGGCTGATTTCGCTCGCCACGCTTGGCCTGTCGCTGCTGCATGGGCAAGCGCTTGCAGGTCTCGGGCTCCTGGCTTCCATGATCACGCCGGTGCTCGTCGCGCCAGCGGCGCCGAATCCCTGGACGTTCTTCGGCTATCTCGTCTTCACCTGGCTCGCCACCATCGCCGCCTCGCGGCTGCGCCGCTGGCACACCGTACCCTCCTTTGCCAATGCCCTACTCAGCATCTGGCCGCTGCTTTACATCTTCAACAGCGAAGTGGTCGACTTGGCGCCGGTTACCCTGACCATGCTGGCAATGATGGCCGGCACGATTTTCATTTGGCCGGGACGCTATGAAGTCACCGCAACGAGTGAGGAAAGCACTGTCCGGTCGGACGAGATCGAAGAACGCCCGGCCTTATCACCGGCCAGCCATTGGGCAACATTCCTGGCGCGCGCGCCGCTTGGAATGACGCTGACGGCATCCGTAGGCAGCGCCGTGGTGGCTCTGTCTCTCCTGGCTTACAGCCTTTTGTACGCCTACCCGCTGCCGGACGCGTCCTTCCACTTTGCGGCAATTGTTGCAACTATTGCCGCCTTCGGGGCCAGCCGTGTGCATGCGGCCTGGGCTGCAATTCTGTCGGCCCTCGCCGCCGGCTTTGGCATGTTCCTCGCTCTGATGCAGCCGGAGATCGGTGCGGAGCTGAATGTAGCGCAGATCGTTCCGGCCTTGTCCCACCTTGTCGTCTATGACGGTCTCGGCCTCGGCGCGGTTTTCGTCATCGTCGGCTTCTTCTTTCTCAAGCGTTTTGGCGAAAGCGAGAAGCCCTTTGCGGCTCTGTGGAGCGTCATCATGGTTGCCACGCCGCTGACGATCGCCGTGATCAGCTATGTCACCTTCGGCAACTGGACGCGTGACTCGCTGCATGGGCTCTATGGCATCGTGCTTGCTATCGCCCTGATAACACTCGCCGAATTGCAGTATCGCCGATCCGCGGAAAACATGGCCTTGCCGACCAATGTTTTGGCGGCAGGTTCCTTCGCGGCCTTGGTCTTCGCCCTGCATACGCTTGCTCATGACGCTATTCCAACGATGCTGCTGCCCGTGCTTGGCATGGCCTTTCTGCTCGCCGGGCGCGCCCGCTCCTGGCCAGTCCTGCCATGGACGATGGTCGCGGCGCTGATCATCACCCTCGGGCGCATTGCCTGGCAACCGACCATCGTCGATCCGGGCGAGCTCGGCACGACACCGATATTCAATATGCTGCTTGCCGGTTACGGTATCCCGGCGGTGCTCGCCGTCTGGGCTGCCTTCGAGGTTCGCCATTCGCCAGACCTCAGGCTGCGCAATGCTCTGCAGGCGCTTGCGAGCTTCCTGGTGTTGCTGACCATCGCCATCCTGGTGCGCCATGCGATGAACGGCGGCGTCTTGAATGCAAACGTTCCGACGCTCGGCGAACAATCGATCTACACATTGCTGGCAATTGGCGCCTCCGCGACGCTGATGGCGCTTGATCTCAGCGCATCGAGCCTCGTCTTCCGTTATGGCGGAATGGCGCTCGGCGTCCTCTCTGTTACTTTGATCCTGACGCTGCATCTGATCGGGCTCAATCCGTTCATGACAGGTGAAAGCACGGGTCGGATTCCTTTCTTCAATCTGCTGCTGCTCGGCTATCTTCTGCCGGCGATCGCCTATGGCGGCTTGGCGGCTTATGCCCGAGGCAAGCGGCCCCTGCCCTATGTGACGATGTTGGCCGTCGCCGGCGCGGTTATGGCCTTTGCCTGGGCGACGCTGTCGGTGCGCCGCTTCTGGCAGGGCGAATACATCCCGTTCTGGAACGGTTTCATCCAGGGGGAAGTCTATTCCTATTCCGTCGTCTGGCTGCTGATCGGCATCGCCCTTCTTTGGCTAGGAGCGCGTCTCGAAGCTCGCAGCCTGCGTATCGCTTCGGCCGCGCTGGTGTTCGTCGCTGTCGTGAAGGTCTTTCTGATCGACATGTCAAACCTCGAAGGCTTCCTGCGGGCGCTATCCTTCATCGGCCTCGGCGCGGTGCTGATCGGCATCGGCCTGTTCTACCAAAAGGTCCTGACCGGCAAGAAAGCGACGGAATGATTGCGGCGAATCTCTGTGCTCGGTAGGAACGCACGAGATCATTCCGACAGATCATTCCGACATGGGGCCGAAGATGGATATCAACAGTATGGCGCGGGCGTTCGCCCCGTTCGAAACGCTGGCTGCGCAGCTCATTCCACATGCGGCTGATGGCGACGACGGCTCGCACGACGTCGCCCACATCCTGCGGGTCTTCAAGAATGCCATGTCCATCCAGGCTGAAGAAGGCGGCGATGCCCGCATCCTCGCCGCCGCGGTATTGCTGCATGACTGCGTCGCGGTGGAGAAGAATTCGCCGCATCGCGCCCAGGCATCGAGGCTGGCGGCCGAAAAGGCTTCCGGCATCCTGAGGGAGCTTGGATGGGCTGGCGAAGATATCGCCGCCGTAGCGCACGCCATCATCACGCACAGCTTCTCCGCCAATATTCCGCCGGAAACGCTGGAGGCGAAAATGCTGCAGGATGCCGACCGGCTGGATGCGATCGGCATGGTCGGCGCTGCCCGTTGTTTCTATATTGCGGGCCGCCTGGGCTCCGGCCTCTACGATCCATTCGACCCGCTTGCCACCGAGCGGCCGCTCGACGACAAGCGCTTCGCCATTGACCATTTCGAGACAAAGCTGTTCAAACTGGCGGACGGGTTCCAGACCGAAACCGGCCGGAAATTTGCCGGCGAGCGGCATGATCGGTTGAAGACGATCCTGGCAATGTTCATCGACGAAATCTGAGGGCTATTCATGCAGGTCAGCGATCTCTTCATCTATCCGCTCAAGAGCGCGCGCGGCATTGCCATTCCATCCGCCACGATCGACGCCTTCGGCCTGATCGGCGATCGTCGCGCCATGCTGGTCGAACCATCAGGCCATTTCATCACGCAACGCGAAATGCAGGATCTTGCCCGCATCGACATCCAGCCCGGTCCTTCCTATCTGCGCCTGAAAATGGAGGGCAAGGCCGACATCATCGTGCCACCGCCGCACCCGGACCACCGCATGGATGTCGTCGTCTGGAAATCGACGGTCAACGCTTCCGTCGCCGATGAGGAGACAAACAACGCGCTGTCCGCCTCGCTCGGTCGCGACGTCAAGATGGTCTTCTTTGACAGGCTTGCGAAGCGCGTCGCCAATCCGGAATGGGCCGGCAGTGACACGCCGGTCACCTTTACCGACGGATACCAGATCCTGATCACCACCACCGGCTCGCTGAAGGCGCTCAATGCCGATCTTGCCGCCCATGGCGAAGGTTCGGTCGGCATGGAGCGCTTTCGCCCCAACATCGTTATCGACTGCGATGAAGAATGGCCGGAGGACCGCTGGGCGGCGATCGAGATCGGCGGCATTCGCCTCGATCTCGTCAAGCCATGCGCCCGTTGCATCATGACGACGCAGGACCAGAAGACCGGTTCGCGCGAGGTACCGAACCCCATGCCTGCCATGGGCCGCGTCCGCATGTCCGCCGACCGCCGCGTCCCCGGCCCGCTCTTCGGCTGGAACGCCGTGCCGCGCGGCGAAGGCTCGGTAAAGATCGGCGATACGGTGACTGTGATCGAGGAGCGGCCGGAGGGCTGGGCATTCAAGCGGCGATAGTCGTTCCACCGTTTGTTTAGCTTGCGGACCCAAGGTAGCAGGCGCATGCTGATCGCTCATTTTGAACCCGTCGGTTGCGGCTGAACCGGCCGTGGCGCACGGGGTTTGACGAGGTGCGTCCGATGGAGTGCGCCGGCTGCGGTTTCGATATTCAAAGCGGCTTTGCGTTCTGTCCGCGATGCGGCGCAAAGCAGCCTATCTCCTGCGCTGCCTGCGGCTATCCCTGCCAGCCTGATTTTGCCTTCTGCCCCAGATGCGGCGGCGCGATTTCCGACAAAGCCCCACCCGCAGCCAAGCCGACCATCGAGGCTGCACCGGCAAAATCCGAGGACGATGCCGACCGGCGGCCGGTGACCGTGCTTTTTGCGGATCTCTGCGGCTTCACGACGCTGAGCGAGCAGATCGACCCCGAAGTCATGCGGGTGCTGCAGAACGAATTGTTCGAAGAGATGACCCAGGCAGTTGAGGCCTATGGCGGCTTCGTGGACAAATTCGTCGGCGATGCGCTGCTGGCGCTGTTCGGTGCGCCGGTCGCTCATGAAGACGATCCGGTGCGGGCGCTCAATGCCGCGCTCAACATGATCGATCGGGCAACGCAGGTCGGCGAGCGCTGGCAAGCGCGCGCCGGCGTGCCGTTGCGCCTGCATATCGGCATCAATAGCGGCCCCGTCGTCACCGGCGGGTTCGGCGCCGTCAGCACCAAATCCTATTCCGTGACAGGCGACACGGTGAATACCGCCCAACGTCTGCAATCCATGGCGGGCGAAAACGATATCCTCGTCGGGCCGCTAACCTACCGCCTCACCCGCCATGCCTTCGCCTTCGACAGCCTCGGCGCCCAAGCCTTGCGCGGCAAAAGCGGCAATGTGCTTGTCCATCGGCTGACGGGACCACTGGAAGCGCCGCATACGGCGCGCGGGCTCGAGAGTTTTGGCCTTCAGGCGCCGATGATCGGACGGGATACGGAATTGTCGCGGCTGCTGACCTGCCTCGACCTTGCCTGTGGCGGTGCGGCACAGCTTGTCCGCCTTATCGGCGAGGCGGGTATCGGCAAGTCGCGGCTTGTCAATGAATTCATCGGCATAGCCGGCAATGCAGCTCGCTACCAGGGCCTCGCCATTCGCAAGGCGACTTGCTCCCCCCTCGGCGAACAGTCCTACGGCACGCTTGCCGCGGTCGTGCGCAGCGCCTACGGCATCGGCGAGCGGGACGATCTCGACAGGACACGACAATTGCTGGCGACGGGATTTCGCGCACTCGATCTCACGCAGGAGGATATTGACGGGCTTTTGCCGCTCTTTCTGCACGTCCTCGGCCTCGGCGACCTCAGCGGAGCGCTGCGGCATATCGAGCCGGAACAGTTGCGGCGGCAGATCTTCTATGCGGTCCGCACCGTCTTCGAGCGGCGGCTGGCGCAGGGTCCCCTGCTGCTTGTGATCGAGGATCTACATTGGGCCGACGCCGCCTCGCTGGAAGTGCTTCGCTTCATGATGGATCGGCTGGAACGCAGCCGGCTGATGCTGCTTGCGATCTACCGGCCGACATCGCAGATCGACCCGCTCGATTCCAATCGCGTCAGCGTCACCGTACAACGTCTTGGCCCGCTCAACGCAGCCGACGGGCAGAAGCTGCTCGCCGCTTTCTTCGGGGAAAGTCATGCCAAGCTGCCGGTCGCGATGCGCAAGCGCATCCTTGAGCGCGCCGGCGGCAATCCGCTCTTCATCGAAGAGATTCTTCGCGGATTGATCGATATGGGCAGGCTGCACAATGACGGTCAGCGCTGGCAAGTGGCGGCGGAAGATACGGATGTCGATATTCCGGTCAATCTGCAGGCCCTCTTGCTTGCCCGCGTCGATCGCCTGCCGCAGGAAATCAGACGGTTGGCGCAGGAGGCGGCGGTGGTCGGCCCGAAGTTCGACACCGCCCTGCTCCGCACCGTCGCCAGCGATCCGGCTGCCATCGATGCCGGGTTGGATTATCTCTGCGATGCCAACATCATCGAGGAATTGCGCGGGCCTGATGCCGGTGCTTCTCCCACCTATCGTTTCAGCCAGTCCCTGCTGCACGACGTCATCTACCATAATCTCCTGCAGCAACGGCGCATGGAGCTTCATCGCCGGATCGGCGGGGTTCTGGAACGCCAATATGGCGCAGCACCCGACCGGCCCGAGCATCTGGCCCAGCTCGGCCATCACTTCAGCCTCACCACAGAGAAGGCGAAGGGGGCCAGCTATCTGATGGCCGCCGGCGATCTGGCACGCAAGACCTACGCCAATGATGACGCGATGCGCCTCTACCGCCAGGCGCTTGCCGCCTTCGCGAACGAGCCTGGGGTGGCGCCGGAGCAATTGGCGCTCCTGGAGCGTCTTGCCGATCTCTGCGGCCCGGCCGGTCACCGCGACGCCGCCTTGAATCATTATCAGCGAGCGCTGGCGATGCATCGCACCGGAGACGATCGGATCGCGGCGGCGAGGATATTGCGCAAGATCGGCCGACTGCACCACGAAGCGGGGCGCCGCGATCAGGCCGAGGCGCATTGTGCTGAAGCCGAAGCCATGATCGCGACGATCGATGCGCCGGTCGAGCATGCACATCTCCTGCAGGAGCGCGGCCATCTGGCCTTCCGCATGGGCGACCAGGCCGCCGCCGCAGAATGGGCGACGCAGGCCCTGCAACGGCTGCAAACGCTGCCCATCGACGGAACGACCGAGGCCGGACGAGAGGCAGCGCGCGCGATGGCGGAGGCGCTGAACACTAAAGGCGCAGCACTTGCGCGGCTCGGCCGCCGTCGCGATGCCGTGCAGGAAGTGGAGCGCAGCCTCACTGTTGCCGAAAAGGCCGATCTGCAAAGTGCCGCCTGTCGCGCCTACTCCAATCTCGGTGTGCTTTACACGATTGTCGATCCGGCCAACGCCATCAAGGTCTGCCGGCGCGGGCTGGAAGTGGCGACCCGCATCGGCGATCTCGGCTTCCAGGCGCGCCTTCTTGCCAACCTCGCCGTTTCCTGCTGCACCTTTACCGACCGCTGCGCCGCCGAGGGTGTGCCGGCAGCGGAGAAGGCGGTGGAAATCGACCGCGCGCTCGATCAGCGCGACCATCTCTCCGTGCCCTTGATCGTCCTCGCGCAGATTCATCAATGCCACGGGCAGCCGAAGCTAGCCCGTAAGTATTACGAGGAAGCCCTTGAGGTAGCTAAGGAAATTGACGAGCCGCAACTGCTCTTTCCGTGCTATGATGGCTTGGCGACGCTGAGCCTTGAACATGATGACATGGATGAGGCGGAACGGTATTTCACGCTGGCACAGGATGTGTGCACACGCCACAACCTCGATCCGGGCACACTCGTCGTATTGCCGTTTCTCGACTGACCGTCCCTATCGTGACGATCGCCGGAAAACCAGTGGGAGAATCTATTCAAGCATATAGAGGGAGGAATGAAGATGCAGGAGAACCACGCCGAAAGACCATTGCAGCCTGGAGATCGCGCACCGAATGTCGTGCTGGATGCGATCACCCGCCAGGGCAAGATCGCCATCGACGACTTTCGCGGCCAGAGACCGGTGTTTGTCGGGCTGTTCCGCGGACTGCATTGCCCCTTCTGTCGCCGGCAGATCGCCGCCATGGCCGAACTCACCGATGCGTTGCAGGAAAAGGGCATCGACAGCCTGACCGTCGTTAATACGCCGATCGACCGCGCCCGCCTCTACTTCCGATATCATCCGCTTCCCAATCTGCTGGCCGCCTCCGATCCGGAGCGGGTATCGCACAAGGCCTTCGGCCTGCCGAATATTCAGTTCACCGAAGCCGAGAATAACTGGCCGCACAAGGTCAGCATGGATGCGGTGATGTCGATGCGCATCGATATGCCGGGCGAGCTCCCAGAACCTATGAATCCGATCGCCGCGATGGAATACCTCGACAAGGCGGACGGCTATGAAGTCACCGAGGATGACAAGCGGATGATCGCCACCGGTGAAGGCCAGCTTGTCGGCGAATTCCTGCTTGATCGGGATGGCGTCATCCGCTGGTGCTTCACGGAAGTCGAAGAGGCCGGCCGTCATATGTTCGGCGTCCCCGCCCCAAGAGAGGTGATGTCGGCAGCATCGAACATGGCTATTTGAAGCGATCGCTCTTTCAGCTCCGAATCATATTTTGAGCATGATCCCATCCGCGCGCGGTCGGGATCATGCTCTATCTTTTTGCGGCTATGGTCGGCCGCTCCTGCGGCGCTTCCAAGGTGGCCGCATTCAGCGCTTTCAACGCGGCCTGGATGAAACCGTCGCGCGCGGCTGCGATCTCTATGCCGCGCGGTTCGTAGACATGGCGATGCAGGAAAAAGCCGGTCAAGCGGAAGGCAGCAGCGAGGCTTTCCCCATCCGCCGCCTCGACGGCGCCGGCGGCAAGGAACGGCGGCAGCGCCAGCATCTTGTCGGCCCAGGGCAGACCGGCGGCACGGCAAACGGCACGCCCGGTTTTCGGCGACACAAAGGCGAGATCGTCGCGCACGCCCGTCGCCGCACACTCGGTCAGATCAAGGCCGAAACCGAGATCGTTGAGCACCGCCAACTCGAAGCGGACGAAAAGTTCACCGGCGTCCATGGGGTTCTGCAGGTTTTCGAGAATGACGTTCAGCGCATCATAGAGATGTGGATGCGGGTCGCGCTCAGGCAGCAGGCGGAGCACTGCGCCCATGGCCTGCACGCCATAGACGGCGGTCGCCGTCTCCATCAGCCGCGCCGCCCGCAACCGTACCGGCTCCATGCGGAACTCGCCGAGATGCTCGTGCAGCCGCGCCCGCCAGGTCACTTCGACCAGATTGCCCGCCTGTAGCACCGGCTGCATGGCGCGTGACCGGCCGGAGCGCACCAATCCCATATGCCGGCCACGATCACGCGTCATCACCTCGGCAATGACACTGGTCTCGCCGAGGCGTTTGACGCCCAAGATGATCGCCTGATCCTGCCACTGCATCGGCCGGTTCGTCCCACAGAATGTCGTGATTCGAGTTTAGGACAAACGGCAGGCGCTGTCACATGTCAGACGATCAGCGAGAGCGCGCCGCGATCGCAAAATCGCTACACACTTTGGCGCGACAGACTTTAGGGCTGGCTGCTTGATGGGTCGTCCACCGATGCCAGCCTGTCGACGAATGCCCACATAGCGGCCTCGTCGAAAGGCTTGTTGAGCAACGGCACATGCCGCATGTCCGGCGGGAAATCGAGCGTATCAGGATAGCCGCTGACGAAACCGAAGGCGATGCCGCGCTCTACCAGCAACCGGGCAAAGCCGAAACTCATCGACTCCCCCAGATTGACGTCCAGCATCGCAAAATCATAACGCTCCGTATGAATTGCGTTCACCGCCTGCTCGAGGTTCGAGGCGATTTCCACCTCCTTGACCCCGATGAGACGCAGGATTTCCTCCGCCTCCATGGCAATGATCAGATTGTCTTCCAAAATGAGAACGCGCTGAACCGTCATATCAGCGCCATCCCCGCATGCCTGCGCCAAGCGGCGCCGTGCCCCGTAAACATTCCCACATCTATCCCTCCGGCGCCGATCATCGGCCCGTGTTGAATGAATGGTATTCCCCCATCCGTGTTGGCTAGATCTCATGTGACATGACCTTGCCCTGACCCGCTTCGCACTTTTTGTCTCGCGGGACTATGGGCTCGTCAACGTGCTCCAATCGCTTTTGCCGCCGCGGTTAGTAAAAGGTGAAACTGGTCGAAAAGTGACGAAAATGTAGTCTATGCTGATACACCGGCCATGAACATTTAAAAATGACATGTGGCAGCCACATCAATGCCGCCGTCTCAGATGAACGGCCGCCTGCCCGAATCCAAGCCGTCCCATTTGGCGAGAGCGGCGAGTCCTTTACCGTTCAGCACGTCGCAGCCGCGCTCCTGCCAGCGGATCATTCCGCGTTCCGACAGTTTTTTCAATGTTTTGTTCGTATGAACGATGGAGAGGCCAAGCGTGTCGGCAATGTGCTGCTGCGTGATCGGAATGCCCTTGCTGCCATCGAAGAGATGCAGGGCACCGGCCCGTTGATGCAGATAGGCGAGCAGATAAGCGGCTCTTTCCAGCGCGGACCGGCGACCGATGCTTAAGAGATGTTCGTCCAAAATACGTTCTTCCCGCGCAGCGATCCAGGTGAGATCGAAGGCGAGCGACGGATGCTTGTTATAGAGCGCCATCAATTCCGCACGCTCGAAAACACAGAGCGAGACCGGCGACAAAGCCTCGGTCGAATGCTGCATCTCGCCCATGATCGAGCCCTGCAGGCCGATGAGGTCGCCGGGCATCACATAGTTGAGAATCTGCCGGCGCCCGTCCTCGAGGGTTTTATAGCGAAAGCCCCAGCCGGACAGAATCGTGAAGAGATGAGCACTGTGGGCGCCCTCCAGGAAGATCGTCGCACCGGGATCGACGACGAGTTCACCCTTCTTGAAATCCGCGACGAAACCCAGTTCCTCACGACTGAATTCGCGGAAATGCGGCAAACGCCGCAGCGGACAGAGCTGGCACGGCGTTTTCTCTTTGTGCGTCGTCGTGGTCTTGACCATTCACGCCCCTTGGATCGCGCCGGTTGAGGCGATCTTTCCGATGGCTGTCGTGAGGTAAGCCACTCAACGGGAAATCGTTCCGTCAGCGCGGAAACTCAAGTCCCATTTCGCGGAAGCGTTCGGGATCGTCGCCCCAATTCTCACGCACTTTGACGAAGAGGAAGAGGTGCACCGGCTGTTCGAGAATTTCGGACAGCTCCTTGCGTGAGGCCGTCGAAATCGCCTTGATCGTCTCGCCTGATTTGCCGAGGGCGATCTTCTTCTGGCTTTCGCGCTCGACATAGATCACTTGCTCGATGCGAACGGACCCGTCCTTGCGCTCTTCCCATTTTTCCGTCTCGACATGCGAGGAATAGGGAAGCTCCTGATGCAGGCGCAGGAACAGCTTTTCGCGGGTTATTTCGGCGGCGAGCTGACGCATCGGCAGGTCCGAAATCTGGTCTTCGGGATAATACCACGGACCTTCCGGCAGGGTCTTTGCCAGATAGTTCATGACATCGTCGCAGCCCGAACCGTTTTCGGCCGAAATCATGAAGGTCTGGTCGAAGGTGATCTTCTCGTTGGCGGCGGCGGCAAGCGCCAGCAGGTCCTCGCGGCGAACACGGTCGATCTTGTTCAAAACAAGGATTTTCGGCTGGGAAACTTCCTTCAGCCCTTCGAGAATGGCTTCGGCATCGCCGCGTATTCCCCGCTCGCTGTCGATCAGCAGCATGATGAGATCCGCATCCTTGGCGCCGCCCCAGGCTGACGTCACCATGGCGCGATCAAGGCGCCGGCGCGGCTTGAAGATGCCGGGCGTATCCATGAAGACGATCTGCGCATTGTCATGGATGGCGATGCCGCGCACGATGGCGCGCGTCGTCTGCACCTTGTGGCTGACGATCGACACTTTGGCGCCGACGAGCCGGTTGACAAGCGTCGACTTGCCCGCATTGGTCGGGCCTATGAGGGCCACGAAACCCGAATGGGTTGGGCCGATATTTTCAGCCGCACCTTCGCCGGCCAGATCTTCCTGATTGGTCATTTCTTCCGTCATTTCTAGGCTGTCATTTTCATTTCTGAATAGACTGGGACTGCCATACACCTTCGCGCTCCAAAATCCGTGTCGCGGCCACCTGTTCGGCGGCGCGCTTGGAGCGCTCTATACCGGTCTCGGGCGCGGTTCCCGCCACCTCCACCGTTACCGTGAAGCGGGGATCATGATCCGGTCCGCTGCGGTCATCAACCCTGTAAACGGGTGTGACGCCGAATTTCGCATGCGCCCATTCCTGCAATTCCGTCTTGGCGTCGCGTCTGGCGCCGTCCGGACGAATAGCGCGGCGTTCCCAATAGCGCAGAATGAATTTGCGCGCCACTTCGAGGCCGCCATCGAGATAGAGCGCTGCAATAAGGCTTTCCACGACATCGGCACGCACGTTCAGCATACGCTTGCCGGTCAACTTCTTCACATCGGCGCCCGTGCGGATGAAGAGATGCAGTTGCATTTCGTCGGCGACTTCGGCGCAGGTCTCGGCGCTGACAAGCTGGTTGAGGCGCACCGAGAGCTCGCCCTCGGTCGCTGTGCCAAAGGTCTGAAAAAGGAGCTCGGCGATGCACAGGCCGAGAACCCGGTCGCCGAGAAATTCCAGCCGCTCGTAATTGCCGGCCTTGTGCGTTCGGGCGCTGGCATGCGTCAGCGCCCAGTCGAGGCGCCCCTTCTCGGCGAATTCGTGGCCTATGACGGCTTCAAGCCTGACACGATCCGCCTGCGGGAGCGTCTGCGTCTTCGTCATTCGACAACCTTGAAGAGGCGGTCCCAACGCATGTTGGTCGGCCATTTCCAGATTTCGCGGAACGAGGTGTCGTGGCCGAGCGAGAAGAAGATAACGCTGGCACGGCCGATCAGGTTCTCAGCCGGCACATAACCGACATCGAAACGGCTGTCGTCGGAATTGTCGCGGTTGTCGCCCATCATGAAATAGTTGCCTGGCGGCACGACATATTCCTGCGTGTTGTCACCACGCGACGTCTGCGACAGGTCCAGCGTGTCGTAGACCTTGCCGGTATCCGGCAGGCGCTCGCTGTAAACGGGGATATCGTCGCCCGGCTCCTGGCTGTAATCCGAAGCGAAGGTTCCGTGCGGCTGACGCGGGACGGCCTGGCCGTTGATGTAGAGGATATCGTTCTTCATCTGGATACGGTCACCCGGCAGACCGATGACGCGCTTGATATAGTCGACATCCGGATTCGGCGGGAAGCGGAAGACCACCACATCGCCGCGCTTCGGTTCGCTGCCGAAGATACGGCCACTGAACAGATCCGGCGAGAAAGGCAGAGAATATTTCGAATAGCCGTAAGCGAACTTATTGACGAAGATGTAGTCGCCAACAAGAAGCGTAGGCATCATCGAGCCGGACGGAATGGTGAAGGGTTGAAATAGCACCGTGCGGATGATCATGGCCAGGACCAGAGCCTGTACGATGACCTTTATATTTTCCCACAGGACATTCTGCTGTTTTTCGGCTTTCTCGGACACGCAGTCTTATTCCTTTTTCGCACCCCACCGGCGCACTTCACTTTCAGGCACTCTCTATCCGCTTCATACCACGGCGGCAATGGCGCAGGTATTAAAAGCGACACACGGTCGTCATTCAGCCCGCAATCGGCAGTGCTTCGATGATCACGAAGGCCTGAGCGAGAGGAAAATCATCGGTTATCGTCAAATGAATGGCGGCGCGATGATTTTCCGGCAGCATCGCGGCCAATCTTTTGGCGGCACCGCCCGTCAAATGCATGGTTGGCTTGCCGCTCGGCAGGTTGACGACACCCATGTCGCGCCAGAATACGCCCTGCGCCAGACCTGTGCCAAGCGCCTTCGAGCAGGCTTCCTTGGCGGCGAAGCGCTTGGCGTATGACGCAGCCTTGTTCTTGCGCCCTTCGGATTTGGCGCGCTCGATGTCGGTGAAACAGCGCTCGGTGAACCGAGTGCCGAAACGTTCGATCGACTTTTCGACGCGGCGGATATCGATCAGGTCACTGCCGATGCCGATGATCATGAAAAGGCCCTCCAGCCGGCCGCCGCGACGTCGCGTTCCGTCAGACGCTCGATGCGTTCTCGGCAAGGGCCAGGCGTTCGCGCGCCCGCTCCATCAGCCGGGCCTTGCGGCGGGTCTTGAAGCTCTTCACGCCATAATAGGTCAGTGCATAGACGACGACGCCGGAGACGATTGCCGGCGGAATGCCGCCAATCAGCATCGGCTTCAGGATCGGGTCCCAAAGCTGCAGGAGATCGCCCTTATGCCACAGCGCCGGCAAATCGATGCCGCCACTCTGGCCGCTGTCGCGCGCCAGGATCAGATGACCGATTTCCCAGGTGAGGCCCCAGATGAAAGGATAGGTGATGGGATTGCCGGCCGCCAGACAACCAAGCGCGGCCGCAATCACGTTGCCGCCTATGACATAGGCGATGATGATCGCCATGATGACGTGCACGCCGATGAAGGGTGTCCAGGACACGACGATGCCCGCGGCAAAGCCAGCGGCCACCGAATGCGGCGAAGCGGCAAGGCGCACCAAGCGCTTTCCAAAATATTGGAACGAACGAACGAAACCTTTGCGGGGCCAAAGGTGCTCCCGCAATTTTTCACTCAAGGTCAGTGGTTTTCGGCGGCGAAATAACATGCGGCTTATCTAGTGCAGGGAGGGCCGTCATGACAAGGGCGGCGAAGCATATCATGCGTCGATTATCCGACCGCAGCGCCTATATACTCTCCAGAGTGCCACACGTTCAACGAATAGAAACAGGCCGCTCTGGCTTTATTTGACGCGAATCATCCTGCCTGTTTTCGGCGGGACGCTCCAAGGGCGTGGCAACAGGCACGCCCCTTCCCACTTTGGAAGTATTGTCAGCGATTAACGCTGGCGAAAGATGCCCTGATCGACCTGACGCTGACGATATTCAAGATCAAAACGGTCGTGCGAGCCATTCAGGTAGGCCATTTCACGTTCTTGAGCACTCGGAACGCGCAGGGCGCGGGCGATTTTCTTGATCGGACCAAACATTGTCTTCTCTCTTCTCTGTTTCGTTTCTTCGATAACCAGAAGATAGGCATGACAAAAGTTAATTACCACAGCTCATAAATAGAGGCAGCCATGCAAATGGCGCATGCCTTCGCCAGAATCCACGCGAAGTTGACCATAAAATGATCACAAACTATGCAATTTGCCGCAATCGAAGCCGGGAAGGCTAATTATTCGTAAAGCCGCTTCACGGTGGCGATGCAATCGAGCTCCTTAAGCTGCACCAGGAGCTGATTGAGCTGGCGCAAATCCCAGACTTCGACATCCAGCGCCATCTCGGTAAAGTCGGCGGCAACGCGCACCGTGTTGAGAAGGCGGATGTTGACGTCGATATCGGCGACCGTCTGCGCGACCTTGGCAAGCGTGCCCGGCTCGTTCAACGCATTGATCAGAATGCGCGCGGTGAAGCGGGACTTGTTGGCCTCATCCAGATCCCAGCGCACGTCGATCCAGCGTTCGGGCTGGTCGTCGAAACGCTGCAGGACCGGCGACTGGATAGGATAGATGGTGATGCCCTTGCCCTTTTCCATGATGCCCACGATACGGTCGCCGGGAACGGCGCCGGTCGGGGCGAAATGCACCTCGACATCCGCCGCGAGACCGCGGATCGGCAAGGCATCGACGCCCTCGACGCTGGCGGCGAGATCGGCCTTGGTCTTGCCGGGGATCTTGAAGATCATGCCCGCTGCGCTGCGGACGTTGAACCAGCCTTCGTCGCCGGCGGGCTTGATCGTAACGCGCTCATCCTGATGGTCGGGATAGACGGCACGCAACACATCGAGAGAGGACATCTCCCCTCGCCCGACGGCGGCAATCGCGTCCTCGACATCCTTCTGGCCGAGGCGGTGCAGCGCCGGCTTCAGCGCTTCCCGCGAAAAGACCTTGCCGGCGCGCTCGAAGGTGCGCTCCAGAATGCGATGGCCGAGGCCGGCATATTGCTTGCGGATGGCAAGCCGGGTTGCGCGGCGGATGGCGGCGCGCGCCTTGCCGGTCACGACAATCTCTTCCCAGGCGGCCGGCGGCACCTGCACGCCGGAGCGGATGATCTCGACTTCGTCACCATTGGTCAGACGCGTCACCAGCGGCATGATGCGACCGTTGATCTTGGCGCCAACAGTGGTGTCGCCGATATTGGTATGCACGGCATAGGCAAAATCGATCGGCGTTGCGCCGCGCGGCAGGGCGATCAGCTTACCCTTCGGCGTGAAGCAGAAGACCTGATCCTGAAAAAGTTCCAGCTTGGTGTGTTCGAGGAATTCTTCGGGGCTGTCGCCTTCGGCCAGCGCCTCGATGGTATGGCGCAGCCAGGAATAGGCATTGCTTTCGCGCGACAGCAGCTCACCGTCGCCGTTATTGTTGGTGCCGTCCTTATAGAGCGTATGGGCAGCGATGCCGAATTCGGCGATCTCATGCATGCGCTTGGTGCGGATCTGCAGCTCGATGCGCTGGCTGGACGGACCAACGATGGTGGTGTGCAGCGAACGGTAGTCGTTCTGCTTCGGCGTGGAAATATAATCCTTGAACCGGCCAGGCACGACGCGCCAGCGCGTATGTACGATGCCGAGTGCGCGATAGCAGGAAGGAACATCGTCGACAAGCAGGCGGAAACCATAGACGTCGGAGAGCTGTTCGAAGGAAAGCGACTTCGACTGCATTTTGCGGAAGACCGAATAGGGCTTCTTCTGCCTGCCCTTGACCATGGCATTGGCGAGGCCGTTGGCGACCAGCAGGTCGCGCAGTTCCGTCTCGATCTTCTTCACCAGGCCTTCGTTGCGCCGCGACAGTTCTTCGAGGCGCTTGGTGACCGTGTCATGCGCCTCCGGATTGATGTGGCGGAAGGAAAGCTCCTCCAGCTCTTCACGCATATCCTGCATACCCATGCGGCCGGCAAGCGGCGCATAAATATCCATCGTCTCTTCGGAAATGCGGGCGCGCTTTTCCGGCGACATATGGTCGAGCGTGCGCATATTGTGCAGGCGGTCGGCCAGTTTGACTAGGAGAACGCGGACGTCGTCGGAAATGGCGAGCAGCAGCTTACGGAGATTTTCAGCCTGCTTCGCCTTCTTGGTGACGAGGTCGAGCTTCTTGATCTTGGTCAGACCTTCGACTAGCCGGCCGATATCCTCGCCGAACAGTTCGTCGATTTCAGCCCGCGTCGCGGTCGTGTCTTCAATCGTATCGTGGAGGAGAGCGACAGCGATCGTCGATTCATCCAGACGCATGTCAGTCAGGATGGCGGCAACTTCGAGAGGATGGGAAATATAGGGATCGCCGCTGGCGCGCTTCTGCTGCCCATGCTTCTGCATCGCATAAACATAGGCCTTGTTGAGAAGCGCTTCATTGGCATCGGGCTTGTATTTCTGCACACGCTCGACAAGCTCGTACTGCCGCATCATTCCCAAGCTACTCCCGCAAAATAAAAGCGCGCCAGTCATACGACCGGCGCACGCATTATTTCATCATATCGCTCTTGGTTAGAGCATCAAGCGTGACGATCAGTAATCGTCGCTTTTTTCTGGCGGAACAAGGCCTTCGATACCGGCAAGAAGCTCTTCTTCCGACATCTGGTCGAAAGTAACGGCTTCCGGCTGATCTTCTTCCTCGTCGCCCGAAGCCGAAGCAGTGCCGCCAGCGGCCAGCAGGCTTGCCGGATCGGGCTCGGGCTCATCGACTTCGACGTGCTTCTGCAGCGAGTGGATCAGATCTTCCTTCAGATCATCGGGAGACAGGGTCTCGTCGGCGATTTCGCGCAGCGCGACGACAGGGTTCTTGTCGTTGTCGCGGTCGATGGTGATCGAGGAACCCTGCGAAATCAGGCGAGCACGATGGCTGGCAAGCAGCACGAGCTCGAACCGGTTCTCTACTTTATCAATGCAATCTTCTACTGTGACACGGGCCATTGCCTGTCCTTTGCGGTCGTGATGTCGTCATCATGTCTCGGAGTAGCACGCCCGATACAAGCAAACGATGGCAAATTCAAGTTTTTCCTGCTTCAGGGCTGCCAATCCCTCCACAATGGGCTAAAATTCATTAGACAAATTACGTATTCAACCTACAGTTGCTTGGAATATCATAAATCGTGCCCTAAATCTCGGATATATGAATAATTCATAAAGTAATACGAATTATTCTTGGGCGTCATACAAGTCATTGTTTTGACTGCATTTTGGGTAAAAGTAATTGCGTTTTGGTAACAATGGATATGTAAGCGATGTTCGACCCACGCGAAAAAATTGCACTTTTTATAGACGGCGCCAATCTTTACGCTGCATCGAAAAGTCTTGGTTTTGATATCGATTATCGCAAGCTGCTGAAGGCCTTCCAGAAGCGCGGATATCTGCTTCGGGCTTATTACTACACCGCACTTATCGAAGACCAGGAATATTCCTCGATCCGGCCGCTCATCGATTGGCTTGACTACAACGGCTACAAGGTCATTACCAAGCCGGCGAAGGAATTCACCGACTCCATGGGCCGCCGCAAGATCAAAGGCAACATGGACATCGAGCTGGCAATCGACGCCATGGAACAGTCGGAAACCGTCGATCATCTGGTCATCTTTTCCGGAGACGGCGATTTCACCACCCTGGTGGAAGCATTGCAGCGCCGCGGCCGCAAAGTGTCCGTCATCTCTACGATGGCCACACAACCGCCGATGATCGCCGACGACCTACGTCGTCAGGCCGATCACTTCATCGATCTGGTATCGCTGAAGGCGGAAATCGGCCGCGACCCCTCCGAGCGCCCGCAGCGCCCGGTCGAACCGGCGCCTGCCGTCGAGGTCGACGAGTAATCGAAGAAATGCGGAGCTTCATCTCGCCGGTAAGGCCGAGATGAAGCTCCGCATTTGCTTATTTCACCCATTATCCTTGAGCAGCCGGCTCTTCTGCCGGTTCCAGTCGCGTTCCTTCTCGGATTCGCGCTTGTCGTGGATCTTCTTGCCCTTGGCGAGAGCCAACTCCAGCTTGGCGCGGCCGCTATCGTTGAAATAGATCTTCAGCGGGATCAGCGTCATGCCTTCGCGATTGACGGCTGAACGCAGCCGGCCGATCTCCCGGCCGGAGAGCAAAAGCTTGCGGCGGCGGCGCGGCTCATGATTGAAGCGGTTTGCCTGCAGATATTCCGGCAGATAGGAATTGATCAGCCAGATCTCGCCATCCTCATCGGAGGCATAGGATTCAGCGATATTAGCCTTGCCTTCGCGCAGCGATTTGACCTCCGTGCCTTTCAGCACGAGCCCTGCCTCGTAGGTATCGATGATCTCGTAGTTGAAGCGTGCCTTGCGGTTTTCCGCGACAATCTTCTTCACCACACGTTGGCTGCCTTTGGGTGCCATGGTTCTTCTTCTTTTTCGTACATCAATTCCGGCAGCGGCCACCGGCGATAAGGTTTCAAACCTTAAATAAGCGAGACCGCCCTCCTTGTGAAGAGAGCGGTCTCGATAGAGGATTTCATGAGCGCGTTGGCGTGCCGTCAGTTCAACAGGCCGGCATGGCGCATGGCGGCGTCGATGGCCGCCTCCGTGCCGGGCTCCAGTGTCGAGAGTAGCGGCGAGCGCACATTGCGGCTCATCCGGCCAAGCCGGGAAAGGCCGTATTTCGCACCGCAGAGGCCCGGTTCCATGAAGATCGCCTTATGCAGCGGCATCAGGCGATCCTGATAGTCCAGCGCCTTGGCATAGTCGCCGGCAAGCGTCGCCGCCTGGAATTCGGCACAGAGGCGCGGCGCGACATTGGCGGTCACCGAGATACAGCCGACGCCGCCATGGGCATTGAAGCCAAGCGCCGTCGCATCCTCGCCGGAAAGCTGGCGGAAGTCGTTGCCGCAGGTGATGCGCTGTTCGGAAACGCGTTCGATCTTGCCCGTTGCATCCTTGACACCGACGATATTGGAATGCGCCTTGGCAAGCGCGCCCATCGTCTCAGGCGTCATGTCGACGACCGAACGGCCGGGAATATTGTAGATATAGATCGGTAGCTTCACCGCTTCGGCTATGGCCGAAAAATGTGCGTAAAGCCCCTTCTGCGTCGGCTTATTATAATAGGGTGTGACGACCAGAACCGCGTTGGCGCCGACCTTCTCGGCATGCAGGGCAAGCTCGATCGCTTCGCGGGTATTGTTGGAGCCGGCGCCGGCCATGACCGGCACGCGCTTGCCAGCCACCTCGATGCAAAGTTCGACGACGCGCTTATGCTCATCATGCGACAGGGTCGGCGATTCACCCGTCGTGCCGACGGGAACGAGCCCGCTGCTGCCCTCTTTGATCTGCCAATCGACATGGGAAGCGAAGGATGCTTCATCCACCTTGCCGGCGTCAGTGAAGGGCGTAACGAGTGCGGGAATGGACCCCTGGAACATGCAAGTCTCCTCGCGGCGCCGCTTTCATGCTTCAGCCGCAATCCATGGTTATGAATCCGCGCACCATAGAGCGCCCACTTGACGGCGACAAGCGCGCTTTCGATGGTAAAGGGCAGTTTCCGATATCATAATTGATTGAAATTCGGGCCAACGCTAAGGTTTCGTTAATATAAACTTCGGCAAATGGAGGGGGCCTGTTTTTTGTTGTGAGTAGCCGGATGAAAAGACCTGTCGTGATCTTGACCGCTATGGGCATGGCGGTCGCGTGGAGCGCTTTTGCCTCACAGCTTCCTGGCGAACAGACAGCAACCCAAGAAACGACCGATGTGGCGATGACCGTGCCGGATCCGTTGAATACCGGATCTATCCCGCGCGGCTCTGCGATTGCTCCCGTCAGCGGCGACCTGAAAGCCGGTCTCGACGCCCTCACCGGCAAGAACCCGATGCAGGCGCTCGCCATCCGCAACAGCATGAGCCAGGGCACGCTCGATCGCCACATTCTGACCTGGGCAATCGCCACGTCCGGCCAGCCCGGTGTTCCCTCCGGCGAAATCGCCGCAGCGGCGCGTGAACTTGCCGGTTGGCCGGGCCTCGCCAGCCTGCGCGGCAATTCCGAACGCGCGCTTTACACTGAAAATCCGCCGGCCGATCAAGTGCTTGCCGCCTTTGGCAATACGCAGCCGGAAACTCCGGAAGGCGCGGTTATCCTGTCGCGCGCGCTGGTTTCGCGCGGTTCATCGGCGCAAGCCGCCAAGCTTATCCGCAGGATCTGGCGCAATGAGGGGCTAGACAAGCCCTTCGAAGACAAGATCCTTGCCGAATTCTCCAGCCTTCTGACGCCTGCCGATCACAAGGCGCGCATGGACTATCTGCTTTATCGCGGCCGCACCGCCCAGGCGAAGCGTTTCGGCGATCTCGGCAAGGCGCAATCACTCTATAAGACCTGGGCGGCGATCAACAATCGCTCCGCCAATGCCGGGACTTTGCTGGCCACCATCGATCCGCAATGGCGCAAGGACCCTGCCTATCTCTTCATGCAGGTCGAGAACCTGCGTCGCCAGGACAAATATGACGATGCCGCCAATCTTCTGATGCAGATGCCGCGCGACCGCAGCGTACTCGTCAATGCCAGCCAATGGTGGGATGAACAGCGCATCGTCAGCCGCGGCCTGGTGGATCAAGGCGAATTCAAAGCAGCGTATCGCGTCGTCGACGCCAATGTTGCAGAGAGCCCGCAGGATGTCGGCGAGGCGGAATTCCACGCCGGCTGGTATGCGCTGCGCGGAATGCAGGACGGAGCGACAGCCGCAACGCATTTCCGCAAGATTCTGCAGGTGTCGAACGGCCCGATCTCGATGTCGCGCGCCTGGTATTGGCTTGGCCGCTCCACCGAAGCGGGCGGGCCTGGCAGGGCGGCGGATTTTTATGCCAAGGCAGCCTCCTACCCGAGCACATTCTATGGTCAGCTCGCGGCCGAAAAATTGGGCCGGCGGACGCTGAACGTCACCTACCCCTCGCCAACGACAGAAGACCGGCAGCGCTTCCAAGCGCGCGAAGCCGTCCGGGCCATCGCGCATCTCGAAGTGGCAGGTCATGGCTGGCGGGCTGACGCCCTTTATCGAGCGCTGGCCAAACAATTGCAGAGCCCCGGTGAAATCGCCATGCTGGCGGCACAGGCCGAGCGCTCCGGCAATCATCAGCTTTCCTTGCAGGTCGGCAAGATCGCCTATGGCCGCGGCGTCGATGTCGCAGCCCTTGCCTTCCCCATCGGCGTCATTCCCGACAGTGCCAATATTTCCGGCTCCGGCAAGGCGCTCGCCTACGCCATCGCCCGGCAGGAAAGCGCCTTCAACCCGGCAGCAGTCTCCTCCGCCAATGCGCGCGGTCTGCTGCAGCTTCTGCCGAAGACAGCCAAGGCCGTCGCCGGCCGTCACGGCATCGCCTATTCCGCTGACAAGCTGACGCAGGATGCCGGCTACAACGCCACGCTTGGAGCGCATTATCTTGGCGAGCAGATCGATGCCTTCGGCGGCTCCTACATTCTGACCTTCATTGCTTACAATGCCGGCCCGAACAAGGTTCCGGAGTGGGTCAACCGCTACGGCGATCCGCGCGGCAAATCGATCGACGATGTCGTCGACTGGATCGAGCGCATCCCCTTCCCTGAAACGCGCAACTATGTCCAGCGCGTCATGGAGAATTATCAGGTCTACAAGGCCCGACTTGGGCAGAAGACTGATATCGAGCACGATCTGATCGACGGACGCGGCTGAGTTCCGCACCGGCACAGGCGCGATTGTTCAAAACGATGAAATCGCGTTACATCCCTCGTGAAACGCCATTCACGAGGGCTATCCATGCGCAATGACGATGAAAGCGGCTTTGTCAGCAGAACAATTTCGGCGCCGGACGGGCTAAGGCTCTACGCACGCGATTACGGTGGCGATTCGTCGAGCTCAAGCCTGCCGCCGATCGTTTGTCTGCCGGGTCTGACCCGCAACTCTCGGGACTTTCACGATCTGGCGCTGCTTCTATCGCGTGATCCGGTGGCACCGCGCAGGGTGATTACGCTCGATTTCCGTGGGCGCGGATTGTCGGCCTGGGACGACGACAAAAGCCACTACAATCTCGCCGTCGAGGCCCAGGATGTGCTCGCAACGTGCGTCGCCCTCGACATACCGAAAGCCGTCTTCATCGGCACGTCACGCGGCGGTCTCGTCCTGCATCTGCTGGCCGCAAGCCATCCCGATATCCTGAAGGCCGTCATTCTCAACGACATCGGTCCCGTTTTGGAAAAAGAAGGGCTCGGCAATATCCGCGACTATCTGAACCGAGACAGGAAGCCGACCGATTGGAACGAGGCTGTCGCAATCCTCAAGGAAAATCACGGCTGTGCTTTCACAGCGCTGACGGAAGACGATTGGCATGACATGGCGCGGGCGATCTATACGGTCAGCGATGGAAAAGTCCTTGCCGATTTCGATCCCGCTATTGCCGCGCAAATGAAGTCGCTCGACCTTGAAGCGCCGCTGCCGGATCTCTGGCCGCAGTTCGAAGCGTTTCAGACGATTCCCTTGATGGTGATTCGCGGCGAGAATTCGAAACTGCTGGCGGCAGCGACCGTCCAGGAGATGGCAAGGCGGCATCCGGGCTTGGCGACACGGATCGCCGTCGGGCAAGGACATGCCCCCATCCTGCATCTCGCAGATATTCCGGCGGCAATCCGGCATTTTCTCGCAACCATCTAAGCCCTCGCATAGCACCACCGACATGCCCGGCGGAAAAAGAAAAGGCCCGGTTGGGAAAACCGGGCCAATCCCTTCTGATCGGAGGTCGGATCAGAGTGTAGGCTATGTCAAATTCGGTTTTGAAAACCGAATTAGAAGCTGCGCTGGAAGCGGAGGATACCGGCCCACTGATCCTGGTTCACAGAATCGAAGTTGGTGTAGGTAACTTCCGGCTCGATGAGCAGGTTCTTAACCGGGTTGAACTTGAGGTTCGTCGTGGCTTCGAAGATCTTCGAGTCGGTGTAAGCGAGCTGGAGGTTCCACTTCAGCTTGTCGTTGATCGGAACGCCAACGCCACCCCAAACAGCCCAGTCACCCCAGCCGCAGAGATCGCCACGGCCAACCGGGCAAGCAGATGCGTTCAGGTTCGAACCAGCGTACTGGTTCAGCTTGTCGCCGTCGGTGTTCCAGCCGCCCATCAAGAAGGCAGTGAAGGCGCCGAAGTCGGCGTCGACGCGAGCCTTGATGGCGCCTTCTTCGACGATCGAGTCGTAACCGCCGACAACCTTGAAGCCGAAGCCGCCGACCTTGTAGCCAACACCGGCAACAACGTTCGGTGCATAGTGGTCAGCCTTGGACTGAACCCAAGCACCGCCGTAGGAAGACGAATCCGAACCGGAGTTGGAGTCTTCGAGCGAGACGACAGCCTTGAAGCCGTTGCCTGCGTCATAGTTGTAGGTGATCTGGTTGAGTTCGTACGGGCCGTCATAGACCACGTCGTCGTTGATGACGTCGCCGGCATAACCTGCGAACAGGTTGTACTGCGAGTCCTGCTTACCAACCAGGAAACCGCCGAGGCTGATGTTAGCCCAGAGCAGCTTGGTGGTCGTAGCGTTGCCGTCGTTCCAGTCGAAACGGTAGACGGTGTTGGTCTTCAGCGGACCGTATTCGGTGTCCGTTGCGGTGTCGACGCTGAGCTGAGCGCGGGTGTGCCAGTAGGTGCCGCGGTCGCCGCCCGGGCCTGGATTGTAGGCGTTGTACCAGCCGCCTTCGGTACGGACCATGCCGCCGATCTTGAGGCAGGTTTCGGTGCCCGGAATGAAGAAGTAGCCAGCGCCATAAGCGTCGCAGATGCGAACGTATTCAAGCGGCTCCGGCTCGGCAGCAACGACGGCATCGGCTGCATGAGCACCGGAAACTGCTGCCAGCGCAGCAGCGGAGCCGAGAAGAAGGCTCTTGATGTTCATAATAACTCCAGTTCTAAATATCGATTAGGTATGAGAATTCGCGCCGAGAAATCGACGGGCCCTACCCCACCCTGTGTTCAAAGTTGACCCCTGATCTGGGAGAACCAAGACGATAAGTCTCGCTTCCGATTTGCGAACCTACAGATCGAATTTTTCAGAGCAATATCAGAGACAAACTATAATCATATGTGACGTTCGTTTCGAATTTCGCGTTGCACAAAAATCACGTCGCAAAACTGTCACATAGTTTCCAAGTTTTAAAATCGGACTCTACTTGGCATTACTCTCAAAAAACACTCAAGTTGCAAATCTATACTTAATTAGCATATTCTAAAGTTGGAAAATAATATTCAGCGTCTCTCCGGTATTCGAAACAACCGCGATCGACGGGCACAGAATGCAAAAAGCCCGGCTCGAAAGCCGGGCTTTTCGTCACAAATGTGACAATCAGATTTTGACCGAGGTCAAATCAGATTAGAAAGTGCGCTCGAAGCGGAGGATACCAGCCCACTGGTCTTCGTTGATCGAATCCCAGTTGGTGTAGGATACTTCCGGCTCGATGAGCAGGTTCTTAACCGGGTTCCACTTGATGTTCGTCGTAGCGGCGAAGATCTTGGAGTCGGTGTAAGCGAGCTGCAGGTTCCACTTCAGCTTGTCGTTGATCGGAACGCCAACGCCGCCCCAAACTGCCCAGTCGCCCCAGCCGATGTCAGCAGCGTCGCCGCCACCGTTCGAGCCAGCGTACTTGTTCAGCTTGTCGCCGTCCGTGTTCCAGCCGCCCATCAAGAAGGCAGAGAAGACGCCGAAGTCAGCATCGACGCGAGCCTTGATAGCGCCTTCTTCGACGATGGAGTCATAACCACCGACGACCTTGAAGGACCATGCACCAGCCTTGTAGCCAGCACCGGCAACGACGTCCGGAGCGTAGTGATCCGAGCTGTCTTCGCCGTTAGAGCCATGTGCGCCAACGCCAGAGTTGCTGTCTTCCAACGAGATCACAGCCGTGAAGCCGTTGCCGGCGTCGTAGTTGTAGGTGATCTGGTTGAGTTCGTACGGGCCGTCATAGACCACGTCGTCGTTGATGACGTCGCCAGCGTAACCAGTGAACTGGTTGAACCAGGAGTCCGTCTTACCAACGGTGAAGCCGCCGAGGCTGATGTATGCCCAGAGAAGGTTCGTGCTCGTGGAGCCGCCTTCCTGCCAATCCCAACGCAGGATGGTGTTGGTCTTCAGCGGACCATATTCGGTGTCGGTCGCCGTGTTGATGTTGAGCTCAGCACGGGTATGCCAAAGCGTGCCACGAACGTTGTTCGGGTTGTAAGCGTCGTACCATTCACCTTCCGTACGAACCTTACCGCCGATCTTGAGGCAGGTTTCGGTGCCCGGAATGAAGAAGTAGCCTGCACCGTATGCGTCGCAGATGCGAACGTATTCGAGCGGCTCCGGCTCAGCGGCAACAACAGCGTCAGCCGCGTGAGCACCGGAAACTGCTGCGAGGGCAGCAGCGGAGCCGAGAAGAAGGCTCTTGATGTTCATTATTGACCTCCAGTCAAAGTTTCAATCGAGAATGAGAACTACCCGAAGGCATTCCCTGCCCCATCCTCGTGTTTCAAGAAGTGGACGATCAATCGCCCTCGCTTCCGAGATTGAAAATACAAGACGCGAACTGTCACGCAATCTACATCTTACCGGAAAGGGGGATTTGCGTGAGCCTTCCCTAATTCCTGTTGCCGAAAGGACACAAGTCCACGATGCGGATGCTCCATTTCTTTATATTCTGTTAAGAAATCCCTTACGGTACCGGCACTTACAGGCCAATTCTCAATGAGGACGCGGCGACAGGCCCGGCCGTCACAATGGCCGATTCAGGGCAAATCCATGGCTGCCGCGACGTGATGTTCGCCATTTCGGCATTTGCCGGGATAGCTATCAACAGTGCGGAACAAGCGAATCCACCTTCGCCATCTCAACATGGCATCGCGAGTCGATGATTCCGCCGTCGCCGATTCGATCGAGAATCGGCAGCGCCGATTATTTGCCAGCAAGATTGCAGCGGAATGACAAAAGAGAATCGAATGCGGACGAGATTGAGAGACGTCCTGCTTCATACCGCAAATTTGGACGGACTTGTTCTGCGCTGCGCGTGCGGGCGGAATTGCCCGACCTGAGAGATACGGAACGTTCTGTACCGTTGCTGGATGGCGAAGGAATGAGCGACGATTGCCGGGGGGGGGGGGGGGGGGGGCCGCAACCACGCCCAAGGCCGGCGGCAAGATCGTAAAAAAATACAAAAAAGAGAGGCCGGAGG